>NZ_QLKQ01000006.1 GCF_003349955.1 Azospirillum brasilense
GCGGGGGAGGGAGGGACCCGCGAAGCGGGAGGGTGGGGGCAAGCGGGCCTAGGTTACGCCGCGACGAACTCGTTCCACTTGCGGACCATGTAGCGGTCCTCGTCCATCACCGCGTTCCAGCAGGCGACACGGCCCATGCGGTCCTGGAACGACCCGCCGTCGCGCACCGCGCCGGCCTTCTCCATCACCTTGCCCTCGGGGCTGAGGATGTCGGTCTTGGCCGGCTGGCCCTCCATCCAGAAGGCCCACTCGTCCGGCGACATGTGCTCCTTCGCGGTGTCGAGCACGGCGGAGTAATAGCCCTGGCGGTTCAGATAGGCGCCGACCCAGCCCGACAGGTACCAGTTGATGTATTCGTAGGCCGCTTCCAGCTCCAGCCCGCTCAGATGCTTGGCGATGCCGAGGCCGCCGCCCCAGGCGCGGTAGCCTTCCTTCAGCGGCTGATAGACGCACTGGATGCCCTTGGCGCGCACGGCGGCCACGGCCGGCGACCACATCGACTGGATGATGACCTCGCCCGAGGACATCAGGTTGACGCTCTCGTCGAAGGTCTTCCAGAAGGCGCGGAACTGGCCGGCCTTCTTGGCGTCGGTCATGATCTTGAGGGTCTTGTCGATCTCCTCCTTGGTCATGTTGCCCTTGTCGCCGTACTTCACCTCGCCCATGGCCTCGCAGACCATGGCGGCGTCCATGATGCCGATGGAGGGGATGTTCAGGATCGACGCCTTGCCCTTGAAGGCCGGGTCCAGCAGGTCGGTCCAGCTGGTGATCGGGCGGCCGACCAGATCGGGGCGGATCCCCAGCGTGTCGGCGTTGTAGATGGTCGGGATCAGCGTCATCCACTGGGTGGCCGACTTGGCGAACTTGATGCTGTCCTTGCCCTCCACGAAGCCGACGGTGTGCGGGGCGGTGCCCTGGGCGACGGCGCTCTCCGGGGTCAGCTTGCCGTTGACGAAGATCGGGACGATCTTGTCGAAGTTCTTGATCTTGGAGACGTCCATCGGCTGCATCACGCCGGCCGGGAAGACCTTCTTGCAGATCCAGTATTCGATGTCGGCGATGTCGTAGGACTTCGGCTGGGTCACCGCGCGCTGGGCCACCGCGTCACTGTCGAGCGCGGTCATCTGCAGCGTGAAGCCCAGATCCTCCTTCACCTTGTCGGCGACGGCGTTCAGGTTCGACACGCCGGTGCCGAACTGGCGCAGCGTGACGTTCTTGATGTTCTGCGCCCAGATGGTGGGGAAGCCGGTGATCGCCCCCGACCCGATGGCGACACCCGCGGCGGCGGCGGTGCCCTTCAGCAGCGTGCGGCGGCTGACGCCCGTTGTGGTTCCGCCCGTGGTGGTCCCGGCGGAAAGGGGCGAGCCGGTGCGCGTCTCGGTCATGCTCTGTGCCTCCAGTATGGTCGGTCGGTTTTTGGGGATTGGTCGGGGAAATCAGGCAACCAGGGGGTGGACGTCGCGCGCCTTCCAGCCCGCGGTCACGCGGTCGCCGATGGCAAGCGGGGCGTCGTAGAAGCGGGATTCGTCCAGCACCACGGCGAAGTCCTCGGCACCCGGCACGTCGAGCGTCAGGTGGACCGACGCGCCGTGATACTCCAGCGCGCGGACGGTGCCTTCCAACTGATGATCGGTGCCCTCGGGACGGCCGAGCAGGATGCGGTCGGCGCGCACGGCCCGGCGGCCGGCGGCGTCCTCCACCACGTTGTGGCCGCCGATGAAGCGGGCGACGAAGGCGGTGCGCGGCTGGTTGAAGACCTCGCGCGGCGGGCCGGCCTGCTCGATCCGGCCCTGGTTCATCACCACCACGAGGTCGGCCAGCGCCATCGCCTCGGTCTGGCTGTGGGTGACATGGACGAAGGTGATGCCAAGCTCGGTGTGCAGGCGCTTCAGCTCCTCGCGCATGCGGATGCGCAGGAAGGGGTCGAGCGCCGACAGCGGCTCGTCGAGCAGCAGGACGCCGGGCCGGGTGATCAGCGCGCGGGCCAGCGCCACGCGCTGCTGCTGGCCGCCGGAGAGTTGGGCGGGCAGCCGGTCCGCGTACTGGGACATGTGGACGAGGTCCAGCATCTCCCGCGCGCGCCGCCGCCGCTCCTCCTTCGCGACACCCTTCATCTTCAGGCTGAAGGCGACGTTGTCGGTGCAGTCCAGGTGCGGGAACAGGGCGTAGCTCTGGAACATCATGGCGGTGCCGCGGCGGGCCGGCGGCTCCCCGTTGACCACCGTGTCGCCGATCAGCAGGTCGCCGTCGGAGATGTCCTCATGCCCGGCGATCATGCGCAGCGTGGAGGTCTTGCCGCAGCCGCTGGGGCCGAGCAGGCAGCAATAGGCCCCGGCGGCGATGCGCAGGTCGATGCCGTCCACGGCGACGGTGGAACCGTAGAACTTGCGCAGCTTCACCAGCTCGACGGTTGATCCGGTGGCGGGCGATCCGGCTGCGGTCGTTCTGGCGGTCATGGCCCTCTCCGATTTTGTGCACAATCCGCAGGTCCCGCTGCGGCTGTCGAATACGTCCGCAAGTTCCATGCCAGCGTGTGAATGGCGGATTTCCGCGGCTTTCCGGCAGCGAAAATCAGCGATTGGTCAGGATTTCGGCGCTGTGGCGCGAAATTGTGCATGGGTGGGCTGTGCCCGATGCATGGGCAGGGCGCGGGAGTCGCGTTTGTCCGCTGGTCCGTTTTGTGCACAATCCGCGGCAACACATTGAACAGCGCCCGTGCCATCATGAAAACTGTCCTGAGCGCCCCCCGCCGCGCCGTCCGCGGGCGGGGGGAGGGGGCGGAGGCCCGCATCGTCCGCAGCATCGGCGAGGCCATCGCCGACCGCCGGCTGCCGCCCGGCACCAAGCTGGCCGAGGAGAGCCTGGCCGAGGTGTTCGGTGTCAGCCGCGAGCGGGTGCGCAAGGTGCTGCTTCTGCTGGCGCAGCGGCGCGTGGTGACGCTGATCCCCAACCGCGGCGCCTTCGTCGCCAAGCCCACCGCGCGCGAGGCGCGCGAGGTGTTCGAAGCCCGCCGCGTGATCGAGCGCGCCGTGGTCGAGGCGCTGGAGCGCACCGCCCGCCCCCTGCCGGACGAGATGTCGGCGAAGCTGCGCGCCCATCTGGCGCGGGAGGAGGAGGCCGACCGGGCCGGCGACCGCATGGCGCTGATCCGCCTGTCGGGGCAGTTCCATCAACTGCTGGCCGACTTCGCCGGGAACGCCACGCTGGCCGGTATCCTGGCCGACCTGATCGACCGCTCCAGCCTCGCCATCGCGGCGTTCGAGCGGCGGTCCTCCCATTCCTGCTCCGCCACCGAACACCGGCGCTTCGTCGAGGCGCTGGAGTCCGGCCCGCCCGGCGCGGCGATGCGGCTGATGATGGAGCATCTCGACGCGGTGGAGCGGCAGCTCGACCTCGACGCGCGGCCGGACGGCGCGGTCGATCTGAAATCCGTTTTCGCCGAACGAACGTAAGAGCCTGTCCGAACGGCCGGAGGATAGCCCAGCCCTATCGACCGCATAGGGACAAAGGGCTGCTTCCGATGGGTTCGGCTCGCTATTATGCTGCCCGCCGCGACATCGAGGTGACCGACATCATGCAGCCCATTCCCAAGCCCGCCGACCATCCGCCGGTTCCCGCGCGCCGCGTCGGTGTGCTTCTGATGAATCTCGGAACGCCGGAGGCGACCGACTACTGGTCGATGCGCCGCTATCTGAAGGAGTTCCTGTCGGACCCCCGCGTCATCGAGGTCCCGAAGGCCGTATGGTGGCCGGTGCTGAACGGCATCATCCTGACCGTGCGTCCGGGCAAGAGCGGCCATGCCTACAAAAGCATCTGGAACGAGGAGCGCAACGAAAGCCCGCTGAAGACCGTCACCCGCGCCCAGGCGGAGGGCGTCGCGGCGGAGTTGGCGGCGCGGCACGGCGAAGCGGTCGTGGTCGACTGGGCCATGCGCTACGGCCAGCCGGCGGTCGGCCCGGCGATCCAGCGGCTGAAGGACCAGGGCTGCGACCGCATCCTGCTGTTCCCGCTCTACCCGCAATATTCGGCGACCACGACGGCCACGGCCAACGATCAGGCCTTCCGTCACCTGATGACCATGCGTTGGCAGCCGGCGGTGCGCACCGTCCCCGCCTACCACGACGAGCCGGGCTACATCGAGGCGCTGGCCCGCTCGGTGGTGCGGCACATCGCGGCGCTGGACCACACGCCGGACGTGCTGCTGGCGAGCTTCCACGGTCTGCCCAAGGTCTATCTCGACCGCGGCGACCCCTACCACTGCTTCTGCGTGAAGACCGCGCGCCTGCTGGCCGAGCGGCTGGGCTGGGAGCCCGGGCGGGTGCAGTACAGCTTCCAGTCGCGCTTCGGCAAGGCGGAGTGGCTGAAGCCCTACACCGACAAGACGGTCGAGGAGCTGGCGCGCGCCGGTAAGACCAAGATCGCGGTGATCGCGCCGGGCTTCTCCGCCGACTGCGTGGAGACGCTGGAGGAGATCCAGTTCCAGGTGAAGGACGCCTTCATAGCGGCCGGTGGCGAGCGCTTCACCTACATTCCTTGCCTGAACGACCATCCCGACCATGTCATCTTCCTGTCCGACCTCGTCGAGCGCGAGCTGGGCGGCTGGGTGGACGGCGCCGGGGCGCGGGCGGCGCGCGATGCGGAGGACCACGTCACGGCGTGAGCCCCTTCTCCAAAATGGAGGGCCGTACCGGCGGAAAGGGTGGGTTGCCGCGGCGGCCCGGCTTCCCCATGCTGGCGGACGGACAAATTGGACGATGGTTGGGAGGATGCGGGGGATGCGGCGTGTGGTTCGGGCGGTGGCCGCCCTGGCGTTGGGAGCGCTGCTGACGGTGGGGAGTGCTGCGGCGGCGGACAAGGTCCGTGTCGGATCGAAGCTGGACGCCGAAAGCGGCCTGCTCGGCACGATGATCCTGCAGGTGCTGGAGGCCAACGGGATTCCGGTGGAGAACAAGATCCAGCTCGGCCCCACCCGGATCGTGCGCAGCGCCCTGCTGGCCGGGGAGATCGACGTCTATCCGGAATACACCGGCAACGGCGCCTTCTTCTTCAACATCGACAGCGATCCGGCCTGGAAGAACGCCGCCGCCGGCTATGAGACGGTGAAGCAGCTCGACCGCGACAAGAACAACATCGTCTGGCTGACCCCGGCGCCGGCGAACAACACCTGGGCCATCGCGCTGCGCCGCGACGTGGCGGCGCCCAACACCCTCGCCACCATGGAGGATTTCGCCCGCTGGGTCGGAGCCGGCGGCGCGGCGAAGCTCGCCGCCTCGGCGGAGTTCGTGGAAAGCCCGGCGGCGCTGCCCTCCTTCCAGAAATCCTACGGCTTCACGCTGAAGCCCGACCAGATCCTGGTGCTGGCCGGCGGCGACACGGCGGCGACCATCCGCGCGGCGGCCGAGGGCACGTCCGGAGTCAACACCGCCATGGTCTACGGCACGGACGGCGCCATCGCCGCGCTGGACCTCGTGGTCATGAAGGACACCAAGAGCGCGCAGATGGTCTACGCCCCGGCCCCGACCATCCGCGACGGCGTGCTGGACGCCCATCCGAAGATCCGCGACCTGCTGGACCCGGTGTTCAGATCCCTGGACACCGAGACCCTGCGCGGGCTGAACGCCAAGATTTCCGTGGAGGGGCAGGATCCGCGGGCGGTCGCCACGACCTATCTGAAATCCAAGGGATTTCTGAACTGACGGCCTGAACCGACGGAATGACCCGCGTCCGTCCGATCCACAACCGCGTCGCCCTGCTGCTCGCCGCCATGACCGTGGCGGCGGCGCTGGCTCTGCCGTTCCTTGGCTTCGCGCCCAACCGGCTGCTGTCGGGAAAGGCCATCGCGTTGAGCGCTGTGGCGGGCGCCGGATGGAGCGGGGCGGCGCTGCTGCCGGTCGCCCTGCTGCTGGCCGTGCCGTTCCTGCGGCCGGGCCGGGCGGTGAACATCTTGTATGTCGGGGCGGGGGTACTGGCGGCGGCGGGGCTGGTCTGGCTGGCCGGGCAGCACGCCGCGCTGCTCGCCGCGACGGCCAGCCCGGCGGCGCGGACCTCCTTCGGGGCGGGCTTCTGGGTGATGGAGGCGGCAGCTCTGCTCGCCGTCCTCGACGGGGTGCGGCGGCTGGGGCTGGGTCCCGCCGGGCGGGTCGCCGTGGGGGCGCTGGCGGCGGCGCTGATCGGCGGGCAGTTCGCCGCCGGGCACCTCGACCAGTTGTCGATCATGAAGGAATACGCCAACCAGCGGGACGTCTTCGCCGGGGCCGTGCTGCGCCACGCCGCGCTGGTCGCGGCGGCTTTGGTGCCGACCCTGGTGATCGGCGTGCCGCTGGGCATCGCCGCGCAGCGCTCCGCCGCCGTGGGGCGGCTGGTGTTTCCGGTGCTGAACGTGGTGCAGACGATTCCGTCCATCGCCCTGTTCGGGCTGCTGCTGGCCCCTCTGTCGGCGCTGGCTGCCGCCTTTCCGGGGCTGGGGATCGGCGGGGTCGGGCCGGTGCCGGCGGTGATCGCGCTGACGCTCTATTCGCTGCTGCCCATCGCGCGCAACACCGCCGCCGGGCTGGCCGGCGTGCCGGAGCCGGTGCGGGAGGCGGCGCGCGGCATCGGCATGACGCCGCGCCAGATCTTCTGGCGGGTCGAGGCGCCGCTGGCCCTGCCGGTGTTCCTGGCCGGGCTGCGCATCACGCTGGTCCAGGCGGTCGGGCTGGCCGCGGTGGCGGCGCTGATCGGCGCCGGCGGGCTGGGAGCCATCATGTTCCAGGGGCTGTTCGCCAACGCGCTGGACCTCGTGCTGCTGGGGGCGGTGCCGGTGATCCTGCTGGCCGTCGCCGCCGACGCGGCGCTGAAGCTGGCCTCGGCGCTGGCGCTGTCGCGACTGGGGAGGACGGCGGCGTGATCGCCTTCGAGGGAGTGACCAAGCGGTTCGGCGCCTGGACAGCCGTCGATAACCTGTCGCTGACCGTGGCGGCCGGGGAGTTCCGTGTGCTGATCGGGCCGTCCGGCTCCGGCAAATCCACGGTTCTGCGGATGATGAACCGGCTGATCGCGCCGGACGCCGGGACGATCCGGGTGGAGGGCGAGGACATCGCCCGCCTGAAGCCGGAGGCGCTGCGCCGCCGCATGGGCTACGTGATCCAGAGCGTCGGGCTGTTTCCGCACTGGACGGTGGAGCGCAACATCGCCGCCGTGCCGGACCTGCTCGGCTGGCCCAGGGCACGGGTGCGCGACCGGGTGACGGAGCTGCTGACCCTGCTGAATCTCGACCCGGAACGCTACCGCGGCGCCTACCCGCACGAACTGTCCGGCGGGCAACAGCAGCGCGTCGGCGTCGCCCGCGCTCTGGCGGCGGAGCCGCACATCCTGCTGATGGACGAGCCGTTCAGCGCGCTCGACCCGATCACCCGCGGCGCCCTGCAGGCGGAGATGGCGGCGATCCACACGGTGACCGGGACCACCATCGTCTTCGTCACCCACGACATGAACGAGGCGCTGGCGCTGGCCAGCCGGATCGCCATTCTGGACCGCGGGCGGCTGGTGCAGACCGGCACGCCGCTCGACATCCTGAGCGATCCCGCCGACGACCGGGTGCGCGATCTGGTGGGGCGCGAGGACTGGGGGCTGAAGCGGCTGGCCGTGGAGACGGTGGCGGAGCGGACGCGCCCCGGCGAAACGGCGCCGGGCGATCCCCTGGCGGCGGGGGCGTCGCTGCGCCAGGCGCTGGCCGCCATGGTCGCGCGCGGCACTGACCGGCTTCCCGTGGCGGACGGGCAGGGGCGCCCGATGGGCACGCTCCATCTCGCCGACCTGCTGCGCGGGCCGGACCGGCCGTGAGCCGCCTGCGGAGCCTGCTGACCGACCGGCTGGCGCTGGGGCTGCTCGTCCTGGCGGCGCTGGTGCTGGGGATGCCGGCGCTGAAGCCGCTGTTCGCCGCCGCCTTCCCGGCGCTCGACCGGCCCTTGTACGAGGCGGACGACTTCCTGGCCCTGACGCTGGACCATCTGGCGCTGGCCGGTGGGGCGAGCCTGATCGCGGTGCTGCTCGGCGGGGCGGCGGGCATCGCGGTGACCCGGCCCTTCGGCCGGGAATTCCGCGGCGTCCTCGACGCGGTGGCGGCGATGGGGCAGACCTTCCCGCCGGTGGCGGTGCTGGCCGTCTCCGTCCCCGTGCTCGGCTTCGGCCCGGCCCCGGCGCTGATCGCGCTGACGCTCTACGGGCTGCTGCCCATCGTGGAGAACACCGTGGCCGGTTTGGAAGCGGTGCCGGAGCCGGTGCGCGAGGCGGCGCGCGGCATGGGCATGGGGCCGGGCGCGCTGCTGTGGCGGGTGGAGCTGCCGCTGGCCGCCCCGGTGATCCTGGCCGGGGTGCGGACGGCGGCGGTCGTCAATCTCGGCACGGCGGCCATCGCCTCCACGGTCGGGGCGAAGACCCTCGGCCTGCCGATCATCGTCGGGCTGAATGGCTCCAACCCCGCCTACGTCATCCAGGGCGCGGTGATCGTGGCCGCCCTGGCGGTGGTGCTGGACGCCGGGTTCGACCGGCTGGCGGCGCGCCTGACCCGCTGGCGGCCCGGCGCTGTTTGAGGGTCACTTGTAACCGAGCTTGCGCAGGGCGGGTTCGCCGAGTTCCTGGGCGCGCTTCAGGGTGTCCCGGCTGACGACCAGCTCGACATGCTCCCGAATGTCCTTCAGGGCCTTCACATAGGTGCCCGTGCCGATCCCGTTGGAGAAATCGGTGCGTTGCTGGGCCGTGATGTTCAGGCTCTTCGTGCCGTTCGGGTCGATGAACAGGTTGTAGAGCTTCAGCGCTCCCCGCTGGTCGACGCCCTTGCGCGTGATCGACAGGAATTCGATGTTCTCGCCGTTGTGCTCCTTCTCGGCGCAGGCGTGCAGCAACAGCGTCAGCTTGCTGCTCTTCAGGATGTCCGCAAGGCTCTTGCCCTGGAAGGGGTTCACGAACTGGCCGCCGTTGTTTTGCTGCGCCGCCTTTTCGGCCGCCTTGCGCTGTTTTTCATGGGCCGCCTCGTCCTTGGCCAGACGGGCCTTGATGTCCTTGCGGTCCTTGTCGATGGCGTCCTCAAGGACCTTCACCAGCTTGGCTGTGACGCCCGGCACCGCCTTGGTGGCGGCAAGAGCCTTCTTCGCCACCGCGTCCTTCGGATTCGCCTTCGCCAGGGCGCCGAGATCCTTGGAGGCCGCGGCGGCCAGCGTGTTGAGCATCTTCATCTTGCGGAACACGCGGGCGATGGCGTTGTCCACCTCGCTCTCGTAGACGTGGATGGTGTCCTCGTCCAACGGCTCCGGCTTGGTGAGGGCGAGCAGCATCACCTTGTGCCACGTGATCGAGCCGAACGCCTTCTCCGCGTCGGCCATCCCGGCCAGCAGATCCGCGCATTCCTGCCGGGTCCGGTATGTCCCCAGGCTGGCCGACGCCACGCGCGGAATGAGGTCGTCCGGGTATCCGATGATCTTCATGGCCTGCTCCTCCTTGCCGGTTCGTGGCGGGGAGCCTGCCGGAGCGGCTTGGGCGGAGCAATTCGAGATCGGTCGGAATGACGGGAGAATCCGGCGCGATCTGCACCTTTGCGGACCGATCCCGCGGCGGGAGCCTCCCGCCGCGGAATGGCGTGCCCTCACTGCGGCGGGATGCGCAGGACCTGACCGGGATAGATCTTGTTCGGGTCCTTCAGCATCGGCTTGTTGGCCTCGAAGATGGCGTTGTAGCGGTTGGGGTCGCCGTAGACCGTTTTGGCGATGGCGGACAGGGTGTCGCCCTTCTCCACCGTGTGGAACCGCGTCTGGCTGGCCGGCTGCCCGGTCGGCGGCACGGTCGGCTGGTCGGGGCCGCCCGCGCTCTGGTCCTTGGCGATGACGGCGGTCTGGTCGTCCACCCGCGACACGCCCTTCACGTTGCCGAGCGCCACCGCGATCTTCTCCTTCTCCTCCTGCGAGGCGGCGCTGCCGCGCACGGTCACCGTGTCGTCGGCGACCTGGATGTCCAGCCCATTGGTCGGCAGGCCGACCTGCGTCAGGTGGGATTTCAGCTCGTCGGCGGTCGGGGTGTCCGCGGCACCGACCTTTTCGCCGTGATCGCGGCGGAAGAAATCGAACAGGCCCATCATGTCCTCCCTCGGTTGGTCGCCTTGCGAAGCGATCCCGAACAACATCGCGGCGGCCCTCTGGTTTCACGCGCGGAGGAGGGGGTGCGGAGCGCCGGGCTTAGCAGCGGCGTTCGGCGTCCCAAATAAGGTTATGGAGAGCAACGCCGAAAGGGGAGAGGATCAGACCGCCCCCTGCGCAAAGGAGCCGCCGATGAACCCGTCCGACGACTGGCGGATTCCGCCGCAATTCCAGCCCGACCCGGATGATCTGGCCTACGACCTCGACCGGGCGCTGTCCGCCGTGGTCGGGCTGCGGGCCAGCGTGCCGGAGGACGCCTACACCGCCGGCGTTCTGGGCACGGAGCGCGCCGGCCAGGGCGCCGTCATCCGCGAGGACGGGCTGGTCCTGACCATCGGCTACCTGATCGCGGAGGCCGAGGAGGTCTGGCTGACCACCAACGACGGGCGGGCGGTGCAGGCGCACGTCGTCGCCTACGACCACACCAGCGGCTTCGGGCTGGTGCAGGCGCTGTCGCCGCTGGGCGTGCCGGCGCTGATGCTCGGCTCGTCGCGCCATGTGCAGTTGGGCGACCCGGTGGTGGTGGCCGGGGCCGGCGGGCGCGAGCGGTCCATCACCGCGCGGGTGGTCGCCCGGCAGGAGTTCGCCGGTTATTGGGAATACATGATCGACGACGCCCTGTTCACCCTGCCGGCCCATCCCAACTGGGGCGGCACGGCGATGCTGGGGGCGGGGGGCGAGCTGCTGGGCATCGGCTCCCTCCAGCTCCAGTACCGGGCGGAGGAAGAGCGCGTCCTGCCGCTGAACATGAACGTGCCGATCGACCTGCTGAAGCCGATCCTCGACGACCTGATGACCCGTGGGAAGGTCAGCGACCCGCCGCGCCCCTGGCTCGGCCTCTACGCCACGCAGGACGAGCGGGAGCGGGTGGTGCTGGTCGGGCTGGCCGGCGACGGGCCGGCGCAGCGGGCGGAACTGCGGGCCGGCGACGTGGTGCGCGCGGTGGCCGGGCAGCCGGTGGGCTCGCTGGCCGACTTCTACCGCGCCCTGTGGAATCTCGGCCCGGCGGGGGTGGACGTGCCGTTGACCATGGAGCGGGAGGGCGACGTCTTCGACATGCGCGTCGGCTCCAGCGACCGCGAGCGCTTTTTGAAGGCGGCGCGGCGGCACTGACACGCCCTTTTGTGCGACATTGGCGCTCCAGAACCAAGAAGACGGGTTGGAGAGCGCTTTTATGGACGACTTGATGAAGGGGGAACCGGCTTCCGGCTTCCAGACCCTGCTCGGCTACACGCTGGTGCGCTGGGAGGACGGCGTGGCGGAGCTGGAACTGACCATCGCGCCGCAGCACCGCAACCGGGGCGGCGTCCTGCACGGCGGCGCGCTGATGACCCTGCTCGACACCGTCATGGGATTCGCGGCGACCCACTGCGCGGTGCCCGGCCATTCCCGCCGGGTGGTCACGCTGTCGCTGTCCTCCAGCTTTCTCGGCGCGGTGGCGGAGGGCACGGTGGTGGCGCGCGGCACGCTGCTGGGTGGCGGGCGCAAGATTGTCGGCTGCCGCGGCGAGGTGCGGCGCAAGGACGACGGCGCGCTGCTGGCGTCCGCCGAGGGAATGTTCAAGTATGCTCCGGGAAGCGAAAATCCGGAGGGAACAGCCCGATGAACGATAAGAAAACCGGCCTGGACATCGCGCAGGACGGCCGTGTCCTGCGCCTGACCATCAACGACCCGGCCACCCGCAACTCCATCGGCCCGGCGCTGATGGAGGCGGCCCGCGCCGCCTTCGACGCGGCGGCGGAGGACGCGAGCGTCGGGGCGGTGGTGCTGACCGGGGCCGAGGGTGCCTTCTGCTCCGGCGGCAATCTGAAATGGCTGAAGGAAGCGCGCGGCGGCGACCGCGAGTCGGTGCGGGCGGGGGTGGAGAGCTTCCACGCCATGATCCGCAGTCTGCGCGCCTGCCCCAAGCCGGTGATCGCCGCGGTCGAGGGGCCGGCGGGCGGGGCGGGCTTTCCGCTGGCGCTGGCCTGCGACCTGATCGTCGCGGCGGAGGACGCGGTCTTCACCCTGTCCTACATCAAGGTCGCGCTGACGTCGGACGGCGGCGGCACGGCGTCGCTGGCCCGCGCGCTGCCGCCGCAGCTCGCCGCGGAGATCCTGTTCGAGGGCGGGCGCGTCGGGGCGCCGCGTCTGGCCCAGCTCGGCATGATCAACCGGCTGACCGCCCCGGGCGGCGCGCTGGCCGAGGCGACCGCCTGGGCGGAGCGGCTGGCCGCCGGCCCGACCGCCGCGCTGGGCCGCGCCAAGGGGCTGCTGGAGGTGGCTTACGGCGGGCTGGCGGAGCAGCTCGACCGCGAGCGCGACGCCTTCGTGGAGTCGCTGTTCAACGACGAGGCCGGGGAGGGCGTGACCGCCTTCTTCGAGAAGCGGGCGCCGGTGTTTCCGAAGGGGTGAGTGGTCGTGCTGATGCCCCCTCCCTAACCCTCCCCCGCTGCGCAGGGGAGGGGACTAGACTCCCTCCCCTGCAATAGCGGGGGAGGGCCGGGGTGGGGGCCAGTGTCGCGGCCTCAGGACCCCTTCCACTCCGTGTGCACCATGCCCGGACGGTCCGTGCGCTCATAGCCGTGGGCGCCGAAATAGTCGCGCTGGGCCTGGATCATGTTGGCCCACAGCCGGCCGCTGCGGTAGCCGTCCCAGTAGGACAGGGCCGAGGCCATCGCCGGCACCGGCACCGCGGCCAGCGTCGCGGCGGCCACCACGCGGCGGAAGCCGGCATCGCCGCGGGTCATCAGGCCGGCGATGTCGGGGTCCAGCATCAGGTTTGGCAATTCCGGCGCGCGGTTCAGCGCGGTCAGGATGCGGTCGAGCAGGCGGGCGCGGATGATGCAGCCGCCGCGCCAGATGCGTGCCACCGCCGCCAGATCGACGTCCCAGCCGAACTGCCGGCTGCCCGCCGCGATCACCGCGAAGCCCTGGGCGTAGACGGCGATCCGCCCGCTGAGCAGCGCGTCGCCGACCGACGCGACCAGATCCTCGCGGGATGGGGCGTGGGGGATGGCCAGCGCCTCGGCGGCGCGCACGCGCTCGTCCTTCAGGGCGGACAAGCAGCGGGCGTGCACCGCCTCGGCGATGGTCGGGGCGGGCATGCCCAACTCCAGCGCGGTGGTCGCCGCCCAATGGCCGGTGCCCTTCTGGCCGGCGGCGTCGCGGATCACCTCCAGGATCGGAGCGCCGGTCTCGCCATCCTTGGTGCGCAGGATGTCGGTGGTGATCTCCATCAGGTAGGAGGCCAGCTCGCCGCCGTTCCACTCGGCGAAGATGTCCGCCAGACGCTCGTAGGAGCAGCCGCCGATCTCGCGCAGAAGATGATACGCCTCGGCGATCAGCTGCATGTCGGCGTATTCGATGCCGTTGTGGATCATCTTCACGAAATGGCCCGCCCCCTCCGGCCCGACGCGGGCGAAGCAGGACTCGCCGTCCGGGGCGCGGGCGGCGATGGCGGCCAGCAGCGGGGCGACGGGGGCCAGCGCTTCGGCGTCGCCGCCGGCCATCAGGGCGGGACCGCGCCGCGCCCCCTCCTCGCCGCCCGACACGCCCAGCCCGACGAAGCGCACACCCGCCGCGGCGGCGAGCGCCGCGCGGCGGTTGGTGTCGCGGAAGTGGGAGTTGCCGCCGTCGATCAGCACGTCGCCCGGCGCCAGGCGGGGCAGCAGGGCCGTCGTCAGCTCGTCCACCGGGGCGCCGGCGGGCACCATCATCAGGATCGTGCGCGGCGCCTTGAGCGCGCCCAGCAACGCCTCCACCGAGGCGCAGGGGACGGCGTTGCTGACCTGGGCGGCGAAGGCGCCGCGGCGGCCCTCGTCCAGGTCGTAGCCCGCCACCACGGCCCCATGGTCGGCCAGATTGGCGGCGAGGTTGCGCCCCATCACGCCCAGGCCGAGGACGGCGATGTCGGCCGAGCCGACGGCGGTGGTTTCCGCCCCGGTCCTGGTCGCGTTGCCCTGCACCATCACAACGAACTCCCGTACATTCTCTTTGATGATCCCCCCGCGGTGCGGGGGTCGGTTGCGGTCTCTCAAGTGGTCTCGCGGACCATCAGGCGAAAGCCCAGATCCACGCGGCGCGGATTTTCCCGGCTCTGCGGCGTCCGGCTCTCCATGCCCGCGATCAGCAGGCGGGCCGCCTCCACGCCGATCGCACGGCGGGGGGTGGCGACCGTGGTCAGCGGCGGGACGGTCCAGGCCGCCCCGGCCAGATCGTTGAAGCCGGCGACGGCCAGCCGCTCCGGCACCGGAATGCCGAGCCGCGCGCATTGGAACAGCGCGCCCTGCGCCAGATCGTCGTTGCACAGGAACAGCGCGTCGGTGTCCGGGTGGGTGGCCAGCGCGCGCTCCAGCAGCTCCGCGCCCAGCGCGACCGAGGTGGCGTCCGGCACCATCAACTCACGCGCCGGGTCGTGCCGTCCGGCGTCGCGCAACGCCTGCCGCCAGCCGTCGCAGCGCTGGCGCGTCCGCGAGTCGAGCTGCCCGGCGATCAACCCGATCCGCCGCCGTCCCCGCGCCACCAAGTGCGCGCCGACGGCGTAGCCGGCGTCGAACTGCGAGAAGCCGACCGTCTGCACCGGACAGTCGCCGTGCCCGCCTTCGGCCATCAAATCCCCCTCCACGCTCAAGTCCATGGTGTGGACGACCGGGATCGTCAGGCCGCGCAGCAGGTCCCAGGTGCCCGGCGTGTGGTCGAGCCCGCTCAGGATCACCCCGTCCGGATCGTGGGCGAGCTGCGTGCGCAGGACGCGCTCCTCCGCCTCCGGGCCGTAGCCGGTGATGCCGACCAGCGGCTGGTAGCCCTGCGGGCTCAGCGTCTCCTGCACGCCGGCCAGCAGGTCGATGAAGACGGCGTTGGTCAGGGAGGGGATCAGCACCGCCACCGTCATGGTCCGCGCCGAGGCCAGCGCCGAGGCCACGCGGCTGGGCACGAAGCCCAGGCGGCGGCTGGCCTCCTCGACGCGGGCGCGCACCTCCTCGCTGACGGTGTCGGGCCGGCGCAGGGCGCGGGACACGGTCATGGCGCTGACCCCGGCGGCGGCGGCGACGTCGGCCATGGTGGCGCGTCCGCTGCGCGAGGATCGGGGTTTGCGGGGGGTGGCGGTCATCGGCGTTCCAGTGGTCCGGCGGCCATTATCCCGCGCCGGATTGGGCTTTACAAGCCTCGTTTGTTAGCGGTAACATGCGCATCTCTCCCGCCCCATTTTGTTTCGAGGACCGACCGGCATGAGCGCTCTTCCGTCTCCCGATGTTACCGCTAACATGAGCGGGGCCGTGGACGCGATCGTGGTGATGGGCGTGGCGGGCTGCGGCAAGACCTCGGTGGGGGAGGAACTGGCCCGGCGGCTCGGCTGGCAGTTCCTGGAGGGCGACGCCTTCCACCCGCCGGAGAACATCGCGAAGATGTCCGCCGGCATCCCGCTCCAGGACGAGGACCGCTGGGGCTGGCTGGACACCCTTGCCGCCCACATCGTCCTCGCGAAGGAGGCCAGGGCGCCGATCGTCGTGTCCTGCTCCGCGCTGAAGCGGCGCTACCGCGACCGGCTGAGCGCCGGCGGGACGCGCGTCCTGTTCGTTCATCTCGACGGCAGCCGGGACACCATCCACGCCCGCATGGCGCTGCGCGCCGGCCATTTCATGCCGACTGCGCTGCTCGACAGCCAGTTCGCCGCCCTGGAGCCGCTGGAGTCCGGGGAACTCGGCATCGTCTGCGACATTGACGCCAGCCCGGCGGAAATCGCCGCCCGCGTCTCCGCCCGGATCGCTCCCGGCTTCTGAACATATTGCCGCCTGACCACTCCGCCGTCTGGAAGGACCCGCCATGACGAGTCTTCATCCCGTCCTCGACGCCGTCACCCGCCGCATCCGGGAGCGCAGCCACGCCACCCGCGCCGCCTATCTGGAGCGGCTGCGCGCCGCTGCGGCCCAGGGGCCGCGCCGCCTGGCGCTGGGCTGCGCCAACCGCGCGCACGGCTTCGCCGGCTGCACCGCGGCGGAGGACAAGGCGGCGCTGCGCGGCGGCTCGACACCGGCCATCGGCATCGTCACCTCCTACAACGACATGCTGTCCGCCCATCAGCCCTACGGCGACTATCCGGAGCGGCTCAAGGCGGCGGTGCGCGCGGCGGGCGGCGTGGCCCAGGTGGCGGGTGGCGTGCCGGCCATGTGCGACGGCGTCACCCAGGGCGAGCCGGGGATGGAACTGTCGCTGTTCTCCCGTGAGGTCATCGCCATGGGGACGGCGGTCGCCCTGTCGCACGGCACCTTCGACGGGGTGCTGTGCCTCGGCGTCTGCGACAAGATCGTTCCGGGTCTGCTGATCGGCGCGCTGTCCTTTGGCCATCTGCCCACCGTCTTCGTGCCCGCCGGGCCGATGCCCTCCGGCCTGCCCAACAAGGAGAAGGGGCGCATCCGCCAGCTCTACGCGGAAGGCAAGCTGGACAAGGACGCGCTGCTGGAGGCCGAGGCCGCGTCCTACCACGCGCCGGGGACCTGCACCTTCTACGGCACCGCCAACTCGAACCAGATGCTGGTCGAGATGATGGGGCTGCATCTGCCGGGAGCCAGCTTCGCCAACCCCGGCACGGCGCTGCGCGACGCGCTGACCGACGCGGCGGCGCGGCGGGTGGTCGCCCTGCGCACGCCCATCGGCGAGATCGTCGACGAGCGCGCCATCGTCAACGCGGTGGTCGGGCTGCTGGCCACCGGCGGCTCGACCAACCACACGCTGCATCTGCCGGCCATCGCGGCGGCGGCGGGAATCGCCTTGACCTGGGAGGACTTCGCCGAGCTGTCGGCGGTGGTGCCACTGCTCGCCCGCGTCTACCCGAACGGCAGCGCCGACGTGAACCATTTCGAGGCGGCGGGCGGCATGGCCTTCCTGATTGGCGAACTGGCCGACGCCGGGCTTCTGCATGGCGACGCCGCCACGGTGTGCGAGGACGACGGCATCGCCGCCTACCGCCGTCCGCTGCGGCTGGAGGGGGGCGAACTGGTGCGCGGCGCGGCGGTCCGGGAGAGCGCCGACCCCGCCGTATTGGCTCCGGTCGCGTCGCCCATGGCGGCGGAGGGGGGCTTGCGCGTGCTGAGCGGGCCGCTGGGCCGCGCGGTGGTGAAGGTCTCCGCTGTGAAGCCCGACCATCGCGTGATCGAGGCGCCGGCCCGCGTGTTCACCGACCAGGAGTCGGTGCAGGCGGCATTCCGCAAAGGCGAGCTTCACCGCGACGTGGTGGTGGTGGTGCGCTTCCAGGGACCGAAGGCCAACGGCATGCCGGAGCTGCACAAGCTGACGCCGCCGCTGGGCGTGCTTCAGGATCTCGGCTACCGGGTGGCGCTGGTCACGGACGGGCGGATGTCGGGGGCGTCGGGCAAGGTGCCGGCGGCGATCCACGTCACGCCGGAGGCCGCGGCGGGCGGGCCGCTGGGCCGGGTGCGGGACGGCGACGTGCTGCGGTTGGACACCGAGCGCGGCACGCTGGAGGTGTTGGTGGACGACGCGGAATGGACCGCCCGCCCGCTGGCGGACGCGCCGGCGGACGCCGGTGTCGGCTGCGGGCGGGAGCTGTTCGGCGTGTTCCGCCGGGCGGTCGGCAGCGCGGAGGCCGGCGCCTCGGTGTTTACCTGAGAATGATTCCCTCTCCCCTCCGGGGAGAGGGTTAGGGTGAGGGGGTTGCGCTTGTGCCGGACGTACCGCCATGCGCACCCCCCTCACCGGCCCTCCGGGCCACCCTCTCCCCGGAGGGGAGAGGGTTACAAAGGCCAGGGCTGACTACCCTGGTGTGACCGAGGGGAAGCCGATCACTTCACGGTCAGCTCATACGTACCCATCGTCCCGTACACGGCGACCGACGTGCTGCCCGCCGGGACCATGACGGTGCCGACGTGCGAGCCGGTGGTCACCACGTCGCCGGCCTTCAGACCGCCCAGGCTGACCGCGCCGGTGTTGGCCATCCACACCAGAAGGCGCACCGGCTCTCCCGCGGAGTTGCCGGCGACCGTGTCGGCCTTCGTCTCGCCGTCGACGACCAGGGCGACCCGCTCCTTCAGCGGCTCCAGCGAACGCCAGTCGGCGATGGCCGGGCCGATGACCAAGGCGCCGTGGTTGAACTGGTCGGCCATATGGCTGAGCCCGTCCTGCGAACCGAAGCCGGCGAAGCGCGTGTCGACGATCTCGAAGGCGGGATGGACGGACTCGACGGCGTCGAGGACCTCCTCGCGGCTGTAGGGCTCGGCGCGGGGCGGCAGATCCTTGGCGAACTTATAGGCGATCTCCGCCTCCATGCCGATCACCTGATAGTCCGCCGCGGGGAGCACCGTGGTGTCGAAGAACAGCGTGTCGGCGTGGATGGGGGCGCGGAACGGCTCGGTGTCCGGGGTGCGGGCGCCGACCTTCCAGGCGACCACCGGGCCGAGGCGGCGGGCCACGGCGTCCTGGATGGCGTAGGCCTCGGCCTCGCTGGTCGGGCGGGTCGGCAGGGCGGACAGCCAGTCGCGGCTCTTCCGCGCCTGGATCAGGGCATCGACCGAGTCACTGAATGCGGAATCGTTCATCTCTTCGGGCCTTCGCTTTTCTTTGGTTATTGGTGCTTGTCGGGTTGGACTCTCATGGCGCCGCAGGACTCGCGGATGACCAGCCGGGCGGGCAGGATCACGCGCTCCGGAGCGCCCTGCGGGTCGGCGATGCGGCGCAGCAGGAGGCGGGCGGCCTCCTGCCCGATCTGGCGGGCGGAGGTGGCGACGGTGGTCAGGGCGGGGCGGCTGATCGCCGCTTCGGTCAGGTCGTCGAAACCGGTCACCGCGATGTCCCGTCCTGCCCGCAGACCGCGAGCCTCCAGCCCCAGCATCACGCCGAACGCGACGAGGTCGTTGTAACAAAGCATCGCGGTGGGCGGGTCGGCAAGGTCCATCAGCGGCCCAACCGCGTCCAGCCCGCCGCGGCGGGTGGCCGGGCAGCGCACGACAAGGTCCGGGGTCAGGCCATGGCGGCGCAGCGCCGCGGCGAAGCCGGCCCGGCGCCCGGCGAAGGCGGAGTGGGACAGGTTGCCGCCGACGAAGGCGATGCGGCGATGGCCGTTCCGCAGCAGATGCTCGGTCACCATCTCCATGCCGAACTCGTAATCCACCCCGGCGTAGTCGCCTTCGCGGGCGGAGAGGAAGCGCAGCGCCTGGACGACGGGAAGCTGCCACTGGCGCAGCCGGTCCAGCAGCGCCGGCGAGGTGCCGGCGGCGGGGCAGAGGATCACCCCGTCCACATTCTGCTCGCGCATCCGCTGAAGGTAGCGGTCCTGCCGCTCCCCCGATTCCGCGGTGTTGGCGAGGAAGGCGACGACCCCCTGCTCGCCGAGAACGTCATCCACCCCGGCGGTCAGCTCGCCGTAGAAGGAGTTGTTGATCTCGCAGACGAGCAGCCCGACCGTGTCGGTGCGGGCGGCGCGCAGCGTCGCGGCGCCGCGGTTGTAGACGTAGCCCAAGGCTTCGATGGCGGCCTGCACGCGCTCCCGCGTCTCGGCGGCGACCAGCGGGCTGCCGCGCAGGACGAGCGAGACGGTCGACCGCGACACCCCGGCGTGGTGCGCCACCTCCGTCAGGGTGATGCGGGCCGGTCCGCCGCGCTCGTCGAGGATGGTCATTCACGCCGCCATTCAGACGACGGCGGTCGGCAGCGGCTGGCCGGCGAAGAAGGCCGACAGGTTCGCCAGCACCAGATTGCCCATGGCCATGCGCGTCTCCACCGTGGCGCTCGCCTGATGGGGCTGGAGGACCACATTGTCCAGGCCGAACAGGGCCTCCGGCGCGTGCGGCTCGTTGGCGAAGACGTCCAGCGCGGCCCCGCCGAGACGCCCGTCGGCCAGGGCGGCGACCAGCTCCGGCTCGTCCACCACGGCGCCGCGGGCCACATTGACCAGCAGCCCGTCCGGCCCCAGCGCCTCGATCACCGCGCGGTTGACCATGTTGCGGGCGTCCGGCCCGGCCGAGGCGGCGACGATCAGGATGTCGCTCTCCCGCGCCAGATCGACCGGAGAGGCGACGAAGCGGTAGGACACGTCGCTGCGCGGCTTGCGGTTGGTGTAGGCGATGTCCATGCCGAAGCCGGCGGCGCGCTGGGCGATGGCCATGCCGATGCGGCCCAGCCCCAGGATGCCCAGCCGCTTGCCGGTGACCTTGCGGGCCAGCGGCAGCCCGCCGCCCGGCCAGCGCCCGGCGCGCACGAAGCGGTCGCCGACCATCATGCGGCGCGACCCGGCGATCATCAGCCCGATGGCGAGATCGGCCACGTCGTCGGTCAGCACGTCGGGCGTGTTGGTGACGCGGACGCCGCGGCCGGCCGCGTGCTTCAGGTCCACCGCGTCGGTGCCGACACCGTTGATCGCGACGATCCCCAGGTTGGTGCAGGCGTCCATGATGGCGTTGCTGACGCCCGTGCCGCCGCCGGTGACGACGGCGCGGACGCGCGGCCCCACCTCCGCCACCAGCCGGTCGCGGTCGGGCGCCCCGGCGAGGCGGTGGACGGTGTAGCCCGCGTCCAGCGCCGCCTCGATGTCCGGCATCATGGATTCGACGAGGAGGATCTCCGGCTTCATCAAACGCTGTCCTTAATGGGGAAGACTCAGTGGGTGAGGATCTGGCCGAGGAAGTTGCGGGTCCGCTCGGACCTCGGATTCGTGAAGAACTCGGCGGGGGTGGCCTGCTCGACGATCTCGCCGCGGTCCATGAAGATGACGCGGTCCGCGACCGACTTGGCGAAGCCCATCTCGTGCGTCACGCAGAGCATGGTCATGCCGTCCTCGGCCAGCCCGATCATGGTGTCGAGGACCTCCTTGACCATCTCGGGGTCGAGCGCCGAGGTCGGCTCGTCGAACAGCATGACCTTGGGGTTCATGCACAGCGACCGGGCGATGGCGACGCGCTGCTGCTGGCCGCCGGAGAGCTGGCCGGGGTACTTGTCCGCCTGCTCCGGGATGCGCACGCGGGCCAGATATTTCATGGCGATGTCGCGCGCCTCCTGCTTGGAGGTGCCGCGCACCCGCATGGGCGCCAGCATGCAGTTCTCGACCACGGTCAGGTGGGGGAACAGGTTGAACTGCTGGAACACCATCCCGACGTCGCGCCGCACCTGATCGAGGTGGCGGTGGTGGGCGTCGATCGTGACGCCGTTGACGGTGATGGTGCCCTTCTGGTGCTTCTCGAGCTGGTTGATGCAGCGAATCAGCGTGGACTTGCCGGAGCCCGAGGGGCCGCAGATGACGATCCGCTCGCCCTTGTGGACCTCCAGCTCGATGTCCTTCAGCACGTGGAAGCTGTCGTACCATTTCTGGACGCCGGCCATCCGGATGACGACCTCGCCGCTGACCGGCCGCGGCGCGGGGACGTCCGTGGTATCGTAAGCCGAGGCCATGGGGGACTCCTCCTTTATCCAAACCCTCTCCCCTCCGGGGAGAGGGGAGGGTGAGGGGGATGCGCGTGTCGGAGCGTCCGGCAAAAGCGCAACCCCCTCACCCCAGCCCTCTCCCCGGAGGGGAGAGGGAGTTACGACGTTACGACTTGGTCAGCGGGGGCAGGTCGGTGCCCAGCCACTTCTTGTGGACCTCGTTCAGTTCGCCGTTCGACTTCGCGGTCTCGATGAACTCGTTGACCCACTTCAGCAGGGCGTCCTGGCCCTTGCGCATGGCGATGCCCTGGACCTGACGGTTCAGCACGAACTTCATCTCGTAGTTGGCCTGCGGGGCCAGCTTCTTGATCTCCTTGGTGACGACGTTGCTGAGGCCCAGCGCGTCCACCTGACCGGACAGCATGGCCTGCACGGCGCTGGCGTCGTCGTCGAAGCGCATGATGCGCGCGTCCTTGGGGGCGACGGCGGTCAGGGCGTTGTCCTGGGTGCTGGCGCGGGCGACGCCGACGCGCTTGCCCGACAGCTCCGCGGCCTCCTTGATCTTGGTGTTGGCCGGGGCGACCAGACCGATCTCGATGGCGGCGTAGGGCTCGGAGAACTGCACCTGCTCGGCGCGGGCCGGAGTGATGCCCAGCGAGGCGACCAGCAGGTCGACCTTGTTGGTCAGCAGGTAGGGGATGCGGTTCGGGCCGGTGACCGGAACGATCTCCACCGGGACGCCCATGTGCTTGCCCAGCAGCTTGGCGACGTCGGCGTCGTAGCCGTCCGGCTTGCCGTCGGCGGTGGTGATGCCGAAGGGCGGGAAGTCCACCAGCATGCCGATGGTCAGCTTGCCCTTCGACTTGATCTCGTCGACGGTCTGGGCAGCGGTGGGGGCGGCCAGGGCGACGGCGGCGGCCATCATGGCGCCGGCGACGGCGAGGCGGCGGGTGATCGACAAGCTCATGGGTGGTTTCCTCACGGTTCTTATGGAAAGGATGTCTTAGCGGGTGGCGAGGGCGTAGCGCCGCTCCAGGCGGGCGCTGAGCAGCGACAGCGGCCAGCACATCAGGAAGTAGAGCACCGCCACGATCCCGAACACCAGGAAGGGCTGGAAGGTGGCGTTGTTGACGATCTGCCCGGCGCGGGTCAGCTCGGTGAAGCCGATGATGGCGGCCAGCGACGTGCTCTTGATGAGCTGCACCAGGAAGCCCACGGTCGGCGGCACCGCGACCTTCACCGCCTGCGGCAGGATCACGTAGCGCATCAGCCCCGGATAGCGCAGGCCGAGCGCCGAGGCGGCCTCCCACTGGCCGCGCGGCACCGCCTGGATGCAGCCGCGCCAGATCTCGCCGAGGAAGGCGCTGGCGTTCAGCGTCAGGCCCAGAGCGGCGGCGGCCCAGGGGTTGAGGTCGAGCCCCATCACCGTGGCGCCGAAGAACACCAGGAAGAGCTGCATCAGCAGCGGCGTGCCCTGGAACAGCTGGATGTAGCCGGTGGCGGCCAGCCGCACCGCCTTGATGTCCGAGGTGCGGGCCAGCGCGATGACCAGCCCGACCGTGGCCCCGCCGATGAAGGCGATGGCCGACAGCGCCAACGTCCATTGCACGGCGCTGAGAAGGAAGAGGAATTCGTTGTAACTGAAGGCGCGGATCATGGTTCGGCCCTCCCTCAGCGCCGGTCGGTGTCGTAGGCGAAGGCCAGCTTGTAGATGCCGGCGAACAGCGCGGAGAACATCATCGCCAGCATCAGATAAATGCCGGTGACCACGATGTAGATCTCGAAGCTGCGGAAGGTCTGCGACTGGATGTTGTTGGCGACCGAGGTCAGCTCGTCCGCCGAGATCGCCGAGACCACGCTGGAGCTGAGCATCAGCAGGATGAACTGGCTGGTCAGCGCGGGGTAGACGGTGCGCAGCGCCGGCTTGATGACGATGTAGCGGAAGACCTGCAACGGCTTCAGTCCCAGCGCCAGCCCGGCTTCGATCTGGCCCTTTTGGATCGATTCGATGCCGGCCCGGATGATCTCCGTCGCGTAGGCGCCGACATTGACCACCATGGCGATCAGCGCGGCGAGGTCGGGCGACAGGCGGATGCCCAGGGTCGGCAGGCCGAAGAAGATCAGGAAGATCTGCACCAGGAAGGGCGTGTTGCGCACCACCTCGATGTAGGCGTTGATCACCCAGCGGACCGGCTTCGGCCCGGACGTCTTGCCGAGCGCGCAGAGAATCGCGACGATCAGGCCGAGAATCATGGCGCCGATCGACAATTGCACGGTCAGCCAAGCGCCCTGGAGCAGATAGTCCCAGGAGTCGATGACCGCCTTGAAATCGAAGGTGTAGTTCACGGGCTTTCCCTCCGCATCCGGGCCGGCCTCATCCGAACCGGCCGCATCCGTACGGCTTTGCGCGTTCGGTGAACGGTCCCTTGCGCGGGATTCTCGTTGTCGGCCTCTCATCGTCCGGTCGCCGTGGCGATGCCTCCGGCGCCGGATGTTGGGGGGAGCCTATTTGGATCGATCCAAACGCGCAAGACGGAAAACGCAGCGCTGCGAAAATTAATGCGCGCAGCCAACAATCATGCCGCGAAATCCCTGTGGTGATGTTAAACCGCAATGGAGCGTAGACGAACGGACGCTTGCGCCGCGCCGCGTCTTGACGATGATCAAGGTCGAACGCGGCCGCCCACCGGACTATCCGGAGTGATACGACGCGATGCCGCCCGCCCTGAGGGCGGCCCAATGGAGAAGGATTGTCGCATGGACTGCTTCGCCGCTCCCGCCCCCTCCGCCCCCCTTCCGCTGGACGAGGCGCTGGCCCGCGTGCAGCGTGCCTACGGCGCGGTGACGGAGCCGGAGGAGGTGCCGCTGCGCGCCGCGCTCGGGCGCATCCTGGCGGAGCCGGTGACGGCGACGGTCAACGTGCCGCCGGTCGCCGTCTCGGCGATGGACGGCTGGGGATACGGCAAGGCGGACGCTGCGGCTGCGGAAGGCGATGCCCTGCGGCTGGCCGTGGTCGGGCGCGTGCCCGCCGGATCCGTCTTCTCCGGAACGGTCGGACCGGGCGAGGCGGTGCGCATCTTCACCGGCGCGCCGATCCCGGCGGGGGTGGACACCGTCGCCATGCAGGAGGATTGCCGAGCCGAGGATGGCGCGGTGCTGGTGCCGGCCGGCCTGAAGCGCGGCGCCAACATCCGCGACGCCGGGGAGGACATGACGGCCGGGTCGGTCGTGCTGACTCCCGGCCTGCGGCTGCGCGCCCAGGAGGTCGGTCTGGCCGCCGCGGTCGGGCGGTCGAGCCTGTCGGTGCGCAAGCGCCTGCGCGTCGTCCTGTTCTCCACCGGCGACGAACTGCGCGAGCCGGGGACGGAGAAGCCGGAAGGCGCGATCTACGACGCCAACCGCTACACGCTGGCCGCCCAGCTCGACGCGCTGGGGGCGGAGGTGCGCGACCTCGGCATTCTGCCGGACAAGCCGGACGTGACCCGCGCCGCCCTGGCCGACGCCGCGGCGACCGCCGACCTCGTCGTCACCTCCGGCGGCGCGTCGGTGGGGGAGGAGGACCATGTGAAGAGGGTGGTCGGCGAGCTGGGGTCGGTCGATCTGTGGAAGCTCGCGCTGAAGCCGGGCAAGCCGCTGGCGCTTGGGCGCATCGGCACCACGCCGTTCCTCGGCCTGCCGGGCAATCCGGTCTCGGCCATGGTGACCTTCATGCTGGTGGGCCGCCCGCTGGTGCTGCGCCTGTCGGGGGCGCAGAGCGCGCCGGCCCCGCGCTGCCTCGTCGTCGCCGGTTTCGCGTTCAAGAAGAAGCCGGGGCGCCGCGAGTTCCTGCGTGCCCGTCTGGCGACCGGACCGGATGGCCGCCCCGTCGCCCACAAGTTTCCCAGCGACAGCTCCGGCGTCCTGACCTCGATGGTCGAGGCCGACGGGCTGGTCGACATGCCGGCGGACGCCACCACGATCCGCGACGGGGACATGGTCGAGTTCCTGCCCTTCACCGGGCTGTTCGCCTGAGTTTTTAGGCCATCACGTCGCGCAACCCCGCGTCGCGCGATGGCGGCCGCTTTCGTCAAAAACCCGATGCCCTGCGCCGGAACTTTCGGATTAAAACGTTTCCCATTCCTGTTCATCGAGTGGCTGGAGAAACAGCCGTGAAACGGGAGATGCCGGAATGCGATCTGTTGTGGTTTCGGTTATGGGCAGCCTGTTGGTTTGGGCCGTCGTTCCGGCGGCGGCCGAGACCATTGAGAAGAACCTGTTCGGCGACGGGTACATCGTGCGCGACGACGCGGGCCGGAAGGTCCAGACCATTGAGAAGAACACGTTCGGCAACGGCTACACGGTGCGCGACGACGCGGGCCGGAAGGT
Organism: Azospirillum brasilense; assembly: GCF_003349955.1. Lineage (GTDB taxonomy): Bacteria > Pseudomonadota > Alphaproteobacteria > Azospirillales > Azospirillaceae > Azospirillum > Azospirillum brasilense_B. The sequence goes on from NZ_QLKQ01000006.1 coordinate 25,884, forward strand.
CCAGAGCATCGAGAAGGACACGTTCGGCAACGGCTACACGGTGCGCGACGACGCGGGCCGGAAGGTCCAGACCATCGAGAAGGACACGTTCGGCGACGGATTCACCGTGCGCGACGACGCGGGCCGGAAGGTCCAGAGCATCGAGAAGAAAACGTTCGGCGAGGGATACACGGTGCGGGACAACCGCAACCGTTAGCGTCGCTTGCCGAACTCATGCCGGCCCTGCAACCGGCGTCGGAACGCGATTCCCCGGGGCGCAGCCCACCGGAAGGGGCCTCCGCTCCCGGGGAAGAACGGCGCGCGGTGTGACACCGCGTTGCGCCGGCGGCGCTTACTTCTTCGGCATGTGGCCGCTGATCTCGGCGTGCAGGGGCTTGGTGTCCTCGAAGGTCTTCTGCTGCTCGGGGGTGGCTTCCTTCTGGTGCTTCGCCTTCCATTCCGAATAAGGCATGCCGTAGACGGCGATGCGGGCCTCCTCGTCGGTCAGCGGCACGTTCCGCTCCTTGGCGGCCGCCGCGTACCATTTGGACAGGCAGTTGCGGCAGAAGCCGGCCAGATTCATCAGGTCGATGTTCTGCACGTCGGTGCGCTTCTGGAGATGCGCGACCAGACCGCGGAACGCGGCGGCCTCCAACTCGGTGCGGGTCTTCTCGTCCATTCCAATCCCTCTCAATTCTGTTCGTTGTGCAGCGTGACGAAGCGGCCATGGCGGTGGAAGCTCTGGGACGAGCCCCCGGCCAGGATCGCCTCGGCCACGGCGTCGCGGTCCTCCACCACGAAGCCGGCCAGCGCGGCGATGCCGTAGCGGAACAGCCGCGGGGTCAGCGGCGTCCCCGGACCGACGAGGGCGACGCGGGTTCCCTCCGCCACCGACAGCAGGCGGGGCAGGCTGCGGTTGGTCAGGGTGGAGGCGGTGATCGCCGCGCCCTCCGCCCCCGGCAGCAGCCATTCCCCGGCGGTCTCCGGATACTCCCCGTCGCTGGGGTTCAGCTCGACCACATGGGCGTTGGGCAGGCGCTTGGCAATCTGCGGGAAGGCGCCGAAGACGACGACGCGCCCCTCCATGCCGGTGAACAGGTCCAGCCCGTTGGCCGAGGAGCCGGTCAGGTCGGGGCGGTTGTAATGGGCGTTCAGCGCGGCCATGCCGACCGCGGCCTCCTGCGGGTCCCAGGAGCGCGCGGCGTGGGCGGCCAGCCCGGCGAGGCCGACGCCGGCCCAGCGCGCCGGATCGGGCGGCGGCGCCGACTGCGGGCGGGCGGCCAGCCCGATGCCGGGTCCCCCGGCGCCGTCCGTCTCGACCATGATCCATTTGGCGCCGATGGTGATGGCGCGGACCTCGGCGTCCTCCACCCCGTGCAGCAGGTCGTCGTAGAGCCGGTGTGCGCCCCACCAGCGCCACAGCGCGTCTTCGTGCGGCGAGATCAGCGAGGTGAAGCCGCCGGTGAAGCTTTGCCATTCGTTGAGGAAGCGGCTGCCGACGCTGGTCAGCACCGGAATGCCCTCGGCGATGCCAGCCAGCAGCTCGTCCGCCAGCCCCTCGCCATGCGCCTCCAGCCCGGCGAACTTGTTGACCACCAGCAGGTCGGCGCGCTCGGCGATGGCGCGGCGCAGAGCCTGGCTGGCCTCCGCCACCCCCTGGGGATCGACGCGGCAGGACTGCGATTCGCGGCCGAGATGCTGGGAGATGTCGTAGGCTTGGCCGGTGGCGACGTCCACCAGCTCCATCAGGTCGGCGCAATCGCCGGGCGCGCCGGTGTTGCGCTGGATCACGCCGCCGACGCGGAAGCCGCGCCGCCGCAGCTCCATCACGAAGCGGTCGATCATCGCGTCGACGGCGATGGAACCGGGGCCATGGACCACCGCACCAGGACGCAGCGGGGGCGGGACCGCGGGGCGCAGGGTCGGCATGGGGCGGACTCCTTCAGGGATGGGGATGAAGGTCAGGCGGCGGAGGCGCCGCGGCGGATGTGGTACACGAACACCTCCCCGCGCGTCTCGTGCGCCAGCAGCACATGGTCGGTCGTGTTGCAGAAATGCTTGAAGTCGATGATCGACGCCGGGTCGGTGGCGTAGACGATCACCTCCTCCCCCTCGGCCATCTTGTCCAGCAGGGCGCGCGTCCGCAGGATGGGCAGCGGGCAATGCAGGCCCTTCACGTCGAGTTCCTTGGCCGCCACGGACGTAACCTCTTCTTCTGCATGGGCACCGGACGCCGCGACTGTACCGGGTTCCCGCCTCCGTCTCCACAGTTCCCGACAGTTGGGCGGTCCGGAGAGCCGGGGCACCTTTGCCGGGCTGGGATGTTAGCCAGGGAAACGGATTCGAACGAACAATGCGGGAGCAACGCTTATGGCCGGTCGGCATTTCGACAAGGTGGTGGTCATCACCGGGGCGTCCAGCGGGATCGGCCGGGCGACCGCGGTGGAGTTCGCGCGCCACGGCGCCGCGGTGGTGCTGGCGGCGCGGCGCCACGCCGCCCTGCACGAGGTGGCGGAGGACTGCATCGAGGCCGGGGGGCGGGCGATGGTCGTGCCCACCGACGTGCGCGACCAGGAGCAGATGAACCGGCTGGCCGAGCGCGCCATCGAGGTGTTCGGCGGGATCGACGTCTGGGTGAACAACGCGGGCGTCATCGCCTTCGGGCGCTTCGAGGAGACTCCGCAGGACGTGTTCGAGGAGGTGATGCGCACCAACTTCTTCGGCACCGCCAACGGCTGCCGCGCCGTGCTGCCGCATTTCCTGGAGCGGGGGGAGGGCACGGTCATCAACGTCGCTTCGCTGGCCTCGCTCGTCGGGCAGCGCTACGCCGCCGCCTACGCCGCCAGCAAGTTCGCGGTGCGCGGCTTCTCCGAGACGCTGCGGCAGGAGCTGGTGGAGGACCCCGGCATCCAGGTCTGCACCCTGCTGCCCGGTCCCATCGACACGCCGCTGTGGCAGCATGGCGCGAACTACACCGGCCGCGCCGTCAAGGCGATGACTCCGCTGCGCCCGCCGGAGGAGGTGGCCGAGGCCATCCTGCGCCTGGCTGAAAACCCCAAGCCCGAGCTGTTCGTCGGCGCCGCGGGGCGCTCCGCCGCCCTGCCGCACGCGGTGGCGCCGGCGCTGGCCGACCGCATGCTGGCCCACCGGATGGACCGCGACATGTTCGACAACCGCCCGTCTCACGACACCTCCGGCGGCGTTCTGGAGGCCATGCCGGACTACCGCGAGGCGAGCGGCGGCTGGATGGAGCGCGCGGCCGCGCAGGCGCCGCAGCAGGGCCGGGGAGACGGACGCCGCGCCTTGTGCTGGACCAACGTCGCCCTGTTCCTGCTGCCCATCGGCCTGATGAGCCGACTGCCCGCCCATGTCTGGGAAAGGCGGGTCTGGGAGCGGCGGGCGTGGGAGAATTCGCGGATCAGGCCGTCAGCATCTTGAGGCCGGACAGGGCGAGGAGCGCCGCCAGCAGATAGCGCAGCACTGCGGTCGGCAGATGGCGGCTGCCCAGCCAAGCGCCGACCGCCCCGCCCACCCCGGCGGCGGCCAACCACCAGGGCAGCGCCGCGGGCAGCGTCGTCGCGGTCGTCCAGGTCCCGGCCAGCGCCGCCGCCGAGTTCAGCAGGTTGTAGGCGGCCGACACGGCGGCGGCGCGGCGCGTCTCGACCCAGCCCATGAGCAGGATCAGCGGCGCGAGGAAGATGCCGCCGCCGGTGCCGGTCATCCCGGATAGGAACCCCACGGCGGCCCCGGCGGCGAGCGCCGGCAGGAAGGGCGGGGTGGTTGCGTCCGCCCGTTCGGGCGTTCCGCGCGCCGCCCAGGTGGAACGCGCCAGTTCCAGCGCCGCCAGCAGGAGGATCGCCCCGACCAGCGGGTAGTAGAGATGCGGCGGCAGGTGCATCGTGCCGCCGAGGAACGAGAAGGGCATTCCCAGCACGCCGAACGGGTAGAAGGCCCGCCACGTGAACAGCCCGGCGCGGGCGAAGCGCACGGTGCCGATGGCCGCCACCAGCAGGTTGAGGGCGAGCGCCGTCGGCTTCATCGTCGCCGGGTCGAGCCCGACGATGCCCATGACGGCGAGATAGCCGGAGGCTCCGGCCTGTCCGACCGCCGCGTACAGCGTGGCGACGGCCAGGATCAGCGCCGTCAGACCGACCGTCTCGTTGAACACCCGCGTTTCCCTTCAAGCCGTGCCGGTCGCTTGTAATCCGGGCGCGCGGACGGGGCCAGGGAAAGGGCGGAAAATTTCCGAACCATGGCGGCGCAACGCTGTTGGCGGGAGAGGGCACGACACCCATCCCTCTCACCCCTGCCAATCGGAGGCTGCCCATGCACGCCCGCGAAATGATCAGCACGCACCCGCATGTCCGCGGCAACACCAACGACGCTCTCATCCGCTGCATCGAGGCCTGCTACGACTGCGCGCAGACCTGCACCACCTGCGCCGACGCCTGCCTGGGCGAGGATCAGGTGGCCGAACTGGTCCAATGCATCCGCCTGAACATGGATTGCGCCGACGTCTGCACGGCGACCGGCGCCGTCGCCACCCGGCGCAGCGGCTCCAACGAGGCGGTGATCCGCGCCATGCTCGACGCCTGCGCCACCGCCTGCCGCCTGTGCGCCGAGGAGTGCGAGCGCCACGCCGGCATGCATCAGCATTGCCGCATCTGCGCCGAGGCCTGCCGGACCTGCGAGGACGCCTGCCGCAAGGCCCTGCAGTCCCTGAGCCATTGACGGTGGTGGCGGTTTATCCGCCGTTGCCGAGGATCACCCGGTCCAGGTAATCGGCGAGCAGGGGGCCATCGCCCAGCCCGAGCAGCAGCTTGGACGAGACGTTGCCGTTCTCCGTCCGCAGGCCCGGAACCGCCGCGTGCCGGGCCAGAAAGCCGTCCAGCCCGGCGTTCCAGGCGGCGTCGGCGTTGCGGCAGAAGATCTTCGACAGCGAGAAGTGCGGCACCTTGCGGAAGGGGCCGGCGAGGCGCTTGCCCTGGAAGACCGCCGGCGGGTTGCCGAGAGCGCGGTAGCGGGATTCCAGCGTCTTGCGGAAACTTTGGAAGGTCGTCCCGCCGCTCTCCATGCCGATGGTGACGACCGGAACGCCGAGCAGGGCCACCGAGTCGGCGATCAGGCGGGCGTTCTCCTCCTGGTCGCGCCGGATGGCCTCGGCGAGCGCCGGATCGCCGCGCATCGCCTCGGTCAGCCCCACCGTGCGCGGCGTGTGGAAGGAGCTTTTGTTCAGCACCATCACCTTGCCGCGGAAGGAATTGGCGCCGAAGATTCCGTCGAAGAAGCTGTGCGCCATGGCCCCGGCACGCCCCTGGACGCAGAGATAGACGGACTGCTCGAACTCCCGGCGCCCCGGATTGTCGCCGACCAGGACGAGTTCCGGCAGCGGGCCGTCGTCGACGCTGTAGGCGGTCAGGTCGGCGTTCTCGACGAACAGCGGCGACACGGAGTTCCGCAGGGCGCGGACCCGTTCGCCGTGCTCGGCGACGCGGGTTCGGAACAGCGAAACCGCGTCCGGCCGTCCGTCCTCCGGCGGGACATCGCCCAGAATGACGGACAGGTGCCGCAGCTCGGCCTCATGGTCCGATGCCGCCGCGTCGATCGAGGATACCGCCATTCCCATCACCCCTTGTGCAAAGCAGCCCCATCTAAGGGACTGGTGCCTTCTAAAAGACTGGTGATTGTGTTGTCGAGAGGCGTCGATCCGGCTATAGAATGCGCCAGGAAAGCGACCGGAGCCGCGCCGTTTGCGGGTTCGCCAGGAGGTTCGGAAGGTATGAAGCTGTCAGACGTCGATATTCGCCGATACCTCGCCGAAGGACGCATCGAGATCGACCCGTTGCCGGCCGAGAGCCAGATCGGCGCCATGTCGGTCGACCTCCAGCTCGGGAACGCCTTCCAGGTCTTCCCGCCGGGCAAGGCGGCCTTCGTCGACCTCGCCCCGCCGGAGGGCCATCCCAGCCAGGTTCCCGACAAGCTGATGGACCGCGTCGAGGTTCCCGTCGGCGAACCCTTCTTCCTGCATCCGGGCGAGCTGGTGCTCGGCATCACCGTGCAGCGCATCGGCCTGCCCAACGACATCGCCGGCCGCCTGGACGGCCGCAGCAGCCTCGCCCGTCTGGGCCTGATGGTGCACGCCACCGCGCACACCATCGATCCGGGCTGGAACGGCCGCATCACGCTGGAATTCTTCAACTGCGGACGGCTGCCGCTGGCGTTGCGTCCGGGCATGCGCATCTGCGCCCTCAGCTTCGAGACGCTGATGTCGCCAACCTCCAAGCCCTACGCCGCGCGCCCCGACGCCAAGTACCGCGACCAGCTCGACCCGCTGCCCAGCCGGATCAATCTGGAACAGCCCTGAGGGCTGATTTCCGAAGGCCGACAAGTAAAAGGCGCCCCGTTTCCGGGGCGCCTTTTTCGTTTGCGGGGGTGCTGAACGGGTTCCGTTACCCGGGTTCCCACCCCTCCGGTGCCATCTCGAAACCGGCGAATTCGAAGGCGGGGGACACGGTGCAGCCCACCAGCACCCAGCCCGCCAGCGGCCGCGCCGCCTGCCACGCGTGCGCCGGAACGACCCCCTGCGGGCGCTGGCCGCCCGCAAGGTCCATCCCCAGCGTCACCCGCTCCACCGACCGTCCGTCGGTGGAGATGGACAGCTCCAGCGGCCCTCCCGCGTGCCAGTGCCACATCTCGATCGCGTCCACCCGGTGCCAGTGGGAGCGCTCGCCCGCCTGGAGCAGGTAATGGATGCCGGTCTTGACCCCGCGCCCGCCGCCCGGCGGGACGTCCCGGAAGGTTTCCACATAGTGGCCGCCTTCCGGATGGGGCTGCATGCCCAGCGTCGCGATGATGCGCTCGGGCGTCAGGGACTCCATGGCCTCGGCCTTTCTCACGGGGGCTCTCACGGCGGCCGTCACGCCGGCGGCGGCGCGGTGTGGCGGAAGCTGTCGAGGTCGGAAGCGGAGGCGAACCACGCCGCCAGCTCCGGACGGCCCACCCGCCAATCCTCGTGCCCGAACCGGAAGTCGAGGTAGCCGAGCGCCACCAGGATGGACAGCGTGCCGATGGTCAGCGTGCCGTCGAGGGCCGGCGCCTCCGCCTCCAGCACGTCGAGCGCGCGGGCGACGGCGCGGCGCTGGCGGTCCGCCCAGGTCTCGGACCGCTCGCCGTCCGGACGCTGAAGCTCCAGGCGGCGCAGGATGGCGGCGTCGCAGATGCCGTCCGCCAGCGCCTGCTGGCGCAGCGCCGTCCAGCGTGCCGGGCCGGCGGCCGGGAACAGGCGCGGTCCGTCGTGCAGCGAGTCCAGATACTCGGCGATCACCGGGCTGTCGTAGAGCGCCGAGCCGTCGTCCAGGATCAGGGCCGGCACCTTGCCCAGCGGGTTGTCCGCGGGCAGGTCGGTGTCGGGCGCCCAGGCGTTGGTCACCTGCTTCTCGACCGCCGAGTCCAGCCCGCTTTCGATGAGGACCATCGCGACCTTGCGGACGTAGGGCGAGGTCGGGCTCCAGCGCAGCTTCATCAAACTCTCTCCTCCCGTATTGTGGGCGTCAGCGTAGCGCGCGGACGCGCCGTCTTGAAAGCGGTCCTTCTTAAAAGCGGTCCTTCTTAAAAGCGGTCCTTGCGGCCGCGGATCTCGGCGAAGACCGTCACCGGGTCGGCCCCGGCCATGCCCAGCGCCGCCTGGACCTCCGGAACGTCGGCGCGCAGGAAGGGGTTGGTGGCCTTCTCGATACCCAGGATGGACGGGATGGTCGGCTCCCCGCGCTCGCGCAGCGCGGCGATCTCCGCCGCGCGGGCCTTCAGGGCGGCGTTGCCCGGCTCCACCGTCACGGCGAAGCGGGCGTTGGACAGGGTGTATTCATGGCCGCAATAGACGCGCGTGTCGTCCGGCAGGCCGCGCAGCTTGATCAGAGAGGCCCACATCTGGGCCGGCGTGCCCTCGAACAGCCGCCCGCAGCCGAGCGCGAACAGCGTGTCGCCGCTGAACAGCGCCTTGGCCTCGGGAAACCAGAAGGCGATGTGGCCGGAGGTGTGGCCGGGGACGAAAAACACGTGCGCGGTGTACGATCCGAACGAAATGGTCTCGCCTTCGCCCAGACACGTCTCCATATCGGGAATGCGGGCGACGTCGGCGCGCGGTCCGATCACGTCGGCGCCATAGCGCGCCTTCAGCGCGTGATTGCCGCCGATGTGGTCGTTGTGATGGTGGGTGTTGAAGATGTGCGTCAGCGTCCAGTTGCGCCGCTCCAGCTCCGCCAGAACGGGCTGCGCGTCGCCGGGATCGACGACGCCCACGGCGCCGCTGGCCGGGTCGCGCAGGAGGTAGATGTAGTTGTCGGCGAAGGCCGGAATCAGGTGGATGTCCATGGGCTTGGGCCCCTCCCGCATGAATGGACGTTTGATCGAAACGTGATAGCCTGGGATGACCATGTACACCGATATCGTCGATCTTCGTGAATTCTACGAGTCCGGGCTTGGTCAGGCGGCGCGGCGGATGATCCGTCGGCGCATCCGCACGATCTGGCCGAACCTGCGCGGGCAGATCGTTCTGGGGGTCGGCTACACGACGCCGTACCTGCAACCCTTCCGCGACGAGGCGGAGCGGGTGTTCTCGATCATGCCGGCGACCCAGGGCGTGACCTTCTGGCCGCCGGGCGGGCCGGGGCTGGTGGCGCTGGGCGACGAGGCGGACCTGCCGCTGGCCGACATGTCGGTGGACCGCGTGCTGCTCGTCCACGGGCTGGAGGGGACGGAGCAGCTCCGCCCGATGATGCGGGAGATCTGGCGCGTGCTGGCCGGCGGCGGCCGGGTGCTGGTGGTGGTGCCGAACCGCCGCGGCCTGTGGGCGCGGGCCGACTGGACGCCCTTCGGCCATGGCTTTCCCTATTCGGCCTCGCAACTGAAGCAGGTTCTGCGCGACACCATGTTCGTGCCCGAGCGCACTGGGCACGCCCTGTTCCTGCCGCCGCTGCGCTCCCGCTTCCTGATGAAGACCGCCCCGGCCTGGGAAGAGGTCGGCTGCCGCTGGTTCAAGGCCTTCGCCGGTGTCACGATGATCGAGGCGTCCAAGCAGATCTTCGCCGGGGTGTCGCGCAAGACCCAGCAGCCGGCCAAGCGCCGGCTGATCGTTCCGCTTCCCGGTGGGGCGGCCCCGGCCCGCCGCCCGGCGGGGTCCGGCGCGTGGCGGGTGTCGGAGGAGCCGTAGGCCTTGCCCTGGGGCCGTTGCGCTTTGTAACCTTCCCGGCCACCGCAGCGGATCGGACCCCATGGCCAAGGCGAGCGTTCTCATCGTGCCCGGACTCGGGAATTCCGGTCCGGAGCATTGGCAAAGCTGGTTGCAACGTCGCCACCCATCCTTCACGCGGGTCGAACAGGCCGACTGGGACGCGCCGGCCCTGGAAGACTGGGTGCGGTCCCTGGAGGGTGCCGTGGCCGCCGCCGCCGCTCCGGTGGTGCTGGTCGCCCACAGCCTGGGCTGCATGGCGGTGGCCCATTGGGGAGTGCGCGAGGGGTCTTCGGTCGGCAAGGTCGCCGCCGCCCTGCTGGTCGCTCCGCCCGACGTCGAATCGGCGGCGCATACGCCGCCGGAGGTCCACGGCTTCGCTCCGGTGCCCACCGATCCGCTGCCCTTCCGCACGGTGGTGCTGGCCAGCCGCAACGATGCCTACGCCCCGGTCGCGCGCTCCTGCGGATTCGCTGTGGGGTGGGGCGCCGACTTCATCGACGGCGGCGACCTCGGCCACATCAACACCGCCGCCGGCTACGGCCCCTGGCCGGACGGGGAGCGGCTCGTGCTCGACCTGCTGCGCGCGGTGGAGAGCGGCGCCTGATCGGTCACTTCCGAACCGTCACCGCGGCTGGCCGGTCACCGTCTTCACGCCCTCGCCATAGGTGAATTCCGGCGCCCGCGCGAGTTCGGCGGCCGGCAGGTCCAGCGTCGGCGGCGTCGCGCCATCGCCGCCGGGGGCGGCCCCCGCGATGTCGGTGCGCAGCATGCTGACCGGCAGGGAGCGCAGCTTTCCGTCCGCCCCGCTGCCCTCGGCGGGGGCCAGAACGATCCGCTCGATCGCGGCGGCGCTGCCGTCCAGCGTGAAATCCTTGATGGAGCCGCCGGGCTGGCCGTCACGGGTCCGCACCTCCCGGCCGATCAGGGTCCGCGCCTCCTCCGGTGTCAGCAGATGCGGGATCGCGGCGACGGAGGGAGCCGCACGCTTCATCTCGTCGGAAGGCGCGTCGCCGCCCAGCCCTTCCTGCGAGGCGGCGGGCGGAGTGGCCGGGGTGTCGTCCGGGCGCGGCGCCGTCATCAGCGGGGGACGGGTGGCGTCCGGTGACGCCTGCGGAGTCTGCGCCGACGCCGCGGCGGCGGACAGCAGCAGGGCGGCGGCCGATGCGGCGAGGACGGACGTGGGGACGAGGCGCATGGTGCGTGGCTCTCGCTGGTCTGTTGTTGAACGGACTTTGGGTATCAACAGCGCCAGCGGGGCAGGGGTTGCATCGCCGGGAACCGGCGGCCTTATGGTCAGTCCCGGCGGAGCATGAAGACGCCCTGCTCGCCCAGCAGGTTGGCGAGCCCGGAATGGGCGTGGCCGGTGACCCGGCCGGCGCCGTTCACGATCAGGCAGCGCTCGATGCGGAGGCCCATCTCCCCGGCCAGCGCGACGAAGTCCTTGATCGTGCAGAAGTGGATGTTGGGCGTTTCCCACCACTGGTAGCCCAGCTTCTCCGTCACCGGCATGCGTCCGGTCAGCAGAAGCTGCGCGCGGATGCGCCAATAGCCGAAATTCGGCACCGACACGATGGCCCGCCGCCCGATGCGGGTCATCGTCTCCAGCACCGTCCGCGGCTCGCGCATCGCCTGGAGGGTCTGGCTGAGGATCACGTAATCGAAGGCCCCCGGCGGGTAGTCCTTCAGGTCGGTTTCGGCGTCGCCCTGGATGACCGGCAGGCCCTGCGCCACGCACTGGTGCACGCCGTCCATCGACAGCTCGATCCCGCGCCCGTCCACCCCCTTCCGGCGGGACAGGAAGGCGAGCAGGGCGCCGTCGCCGCAGCCGACGTCGAGCACGCGGCTGCCCGGCTCCACCATCTCCGCGATCAGCTTCAGGTCGGTGCGGATGCCGTTGCCGGAAGCGCTGCGGTCGGCGGCTTGATTCCCGTCGAGGGGGCTCATGGCCAGGACACCCGAGTCAGACCCCGGTGTTCGGCGCAGCCCTCCAGGAAGCCGCGGATCACCTGATGGAATTCCGGCTCGTCGAGCAGGAATGAGTCGTGGCCCTTGTCGGTGCGGATCTCCACGAAGCTGACGTTGGCCGCCACCGCGTTCAGAGCGTGCACGATGGCCCGCGATTCGGAGGTCGGGAACAGCCAGTCGCTGGAGAAGCTGGCGAGGCAGAAGCGCACCGGCGTGCCCTTGCCGTCCTTGCGGAAGGCGTTGGACAGGGTGCCGCCCCCGTAATCCGCGGCGAGGTCGAAATAGTCCATCGCCCGCGTGATGTAGAGGTAGGAGTTGGCGTCGAACCGCTCGACGAAGGTGATGCCCTGGTGGCGCAGATAGCTCTCCACCTGGAAGTCGGCGTCGAAGCCGTAGGTGACGGTCTGGCGGTTCTGCAGGTTGCGGCCGAACTTGCGGTGCAGCGCCGGCTCCGACAGGTAGGTGATGTGCGCGGCCATGCGCGCCACCGCCAGCCCGCGGTGGGGGCGGGTGCCCTCCAGCAGGTAGTTGCCGCCGGCCCAGTCCGGATCGGCCATGATCGCCTGCCGGCCCACCTCGTGGAAGGCGATGTTCTGCGCGGAATGGCGGGCCGCCGTGGCGATCGGCACCGCGGCGAAGACCGATTCGGGATAGGCGACGGCCCATTGCAGGACCTGCATGCCGCCCATGGAGCCACCGATCACACAGAAGAGCTGCTGGATCCCGAGATGCTCCACCAGCAGCTTCTGCGCGCGCACCATGTCGCCGATGGTGATGACGGGGAAGCCGAGGCCGTAGGGCTTGCCGGTCGCCGGATCGGTCTCCTTCGGGCCGGTGGAGCCCATGCAGCCGCCGATGACGTTGGAGCAGATGACGAAGTAGCGGTCGGTGTCGACCGGCTTGCCCGGACCGACCAGCATCTCCCACCAGCCGGGCTTGCCGGTCACCGGGTGGCGGTCGAGCACGTAATGGTCGCCGGTCAGGGCGTGGCAGATCAGGATGGCGTTCGACCGGTCCGCGTTCAGCGCGCCGTAGGTCTGGTAGGCGACCTCGAAGTGACCCAGCTCCGCCCCGCTGTCCAGCCGCATGGGCCGCTCCACCCCGAGCGTGACCCGGTGGCCGGGCATCGTCGCGGGCTCGGCAGGCACGGCGGCAGACACGGCGGCAGCGGGGTTCGGCGCGGACATGACGGGTCGGTGGCCTCCGGAAAACGGGACGGTATAGCTACGGATCGTCGGTTGGGAGTGTCAACGTTTTCTTTGATTTCGCGTCGCTTGCGGACTACTACTATCCGGCTTTGGATTCGCCCTGGATTTGACGGTTTCCCGCCCCATGCCTCCGCCCAAGTCCCCGCTCGACGATCTGCGCCGCGAGATCGATCACATCGACGATACGATCCACGACCTGCTGATGCGCCGCGCCGCGGTCGTGGAGCGCGTCGGCGTCGTCAAAGGCCAGATCGAGGCCGCGGAAGGTCAGGTCAGCGGGAATCCCCAGACCCCGATCTACCTGCGCCCGGCGCGCGAGGCGGTCATCCTGCGCCGCCTGATGGCGCGCCACGCCGGCTCCTTCCCGGCGATGGCCGTCACCCGCATGTGGCGGGAGATGATCACCGCCTTCACCCGGCTCCAGGGCCCCTTCGCCGTCGCGGTCTACGCGCCGGAGGACCGCCGCGGATTCTGGGACGTGGCCCGCGACCATTTCGGCAGCGTCGTTCCGATGACCGCCGTCAACTCCCCCGCCGCGGCCATCCGCGCGGTGTCGGAGGGCACGGCCACCGTCGGCGTCGTTCCCTACCCGGCGGAGGACGACGCGGACCCCTGGTGGCGCTTCCTGGTGTCGTCCGACGCGCGCACGCCGCGCGTGGTGGCCCGGCTGCCCTTCGCCGGGCGCGGCAACGCCCGCGGCGAGGACCGCGACGCGCTGGCCATCGCGCTGGTCCCGCACGAGCCGACCGGCGACGACCGCACCCTGCTGGGGATCGAACTGGGCCATGACCTCAGCCGCGGCCGGCTCAAGGACCATCTGGAGACGAGCGGCCTCGCCCCGACCTATTTCTGCACCTGGCACGCCCGCGACCCGTCCGGCCCGTCGATCCATCTGGTCGAAGTCGCCGACTTCGTCGACCACACCGACCCGCGTCTGGCCGCCTTCGCCGGCCGGCTGGGCGAGATCCCGGTGCGGATCAACATCGTGGGCGGCTACGCCGTCCCGCTTCATTTCTCCACCTCGTCTTTCCAATAATGCCCGCAAGGTCTGAGACCTGACATGACCCAGCCGAACAACGGCCCGGCGCCCCGCCCGGGGATTCTCGACATCGCCCCCTATGTCGGCGGCGAGCATGCGGGGCACATCCGCCTCGCCTCCAACGAAGGCGCGCTCGGCCCGAGCCCGCGCGCCGTGGAGGCCTACAAGGCCGCCGCGGGCGAGCTGCACCGCTACCCGGACGGCGGCTCCGCCAAGCTGCGCAAGGCCATCGCGGAGCGCTTCGGCCTGGACGCCGACCGCGTCGTCTGCGGCGCCGGGTCGGATGAGCTGATCGCCCTGCTGATCCGCGCCTATGCCGGGCCGGGGGACGAGGTGCTGTATTCGCAGCACGGCTTCCTGATGTACCCGATCGGCGCCAAGTCGGTCGGCGCCACGCCGGTCCAGGCGCCGGAGACGAACCTGACCACCGACGTGGATTCCCTGCTGGCCCACGTCACGCCGCGCACCCGGCTGGTCTTCGTCGCCAACCCGAACAACCCGACCGGCACCTACATCACCGCCGACGAGATGGCCCGCCTGCACGCCGGCCTGCCGGAGAACGCCATTCTGGTCATCGACGCGGCCTACGCCGAGTATATGAACCACAACGACTATTCGGCGGGACAGGAGCTGGTCGACCGCTTCCCCAACGTGGTGATGACCCGCACCTTCTCGAAGATCTTCGCGCTGGGCTCGGTCCGGCTCGGCTGGGCCTATTGCCCGGCGGGGATCGCCGACGTGCTGAACCGCGTGCGCGGTCCCTTCAACGTCTCCTCCGCGGCGCAGATCGCCGGGGTGGCGGCGCTGGAGGACACCGAATTCCTGGAGCGCTCGCGCAGCCACAACATCGAATGGCGGGAGTGGTTCGTCCAGCAGGTCCACGGGCTGGGGCTGAAGACCCATCCCAGCGTGACGAACTTCGTCCTGGTCGATTTCGCCGGCCAAACCGCCGGCAAGGACGACGCCGAGGCGGCGCGCCTGTTCCTGAAGGGCCGCGGCATCCTGGTCCGCCAGATGCCCGCCTACGGCCTGCCGAGCTGCCTGCGCGTCACCATCGGCACGGAGGCCGAAATGCGCGAGGTGGTGCGGGCGCTGAAGGACTTCCTGGCGGCGTAACAAGGCCGTCGGATCGAACGGAAACAGGCCGGGCCTTGCGCCCGGCCTTTTCGTTTGGGGCGTTGCGAGCGTCAGGCCGGGCAAACTTTCCCTTGGTCACAGAGCGCCTTGGTGCTTTATAGCGGGGCGTTCTGCAACCCATCCGCAGCCGGTGCCTTGAGACCATGACCGAGACCGCCATCCCCCTGGCCGCCCCCCTGTTCGACCGCGTCGCCATCGTCGGCGTGGGTCTGATCGGTTCGTCCCTGGCGCGGGCGCTCACGCATTACGGGGTGGCGCGTCAGGTCGTCTGCGCGGACCGCAGCCCGGAGCATTGCGCCAAGGCGATGGAGCTGGGCATCGTCGAACGCGCCACCACCGATCTGGCGGACGCGCTGGAGGGTGCCGACGTGGTGGTCCTGGCGACTCCCGTCGGCGCCTTCGCCGAGGTGGGGGAGCAGCTTGGGCCGCTGCTGCGCCCGGGCATGATCGTGACGGACGTCGGCTCGGTGAAGCAGGCGGTGCTGCGCGACGTCGGACCGCACATTCCGGACGGCGTGCATCTGATCCCCGGCCACCCGGTGGCGGGCACCGAGCATTCGGGGCCGGAGGCCGGCTTCGCCACCCTGTTCCAGGGCCGTTGGTGCATCGTCACCCCGCCGCCCGGCGCCAACGAGGGCGCGGTGGACAAGGTGGTGACGATGTGGCGCCGCATCGGGTCCACCGTGGAACTGATGGACGCCAACCATCATGACCGCGTGCTGGCCATCACCTCGCACCTGCCGCACCTGATCGCCTACACCATCGTCGGCACGGCGTCCGACCTGGAGGACGACACCAAGTCCGAGGTCATCAAGTTCTCCGCCGGCGGTTTCCGCGACTTCACCCGCATCGCCGCCAGCGATCCGGTGATGTGGCGCGACGTGTTCCTGAACAACCGGGAAGCGGTCCTGGAAATCCTCCAGCGCTTCACCGAGGACCTGACCGCCCTCCAGCGCGCCATCCGCTGGGGCGAGGGGGAGCAGTTGCAGGACCATTTCACCAAGACCCGGGCCATCCGCCGCGGCATCATCGACGCCAAGCAGGCCTGACCGGTCCGGTTGCGCCGTTCGGCTGGCGGCGCCTTCCGATCCCCTATTTTCACATATAAATTTTGATAAATGTGAATTGAGCATATGTGAATTACACACAAGACCGTAAAAGACGACTTGCCTGATAGGGATCGTCCGTGTTCAATAATCCCCGGCGCCACGCCATCGACTGTCAGCCTGGGGAACACCGTTCATGCCGTCGCGCTTCAGCCAGAGCCTCATCGCCGTCGGGCTGGTGACCTTGGCCGCCCTGGCGACCGCCAGCGCCGCGAGCCGCAGCACGATCCTGAACGTCTCCTACGACCCGACTCGGGAACTGTACGAGGAGTTCAACCCGGCCTTCGCCCGCACCTGGGCGGACGCGTCGGGGGAAACCGTGGTCATCCACCAGTCGCACGGCGGCTCGGGCGCGCAGGCGCGCTCGGTCATCGACGGGCTGGACGCCGATGTGGTGACGCTGGCTCTGGGCTACGACGTGGATGCGATTGCCGACGCCGGGCTGATCGCCAAGGACTGGCGGACGCGCCTGCCGAACAACAGCTCCCCCTACACCTCGACCATCGTGTTCCTGGTCCGCAAGGGCAACCCGAAGGGGATCAAGGACTGGGACGATCTGGTGAAGCCAGGCGTCGAGGTGGTCACGCCCAACCCGAAAACCTCGGGCGGGGCGCGCTGGAACTACCTCGCCGCCTGGGCCTACGCGCTGAAGGCCAACGGCAACGACGAGGCCAAGGCCAAGGAGTTCATCGCCGAGCTGTACCGGCATGTCCCGGTGCTGGACAGCGGCGCACGCGGGGCCGCGCTGACCTTCACCCGCAAGGGCGTCGGCGACGTTCTGCTGGCCTGGGAGAACGAGGCCTTCCTGTCGCTTCGGGAGTTCGGCGCCGACCAGTTCGAGATCGTCGTGCCGTCCCTGTCCATCCTCACCGAGCCGCCGGTGGCCGTGGTGGACAGCGTGGTCGACCGCAAGGGCACCCGCAAGGTGGCCGAGGCCTATGTGCAGTATCTCTACACCCGCGAGGGGCAGGAGATCGCCGCGCGGAATTTCTACCGGCCCCGCCATCCCGAGCTGGCGCGGCAATACGCCGGGCGCTTCTCGCCGGTCGCGCTGGTGACGGTGGACGACGTCTTCGGCGGCTGGCGCAAGGCCCATGCGACCCACTTCGCAGAGGGCGCCCTGTTCGACCAGATCCAGTCGGCGCCCCGCTGACCCCCAGGAATTGAGCACGGATTCAACAGAACGGGAGGGCCAGACACCATGAGCACGACATCGACCCCCCGGAGCGCGGACTCCCGGACCGCGGACGGCGACGCCAACCCGCTGACCGGCGTGATCGCCGAGAACATCCGCAATTTCCGGCTCCGCCAGGGGTTGTCCGTGGATGCGCTCGCCAAGCTGTCGGGCAACAGCCGGGCGGAGCTGACGGCGGTCGAGGCGGGGCGGGGCCCGTCCAACATCGATTTCCTGTGGACCATCGCCCGCGCGCTCGACGTGCCCTTCTCCAGCCTGCTCAGCAGCGGGGGCAGCGGCGGAACCACGGTGATCCGGCGGGCGGACAGCCGGCCACTGGCCTCGCGCGACGGGCGGTTCAGCTCGCGGGCGCTGTTTCCCTTCCACGGCGAGCGGCAGGTCGAGTTCTACGAGCTGCGCCTCGCTCCCGGCACCGACGAGCGGGCCGACGCCCACACCATCGGCACCGTGGAGAACATCCTGGTCGGACGCGGCGTGGTCGAGATCGAGACCGGCGACGGCACCCACCGGCTGGAGGAGGGCGACACCATCCAGTTCGACGCGGACGCCCCCCACGCCTACCGCAACGCCGGCGACGGCGAGGCGCTGCTGTATCTGGTGATGACCTACGTGCTGTAGCCCGATCAGGCGGCGGTCCGCACGCTGGCGTCGCCGTTGGCGGGGGCCTGCGGACCGCTGTCGCGGGACATCTCCGTCTTCAGGGCGGCGGCGAGCTGCCGGAAGGTCTCTTTGCGGCCGGAGGTGCGACGCCAGACCAGCCCGATCCGGCGGAACGGCCGCTCCCCGCCCAGCGGGCGGACCACCACATCCAAACCGCGCAGAATCCCCGAGTCGAGCGCCATCTGCGGCAGCAGCGTCACCCCCAGCCCGTTGGCGACCATCTGAACCAGCGTGTGCAGGCTGGTGCCCTGGAACGCGGCGCTTTGCCGCGCCCCCTCCATGGAGCAGGCGGCCAGCGCGTGGTCGCGCAGGCAGTGCCCATCCTCCAGCAGCAGCAGATCCTCCAGCGCCACGTCGGACGGGCGGGGCGCTGTGACGTCGCTCAACCGGTGCTCGGGCGTGCAGACCACGGAAAAGCGGTCTTCGGCGATGTCGATCGATTCCACGTCGCCGGACGGATAGGGCAGGGCCAGGATGGCCGCGTCCAGCTCCCCCGATTCCAGCCGGTCGAGCAGACGCGCTGTCTGGTCCTCGCGCAGGAACAGCTTCAGCTTGGGAAAGCTGTCGCGCAGGGCCGGCATCACGCGGGGAATCAGAAAGGGGCCGATGGTCGGGATCACGCCCAGATGGAGCGGTCCGGACATCGGGTCCTCCACCGAGCGGGCCATGTCCACCAGCTCCTCCGCCCCCTTCAGGACGGTGCGGGCGCGGTCGGCGATCTCCCGGCCCAGGGGGGTCGGCAGGACGGTGCGCCGCGTGCGTTCCAGCAGCGGTGCGCCCAGCAGATTCTCCAATTCCTGGATGCCGGCGCTGAGCGTGGACTGGCTGACGAGGCACGCCTCGGCCGCCTTGCCGAAATGGCAGCGATCGACGACGGCGACGAGGTAGTGGAGCTGACGCAATGTGGGGAGGGGCTTCATGCACCGCACAATAATCGGTTTTATCGATCAAAGCGATTGGTATTTTTCGCTTCCATCGCTGACCCATTGCCCCTAACTTCCCTGGTGTCAAGCGACCAACGAGGGGGGAGCAGACTTCCGGCAGGGATGCCGCGGCACCGGTAGCCCGGATGGGACACCATCGGGGAGACGGCGCCAAGCGGGCAGGACACCGGAGTGACGCTTGCTCCAATCATTCAGACTGATGGAGATATCATGTCCTTGATCAACACCGAGATTAAGCCGTTCAAGGCGACCGCTTTCAAGGGCGGCAAGTTCATCGACGTCAGCGACGCCGACCTGAAGGGCAAGTGGTCGGTCGTCTTCTTCTACCCGGCGGACTTCACCTTCGTGTGCCCGACCGAGCTGGAAGACCTGGCCGATAACTACAGCGAGTTCCAGAAGCTCGGCGTTGAGATCTACAGCGTTTCGACCGACACGCATTTCTGCCACAAGGCCTGGCACGACACCTCGCCGGCCATCGGCAAGATCGCCTACACCATGGTCGGCGACCCGACCGGCACGATCTGCCGCAACTTCGAGATCCTGATCGAGGAGAAGGGCCTCGCCGATCGCGGCACCTTCGTCGTCGACCCGGACGGCAAGATCCAGATCGTCGAGATCACCGCCGGCGGCATCGGCCGCGACGCCCGCGAGCTGCTCCGCAAGGTGAAGGCCGCCCAGTACGTCGCCTCGCACCCGGGCGAGGTCTGCCCGGCCAAGTGGGAAGAGGGTGAGAAGACGCTCGCCCCGTCGCTCGACCTCGTCGGCAAGATCTAAGCCTCCCCGGCTTGATCCTCTGGGAACCGCCGGCCGCAACCGCGGCCGGACGGTTCGGCCGCGGCCACGCTGGCCGCGGCGCCACGGCTTCGGGCCCGGATCGATTCCGGGCCCGGATCACGAGTGGCCTTCATCCGTTCAAAAAAAGTCTGTTCAAAGACACTCTGCTGCCCGGACCCGCCCTGGCGCCACCGGGCTCGCTTCGAAAAACCACTTTCGGGAGCCCTCGCCGTGTTGGATAGCAACGTCAAAGGCCAGCTCAAGGCCTATTTCGACAAGATCACGCAGCCCATCGAACTGGCCGCCTCCCTGGACGACGGCGCCAAGTCGCAGGACATGCAGGCTCTGCTGCAGGACATCGCGTCCCTGTCGGACAAGATCACCTTCGTCCGCACCGACGACGACGCGCGCAAGCCGTCCTTCGCGATCAAGCGCACCGGCTCCGATGTCGGCGTCCGCTTCGCCGGCCTGCCGATGGGCCATGAATTCAATTCCCTCATCCTCGCCCTGCTGCAGGTCGGCGGCCACCCCTCCAAGGAGTCGGCGGAGGTCATCGAGCAGGTGAAGGCGCTGGAGGGTGAGTACCGCTTCGAGACCTACTTCTCGCTCTCCTGCCAGAACTGCCCCGACGTGGTGCAGGCCCTGAACCTGATGAGCGTCCTGAACCCGCGGATCAAGCATGTCGCCATCGACGGCGCGCTGTTCCAGCAGGAGGTCGACTCGCGCAAGATCATGGCCGTCCCGTCGATCTTCCTGAACGGCGAGCCGTTCGGCCAGGGCCGCATGGGGCTGGAGCAGATT
This sequence comes from Azospirillum brasilense, assembly GCF_003349955.1. Classification (GTDB taxonomy): domain Bacteria; phylum Pseudomonadota; class Alphaproteobacteria; order Azospirillales; family Azospirillaceae; genus Azospirillum; species Azospirillum brasilense_B. Next base: position 45,921 of record NZ_QLKQ01000006.1, read on the forward strand.
CTCGCCAAGATCGACACCGGCGCCGCGCAGCGCGACGCTGAGAAGATCAAGGCCAAGGACGCCTTCGACGTTCTGGTGATCGGTGGTGGCCCGGCCGGCGCCGCGGCGGCGATCTACGCGGCCCGCAAGGGCATCCGCACCGGTGTCGCGGCGGAGCGCTTCGGCGGTCAGGTGCTCGACACCATGGCCATCGAGAACTTCATCTCCGTCTCCCACACCGAGGGGCCGAAGCTGGCCGCCGCGCTGGAGCAGCACGTCAAGGAGTATGAGGTCGACGTGATGAACCTGCAGCGGGCGGAGAAGCTGATCCCCGCCGAGGGTCCGGGCGGCCTGATCGAGGTTCAGCTCGCCAACGGCGCCTCGCTGAAGTCGAAGACGGTAATCCTGTCCACCGGCGCCCGCTGGCGCCAGATGGGCGTCCCCGGCGAGGACGAGTACCGCAACAAGGGCGTGGCCTACTGCCCGCACTGCGACGGTCCGCTGTTCAAGGGCAAGCGCGTGGCGGTCATCGGCGGCGGCAACTCCGGCGTCGAGGCGGCCATCGATCTGGCCGGCATCGTCGCCGAGGTGACGCTGATCGAGTTCGACAGCCAGCTCCGCGCCGACGAGGTGCTCCAGCGCAAGCTGCGCAGCCTGCCCAACGTGCGCGTCATCACCTCGGGCCTGACGACCGAGGTGCATGGCGACGGCATCAAGGTGACCGGCCTCAGCTACAAGAACCGCAACACCGGCGAGGTGCACCGCATCGATCTGGAAGGCATCTTCGTGCAGATCGGCCTCGTCCCCAACACCGAGTGGCTGAAGGGCGCGGTGGCGCTGAGCCCGCGCGGCGAGATCGAGGTGGACGCCCGTGGCCAGACCTCCGTACCCGGCGTGTTCGCGGCGGGCGACGCGACGACGGTGCCCTACAAGCAGATCGTCATCGCCATGGGCGAAGGCTCGAAGGCCGCCCTGTCGGCCTTCGACTACCTGATCCGCATGGCGCCGGTCGAGGCCGTCGCGGCGGCGTAAGGGGGACGATGGCTGGGGGGGGCGCGACGCGCCCCCCTCCCGACCTCCCCCCGCTTCGCAGGGGGAGGAGAAAAGCCCTCCCCTGCAAAGCGGGGGAGGGTTTGGGTGGGGGCCCGACGCGACCACTTTCCCTTATCAGCGCAACCCCGCCAGCACCTTGTCCAGGGTGATCGGGAAATCGCGCACGCGCACGCCGGTCGCGTGATGGATGGCGTTGGCGATGGCGGCGGGAACGCCGACGATGCCGATCTCGCCGACCCCCTTGGCGCCCAGCGCGTTGACCATGTCGTCGTGCTCCTCGACGAACAGCACGTCGATCTCCGGCACGTCGGCGTTCACCGGAACATGGTACTCCGCGTAGTCGTGGTTCATCACCCGGCCCAGCCGGTGGTCGGTGAAGGCCTCCTCCTCCAGACCCATGCCGATGCCCCAGACCACGGCGCCCTGAATCTGGCTGCGCGCCGTCTTGGGGTTGATGATGCGCCCGGCGGCGATGGCGCTGACCACGCGGGCCACCCGGATGGTGCCGAGATCCTCGTCCACCCGCACCTCCACGAAGACGGCGGAATGGGTGGCGAAGGTGTGCCGCGCCCGCGCCAGCAGATAGGGCAGGGCGCGCGCCTCCTCCTCGATGGAGAGGGTGCCGGAGCCGCGCATCACGTCGGTGATGGACAGCCGCCGCGACCGGTCGTCCCGGACGATCAGATGGCCGTCGGCGAAGAGAATGTCCTCCTCCGCCACGCCCTTCAGCGGGCTGTCGTCCAGCTTCCCGGCCAACGTGACCAGCTGTGAGCGCACCCGGTCGCACACCGCCTTCACCGCCGACCCGACGGTGGAGACGGTCCAGGACCCGCCCTCGATGGGGGCGGTGGGAAGCGAGGAATCGCCCAGGCAGAAGGTCACCTCCTCGACCGGCAGGCCCAACCCGTCGGCCGCGATCTGCGTCATGACGGTGTAGGTGCCGGTGCCGATGTCCGCGGTGGCGCTGGACACCACCAGCTTGCCGTCGACGCCCAGCACCGCCTTGGCGGCGGCCTGCCCCTGCATGGCGTCCCAGACGCCCGCCGCCATGCCCCAGCCGATCAGCTCGCGGCCCTCGCGCATGGAGCGCGGCGCGGGGTTGCGCCGCGCCCAGCCGAACCGCTCCGCCCCGTGCCGGAAGCAGGCGCGCAGTTCCTTGCTGGAGAAGGGGTTTCCGGTGTTCGGATCGGTCTCCGCGTAGTTCTTCAGGCGAAGCTCCAGCGGGTCCATGCCGAGCTTGACGGCCAGCTCGTCCATGGCGATTTCCAGAGCCGGGACGCCGGTCGCTGCCCCCGGCGCGCGCTGGTCCAGCGGCGTGTGCACGTCCAGCCGCGTCAGCGTGTAGTCCAGCCGGACGTTGTCGCAGGCGTATTGCTGGCCCGACCAGTTGACGACCACTTCCACATAGTTTTCGTGTTGGGAGCTTTCCTGAACCGCCTCATGGATCAGCGCGCGCAGCGTGCCGTCGCGGTCGGCGCCCAGGGCCACCCGCTGGATGGTTTCGGGCCGGTGGCCGAAGCTGAACATCTGCGGGCGCGACAGCTCCACCCGGACGGAGCGTTTCAACTGCGTCGCCGCCAGCATGGCCATGAAAAGCTGATGCTGCGGCCGCAATCCGGAGCCGAAGGCGCCGCCGACGAAGGGAGACATCACCCGCACCGCGGATTTGGCCAAGCCGAAGACGTTGCAGACGTAGGTGTGGCAGTTCTGTGCGCCCTGGGTCTTGTCATGGACGGTCAGCGTGCCGTCGTCGTGGTGCAGGACGGTGGTGGCGTGCATCTCCATCGGGTTGTGGTATTCCGCGGCCTGGGTGAACTCCGAATCCACCTGGACGGGCGAGTCGAGGAAGGCCTGCTCCGGGTTGCCGCGCGGCTTCGGCGGGGGCTGGAAGCCGCCCTTGTCCTTGCCGGGGGTGAAGCTGTTCGCCCGGTTCGCGCGCAGGTCGGTCTGGTGGGGGGCCGCCTCATACTCGATGTGGACGAGGCGGGCGGCGTAGCGGGCCAGCTCGAAACTCTCGGCGATCACCAGCGCCACCGGCTGGAGCGCGTGGTGGATTTCCGCGTCGTAGAGCGGGCGGAAGGGCGCTCCCTTGGGCGCGTCGTCGTCCTTCCATTTGCGGTCGAACCAGGCGAGGCTCGGCCGGTTCTCATGGGTGAAGACGTGGATGACGCCGGGCAGGGCGAGCGCCGCCGCCGTGTCGATGCGGGTGATCCGCCCGCGCGCGATGGCGCTGGAGACGATGAAGCCGTGAGCGAGGTCCGGCAGGGTGAACTCGGCGGCGTAATGGGCGTCGCCGGTCACCTTCTTGCGCCCGTCCACCCGGTTGACGGGCTTGCCGATGGGGCCGTTGGGCTCTTTCAGGAAACCGGGGATGCTGGGAATGGCGATCATGGGCGGGGCGCTCCCTTGCGCTCGGCGGCGTCGGTCAGGGCGCGGACGATGGCGCGCTCGGCGAGGTCGATCTTGAAGCTGTTGTGCTCGTGCCCCTTGGCGTCGCGCAGCAGAACACGCGCGGCGGCGCGGAAACTGTCGGGTGTGGCCGGCTTCCCGACGAGAGCGGCCTCGGCCTCCGGGTCGCGCCAGGGCTTGTGAGCGACCCCGCCCAGCGCCAGACGGGCCTCGCGGACGGTGCCGCCGTCCATTTCCAGCCCCGCCGCGACCGACACCAGCGCGAAGGCGTAGGAGGCGCGGTCACGGATCTTCAGATAGGTGGAATGCTCGGCGAATCCCTTCGCCGGCAGGTCGATGGATGTCACGAGGTCGCCCGGCTGCAAGGTCGTGTCGATCTCCGGCCGGTCGCCGGGCAGGCGGTGGAACTCGGCGAAGGGGATGCTGCGCTCACCCTCCGGACCGGTCACCTGGACCACCGCGTCAAGGGCGGCCAGGGCGACGCAGAGGTCGGAGGGGTGGACGGCGATGCACCGGTCGCTGGCGCCCAGGATGGCGTGGATGCGGTTCACCCCGCCGATCGCGCCGCAGCCCGACCCCGGCTCCCGTTTGTTGCAGGGGGTGGCCGTGTCGTAGAAGTAGTAACAACGGGTCCGCTGCAGCAGGTTGCCGCCGTTGGTCGCCATGTTGCGGAGCTGCGCCGAGGCGCCGGCGAGGATCGCCATGGACAGCATGGGGTAGCGGGTCTGCACGCGGTCGTCGTAGGCGGTGTCGGCGTTGCGGGCCAGCGCGCCCAGCCGCAGGCCGCCGTCCGCCGTCTCTTCGATGCGGTCCAGCGGCAAACGCGAGATGTCGACCAGCCCTTCCGGCCGCAGCACGTCGGCCTTCATCAGGTCGAGCAGGTTGGTCCCCCCGGCGACGAAGGCCATCCCCGTGGCGCCGGCCCGTCCGACCGCGTCCGCCGCGCTGCCGGCGCGGGCGTAGGTGAAGGATCTCATGGCGCGCCCTCCGCCTTCGGGCCGGCGATGGCCATGGCTTGGCGGATGGCGGCGACGATGTTGGGATAGGCCCCGCAGCGGCAGAGGTTGCCGCTCATCAGCTCGCGGATCTCGTCGTCGGTGGTCGCCTTGCCCTCGGCGATCAGCCCGGCGGCGGAGCAGATCTGGCCTGGCGTGCAATAGCCGCACTGGAAAGCGTCATGCTCGATGAAGGCTTCCTGGAGCGGGTGGAGCGAGTCGCCGGTGGTCAGCCCCTCGATGGTGGTGACCTTGCGGCCGTCCTGCATCGCCGCCAGCGTCAGGCAGGCGTTGATGCGCCGCCCGTCCACCAGCACGGTGCAGGCCCCGCACTGGCCGTGGTCGCAGCCTTTCTTGGTGCCGGTCAGGTCGAGGTGCAGGCGCAGCGCGTCCAGCAGCGTCGTCCATGGCGCGAGGTGAAGCGTCCGCTCCACCCCGTTGACGTTCAGCGTGACGGGAATCGGTTCTGGGGGAGGCGCGGGGGCCGGGCGCAGGCTGGCGTTGAGCTGTGCCATGGAGACTCCGGATCTGCGGGGGAGCGCCGGACGCCGCCACGACGAAGGACGGCGCCGACTTCACATGTCCGGACAACAGGAGGTTGGCACCGCCGTTCCGCTGTCGAAATGAACAAGCCGGGAACGGGAATGCCGCGTCCTCGGCACAGGCTGGACGGTGGGGTTTCGGCGGCCCGCCGTTACTTCTTCGCGGTGCCGGCGATGCCGGATTTCTCCGCGGCGTCCAGCAGGGTGACGACCTCCGGGGCGACCCACCAACGGCAGCGCTTGCGCTCGTCGCTCGACACGGCGATGACGCGGTCGATCAGGCGGGTTTCGGCAGCGCCGAACGTCTTCTGCTGCCGCAACGCCGCCTCGATCACCCCGGCCAGCGCGATGTCGAGCGCGGTGATCTCGATGGGGTAGCTCAGCATGTCCGCCAGCTCGGCGAGCTGGCCGAGCGTCCGCAGCCCTTCCGCGGAGCCGGTGGAGGACAGACGACGGAACACCGTCGCGACGTGGTTGCCGTCCTCGGCCCGCCACGGCTTGCCCGACGACACGATGCCGCGCCGCGCCAGCTGTGCCTGGAACTCGTTGACGAAGCGCACGCGCTCCATCAGCGGATCGAGCACGCTGTGCATGGTCAGCGCCTCGATCCGCCGCGCCAGGACGGGGGCGAGGTCGTCGTGCACTGCGTTGCTCAGCTCACGGAACGCCTGATGGACCATGGCGCGTTCGCGGTCGGTGGTGTCCAGCTCCAGCGCGTGGACGGCGTCGTACCAGGCCAGGAAATGCTGGAGCTGGGCGGAGGGATGGTCGCGGTCGTCCACCGCGTCCGCCACCAGCAGGCCCGGCTTGCTGAGGAAGCTGCCGGTCAGCGTGGCCTTCAGCGCTTCCGCGGCGACCAACAGGCGGCCGATGATGGCGTCCTTGGCGATGGCGACGGGGAAGGCTTCGAACAGGCGGATCGCCAGGGCCGCGTCGTCGCGCCGGTGCAGGCCGGCCACCGCGAACATGGCCGCCCCTTCGCGCGTGCAGTCGCCGCGCCGCACCATCTCCCGCGCCAGACGCACCGGGTCGCCGTGCAGCAGCGACGGCAGGGGCTGGTCCGCCCAGGCGGGGGCCGCCAGAAGGATGGTGTCCATCCGCTCCAGCTCCGCACGGGCGACGCCCTCGCGCTGGCGCACGCCGTGGCGTTTCAACATCTGCGCGCGGAAGCCCGACACCTCGGCCAGGAAGGCGGTCGCCTCCGCCGGGGTGGCGCGCAGGCGGGCCAGCACGGCGAGGCTGCGCTGGCGCAGCTCGTCGGCCCAGACCTGCGCCTCGGCGGAGGCGAAAATCTCGTTCAGCGGCTGGTCCTTGGCGAGCCGGGCCACCGTCTCCTGGACGCGGCCGACCGCCGGCTCCATGCGGGGGGCCAAGGCGAACCACCAGGCGCTGACGTCCGCCAGATGCAGGGCGCCGGCCAGCCGGACCCCGCTGGTCAGCAGGGAATCGTCGCGCAGGATCAGCGCGTCGAACAGGCCGGTCCAGACCCGTCGCGCGTGCTCGGAGCGCCGACCGTTCAGCATGGTGACCAGCATCTGGGCGACCGGCTCGGCCATGTCCTCCAGATACCCGTCGCGGATCATCTTGTAGAGCTGCAGCTTCTGCCCGTGGTCCAGCGGGGCCAGGACATCGGACACGCGCTTCAGGCTGTCGTCCCGTCCGCCGGGCAGGTCGGGCAGGGCGAGTCGGAGCGGCATCGCCGTCACCGCGTCGGGCGGAGCGCCGTCGACCGCCTGCGTCTCTTTCGACATCCGAAGCTTTGCCATGGTCGGATCCGTCCGCATCGAAGCGTGTGGAAATTCAATCTAAGATCGATTGGATATGGTCGTTAGAATATGCCTAAAAAGCCTAACGAATCGCTAAGCGGTGATGAAGACAGATTTTCACGGTCTCTATGACGAAATGCAACAAGGTTGACGAAACAGAAGGCAAAGATGAATCATTGACCGTTACATTTAAAACACAATCCAGGCGTTCGTGACTCAGCCTTTCAATGGGCGGGTCTTCGCCGGTTCGGCGGGCTTGCGCGCGGGGATGGGCGGCGCACTGCGTTCCCGCCCTTCCTCCCCAAGAAATCCTTGCGCCGCGACGACGGCGGAGCGCCAGGGGCGGTCCATCGCCATCCAGGTCTCGAAGGGCAGGCGGTCGAAGGGCAGGCCCGGTCCGGAGCCGGAAAACAGGCCGGAGATCATCCAGCCGGCGAGCAGCGTGACCGCCAGCTGCTCCGAGAATCCGCCGGTCTTCAGGATGGGCAGCGCGAAGTTGCGCCGCCGCTTGATCGGCCACAGCAGCGGCAGGCCCGCCGGGGTCAGCAGGTCGCCCGCCAGATGGGTCAGGTAGCCGATCAGGAAGGGCAGGATCAGATGCGAGTAGTCCGCATACTCGTGGAGAGCCCAGAAGCATCCCGCGATGGCCAGCGTGGAGTGGGTGACGCCGCGATGCCCGAAGACGGCGGAGATGATGTTCGACAGGGGCCGCATCAACTGGCCGAGCGTCGATTTGGGATGGTCGATGTCCGGCGCCAGCGACCCGACCACCGCCGCCCCGAACGCCACCACGTCGAAGGGCAGGCCGAAGCGCGCCGAGGCGTAGAACCACGCCGCCCCGCCGACGATCATGTGGGAAGAGGCCATCATGGGCGGTCACCGCCGGACGAACGATGAGGCACAGGGCGTTTGAACGCGCGAAGGCTGTGCCTGGGTGACGGCCACTCTGTCGGATGCTCCCGGATTCCTGGTTCCTAACATTAGGACAGAAGTCGCGACCGCACAACCCCAGCGTGATCAAGAGGGATTCCGAAACGACATGGCCCCTATGCGTTCACAGGCGTCCGTGATGGAAGCACGCCCTCAGCCCGCCGGGCCGCGGCTGCAGGTGGCGCCGATGGCGCGCAGGGCGTTGCGCACACGTCCGACGCTCTCGCGGTCGGGCAGACTGTACCACGTGATGGTCAAGGCGACCGGCGCGGCGCGGCGCAGGCCATGCACGTCGCCGGGGGCGGCCTCGACGACGCGGCCCTGGCTGCCGACGAACCAGCGCCAGCGCTGGCCCTCGCCGTCGGCCAGAGACTGCCAGACCTCGCGGGAATCCCGGTAATAGGCGCCGCCCCCGGCGTCCGCCGCGTCGGCGTAGAGGTAGAGCGGGTTCTCCGGCGACAGCGAGAGCAGCAAATGCTGGACGGACCGCGGCCCGCCGGTGCGGATGACGGCGTCGGGGAGCGGCTCGTCGCCGTCCTGGCCATAGTCGAACATGGTGGAGCCGCGGTGCATCGGTCAGTCGGATCGGGCGTGAGGGGTCAGCCGGGCTGGAGGAATTCGACCTCGACGAAGACGATGTCGCTGTCGCCGTCGTTGATGACGTTGTGGCTGACGCCGGCCTTGCGGAAATAGGAGCGGCCCGGCTCCAGCGGGAATTGGCGGGCGTTGCCGTCCGGATCGACGATGGTGAAGGCGCCGGCCGTCACCGGAACGATCACATAGTCGTAGCCGTGCACATGGGCGCCGGTCTCCGCCCCCGGCACCAGACGCCATTCGGTGACGCGGGTGCGCTCGTTCTCGATATGCTGGGTGGAAACCGCCTGTGGACGGGTGCTCATCTCCTGGTGCCCTCCTTGCTCGTCTCGTTGGGAACTTTTTAAAAGAACAATTCGTGTACCACGAAGCCCGACCCACGCCCAGACCGAAGCTTTCCTTCGGACTCCTTTGGCGAGCGGCCCCCCTCCTTTGGGGGATGTCTACCTACGATTGAATCCGTGACCCGGTGACTCCCCACGGCTTAGCCTTGCCGGTCCATACCGCGCAAAACCGTCAGGGAGGGGCGTCAGGCCGGCATGCCAGCGTTGAGGAGCCACCAGACCATGGTCGCCGGCGTCGCCGCGGCCATCGCCCAGCGGCAGACGGACGTGCGGGACGTGCTGGCCGCGGTGACGCCGGGTGGAGGCAAGTCGCTGCTGCCGGTGATCATGGGGGCGGCGCTGATGCGCGCCGGGCTGATCGACCGCATCTGCTGGATCGTGCCGCGCGACAGCCTGCGCCGGCAGGCCGAGGAAGCCTTCGCCGACCCGCGCTGGCGGGAGGCGCTGGGCCACGGGATCGCGCTGCGGGCGGCGGAGAACGGGCGCGATCCCTGCCGGGGTCTGCAAGGCTACGTCACCACCTATCAGGCCGTCGCCGCCGCCCCGGACCTGCACCTTCAGGAGTTCCGCCGCCATCGTTACCTGCTGGCGGTGGACGAGTTGCACCACCTGCCTGCGGTCGCCGACACCGCAACGGCGACCACGGCGGAGGATGAGACGGCCTGGAGCCGCTCCATCCTGCCGCTTCTGGAAAGCGCCGCCGCCCGGCTGCTGATGAGCGGCACGCTGGAGCGGGCGGACGGGCGCCCCATCCTGTGGCTGCCCTACCGCGCGCCGACGGGGGTGCGGCGGGTGCGCGAGATCGACTTCAAGGCGCCGGGCTGGGCCATCGTCGGCTATTCACGGCGGCAGGCGCTGGCCGAGAAGGCCATCCTGCCGGTGACCTTCGGCGCCATGGACGGCACCGCGACATGGCTGGACGCGGAGCGGACGACGCGCAGCGTCGATGCGCTGTCCCGCGCCGGGGAGAACACCCGCGACGCCCTGTTCACCGCGCTGCGCACCGGCTTCGCCCAGGCCATGCTGCGCGAGGCCTACCGCTCCTGCCGCGAGCACCGGGCGAAGCGGCGCGCCGCGGCGAACGGTCCAAATGGGGCGGAGCATGAGGGCGCGGGGCTGGGCAAGCTGCTGGTGATCGCTCCGGACCAGGAGACCGCCCGCAACTATCTCGACACGCTGCGCGGCTGGATGCCCGGCGCGCAGGCGGCGCGGATGGCCCGGATCGCCATTTCCGAACGGCGCGACGCCCAGGAGGTGGTGGCCGCCTTCCGTCTGCGCCCCGAGCCCGCCGTGCTGGTCTCCGTCGCCATGGCCTATGAGGGGCTGGACGCGCCGGCTATCTCGCATGTCGCCTGCCTGACCCACATCCGCTCCCGCCCCTGGCTGGAGCAGGCCATCGCGCGGGCCACCCGCGTCGATCCCCACGCCGGCGCCTACGAGCAGCAGCGGGCGGTGATCTATCACCCCTCCGACATGATGTTCGAGCGGTTCCGCCAGATGGTCGAGACCCAGCAGGGCACGCGGGCCATGGTGAAGACCCGGCGCCAGCACGAACTGCCCTTCGAGCGCACGGTGGAGGCGGAGCCGGAGATCATCCCGCTGGAATCCAACGCGACGGCCCTGCGCTTCGCCGTGGTGGCGCCCGGCCCCGATTTCGGCAACCCGTCGCCGGGCCACGATTCCGCCGACCGTCCCTCGGCCGAGCGCCCGTCCAAGGACGGTGTCCAGGTTCCCAGCGCGGTGGAGCACCATCTGCGCCAGCGCATCGGCCAGATCGTGGCGGCCCAGGTGATCGAGGACCAGGACAACAACCTCGTCGCCGAGGGGCCGGTCAGCTACCACACCTACAACGCCGTTCTGAAGCGCCACATGAACAAGGCGCGCTCGGAGATGACCCTGTCGGAACTGGAAGCCGCTCTTGGCTGGCTGGAGCGCAACCGCATCTCCGACCACCTGCACCTGATCGCCGACGACCCGCAATACCGCTGGTCGAGCCGCCGCAAGGCCCGTGGGGCAGGGGCGGTCACGGCCTTCTCGAAACCATCCCGCCGAACGACACACCATGGTACGGTGAAGCCGGCGTCCTAAAGAACGCCCCCGGCCACACTTTTTTGCAGGGGCGAAGCCATCGGCCTTCGTGGAGAGTGTCGGCCCGTTCGCCACCCGTGGAGGTTACCGGTGCGTTTCGCGAGGCCGCTCAAGATTCTTCTCGTTGAGGATGACTCGCTCACCGCCATGGCGATGGCCCGCATGCTGGAAATGGCCCATTGCACGGTCACCACCGTGACGGACGGCGAGGCCGGGCTGAACGCCCTGGCCGAAGGCGCCTTCGACGCCGTCATCACCGATCTGGTGATGCCCCGGCTGGGCGGCGAGGCGATGATCCGCCGGCTGCGCCTCGACTGGCCCGACCTGCCCATCGTCGTCCTGTCGGCTTCTCCACCCGAGTATGGAATCCCCGGCCTGCAGGACGGGGAGGGCGGACCGCTGGTGATCCTGAAGAAGCCCGTCCTGGCGGGGGAACTGCTGGCGGCGATGGACGAGGTGTTCCAGAGAACCTGACCGGGTGCGGTCAGGCCTTCTTCTTGCCGAAGCTGATCTTCGGCTCCTCGCCCTTGAGCAGGCGCGTGATGTTCGCGGAATGGCGGATGGCGACCAGCACGGCGATGAACAGGCACAGCCCCGCCACCAGCGGGCCGCCGAAGATCCAGCCGAAAATCGGGCTGAGGCCCAGCGCGGTCAGGGCCGACAGCGACGAGATCTTGAACAGGAAGGCCATGGCGAGCCACGTCGCGCAGGCGATCACGCCGACCGGCCAGGACACCGCCAGCAGCACGCCGAGCGCCGTCGCCACGCCCTTGCCGCCCTTGAAGCCCAGCCAGACCGGGAAGCTGTGGCCCAGCATGGCGCCGCCCGCCGCGAAGACCGCAGCCTCCGGCCCCGCCCAGGCGAGGGCGAGCAGGGCGGCGATGGCGCCCTTGCCGCTGTCCAGGATCAGGGTGGCGGCGGCCAGCGGCTTGTTGCCGGTGCGCAGCACGTTGGTGGCGCCGATGTTGCCGGAGCCGATCTGGCGGATGTCACCCAGGCCGGCCAGCCGCGTCAGCACCAGCCCGAAGGGGATCGAGCCCAGCAGATAGCCCAGCAGGGCCGAGATGAGCAGGGTCACCGCGTCAGCCCTCGAACTGCCAGACGGTGCGCCCGTCGACGACGGTGCGCAGCGGACGGCCCTGGACGGGACGGTCCTCGAAGGGGCTGTTCTTCGACTTCGACTTGAAGGCCGCCACGTCCACCTTCCACGGCACGTCGAGGTCGAAGGCGATCAGGTCGGCGGGCGCCCCCTTGGCGATGCGGCCGAGCGGCAGGCCGAGCAGTTCGGCCGGCTTCACGGTCACGCAGGCCAGCGCCTTCAGCAGCGGCATGGCGCCCTTGTGCACCAGCTCCAGCGTCAGCGGGAACAGCGTCTCCAGCCCGATCACGCCGCAGGCGGCCTGGGCGAAGGGCAGACGCTTCTGGTCCTGGTCCTGCGGCGTGTGGTCGGACGCGATGGCGTCGATGGTGCCGTCGGCCAGACCTTCCACGATGGCCCGCCGGTCCATCTCGCCGCGCAGCGGCGGGGAGACCTTGGCGAAGGTGCGGTAGTCGCCGACGTCCGTCTCGGTCAGGGCGAAGTAATGCGGGGCGGTGTCGCAGGTGACCTTCAGCCCGCGCGCCTTGGCGCGGCGGATCAGGTCCACCGACTCGCCGGTCGTGACATGGGCGAAGTGCAGCCGGCCGCCGGAGAGTTCGAGCAGGCGCAGGTCGCGTTCGATCATGATGATCTCGGCCTCCCGCGGGATGCCGACGAGGCCGAGGCGGGTGGCGCGCTCGCCCGAATTCATCATGCCGCCGCTGGCGAGGCTCGGCTCCTCCGGGTGCTGGACGATCAGCTTGTCGAAGGTGCGGGCGTAGCTGAGCGCGCGGCGCATCGCCTTGGCGCTGGCGATCGCCTTGGTGCCGTCGGTAAAGGCCACGGCCCCGGCGCGGGACAGCAGGCCCATCTCGGTGATCTCGTTGCCGTCCGTGCCGCGGGTGGCGGCGGCGTAGGCGAAGACCTTGACCAGACGCACCTCGCGGGCGCGCCGGGCGATGAACTCCAGGCTCGCCACCTCGTCGGTCACCGGGTCGGTGTTGGGCAGCAGGACCACGGCGGTGATGCCGCCGGCCACCGCGGCGCGCGACGCGCTCTTGATGGTGTCCTTTTCCTCCTCGCCGGGCTCGCCGATCAGGACGCGCATGTCGACGAGGCCGGGGGCGAGGCACTGGCCCTGGAGGTCGACGACCTCGATCCCCTCCGGCACGCCGTCGGCGAACAGGGACGGGCCGAAGTCGGCGATCTTCGCGCCTTCGGTCAGCAGGTCGCCCCGCTGGTCCAGGCCGCTGGCGGGGTCGAGCAGGCGGGCGTTGCGGTAGGCGACGCGGGGTGCGTTGGAATTAGACATCGGTCCCCCGGCGATCGCGGGTGAGAAGGTCGAGCACGGCCATGCGGACGGCCACGCCCAGCTCCACCTGATCGAGGATCATGGAGCGCTTGAGGTCGTCGGCGACCTCCGAATCGATTTCGACGCCGCGGTTCATCGGGCCGGGATGCATGACCACCGCGTGCGGCTTCGCCACCGCCAGCTTCTCGTAGTCCAAGCCGTAGAAGTAGAAGTATTCGCGGGTCGAGGGGACGTACTGGCCGCTCATCCGCTCGGTCTGGAGGCGCAGCATCATCACCACGTCGGCGTCCTTCAGCCCGGTCGCCATGGAGTGGTGGATCTCGACGCCCAGCCGGTCGATCTGCGAGGGGATCAGCGTCGGCGGCGCCACGACGCGGACGCGGGCGCCCATGGCGTTCAGCAGGTGGATGTTGGAGCGCGCGACGCGGCTGTGCAGGATGTCGCCGCAGATCGCCACGATCAGCCCGTCGAGGCTGCCCAGGCGGCGGCGGATCGCCAGCGCGTCCAGGAGCCCCTGCGTCGGGTGCTCGTGGTGGCCGTCGCCGGCGTTGATGACCGAGCAGTTGACCTTGTCGGCCAGCAGCTTCACCGCCCCCGAATCGGCGTGGCGAACGACCAGCGCGTCGAGGTGCATGGCGTTCAGCGTCATCGCCGTGTCGATCAGCGTCTCGCCCTTCTTCACCGAACTGCCGTCCGACGACATGTTGATGACGTCGGCGCCGAGCCGCTTGCCAGCCAGCTCGAAGCTGGTGCGGGTGCGGGTCGAGTTCTCGAAGAAGAGGTTGACGATCGTCCGCCCGTCGAGGAGCGACGACTTCTTCGAAGGCTGGCGGTTCTGCTCGACGTAGCCGTCGGCGAGGTCGAGGATGGTGGTGATCTCGCCTGCCGTCAGCCCCTCGATGCCAAGGAGGTGGCGGTGCGGGAAAACCGTCGTGGAATGGGGCGATCCGGTCATGGGCCGGGACTATAGGAGCGGTCCCGGACGCCCGCAAGCGCGCCCTACGGCTTTCCTTCAGACATAGGCGATGAGCCGCCCGCAGGCCAGAATCCCGACCCACAGCGTGAGCGAGGCGGCGCCCGCGAACCGGGCGCCCGGCGGGGGCCGGTCGGACAGGCTCCAGGCCGCCATGCGCCGGCCGGCCAGTCGGTGGAAGGCGAGAATGTTCAGCAGGGCCAGACCGATCAGCGCCAGCTTCGCCAGGAAGGCCGGGTTGCCGGCCAGCGCCGTCGCCTCCGTGGTGAAGAGGAGGAGGCCGGTCGGCACCGCCAGCGCGAAACCGGTCACCGCCACCGGCAGGATCAGCCGCGCCAGCGCATCCGCCGGCAGCAGCGGCGCCCGGACCCCGATCAGCCGCAGGTCGAAGGCCAGGATCGACCCGACCAGAAGCGCGAATCCGAGGATGTGCGCGATCTCGACGAGCGGGTAGAGCCAGACCGACTGGCGCAGCGACTCGCCGAGCCCGGACGTCTCCAGCGCGACGAGCCAGCCGGGACCGGCGGGGGCGAGATCGTGGTCCATGCTGCGACCGGGCGCGGGGGCCGCCGTCAGCGCAGCTCGATCGTCTTGTCGGCGGCGGTGATGCGCTCCGCCCGCAGCTCCGCCGGATCGGACTTGGCGGGATAGCCGACCACCGTCACGGTCTGGCCGGGCTTGATCGAATCGGCGGGCAGGCCGCGCGTGCTCATGCGGCTGGGCGGGGCGAGCACGACGTGCCAGACCTTGCCGTCGGCCTGGAGATTCAGCATGGCGTGCGGGTTGTTGAAGGCGATCTGCTGCACGGTGCCGGTCAGCGTCATCTCCTGACCCGACTCGTAACCGCCCCAGCCATGGTGCGCGGCGGCGGGCCAGGCCAGCGAAGCGGACAGCAGGGCGGCGAGGGCGAGTGGGCGTGCGGGCATCATGGCGCAACCTTTCCCCGGTCAGGCGTCTGTTCAGGCGTCTGGGGAAGAGGTTGTGGCGGATTCGGCCGCGGACAAGGTCCGGCTGTGTCCGGCCGCAGGATCGGCGGCGGCTTCCTCGAACAGCCAGTCGCGGAACGCCTTCACCTTGGGACGCGAGAAATAATGGGGCGGGGCGGCCACGTAATAGGCGTAGTTGCCCGGCAGGTGGACGTCGAACAGCCGGACCAGCCGCCCGGCGGCGACGTCGTCCGCCACCAGGACTCCGCGGGCCAGCGCCACGCCCCCGCCTTCCGCCGCGACCTGGAGCAGCAGGGCCGAATCGTCGAAACGCGGGCCGCGGGCGTGGTCCAGCCCGGCGATCCCCGCGGCCTCGCCCCAGGTGCCCCAGGTGATGAAGTAGTCGTCGTGGAGCAGCGTGTGGTGGCGCAGGTCCTCCGGGCAGCACAGGGGGCGGGGACCGTCGAGAAGCGACGGGCTGCACACCGGATAGATGTCCTCGGTCATCAGCCGCTCGCACCGCAGGCCGGGCCAGTTGCCGGCGCCGAAGCGGATGCCGATGTCCACGTCCTGCTGGGTGAAATCCACGAGCTGCGGGGTGGTGTGCAGCCGCACCTCCAGCTCCGGATGGCGGGCCTGGAAGCGGCCGAGCCGCATGACCAGCCACTTCGCGGCGAAGCTGGGCATGGTCGAGATGGTCAGCGCGCCGGACCCGTCCATGCGGAACAGCCGCTCCGTCGCATGCGACAGCGTGTCGAGCGCGTCGCGCACCGGCGGCAGGTAGGATTGCCCGGTCTCGGTCAGGATCAATGCGCGGTTCATCCGACGGAACAGCGGCATGCCCAGCCATTCCTCTAGTCCCTTGATCTGATGGCTGACGGCGGCCTGGGTGACGTGAAGCTCCTCCGCCGCCTTGGTGAAGGACAGGTGCCGGGCGGCGGATTCGAAGGCGCGCAGGGCGTTGAGCGGCGGCAGGCGGCGGGCCATGGAGCGACTCCGGGAAGCGGGCTTCGGATTAGTTTTCCTAATCCAAACTATGAGAAAGCGTCGTTTGTGCGCAAGGACCGGGTGGCCCATCCTCCTCTCACGGAACACAGTCCGGACCGTCGGACGACAAGCTCCGACGACAGCCGGACAAACGAGGAGACGCGGTCATGGCCCAGAGCATGAATGACGGCATGGATGGCAGCATGAACACCCGCACCGACGCGCAGGAGCGGCCCGGCCAGGGGGGCGGCCAGAGGATTGGCCAGGGGATTGGTGCTGTGGTGGTCGCCCTGTTCGACACGGTGGCGACCTGGAACGAGCGGCGGCGCCAGCGGCGCGCGTTGGAGGCTTTGCCCGATCATCTGTTGCACGACATCGGCCTGTCCCGCGCCGACGCGGTGACCGAGGCTGACAAGCCCTTCTGGCAGGGCTGACTCACCCCTATCGAGCAAACCCCTATCGAGCAAACCAACGGGAGCGGTTCGATGAGCGACGGCGGAGGAGGTCTGACGGGCGGGTGCCTGTGTGGTGGCGTGCGCTACGACGTGGCCGAGCGGCCCATGGGTGTGGTGAACTGCCATTGCGGCCAATGCCGGCGCTTTCACGGCCATTTCGGCGCCTACATCACGGTCCCCCGTGAGGCCGTGGCGTTCGAGGGGCAGGACACGCTGTCCTGGTACCGTTCCTCGGCCAAGGCGCAACGTGGATTCTGCGCGCGCTGCGGCTCGTCGCTGTTCTGGAAAGGCGATGGCGAGGCGTTGCTGGACATTGCCGCCGGCAGCCTGGACCAGCCGACCGGCCTGACGACGCTGCGGCACATCCATGTGGCGGACAAGGCGGACTATTACACCATCGACGACGGGTTGGAGCGCTTCCCCGAAGGCGCACCGGAGCCGCCGTAAATCGTTGGGGAGGCCGTCACTGGCTGGAGACGATGGAGCCCGCGATGGAACGGATTTCCATCGCGGGATACCGGAGCCGCGGAAACTCAGGCCCCGAGGCCCAGAATCGCGGACAGATCGTAAGTCGTGCCGGCGACCGTAAGATATTCGACCTCCGAAATGCTCGACGGCGCTCCGGAGTTGTTGAAATAGCCGTGTATGATGACGCCGTTGTTGTTGACGAAGTCTGCGGCATCGGCCGTTGTCATGATGTATAGGTCGACGTTGCTGACCTTGAAGAATTGCAGATCGTAGATCGACGAAACGCCTGAGAAGATCAGACGATCCTGTGTTCCAGGGCTATAGTTGTCGGTGTCATAAATGTAGGTGACGCCGCCCCAGTTGGAGTCATGGTAATAGATGTCGTCTCCTTCTCCGCCATACAGGTAATCCGCCGTACCTGCCGGGGCGCCGCCGCCGATCAGAGTATCGTTTCCGAAGCCGCCGTAAATGGTGTCCGAGCCGGCTTCGCCCATCAGGTAATCGTTGCCGTAATCGCCATCAAGACGATCATTGCCGTTGGCGCCGTAAATGATGTCGTTGCCACTTCCTCCGAACAGATTGTCGTGACCATTGCCGCCATCGATCGTATCGTTATACGGAGTGCCGGCAATCGTATCATCTCCATCGAAGCCGTCAATGTAGCATGCCTCGTTGGGCGGCGGAGACCAGGGATATCCAGGATAAAGATCGTTTCCGCTCGACAGAGGTATGTATGCCATTTTGTCATCCTTTTGTATGCCAAAGTTTTTATTCATCATCTTTTGACGACAATTTTTCAGTAACAAAGAATTCTGTATAAGTAAACAATATTAAATATTGTCAATTTAGTAAGTTAGATAAATAATGAAATTACATAAAAAAAAGACGCCGGGAATTTTTCCTGGCGTCTTTTTTTAATTTCAGTCGATTCCTGTTTTTTTTGGTAATCGATAAAATGCACCTGTTACCTATAGATAGCTGTATATGGTGTTGAGTATTTTTGCGGCGTTGTTCTTGGCGTAATCATCCGTGTTGTTGGCTAGGGCCACTCCAATGATCCCGGCGTTGCCACCATTCTTGTCGTTCGTGATGGCATAGGCATTGGTTGCGCTGCCCGGATTCCATCCGCCCACCATATCCAATTGCTTACCAAGTGCAGAGTTCTTGATTTTGGTCAAAGCGCCTCGGGCATTTGCGTCTCCGTCCCTCAAATCGATCAGGGAACTGCTTGCGCCCGGCTTCATGCTGCCATCAAACAGGATGCGAAGGTTTCCCTCTTTTTCAGCGCCCTTCTTCGTGAAAACGATATCGAACACGCCGGTGGACCCGCCGCTTTTATTCGTCCACATGCTTTCACCGGTCGTATGCAGCATTTTGGCTACGGTCGGCGGCATTTCCGGTTCGATCAATCCGTTCTTTTCCGCCAGATTCTTCATGGCGGTCAGCGCGGCTCCGCCCGCCGCCCAACTGTTCCCGTCTGCGCTCAAACCGAAGGTCTGGTCGACGAGGCTGCGAACCTTCCCTCGGTACTCGGCGTGCTTTTCCCGCCACTCGGCATGGGCCGCCATCGCTTCTGGTGTGAGGAGTTCCGTATCCGCGTTCAATCCCGGTACATTCTTTGCTGCCGTCGCGGCTTGAGCCAGCGAGTCGGCGGTCACGGAAAACTTGGTTGCGCCGTTCATCTTGAACTGTGCTTCGGCCGACAGGCTGATGGTGTCCTGCGGCTCGGATGCGGGGGCTCCGCTCTGTGGCGGAGTGGCCGAAGACGAGGCGCCTGCAACCTGAGCATTTCCTGAGCTTTTTCCAGCACCGATCTGCAGCGGAGATTGGGTGTATCCCGAGGTGGCATTGATGCTCATGGTTACCTCGATTGCAAAGAATATCTATCGTGGGTAGAATTAAACGAATGTCCTAACGAATCGTTAATAAGAAAAAACTAATCAGTTATGTATCTAACTAATAAAAATGCATCTATCTGAATGCGTATGGAGGCGTGGTGTCCGATGCGGAAGACATCCTGTCCTGGTGCCGCTCCGTGACGAAGGCATGGCATGGATTTTGTGCACACTGCGGGTCGTCGTTGTTCTGGAATGGCGGCGAGTCCGACCCGTTCGACGCCGCCGCCGTAAGCCACTGGACAAGTCGTCGCACATTACTGCGCCGGTCCGGAAACCCAGCCATGGAGAATGGAATTATGGTAACCTCATTCACTTCGAGTATTTTCGATAATGATGCTCAGGTTGCTGTGGGCGTTGTTTGCGTTGATTGAGGGGAGAGGGTTGGCAATGGACATTCCTCGGATATTCAACATCACGGAAAGCGCCCATCGCATCCACAACCCGATCACCCCGGAGAAACTTGCCACACTCGGCGCTGCGCTTCGTCTGGAGGCGGGGACCCGCTTGCTCGACCTCGGCAGCGGTTCGGGGGAGATGCTCTGCACCTGGGCGCGCGATCATGCCATCGTCGGCACCGGCGTCGACATGAGCCAACTGTTCACGAAGCAGGCGAAGCTCCGTGCGGTGGAGCTCGGCGTGGCCGACCGGGTTGCGTTCATCCATGGCGACGCCGCGGGGTATGTCTCCGCCGAGCCGGTCGGCGTGGCGGCCTGCGTCGGGGCCACATGGATCGGCGGTGGAGTCGCCGGCACGATCGAACTGCTGGAGCGCAGCCTGCGCCGCGGCGGAATCATCCTCATCGGGGAGCCCTACTGGCGGCGCCTGCCGCCGACGGACGACGTCGCCAAGGGATGTCTTGCCCGGGCGGTTTCCGACTTCCTCACGCTTCCGGGCCTGCTCGCGTCCTTTCGCCAGCTTGGCTGCGACGTCGTTGAAATGATGCTGGCCGATCAGGACGGATGGGATCGCTACGAGGCGGCCAAATGGCTGACCATGCGCCGGTGGCTCGAAGCCAATCCCGACGACGAGCTTGCGCAGGATGTCCGGGATAAGCTGACCTCGGAGCCCGAGCGCTACGCCACCCACACGCGTGACTATCTGGGTTGGGGCGTGTTCGCGCTGATGAGGCGTTGATGGGGCGTCACTGCTGAGGGAGCCTCACTATGGTCGTGTCGGCCCCTCACCCCGCCAGGGCGACGACCAGCGGCAGCGTGGCGGCGGAGGCGAGGGTCTGGACGGTGATGATGCCGGCCACGAGCGCGTGGTCGCCGCCCATCTGCCGGGCCAGGACATAGGAGCTGGCCGAGCAGGGCAGGGCGTTGAACAGCACGGCGATGGTCAGCGGCAGCCCGTCCACCCCCAGCCACAGCCCGGCCAGCGCCGTCGCGGCGGGGACCAGCAGCAGCTTCAGGACGCTGGACAGCGCCACGCCGAGCCCGGCGCCGCGCGCCGCGGCGAGGTCCAGCCCGGCACCGACCGACAGCAGCCCCATGGGCAGGGCGGCCCGCGCCAGGATGCCGACCACGTCCCCGACCACCGGAACACGGCCGATCCCGCTCAGGTTCAGGGCGGCGCCGATGGCAACGGCGATGATGATCGGGTTGCGCAGAATGCCGGAGACGACCGCGCCCACGCCACTGTGTTGCGGCACACCGTCCGCCATCCGCCCATAGCGCACCATCGCCGTGACGCAGAGCAGGTTGACCAGCGGCACCACCACGGCGATGCCCACCGCCGTCAGCGTCAGCCCGGCGGACCCGTAAAGGGCGCCGGCCCCTGCCAAGCCCACGTAGGTGTTGGGCCGGATCGCCCCCTGGAAGACCGAGGTGAAGGCCGGACCGTCCAACCCGATCGGCCGCCGGACGGCGAGCGCCAGGGCGGCGCCGGCGAAAATTCCCGCCGCCATCGTTCCGCCCATCGAACCCATCGACAGCGCGCGCAGATCGGTGCGCGTCAACTCGTCCACGATCAGGCAGGGGAAAAACAGAAGGTACGTCAGCCGGTCGAGCGACGGCCAGGCGGAGTCGGGGATCACGGCGCGGCGGCGCAATCCCTGTCCGAACAGGATCAGCAGAAAGATCGGGGCCAGCGCCCCGGCGATGGGCAGCATGGGGCCGTCAGGCGTCCCTGCCGTCGCTGTCACCGCCGCCGCTGTCACCGCCGCCGCTGTCACCGCCGCCGCTGTCGCCGCCGCCGCTGTCGCCGCCGATCCCGTCTTCCTCGTCGCGCTCCCGCTGTTCGCGCTCCATGCGGCGGATGTGGGCCAGCGCGTCCAGCGCGCCCTGCAGGATGTAGGCGGCGGCCATCTTGTCCACCACCTCGTCCCGGCGCTTGCGGGTCATGTCGGCCTCGCCGATCATGAAACGCTCCACCGCGGAGGTCGACAGCCGCTCGTCCCAGAAGGCGATCTCGGCGTCCCAACCCAGCAGGTCGGACCGCTCCATCAGGTTCTTGGCGAAGGCGCGGGTGGATTCGGCGCGCGGCCCCTCCGACCCGTCCATGTTCAGCGGCAGGCCGATCACCAACCCGCCGATCCCGTAATCGCGCAGCGTCCGCGACAGCTCGCGGGCGTCCTGGGTGAACTTCGTGCGCTTCAGCGTGCCGATCGGCGAGGCGACGACGAAGTTCGGGTCGGACACGGCCATGCCGACGGTCTTGGTGCCGACGTCGAGGCCGAGCAGGCGCTGGCCCCGGCCCAGGCGGGCGGCCAGTTCGGGAAGTGTGTGGATCATGCGCGAACCATAGAAGCCGCGCGGCGGTACGGCAAGCGCCGGCGGCGCAGAAGGCGAATCGTCTCAGGCGAATCGTCTCAGGCAAATCGTCTCAGGCAAATCGTCTCAGGCGCTGCGGATGCGCTGGACGAACTCGTCCACCGACCGGCGCATCGCCTGGGCGTGGTCGCCCAGACTGTTGGCGGCCTGCAGCACGTCCGCCGCCGCCTGCCCGGCCTCGCGGGAGGCGTCGTTCACCTGCCGGATGCTGCGCGAGGCGTCGGCGGTGCCCTCGGCGGCCTGCTGGACGTTGCGCGTGATCGCCCCGGTCGCCGCGGACTGGCGTTCCACGGCCTGGGCGATGGACCCGGCGATGTCGTTCACCCGCCGCACCGTGTCGGCGATGTCGCGGATCGCCGACACGGCGTCGTGGGTTTCCGTCTGGATCGCCTGGATCTGGGCGGCGATCTCCTCGGTGGCGCGGGCGGTCTGGTTGGCGAGCCCCTTCACCTCGTTGGCGACGACGGCGAATCCCTTGCCGGCCTCGCCGGCGCGGGCGGCCTCGATGGTGGCGTTCAGCGCCAGCAGGTTGGTCTGCGAGGCGATCTGCTGGATGAGCTGGACCACGCTGCCGATGCGCTCCGCCGTGCCGGACAGGCTTTCCACCGTCGCGTTGGTGCGCTGGGCCTCCTCGAGGGCGGCCCGGCTGGTGCGCGCGGCGTTGTCGACCTGCTGGCCGATCTCGGTGATCGAACCGCTCAGCTCATCGGTCGCGGAGGCGACGGTCTGGACGTTGCCCGACGCCTGTTCGGTGACCATGGCGACGGACGACGCCTGAACCGTCGTCCGCTCGGCGATGGCCGTCATGCTGCGCGCGCTGCCCTGGAGCTGGCCCGCCGCCGCGGCGACGGCGCTGACCGTGTCCTGAACACCGGTCTGGAAGGAGTCGGCCAGCTCGTTCATCAGCCGCCGCTTCTCCGCCGCGGCCCGCTGGTCGGCCTGCCGGGCCTCCTCCTCCATGGCGCGGTTGCGCTGGAGGCTGTCCTTGAAAACCAGCATGGCGCCGGCCATCGCGCCGATCTCGTCGCGCCGGTTCTGTGCGGGAACGGCGATGGCGAGGTCCCCGTCGGCCAGCCGCCGCATCGCCTCCGTCATGGCGCGCACCGGCCGGGCCACCGCGCGGGTGGTGAGCAGGGCGGTCAGCAGGAGGACCGCCGTCATCGCCAGCGAGATCGATACCCCGATCAGGCCGTAGCGGTCGGCGGTGGTGTCGTACTCCTCGTCCGCGTCCCTGGCCTCGCGGGCGGTGGAGAGCTTGATCTTCTCGTAGAGGTCGGACATGGCGGCCAGCTCGCGGTCGATGCGGTCGTCCATGGCGCGGGTCCGCGCGTCGGCGGGTCCGTTGCGCAGGATGGGCAGCATCTCCGTCTCGAAGATGGCCACGGCGGCCCGGAAATGCCGCTCGGCCTCGTCCGCCCAGGCGCGCTCGTCCGGCGTGTCCATCACCTCGGCGGTCTTGCGGATGTAGAGTTCGGCGTTCCCGCGCACGCTCTTCCACTGCTCGTCGTGCTGCGGGGCGTAGCCGTTGATCTGCGCGTCGGCCACGATCTTGTAGAGGCGTCCGTCATAACCGGCGAGTTCGGTCAGCGTCGTGGCGTCGGCGACCCGCCGCATCCCCTCCTGCTGCAGGTCGCTCAGCCGCGTCATGGCGAGGTTGTTGAACAGGGCGACGGCGGCGAACCCCGCCACGCCGATGCCGAAGCCGAGGAAAAGGCGTTTCGCCAGCGTCAGTGATGCCGTCATTGGGGGCCTGCCGGGTTGGGTGCGATGAAATGGCTTCGGCGCGAATTTGATCCGTATGTCGGTCAATCTAACAGGGAATCGGACGCCGCACCATGCGGTGTCGGTCGCGCAAACCTTTTGCCACGCCCCCATCTTCCGGAGTCATCCCGTCACCGGTGCGAAGGCGGGCGCCGGTGGAAGGGATATCCCTGAATCATTGCGGTAATAGAATTCGGGTGATAGCTTCCAAGCCGTTTTTCCAGACGTTTCGGAAGAGAGTGGAAGGCATGTCGCTCGACAAGGCCACCGTGGCCAAGATCGCGCATCTGGCCCGCATCAAGGTGCCGGACGATGAACTGGATCACCTGGCGGGTGAGCTGAGCCAAATCCTGACCTTCGTCGAACAGTTGGGCGAGGTCGACACGCAGGACGTGCCGCCGATGACCAGCGTGGCCGCGCAGACGCTGCGCCGCCGCAAGGACGAGGTGACCGATGGCGGTTACCGCGATGCCGTCCTCTCCAACGGCCCGGAGACGGCCGAAGGCTTCTACGTCGTTCCGAAGGTGGTCGAGTGATGACCGGTCTTACGCATCTGACCATGGCGGCGGCCCTCGACGGCCTCGCCAAGAAGGAGTTCACCGCGGTCGAACTGACCGAGGCCCACGTCAAGGCGGTGGAGACGATCCGCCCCCTGAACGCCTTCATCACCGAGACGCCGGAGCAGGCGCTGGCGATGGCCAAGGCGTCGGACGCCCGCCGCGCCAAGGGCGAGGCCGGCCCGATGGAGGGCCTGCCCATCGCGGTGAAGGACCTGTTCTGCACCAAGGGCGTGCCGACCACCGCGGCCAGCCACATCCTCGACGGCTTCAAGCCGGAGTATGAGTCCACCGTCACCAGCAACCTGTGGCGCGACGGCGCCGTCATGCTGGGCAAGGTGAACCTGGACGAGTTCGCCATGGGCTCGGCCAACATCACCTCCCACCACGGCAACGTCATCAGCCCGTGGAGCCCGGGCGAGGTCGGCAACTGGTCGCGCCAGATCGTTCCCGGCGGCTCGTCGGGCGGCTCGGCCGCAGCGGTCGCCGCGCGCGCCGCTCTGGGCGCCACCGGCACGGACACCGGCGGCTCGATCCGCCAGCCCGCCGCCTTCACCGGCATCGTCGGCATCAAGCCGACCTACGGCCGCTGCTCGCGCTGGGGCGTGGTCGCCTTCGCCTCCTCGCTGGACCAGGCCGGCCCGATGACCCGCACGGTCGAGGACGCGGCGATCATGCTGCGCTCGATGTGCGGCTTCGACCCGAAGGACTCGACCTCGGTCGACATGGCGGTGCCGGACTTCCGCGCCGCGCTGACCGGCGACATCCGCGGCCTGAAGGTCGGCATTCCCAAGGAATACCGGGTGGAGGGCATGCCCGCCGAGATCGCCGCGATCTGGGACCAGGGCATCGAATGGCTGAAGCAGGCCGGCGCCGAGCCGGTGGAGATCAGCCTGCCGCACACCAAGTACGCGCTCGCCACCTACTACATCGTCGCTCCGGCCGAGGCGTCGTCGAACCTCGCGCGCTACGACGGCCTGCGCTACGGCCTGCGGGTCGAGGGCGCCAGCCTGAAGGACATGTACGAGAACACCCGCGGCGCCGGCTTCGGCAAGGAGGTCCGCCGCCGCATCCTGATCGGCACCTACGTGCTGTCGGCGGGCTATTACGACGCCTACTACAACAAGGCCCGTCAGGTGCGCACGCGCATCAAGTGGGACTTCGACGAGGCGTTCAAGACGTGCGACGTCATCCTGACGCCGACCGCGCCGAGCACCGCCTTCGCCATCGGCGAGAAGATGGACGATCCGATCCAGATGTACCTGAACGACGTGTTCACGGTCCCGGCCTCGCTGGCCGGCCTGCCGGGCATGTCGGTTCCGGCGGGCGTCGGGTCGGACGGGCTGCCGCTGGGGCTCCAGCTCCTGGGCCGGCCCTTCGATGAGGAGACCGTCCTGCGCGTCGGTCAGGTCATCGAGAAGGCCGCCGCCGTCACCGCCACCCCGCCGTTCATGGCCTGAGCCGGACGAGAGAAGAGACCGATGTCGTACATTCAGGGCGAAACGGGCGATTGGGAAATCGTGATCGGGCTGGAGGTCCACGCCCAGGTCATCTCGAACGCCAAGCTGTTCTCCGGCGCCGCCACCGCCTTCGGCGCGGAGCCGAACAGCCAGGTCAGCTTCGTCGACGCCGCCTTTCCCGGTATGCTGCCCGTCATCAACGAGCACTGCATCGAGCAGGCGGTGCGCACCGGCCTGGGGCTGAAGGCGCAGATCAACCTGCACTCGGTGTTCGACCGCAAGAACTACTTCTACGCCGACCTGCCGCAGGGCTATCAGATCAGCCAGTATCTGCAGCCCATCGTCGGCAAGGGCGAGATCGTTCTGGACCTGCCGGACGGCTCCTCGCGCACGGTCGGCGTCACGCGCCTGCATCTGGAGCAGGACGCCGGCAAGTCGCTGCACGACCAGCACCCCGCCAAGACCTACATCGACCTGAACCGGTCGGGCGTGGCGCTGATGGAGATCGTGTCGGAGCCGGACATGCGCACCGCGGAGGAAGCCGGCGCCTATGTGCGCAAGCTGCGCTCCATCCTGCGCTACCTCGGCACCTGCGACGGCAACATGGAGGAAGGCTCCATGCGCTGCGACGTCAACGTGTCGGTGCGCAAGCCGGGCGCGCCCTTCGGCACGCGCTGCGAGATCAAGAACGTCAACTCGATCCGCTTCGTCATGCAGGCGATCGAGTACGAGGCGCGCCGCCAGATCGAGATCATCGAGGAGGGCGGCAAGATCGACCAGGAGACGCGTTTGTGGGACACGACCAAGTTCGTGACCCGCTCCATGCGCTCCAAGGAAGAAGCGCACGACTACCGCTACTTCCCCGATCCGGACCTGCTGCCGCTGGAACTGGACGCCGACTGGGTCGAGGATATCAAGAAGACCCTGCCGGAACTGCCGGACGACAAGAAGGCCCGCTTCATCAGCGAGTACAAGCTGTCGCCCTACGACGCCAACGTTCTGGTGTCGGAGAAGGCCCGCGCCGACTTCTACGAGGCGGTGGCCAAGGGCCGCGACCCGAAGCTGGCCGCCAACTGGGTCACCGGCGAGCTGTTCGGCTATCTGAACAAGGCCGGCAAGGAGATCGAGGAGAGCCCCGTCTCGGCGGAGAACCTCGGTGGCCTGATCGACCTGATCGCCGACAACACCATCTCCGGCCGAATCGCCAAGGAGGTGTTCGAGGCGATGTTCGAAACCGGTGAGAAGCCGGCCGACATCGTCGAGAAGAAGGGGCTGCGCCAGGTCACCGACACCGGGGCCATCGAGTCGTCCATCGACGCGGTGCTGGCCGCCAACGCCGACAAGGTGGCGGAGTTCCGCTCGGGCAAGGACAAGCTGTTCGGCTTCTTCGTCGGTCAGGTCATGAAGGCGACCCAGGGCAAGGCCAACCCGGCCCTGGTCAACGAAATCCTGATGGCCAAGCTGAAGGGCTGATCGGGAACGGTCCTGACGCCCGCCGGAACACGGTGCGGCGTCATAACCGTTGATTTTGTTCTCCCGTCGGTTTCAAGTGGGGCCGGCGGGAGGCCCAATGATTGCAGATTCGCTGACGGTGGCGCTGTTTGCGCTGTTCGCCGGTCTCCTGGCCGGATTTCTCGCCGGCTTGCTGGCGGCGCGGCGCATGGCACGGCGCCCCTCGGTCGATAAGACGGCCCCTCCCTCCGCGGCGACGGAGGACCGGCTGCGCGCCATCCTGGACACCGCTCCCATCGGTGTTCTCATCAACACGCGCGACGGCGACAACCTCTACCACAGCCCCAGTGCCGCCACCTGTTTCAAAGTCAGCGGCGAGCAGCTTCAGCGCGACGGCATGTGGCCGCTCTATCATGACCCGCTGGATCGCAGGACCGCCATCGACCGCCTCTACGCCGAGGGGCGCTTCGACGGGCAGGAGGTGCTGCTGCGTCGCGGCGACGGTGAAACCTGCATGGGGTCGCTGAGTTCGACCGTCATCGACTTCGAAGGGCAGCGCTGCCACATCAGCTGGTTCTACGACCTGACGGAGCAGAAGAAGGCCGACGCGGTGCGCCGCGATCTGGCCGACCGTCTGGAAATGGCCCTGGACGCCACCGGCGCCGCGGTGTGGGACACCGACATCCCGCGGGGGACCTGCTGGTGGTCCGACAGCTTCGCGCGCATGCTGGGCTACGCCGAACCGCCGGAGATGCCCGCCGACTTCTGGGATCGGCGCCTGCATCCCGACGACCGGCGGCGCGTGCTGACCACCATCGACGCCCATCTGCGCGGCGAGACCGCGGCCTACGCCTACGATTACCGTCTGCGCCGCGCCGACGGCGGCTGGATGTGGATCGCCGCGCAGGGGAGGGCGATCCGCGACGCCTCCGGGCGCGCGGTGCGCTACGTCGGCATCATGACCGACATCACCGAGCGCCGCCGCCAGGAGGAGGAGGTCCGCGCCGGCAAGGAGCGGCTGCTGCGCATCCTGGAGGCCAGCCCCATCGCGGTGAACATCACGCGCCGCGACGGCCTGCTGGTGTTCTGCAACACGCAGTCGGAGATCATCCTGGGCCGGTCGCGCGACGATCTGCTGCCGATGCCCGCCGAGCGGCTGTACGCCGATCCGGCCGACCGTCGTGCCTTGATCGCCCGCTTCGAACGGGAGGGTCCCTTCCGCGACGCCGAGGTGCGCTTCCGCAAGCCCGACGGAACGATCGTCTGGGTGCTGTCGAGTTGGGGCGAGATCGAGATGGACGGCGAGCCGGCGCTGCTGACCTGGCTTTACGACATCAACGACCGCAAGGCGGCGGAGGCCGCCATGGAGGCCGCCCGCGACGAGGCGGAACGCGCGCTTGCCGACCTGCGCGCCGCCCAGGAGAGCCTGATCCAGGCCGAGGCGATGGCCTCGCTGGGGCAACTGGTCGCCGGGGTGGCGCACGAGATCAACACGCCCATCGGCATCGGCCTCACCGCCGCCAGCCACATCGCCGAACAGGCCCGTGACCTGCGCGCCCGTTTCGATTCGGGTGCGCTGAAGAAAACCAACCTCGCCGAGTATCTGGACGCGGTGACGGAGGCGGCCCGCCTGCTGGTGTCGAACATGAACCGGGCGGCGGCGCTGGTGCAGAGCTTCAAACAGGTGGCGGTGGACCAGACTTCCGGGGAGCGGCGCTCCTTCGATCTGCGGACTTACGTCGACGAGGTGCTCTTTTCCTTGCGGCCGCGCTTGAAACGCACGCGTGTGACGGTCGAGGTGGATTGTCCGGAGGGGCTGGCGATGGACAGCTTTCCCGGCGCGCTGAGCCAAGTTCTAACCAACCTCGTGATCAACGCGCTGATCCACGCTTATGCCGACGATCAGCGGGGAACCATCCGAATCGTGATCCGATCCGATGGCGACGATCATGTCGTCATCGACTTTTCCGACGACGGGTCCGGGATTTCCGAGGATCATCTGCCGAAGGTCTTCGAACCCTTCTTCACGACCAAGCGGGGCGAGGGCGGCTCGGGGCTCGGGCTGCACATTGTGCACAGCACGGTGACGGGTGTGCTGGGCGGCACGGTGGCGGTGCGGTCGGTGACCGGGCAGGGCACGGGCTTTACCCTGCGGTTGCCGCGCTGCATCGCGCGGGATGCTGCTCCACCCACGGCTCTGCTGTCCGAACCGGGGCCATCCGAACCGGGGCCGGCGGTGCCGGTCTGACGGACCGCCAGGGACCGGTCAAAGACCTATGGTCGGTTCAGAGGTGCAGATCCTGGAACTGCAGATGCTTGGGCCGGCGGCCGCGGCGCTTGGGCGTGGCGAAGGCGGCCGTGGCGCCGCTTTCACCACGCACCTCGGCCTTCAGTTCCTGCACGCAGCGCAACAGCAGCTCCTTTTCGCGCAGGTCCTCGCGGTCGGTGATTTCCAAACAGCTCAGCTTGATTTCGACCAGATCGATCAGCGTTTCGGCGCAGCGGCGTGACAAGCTCATGGCATCCTCCCGACCAAGGATTGCTATCGCGTTCTGGTGGTAAGCTACCTTTAATTTTCTAAAAAGTACATAAAATTTTATACAGATTTTGATCTTTCTCGGCTCGATCACATTTTTGATGAGTAAGCGTTGACAGGCTTCATCCGGATCGTTAGAACCCACCCCACGCCAGCGGCGCCACAGAGCGCCGACCCGGTAGGAGGGGTGGCCGAGAGGCTGAAGGCGGCGGTTTGCTAAACCGTTATAGGGGCTCAAACCCCTATCGTGGGTTCGAATCCCATCCCCTCCGCCATTTTCCTCAAATGCGATATATCCGGCATTTTCGGGCGACGGCGAGGTGATGCCTTGCCTCTCAGTGTACCGGATTTGTGTACCGGATCAAGCGCTTGGCCGCGCCATGCAAGGCGCGTTCGGGTTGCGGCGGGACTCTCGCCAGCGGTCCTGCGGGCGTCCCTCCGCCACTTTCGAATGAACGGTCGATAGGACCTCAGTCGGGGCGCCGGTTCCTCGATGGTTGCCGAGCGATCCAGCGGACCGGCCGAAAACTTTGCCGAGGCCGAAACGACGATTCGCTGACGCCCGGCATTCTCCTGTCGTGAAAAGGGAGGGCCGCCAGCAACCCGAACGGCCGACCTACTCCCCCAGAGGCGTTCGATCCGGGGGCTCGCTCTGTCGTGGGACAAGGCTGGTGGCGACACGCCGGAAGAGATTCGACGCGCGAGGCGCAGGATCGGCCTCGGGAGCGGGGACGGCCGCCGGCTGGTAGGCCCGGTCGAGCCAGCGGTCATGGGCCGTGCGCGCCTCGGGGTGGCTTCGCATGAGCGCTTGGGTCAGAGCGCCGCACGCTTCCTCGGTCGTGCCGCTTCCGCCGTTCCGGCGCAGCAGAAGCCGGGCCGCCGCGACGAGATCCTGCCACGCCCGGCTCAGGCGCTCCTGAGCGTCTTTGACGCGGCTGGTGTCGACGTTGCGGGCTTTCCACCAGTGCAGAAGGGCCCCGACGTAGGAGCCGAGTCGATCGGCGAGCGCCAACTCGACGGGGGAGGGGGCTTCGTCGGCGGGTGCCGGCGGGCGCGATCCCCGCGCTGTCAGGTCCCGGATTCGGCGGGCGGCAGTCTTGGCGTCGTGAGCCTCGCGCCGGCAAGCTTCGTCCAGCGTTGGGACGGACGATGGAGGCGGAACGCTGGGGCGCCGCTGGTCTCCCCATTCCGACCGACCGGAAGCCGGCGGTCGAATCGGCTGGTGCTGTGCGCTGTGCGAGGCTGGCGGGCGGGCCGAACCATGGTCTTGCGCCGGAACTCGGGCCAGCGATCGGCTTCGGAATCCTGTGTGGTCTCCACTCCGACCCGCGGGCGGCGCGTGACGATCCCGTGCCGGTGCGGGGCGGTTCCGGAGCGCGGCGTTGCTGGACGGCTGGTCGGCGGACGCCGACGCCGCCATTCGGGGAGCCTTGTCCTCCGCCAATGGCCTTGCCTGTCGGGGAACCGGTGCCGCGACGCGAACCGTTGCCGGCGCGCGGCTTGCGCTGTGCCCGCTTTCGTGCCGGTTCTCCGACGGCGGCGCCATGGTGGTGGCGCCGGCCGGGAACGTCGGCGGGAGCGCGACGGCGGACTGGACCTGCTCCGTCTGCAGGACGTCCTCTGCCGTCTCCCTGGCCACTTCACCAACGCCGGGAGTGGTGGCTCTCGATGCCGTCGGCACCGAGGCGCCGGCACCCAGCCGGCAGACGATCGGCGCCGGTGACGGCCGCGTCGGGGTCACGTCGTCGGGCTCGGTCGGCCAGTAAGAGTCCGCGTCGTCGGCCGGCGCCGGCGCGACGGGTTTCTTCCGTTCCGCCTGTGACGTGACAAGGTGGACGGGGAGCCCGCCTGTCACCTCGGAGGGCGACCGCACCTTCTCCAGGCCCACGCCCTCGCGCAGGCGGCCGCGAAGCTCCTCGACGGTCGGCAAGGCTTCAACGACGCCCTCGAGATCCTTGCGCACGCGCGCCGCCGTCCAGGCACCGCGTTCGCCGGCCGCCAGCAGGCGATGGAGCGCCCAGGCCTCGCCGGCGGCGTCGACCGCGAGCACCGCGTTGCGCCGATCGCCCCGGGCGAGGATGAAGCCGGCCTCGGCCAGGGCCGCGCGGCGCGCCTGCGGGCTGTCGGCGAGCCGCCACGCCGCGGCGGCGCACTCGGCGTCGGTCGCCTTGCGGGAGCCCGAGCGGCTCTCCTGCTGCGCCTTGGCTTCCGAGCGGCCGGCACGTGGACGCCGCCGTTCGGTCAGGCCGCGGAGTTGTTCGGCTTTGTCGCTGTAGCCGTGCTGCTCGAGTTAGGCCACGACAGCCCGGTTGTGGGCAACCTTCGTCAGCGGATGCCCGAAACTCAACTCGCAGAGCCGCGCGACGACCTCGTTCGCTTGGAAGGAATGCCCAAGATGGACGGCTCTGCCGTCGGGGCGGATGCGCAGGTAGGCGCGGTGCCGGTGACTGGGCCGGCCGGAGTCCCCCGGCTTTGCGTGCTCGACCTCGATGTAGGGTTGCCAGAAGAGGCCATGCTGCTCCTCATAGAACTCCCAGGCATCGGCCCACTGATCATTCGACAGGGGCTGGGCGGGCGAGATGGAAGCGTGGACGAGAAAGTCGCGCGCCCGTGAGTTGGCGATCCGCCACTGCGCCTCGAACTGGCGCAGGGCGACATGGACGTCCAGCGCGACCACGCCGCGCCCGTCGATGATCGTCGCGGCCTCGTTGGCGTCGGTCCGGGTGAGGGGGTGGAGAGCCAAGCCGCGTCACCGCGCTGGGTTGTCTTGACGATCATGAGGGCCGCTTCCCCGACACCGCCGCGATGATCCGTTCGGCCAGCTCCAGAACGGCCTTCTCGGCCTTCGCGTAGCCGTCCATGGCCGGCCTGACGGCGCCGGCGTTGCCCCGCGCCGCCAGTTGGTTGAGGAGCGTACGGACATGCCGAAGGTCGCTCTGCAGAGCGCCGAGGAGGGGGAGCGCCGCTTGAAGTTCCGGTGGTGCTGCGATCGCTCTGGCGCGGCGGACCTTCGGGATGGCCTGTCCTTGGGAGGACAGGGCAACGGCGCGCGCGAACTGGGCCGCCGACAGGTCTCGCTCCTCGCCGGCGCGCTGGAGCCGGTCGAACTCATCCGCCGACACGCGGTAGCTGATCTGACAGGCTCTGACGCGCTGCTCGCTCCCGCTGTCGTCGCGGGCGGGACGTCGGGGTGTCTTCGGCATCGCGGCCTCCTCGCGGTGGGGTCCGGGGAGGCTGGCCTCTCCGGCGGGTGGGTCCACGGGAGGGCTGGCCCTCCCTGGCGGGGTCCACGGGGCGGAGCCCCTGGCCGGCCTGCGCGAGTTGGAGTCCCCTTGGGGCGAAAATCGCGCATGGCTGGCCGTCCGCCCCAAGGGGCGGGACGAGGGGGGAGATGGCGGCCGACGATGAAGGCGCAACGGGGAGAAGGACGATCGGGACTGCAGTGAGGACAGCGGCGGCGATTGAGGTGCCGACGCCGTCCTCAGGGTCAGGCGGCCGCGAGCGGCGGCGGCGCGTCGGACGATCCGCCGTCGGCCGGGGACGGCGCGGCCAGCACCAGGTTGGCCAGGGGCTGGTCGGCCGAGGTCGTCCCCGGCTCCGGAGGGACAGCGGCGCGGTTCTTCTCTGCGCGCGCCGCTGGGTGGCGGCGGCGCGCTTCGCCGGGCGGGAACGGGGCTGAACCGGGGGCGCCGCCGGCGGCGCGGCGGCGCAGGCCATCGCGGTGGTCAGCTGGACGACGACCTCGCCCAGCGCGTTGGCACGCCCGGCGGTTTCGGCGCTGGCGACGAGCTGGGCCGACAGCTCGGCGATGCGGGCCTCGGCAGCCTGCACGGCGGCTTCCAGCGTCGGGACGTGCGAGGCGGTCCCGAGCAGCTCCTGGTGCCGACGCTCGGCCCGATTGGCGGCGTCCTGCAGGTCCGCGATGCGGGCCTCAGCCGTCTGGATGTCGGAGATGCGCTGCTCGAGCTCGGCTTCCAGAGCCGGGATACGCGCCGCCGTCCCGGTCAGTTCACGGATCCGGTTCACCGCGTGGGCGGCGGCGGCGCGCAGATCGTCGGGATCGTCGGAGGACTCCAGTTCGACCGTGGCCAGCAGAGTGGCGATGATCCCCTGCAGCATCTCCACCTCTTCGGCAGCGGCGTCGAGGTCCGCGTCGGTCCGCCCCCGGCTCTCCTCGAGGGTGCGCCGCAGCTCTTCGGTCTGCGCTCGCGCCGCGGCGACGCCGGCAGCCCGAGCCTCCGCCTCCGCAGCGAGAAGCTGGGCAGCCCGTTGCCGCTCGTCGGCGATCGTCCGGGTCATGATGTCGGCGAAGGTTCGGGACAGCTGATCCGCAACCTGGAGCCACTCCAGCGGCAGTTCGACCGGCGCCTCTTCCGACAGCGGAGAGGACGGCACCGGAGAAGGCGGCGTCGGCGGAGACGAAGCGGCGGCGATCTCGCGCAGGTGGCGGTTGATCGTGGTCATCGAGCCGCCGCCGATCCGATTCCGGACGGCATCGTAGGTCGGCGGGATACCCTGTGCGACGAGCGTATGGTAGGCGGCCTGCACCGCGGCCTGTGTTGCCTTCTGCGCCATGATCTCTTCCCGGTTGCATCGAATGATCCAGGGACGAGGCCGGCGCCGTAGCCTACACCCCTACACCCCTACGCCACGGTCGGCTGCGGTGTAGGGGTGTAGGATCGTAGGCTACGGCGCCTTCCCTACGGCCATATGGTTCCCTACGGGCATCGCGTCTTCAGGTGTGCGGGCCATGGGGACACCGCCCATCCAGCGCATCGCCCTTCCGGGTCCCGCGAAGCATCACGGGCCGAGGAGGTCCTCGACGCTGGCGAACGGCAGGATTCGGCCGACGCCGCGCAGTCCGCGCAGGGTCGGACGCTCAAGCTCGAGGCGCAGGCGGTCGACCTGCCCATTGGGCACCGCAACGAAGAGTCCCCCCGGGGGCTGGCCGGCGGTCTTGAAGACGTCGCTCAACCGAACCAAAGCCTTGGTCGCCTTGCCGGCGCTGGTCTCGATCTCGTACAGGCGGAAGGGCTGGCCGGCGCGCAGCACGACGACGTCGACCTGGGCGAGGCTCCGGTCGGCCGCTGCGTCTCCCAGATTGGGGAGAGTGCCGGTCAGGCGATGTTGCAGGCCAGGATGTCGACCACGATCGCCCCGCGGCAGGAAGACGGTATCGCCTTTCAGCAGATGGAAGCCGGCCAGCAGTCCTTGGAGGCGTTCGTGGCGCGACAGCGGGCGGGGCGCGCCAGGGGCGGCCGTTGGGGCCCCGGTGCCCGCCAACGAGATCGCGCGAATGAGAGAGCCCGGTTGCACCTCGATGTCCGCGTAGCGTCCGCTTCGAGCCGGCGGTAGAAGCTTGGCGCGCAACTCGTTGGCGATCTGCTGCGTCCGTTTCCCGGCGCGGTGGGGAGCGTGAGTGGCTGCCAGCATCTCGGCGAGGCGGTTGGCATGAAGCCAGCTTCCGAGGTGGCTCGGATGGCGCAGCAGGGACAGAGCATCGCCGACGAGGGAACCCGGACGATGGCGGGCGGAGGCGTGTGCGGCAGCGATCGGGGCGAAGGGAAGAAGCATGGCGGTCTCCGTGCCCATGTCGGTGCCCGGCGGAATGCCGGCGGCGGGGCAAGGGAGCAGGGCAACGAGAGCCGGATGGCCGCCGGAAGCTTCTATGCCGGATCGGCCTCGAGGATCGCCACTCCTACACGCGGCGGCCGCGCGTCGCATGAACCCCGGCGGGACCGCACAGTTTCTGGGAACTGTCCCGCGGGCATGCCCCCATATGACCGTCAGCCTCCGGGTCTTGACCGCGCCGATCCACGGATCGGCCGCCGTCATCACGACAGGAGGTTCCATGCGCGTCGTCTACATCCGCTCCCGCGCCTGCCCGATGTCGGCGCCGGCCGACCTGCCCGACGAGCATGCCACGATCACCGGCGCCCTCGTCCTGTACGACAGCAGCGCCGATCAGGCTGGTCTCGAATTCCTGCTCGCGACCCTCGCCGAAGGCGACGATCTGCTCGTTCCAGGCGTTCGGGATCTCGGCGACACTGCCGATGCGGCGCTGGCGTCGTTGCGCCGTGCGGCGGAAGCTGGAGTGCGCGTCACCCTGCTGCGGGACGGGCTCGACAGTGGCGTCGTACTGCAGGTCGCCGCTCTTCTCGAAGCTCTGTCGGACAACGGCGATACGCGGTCGCGACCGCGCACGGAGTTCCGCGCCTACGTCCGGGCAACGCCGGGGCGCGTTTCCGAGATCGTCGCTCTGTCCGCGGCCGGCGTCGTGGTTCGGGAGATCGCAACGATCGTCGGGTTTTCCGTCAGCACGGTCATGCGCGTCCGGCGCGCCCATCGGGGCGTCCCGCGCGCGCCCTGGCCCGTCGACGGCCTCGTCGAGTGCCTGGGCAACGCCGACTGATCCTCACCACCGGGAGGGACACCCGATGAAGCCGAACCGCTGCATTCTGATTCACCTCGATGGCCCCCGCTCGGCGAAGACCATCACCGTGTCGCTCGAGCGGATCATTGTCCTCGTCAACAGCTTCACGGCGGATGGGCTCTACGATTCCAGTGAGCGGCTCGACCGCTCACTGACCCGTGCGGAAGCGATCGCGACCATTTGCGCCGCCTATCGAAGCCCGGACTTCCTCGCCCTGACCTCTCAGGATCAGGCGGGGATCCTCTGGCGCTAGGCCCTGTGCGCCTCGGGGCCCCTGTAGACCGGTGGTCCGAACTGCGAAGGCCGCCGTCGCTGCGACCGGGAGTGGGCCGGACGGCGGCGCAGCAAGCCCTTCCCGTTGTTCACGATCCGACGCTGCGAGGTTCGGGCGACGCCGGCCGACCTCGCGTCTCTCGGACAGGGTTTCCAGCCTCAGTCCCTCGGCTGGATAAGACCCCGGAAAGCCTCTTCGCAACCCATTGAATTTCCTGGTCTTCGCGGATGGTCAATAAGTCTTCGACCATCGCGCCATCCTCCCCCAAACCCCCTCCTTGTTCCGCCTTCGGCGGGCGACCTGCGGTCGCCAATAATAGGGGTGTCCTCTAACCCCAAAGTCCTCGAGCTCAATACGTCCTAGGCAATGAAAAATGGCGTAGATGCAATGAGTTAGCGGTCGATTTTGGTCGCTATTGCAACATCCGGGGGGCGGCTTGAAGGGCTTATGCGACATTTCGGGGGAGTTATTGCGACATCCTGGGGGCTGGCGTTGTCTCGTTGCGCGCCGTCCCCATACTCGGCGGAGCACCTCAATCCGCTGGTGGGCATTCGATGGCCGAGAAGTACCATGTCACCGGGAAGCCGCTCGATCTCACCACGGATCCGAGCTTTCCGAAGGCAATCGGCCTCGTCGAGATGACGGGAGCCATGGGTTTGACCCTGGCCGATCGTCGCCTCTACAACGCCCTGCTGGCCAACGCCTACGAGACCATCCATCTCGAGCAAGAGCACACGATTCGCCTGTCGGATCTGCGGCAGTTGTCCGCCGCCGCCGGCGCCACGCCCCACAAGCACAACGCGCGCATCAAGGACAGCCTCAAGCGCCTGAAGGGACAGGTGGTGGAGTTTAACGCGCTGGGGTCGGACAATTCCGATTGGACGCACATCACCAGCTTGCTGGGCGACATGAGGTTTTCCAAGGCAGCTGATGTTCTGTTCTACGAGTTTCCGAAAGCTCTACGTCCGCTGCTGGCCGATCCCAGCTTGTACGCGCGCATTCGCCTTGGAATCGTCTACAGGTTCCAGTCGAAGTACGCCCTGATCCTGTACGAAATCCTCCAGCGCCATGCCAGCCGGAAGAGAAAGGCGTGGACCTGGGAGGTCGACGTCGACGTTCTGCGCCGGCTTCTCGGCCTCGACACGCAGATGCCCAATTTCGGTGACGTCCTCCGCCGGGCGATCGAGCCGGCGGTGAGTGACATCAGCGCCCATGCCCCCTTCAATGTTACCGCCACGCTTCAACGGGCGGGGAAGGCCACGAAGGGGCGCGGCGGGAAGGTGACGGTGGTCGCCTTCCATGTCGTCAGAAAGCCTGCCGCAGGCGCGGTGGCGACAGGGGAGAGTGTGCCGATGGAGATCGACGCCGCCGCACCCATCGGCGCCGTCCCGGTCGCCGGGGGCGGCGTCCCCGGTTCGGGCGGCATGTGACGACCATTCCTCCCTCGTGTGTACCTCGCGCGCCGCGCCGTCAAGGTCCAGGACTCCATCGCCTGGACCATGGTTGCCGCCCTACCCATGTCTGCGCATTGGTCTTGGCGCGTCAACTCCTCGGGAGAGCCGTGCTCAACAGAATCGCAAGCAGCGTTGACTTGACGATGCCTTGTCGGAGGGTCACATCGCGAGCAACAGACGATGGACGAGAAACAGGCCAATCCCGGCCACCCCTCCAACGATCGTGCCGTTGAGACGGATGAACTGCAGATCGCGCCCGACGTGAAGCTCCAGAAGGTTTGCCATTCCCTTCGGATCCCATTTGCCAACGATGCCGGCGATGTGTTCGCCAACGTTCCCGCGGTGCTGGGCAACGCCGTCCCGAACCAGCGACTGCACGGCAGCGTTCAGGCGCCCTCGGAGTCCTTCGTCAGCACGCAGCCGCTCGGCGAGCCCGGCCAGCTGTTCCGCGGCGAGCGCGGCGACGTCTTCGCGGGAGTGCTCCAGTGATTGCACCAGCCGCTCCCGCAGCATGGACCATATGGCCTCGAAGTGCTGGTCGAAGTCGCGGTGCCCGATCATGTGTGTCCGGATGCCCTCCAGCTTTGCTGCCCATGCCTCATTCGCCTTGAGCTTCTGCACGTGCTCGAGGACGAGCGCGTGCAACTGGGGGCGGAGCGGCCGTGATGGATCCTTGACGTCCCGGAGTTTGCCTTCGACATCGTGTACGATGCCGTCAGCAATGGGCCCTGAAACGGTTCGAGCTATTGAACCGTCCATCAGCCATTTGGTATCCACGCCCAGCGCTTTGGCGACATATCCGTCAAAGCAGGAAGCCATGTAGGCGACGACCTTCGCGTTGACCTGCCGTTCGATTTCTCCCCTCTCGCTGCGGATCCAGTCCAGCGCCAAGTCAGCAACCTCGTCGACGATGTTGAGGTGTTCGCCCCGCTGGATGAGGGCCATGAGGACATCATCGGCCGTCGCAACGAGATCAATGTCGGCGACAAGGGCCTTGACCTCGTTCCTGAGGCGCTCCTTCAGCACGGCGTCATCGAACGACGAGACCCACTGCGGCAGCAGGGTCGCCGCTTCGTCGGCCAGCATCTGAGCGTTCTCAGGGCTGTCCAGCCACGCGGCGAATTGTCCGGGAAAATCGGCTTCCGCAGCCTTGCGTGCAATGTCGTCCGGGTCGATGAAGTGGTCCCGAACGAACCGGCCAAGGCTCCGGCCAATGCGGTCCTTGTTGTTCGGCAACAGCGCGACGTGTGGGATGGGCAGACCAAGCGGACGCCGGAAGAGGGCCACGACAGCGAACCAGTCGGCGAGGCCGCCCACGGTCGCGGCCTCCGTGGCCGCCCTCGCCGCACCGAGGAAAAGGCCATCTCCGGGAACGAATGTCAGGCCGACGTAACCCGCCGCGGCCGCGGCCAGGGCTCCCGTGGCCACCATCTTCATTCGCCGCAGCGCCATTGGCTGCTCGTCCGGAAGTCCGTCTTCGATCACCGCAACCATCTATCTCTCTCTTGTTTCTCTATAATAAGTTGTGGATCACATTGCTGGTGCTAAAAGGGAGGCGCCTCCGCTCACTCGAAACGGCGAAGGTGGCTGCTGCCATCAGGGAAGGTTCTCATTCTGCGGGCTGGTATCCCGGTTCTCGAGCGCAACGACATCGTGACCATCTGAGAGGAGGGGTTCGGGCCAGAGTCTTTTTGACGCCTACTGGCCCTCCACGGAGGAAGCCATGGTCCAGGCACGGCGGAGGCGATCACGGCTGGCCGCGCGCAGCTTCTGTAGACCGGCGTCACGGGCCATGGCGGTGATGGCGTCCTCGCCCGTGATGCCCTCGTCCTTCACGGCCCTCGCCAGGGCAACCAGCTCCGGCAAGGCAATCTCATCGACAGGCCGGGGCTCGTCCCCGGCCGGGCGTCGGAAGGACGGCCAACGGGTCTGGTCCGCGCCGGCAGGCCAGAAGAAGGCGCCGACCTCCTCCTGCACCATCGGGAAGCGAGCGCGGGCCAGAGTGACGACGCGGTCGCGGATCTTGGAACCTGTGCGAAGCCAGCCGTGCGCGCGAGCGATCCGGCGGGCGAGAACGTCGTCGCGGACCGGTCCCTCCACAGTGATGACGTGGTCGATCATCGCCTGGAGCGGGGCAGTGTACTCCCGGTCGAAGAAGGCGTCCGGGTTGACGGCGCGCACCACCGATCTCGGATCGGCCTCGCAGAACCGGCCATCCACGTCGGTTGGCGGTTCGGCGCTCGCGTTGCGGGCATAGGCCACGGATGGCTGCATCAGGTCGGAGCCCTGGAACAGGTCGTCGGCCGGACGATGTCCCGTGCCCTTGGGGTTCTGATCGTCTTGCCCGACGTCATCCGAGGGCGGCGCAACATTCTCCGCGTCCACCGCGGCCTCGACGGTCGTCGTGCCGTCCGCTGCGGCCACCGCGTCCAGGGCGGCTTCCTCGAGCCGCCGGACCTCTTCCGCGCGCCGCGCGCGGCTCGCTTCCAGCAGGGCCGACAGGCGTGCATCGACCTTATCCAGCGCGCCGTCGTGATCGTGCCACCAGTCGGTCGACCAGATGCGGACGATCTCCCACCCCAAGCCGCGCAGGACCAGCTCGCGCAGCTTGTCGCGGTCGCGGGCGGTGGCGGACCGGTGGTAGGTCGCGCCGTCGCATTCGATCCCCGCAAGGAAGCGTCCGGGGGCGTCCGGGTCGACCACGCCCAGATCGATCCTGAAGGACGAGACGCCGATCTGAGGCTGAACCTGCCACCCGCGCGCGGCGAGCGCACGGGCCACGGCGTGCTCGAAGGGGCTCTCGTGTTCCCCCACGCTGCCGCGGACGGCCTCCGCCAACGCCCGCGGGCCACGCTCGGCGAACTCGAGGAAGTGCTTGAGGTCCCGGACGCCGAGCGCCGCCGTGCGACTGAGGTCGAACTGTTCCGGTCGCAGGCTGGAGAGGACGCGCAGTTCGTGCCGGGCGCGGGTGACGGCGACGTTCAGGCGCCGCTCGCCGCCGTCCCGGTTCATCGGGCCGAAGTTCATCGAGACCGCGCCGGTCAAGTCGGGGCCATAGGTGATGGAGAAGTACATGACGTCGCGCTCGTCGCCTTGAACGCTCTCCAGGTTCTTCACAAACACCGGTTCGACCGCGTCCTCGGCGAAATGCGGCTCGATCTCCGGCGCCTTCCGCCGTTCCTCGTCCAGCAGGTCCTCGATCAGCCGCTGCTGCTCGCTGTTGAAGGTCACCACGCCGACGGTCAGGCCGGCGGCGCGGAAGGCGGGGTCCTTCAGCCGTTCGACCAGATGGGCGACAAGCGCCCGCGCTTCCGGCTTGTTGATGCGGGCGCCGCCCTTTTCGTAGGTGCCGTCGGCGACGAGATGCAGGCTGACTGCACGATCGTCGGTGACCGGCGATGGAAAGGTGACCAGCCCGCCCTCGTAGTAGCGGTGGTTGGAGAAGGCGATCAGGCTCTCGTGGCGGCTGCGGTAGTGCCAGTTCAGGCTGCGGGCCGGAAGGTTGGCTCCCAGGCACTCGTCGAGGATGCTTTCCAGGTCGCCGTCCACATCGCCGTCGTCATCCTCATCAGCCTCCGCGCGGTCGAAGAAGGAGGTCGGCGGGAGCTGCTTCGGATCCCCGACCATGACGACCTGTCGCCCCCGCGCGATGGCGCCGATCGCATCCCACACCGGGATCTGCGAGGCTTCGTCGAACACCACGACGTCGAACGGCGCGGTCTCGGCGGACAGGAATTGGGCGATCGACAGCGGGCTCATCAGCAGGCAGGGCGCCAGCTTCGTCACCGCCGTCGGCAACCGGCCGATCAGTTCGCGCAGGGGCATATGGGCGCGCTTCTTCTGCATCTCGCGCCGGAGAATGCCCCATTCCGAACTCTTGCCGACCGAGTCCTGGTCCGGCAGGCCGGCGCAGAGCCCCGCACGGATGTGGGCGCGGGTGAGGTCGGTGAAGCGTTTCAGACTTTTGGACATCCATTCCAGGAGGATGCCAATCGAAAATGGCGAAAGAAAACGAGACACCGCGGAACTTGACTTTTTACGGCTTTCAAATTTCCTTTAGATTGTTCTGCTTTGCTTTTTGCGTCCGCTAATGCGGTGCATGGCGAGCTTCGGGCAGTCAGGTTTGACATGGGTTAAGGGAAGCAAGATGCCGACCGTGTATCATATGGTTCATTATCGCCGTTTCGACCCTGGCAGCGCCGGCTTGCAAGGGGGCACGCTAGAAAGTCTGTGCCGCACTGCGCTTGGTCATGTGGACACCTCAGGAGTCGCTTTGTGGGAGCGGGCGCAAGACCGCTTCTTTGATTTGTCGGATGCGGCTGAACGGCAAGTCGTGCTGAACAAGGTGGCCGACCTCTCCAGCGCCGTGTTCGGTGAGATGTGTCTGTTCCAGAAACAGGATTTCCAGGCGCTTCTGGAAATGCAGACATCGAAGGTTCAGCTCTCCAACATAACCAAGGCCGAAATCTTTAACTTGGCAGAAAGGGCAGCTCCCAACAATTCAAAGTTCATTCGTGGGCTTTGCTACTGGCTTGTGATCGGAAATCATCTATTTTTTGTCAAAACTCAATCCATGACCGCAGATATCCTGAATGTCTACATGGATTGGCTTCTCAAGATTCGGACTTCGGCGTTGGATGTCAACGCCAGCTTTGCGCTTCAGGCTGAATTCGACCGGACGCAAGTGACGGGCGATATTGGCGACATCACCCGCCTGAAGGTCAGCGGGAAATCGGCGTCACCGATCATGGTAATGGCTGGGGATGAGCCGCCTCCAAAATCCGTCGCAACATCACGGACGGTGACCGACCGCGCGTTCTACACCGAGACGGCTCGCAAGGTCGCGGAAATCATATTCGGACGTGAACGAACTGATGCGCTGGTTGATAGCCTGGGGCCGAGCGAGTATCTGGCTGTGGAGGCCGCGGTAAAGGTGCGCGGCCGACGAACGGCCGAATCACGGGAAAAGCTGCGAAAGCTGGCGGAGGATCTTGCTGACCTGACCGACGATAAGGTGCAGATCGAGGGCAAGGACGGAAAGCTGTCGGATGAGGATGCGATCCTTCGAACGCGCATGCCCTTTAACCAACCGCATGCTGGCAGCAGCATTCTTGAATTCGATAACGTGGCTGACCAACTCCAAGAGGTGTATTCTCGTTTTGTTCGCGATGGGAAGA
This sequence comes from Azospirillum brasilense, assembly GCF_003349955.1. Classification (GTDB taxonomy): domain Bacteria; phylum Pseudomonadota; class Alphaproteobacteria; order Azospirillales; family Azospirillaceae; genus Azospirillum; species Azospirillum brasilense_B. The sequence continues at coordinate 88,593 of NZ_QLKQ01000006.1, forward strand.
TAGAGGCCTGATGGTCAGGAAGGCAACGATAGGGGGCGTGTTGGCCACCGCCGTATTGTTCGGCTGGGTGGTGCCGTTGACGCGCCTATTCGATGCTTTCCAGCCTATGATCGTCGCCCTGTCAATCATGCTGGCCGCGATCCTAGTCCGGCTCAATCGCGGCATGCCGACCCTCGACTGGAAAAGCCTGGAACCTCAGGAAAGGTCACGGCTCACCTCTGCAATCGTCGATCTGACGCGGGAGTATGCCTTTATCGTCGGGATCAAAGCGGTTCTGATTGCGGCCTTGGTATCGCTAGCCCCCTTCAAGATGGAGGCGGCCTCCTGGTCCGCGTGGACCGGGCGCGGGGTATCGGCAGCGGTCGGTGGCCTAGTAGCTTTGAGCATATCTCGGATGGCTTATGTAATCTGGCGTGACTATGACATCGTCAAGCTTCAGAAAGTACTGATCGATGCCTCTGGTGTTCGAGACAAGCTGGAAGCCGAGGCAAAGGCATCTGTACAGAAGGTGGCTGATATACGGTCGGCTGGATTAAGAAAAATTGGTTCTGGCGAACCTCAAGCTTGGCCTGATAAGTGAATTCAAGCAGGCGCCTTTAGTCCCTGGGCCTCCTTGTGCCAAGTGTCGGCGTTCCTCCTGGCCTCCCAGGCGCGGCGGAGTTGGTCCAGCACGTCGAGCTTGCGCGACTTGCTGGAATGCAGCTCAAGGCAGAACTCGCCGAGGCCGACCTCACGCAGGCGCCGGTACACGACGTCGAGCGCCGCGATCTTCTCCGACACGAACAGGACCGACTTCCGCTCTGCCAGGAACTGGGCGACGAGGTTGGCGATGGTCTGGCTCTTGCCCGTGCCCGGCGGGCCGACCAGCACGAAGTTCTTGCCGCGCGCCGCCGCCATCACGGCGGACAGCTGCGAGGAGTCGGCGGGCAGGGGGCAGAAGGTGTGTTCCGGCCCGTGGGTTGCGTCCAGGTCGCGCGGGTTCGGGAAGGCCAGGTCGCTGGGGAACGGGTCGCGGGGCGTCTCGATCAGGTGCCGGACGACCGGGCTCTGCTTCAGCTGCTCCGTCCGGTCGACCAGATCCTTCCACATCAGGTACTTGGCGAAGGAGAAGGTGGCCAGCACCACGTCCTCCGTCACCTCCCATCCGGGGATGTCCTTCACCGCCTGACGGACGGCCTTCCAGATGCCGGCGATGTCCAGCCCGCTGTCGTCGCGTGGCAGATCTCCTTCCGCGACCGGGATGGTCAGGCGGAAGTCCTGTCGCAGCATTTGGAGCAGCGTCGGGTTGAAACGCGGCTCGTCGTCGTGGAGGACAAGGCTGAAGCCCGACCGCACGCTCTTGCGTTGGAGGGTGACGGGGATGAGGATCAGCGGCGCCCGATGGCGCTTCGCGTCCTTGGCGTCGCGCGTCCAGGACAGGAAGCCGAGCGCCAGGAACAGGGTGTTCGCCCCGCCTTCCTGCATCGCCGCGCGGGCGGTGCGGTACAGCTCCGTCAGGCGCGCGTCGAGGTCGTCCCCCTTCAGCCCGACCAGCACCTCGTTGCGGCCGAGCGCCTCCAGCGCGTGCTGGCGGTGCAGATCCTCCAGGGTCCGCCCTTCGTGGATCGCCTGGCTGCGCGGGTCGTTGCCGTCCATCAGAGCCGGCCGGGGGAGCAGGCGCAGCGACCGGCCTTCCGCGAGAAGGTCTTCCAGCAGGCCGGGGTCCGGAGCGTCGCAGATCAGGGCGCGCTTGCCGGCACGGAAGTTCAGCAAGGCATTGCGCAGCGACAGGTCCAACAGCTTGCGCTGCCAGCGTTCCAGCCGGTCCTTGGGCGAGGCCGGCCCCGCATCATCCGCCGCGTCGTCGAGGTCCTCGGGAAGGTCGGCCGGTGGCTCCGCGAACAGCGGCTCGGATGCCTCGACGCCCGCGTCCGCGTGGTCCGCCGTCACCGTGGCCTCGGCGTTGGCCAGTGGGCGGATGCGTTGCAGACGGGCGCGGCGGACGTCCACGGCCAGTTCGAACGTGTCCTCGACGCTCTCCTCGATCTGGCGGAAGGCGTGGTCGGCGGCGACGGCGAAGGATGGGCAGGGACGATGGGTGGCCAGCGTCGTTTCGAACAGCGCCAGTTCCTTCAGCTTCGCCCGCTTGCGCAGCGCCGTCACGTCGTCGACCACCGGCGTGGTGAACTCCTCGCGCCGCAGCCAGACGCCGGCGAAGGCGTGGCCCCGCGTGAAGACGATCAGCGGGTTCAGGCCACAGTGCTCCAGCGTCGCCGCGAACAGAAGCGCCGAGTCCAGGCAGGTGGCGAGTCCGGAGTCGAGAACCTGCGATGGTCCACGCACCTTCTGCCCGGCGTGCTCGAAGCTGGGCGGCGGCAGGGCGTAGTCGAGGCCCAGCGCACCGACCGCGCCCCAGACGGCCGCCGCCAGTTCCCAGGCCCGCTTCGGCCCGCCCTCGTAGCCGTTCAGCGCGCCGCTCTTGCCGTTCTGCCGCAGGATGTCGGCGGCCTTCTTCAGCACGCGCTCGACGGCCGGGTCGTTCGGCTGGACAAAGGCGGCGATCATCTCGGGGATGTTGCCGACGCCGCCCCACTGGTTGCGCGCCAACAGCTCGAGCGACCGCTCGGTCCGCGCCACCGGCTCCGGGTTTCCGGCCGCCGCGGCGGTGATGGTGACGGTCGCGCTCTCCGCCTCCGTCAGCCGCCCGAGCATGGCGCCGTCCAGCGTGACGTCGAGCTTCGGCAGGTGGTAGCGCTGGCCGGCGGGGACGGCGTCGATGCGCCAGGTCTTGGGCGCCACGAACGCGGGTTCCGACGTCAGGGTCAGCTCGACCGCCTCGAGCGGAGCGTCGCCGTCGTTGACCAGCACCAGCTCATGCAGGACCGGGACCGCGTTCTGATGGAAGGCGAGGTTCAGACGCGGCGTCAACGTCGCCTCGATGCGGACGGGCGGAGGCGCCTCCGCCGGCGCCCGATCCATCACAACATCCAGCACTGCTTCGTTGTTGTCGCTCATGATAATCGCCGCCCCGGTATGAAAGATCGTGTTTGTCGCTTCTTTGGCGCGAAGCCAAAGCGTATCACACACGCTTTTTGGGATGCGATCGATCGTTGGGCCGGCGCCGTCCTACGCCGGCCAGTAGAGCCGCTTCAACGCCAGAAGCCGCTTCGCCTCGACGTCCAGGGCATCGTAGTGTTCGAGCGCGAGTGCCACGAGGTCGTCGAGGTCGAGCAGGGACAGCGGGACGGCCGCGCGGTCGGCCTCGTACTTCGCATCGCGGGCGAAGCCGCCGGTCGACACGTAGAGGCAGCGGTCGCCCGGCCGCCGGCCGCCGAGGAAGGACCGGACCGTCGGCGCCCCGATGGCGCCGCTGCGGTGCTTCACCTCCACGAAGATGCGGGGGTCCTCGAGCCCCAGCCCATCCGGCGAGGCGAAGATGTCGCGGCCGCGGTCGGGGCCGACCGGCGACACGCGCGTCTTGTAGCCCATGGCTCGCAGCAGCCCGGCGACGAACAGCTCCATGTCGCGGGCACTCAGCTTCGCCAGCCGGTCCTTGATGAACTCCAGAGCCTTGGCTTCCAGATCCTCGAACAGTTCCTGTTCGGCGGCGGCCTCCGCGGCGGAGTCGACCGGGGTGGCGGAGGGCGCCGGCCCGACGGCGAGGTCCCCGCCCGCGTCGCCTCGTGCATGGACCGACGCGGCGAGGTCCACGGTCGCTCGGTCTTCTGGAGCGGCGAGCAGCGCGTCGAGTTCCGCCGCCGTGTCGGCCGGCACCTGGAACACGGTGGTGACCGAGCCCAGCGAGTTCTTGGCCGCCACGCTCAGCGCATCGCGCGGCACCATGCCGATCCAGGCCACCGGTCGGACGTTCGGGTAGTCGGGGTCGAAGGCCGGTTCGAAGGAGTAGCCGCCGCCGACCGAGCCGACATGGTAGACGCGGCCGTCCGGGTCGTAGGAGATCACCCGATCGCCGGCCTGGAGCTCCGACCGGAAGCGATGAAGCTGGCCGGCGTTGTTCCCGACTTCGTAGGCATTCCAGTCCGGCCACTGCGCCCGCACCAGGGCGACCATCGCCGGCCGGTCCGCGACCGCGGCCAGCGAACCGAGTTCCGCCCAGCCGATCGCCACCCGGCCGGCGTTGCGGAAGCGGTCGATCAGCGCGCCGCGCTTGCCGGCGCGGACCATCCAGGTCTTGGGGGGCATATCAGTCCTCTTGCGGGCGGGCCGGCTCAACCACGGTCATCAGGCCGCGCCGGGCGTCCCAGCCTATGGCGCGGCCGGTGAAGAGATCGACCACGGTCAGCGAACGGCTCATGACACCCAGCCGGTCGCCAAGTTCACGATGGATGGGCGTGATGTCCTGCGTGGTGCCGATCAGGTAGGCGGTGTCCGACAGCGGCACGATCCAGCGGGACAGCCGGCGAAGTTCCGCGGTGAAGGCGTCATAGACCGACGCCCCGGACGGGTCGGGAAGGCTCAGGCCCGGAATCGCTTGGTCCCAGGCGATCAGGACATTGCCGGCCACGCGGGTGCAGGGAGCGACCCAATCGGGCACGCCGTTGGCGTCGGTCATCGCCAGCGCGTAGGGCATGCTCGTCGCGGGCTCGGCGACGCCCAGGGCGATCGCGGGGGCGTAGGGAGACGTCGCCGCTTCGGCTTTCCAACGCGCGAGCACATCCCGTTGGCTGACCGGCGGTGGCGATGGCGGGGGCAGGGGCGGCGGGGCGGGCTTGCGGCGTGTCCATCCGAACATGCGATTCCTTCACCCCTCGGTCGGAGGTTCGCGCCGTGGCACGGTGTCGATAGATGCGTGCTCGCCGCTGCCATCCGGCGCCTCGCGACGGTCGTCGAACCAGAGGTCGGACAGGACGGCGTTCGGCAATTCATGCGGCTCCCACTTGTCCGCATTGGCCCATTGGTCCGGGTCGAACCCGTCGTTCAGGAAGCTCCAGAGGGCGTCCTTGAACCGCCGCGCCAGATCGTCGGTGTCGACCACGGCCTGGAGGTGGACGGTTTCCTCATAGCATTCGGTGATGGTGAACAGCGCCTTCCTCGGCTGATCGGTGCCGAGCAGCTCGAGTCGCCTGATCGGGCCTTCCTCATCGATTTCCAGAGCGACCTGGGTTTCTCCGGCGTCGATCCGCTTCGCCCATGCGACGATGTCGGCGAAGGGCGATTGGGAATCCGTGCATTCGATGCGGACGGTCCGCCCGTTGGCCGCGATGTCGAGCCAGATGGTGTAGTAACCGCTGAACCGGAGGGCGACGGACAGCCCGGCATCCGGCAAGTCGGGCCGCAGGGTGAAGTGGTCGGCGAGGCGCAATTCCGGGACCGTGACCGACAGCCGCGTCCCCCATTCTTCCAGCCAAGGGCCGATCCCGGCGGCGCGCCCGAACACCAGCGTCGTGGAGAGATGGGACCACGGAAAGGGCCGGTCGTCGAAGGGGGCGTGATACCACTCCAGCGCCTCGCCATAGCTGCGCCAGGGAAAGGGTTCGGTCGCCAGGACCTCGACGGTGCCTGCGGGATCGTCGCGCAGCCGGGTCACATGGTCGAAGCAGCGGTGCAGGGTGCCGAAGAGGGCCGGCGTGCGGGCGAGGCCCAGGAATCCGGCGGTGTCGCCATCCTGGAGCAGCGTGAAGCCGCCGCCGGCGGCGTCCAGCAGGGTCTGAGCCTCGCGCCGCCGCTCCGCCCGCTTGCGGCCATCGCGCGCCTTGAAGAGGCGGACGGTGTCTTCCAGCGCCTTGCGCACCGCCGGATCGCGGCAGGACGACACGGGAAGGATCAATCCGGCGTAGGTGCCGGCGGACATCGACGGCGACAGGTCGGCGATGCCGAACAGGCCGCGCCGCTCGTTGCCGGGGCCGCCGTCCTTGAACCGCCCCCGCCATGGACTGCGTTCGGCCACCAGAAGGAAGGGGAATAGCGCGTCCAGACGACCGTCGAGCGCTCCCCATTCCAACTCGACCGGACCGCTCCGCAAGGGCCGTCCCCGCCTCTTGAGGCTCATGCCGACGCCTTTCCCCCACCGCGCCGCCCGCGCCGGGGAGCGACGCCCGCCGCCGCGCGCTCGGCGCGGATGCGCTCCAGCAGGACGGAGGCCGGCTCGTCGTTCGGGTCCTGCGGCACCAACTCGCCCCGGAACGCTTTGGCGAGGATGGATTGGTCGAGGGTAGCGAGGCGGGACTCGTTCTCGAGGCTAACCTGTTCGAGCCGATCTATCGCGGCGAAGGCTTGGTCGATCCGCCGATTGATGACAGCGCGCTCGCCCGGCGGCGGCACCGGCACCGGAAGTTCTTTAAGCGTCGCCCCGCTGATCTTCGGCATGTTGCCCGCGGTGCCCGTGGCACGCTCTCTCAGCCAACGGCGCGCTGACTGGCCGTTCATATAGCGCCAGAAGTACGTGCGCAGTGAAGGGTCCGCGATCCGCACCCGCATCATCAAGTCAGGATAAATAAAACTCTTTTCTGCTCCTTGATAGATCGCGGTTGCTCCAAGGTATTCCAGTGAGTTGGCGCGTTGGACAAGTATGTCGCCGCTTCTCAACCAGAACTTCGAATCTTCTGATATGACCTCAAGCAACTTCTTTATGGTCGAGCCGTCTAGGATCATCCTGCCGGATGTGGTCGCTGACAATCGAAGGCTAGCTGTTCCGTTGCCATCGGGCGCGGCCTTCGGTGAATACCCATTGGTCGGGCCTTCGTCGATGATCTCGGCAGTTGTCCTCCAGGCCCAGCCAGTGGGCAACCCGTCTTCTGCTGCGTCTCGATCATTCCGCCACTCCGCCGTCAGTTCGCCGCGGAAGGCGGCGGCGAGGATGGATTGACGGTAGCGGTCGATCAGCGTCGGCAGCGAGTCCAGTGCCTCACGCGCCCCGCGTGACCGGGCCGTCAGCGCCTCGATCTTCTCGACGATGCGGCGCTGCTCGGGGAGGGGGGCCAATGGAATTGGCGCCTGCTTGAGATCTTGAATGTTGATCCGCAATCGGCCAATCCCGTGACTTAGCTCCTCAATGGCTTTCCGACCAATGGGTGAGTTGAGCCAATGCATGACAAACCGACGCTCAACGTGCTGCGTGGGCTTAAAGCGCAAACAATCGGCCTTTACCAGCGCTGGGCCGATGTTTTCTGGAACTTCGCAGCAGCGTCCAACGGGCTCCGCGAGGGCCGCCACAACCAAATCCCCTGGTCCAATGGCATGCTTCTCCAGCTCTTGGAAATGGGACTTTTCAATGAATGCCCGGTCCGTGTCATTGAACGTTCCGGCACCGATGTTGCCGAGCCGTACGACGCGAACGCCCGAAGCCACATAGTGGGCCGACTTCAGCTTGCTGCCAAAGGGACCATCGGTGAGCGAGTTCGGTTCCGGGGCGGGCAAATCGCCTATTTCGGCAGCGGCCCACCCTGTCGGCAACTCCTGCCCGCTCATTCCGCGGCCTCCGCCACGGCGTCGCCCGCCGCTTCGTCCGCTTCCAGCAGGTCGGACAGCGCCTCCATCTCCTCCAGCGCGGTGCGTAGCGCGTCCATAATCTCGGCGGCGATCACGTCCGGTTCGGGCAACTCCGTCTCGGCGCTGTCGTCGCGCAGCCACGCGATGTCCAGGTTGTCGTTGCGCGCGGCGATCTGCTCGCGGGTGAAGCGGCGGAAGCGGCCTTGCTCGCCCTCGTCCACGCGCGGGGACTTGCCCAGCGGGTCGGGGCCGTAGGCGGCCTCGAACGGGGCGAAGTGGTCGCGGGTCAGGGGGCGGGTCTTGCCGAACTGCGGCATGTTGGAGCGCAGGTCGTAGATCCAGACCTCCCCGGTGTTGCCCCGGTCGGTCTGGCCGCGCGTGAAGAACAGGACGTTGGTCTTGACGCCCTGGCTATAGAAGATGCCGGTCGGCAGGCGAAGGATGGTGTGCAGGTCGCACTTGTCCATCAGGTCGCGGCGGATGTCGCGGCCGGCGTTGTCCTCGAACAGCACGTTGTCGGGCAGCACCACCGCCGCCCGCCCGCCGGGCCGCAGGCCCCGGTAGATGTGCTGGAGGAAGGCCAACTGCTTGTTGGAGGTGGGGTAGGTGAAGTCGTCGCGACTCGGCAGGCCGCCGCCCTTCTTCGTCCCGAAGGGCGGGTTGGTCAGGACGACATGCGCCTTCGGCAGCCGGGTCCCCTGCTCCGACAGCGCGTCGCTGAGCTGGAGGTCGCCGGTGACGTCGTGCAGCATCAGGTTCATCAGCCCCAGCCGGTGGGCGTCCGGTACCAGTTCCATCCCGCAGAAGGCGGTGTGGCGCTGGAAGTACTGCTCGGCTTCCGTCAGGTCCCACAGGTTGTTGGTGTGGGTCTTGATCCAGCGGTCGGCGGCGATCAGGAACCCGCCGGTGCCCGCCGCCGGGTCCTGCACGTACTCGCCGGCCTTCGGCTGCATCAGCGCGACCATGCTGTCGATCAGCGGGCGCGGCGTGAAGTACTGGCCGGCGCCCGACTTCTTTTCCGTCGCGTTGCGCTCAAGCAGGCCCTCGTACATGTTGCCGAGGCCCTCTTCCCGCGCCGAGTACCAATCCAGCCCGTCGATCGCCTCGACCAGCGCCTTGAGGATGCGCGGCTGGCGCAGGCTGGTCTGCGCGTTCTGGAAGATTGCCTGCACCTGCGACGACCCGTAGGTGCCCAGGTGGATCAGCATCTCCTTGTAGAAGGTGAGCTGTTCTAGCCCCTGGCGCCGGCTGACGTCGGTCCAGCGGTAGCCGTCCGGCAACTGCTCCTCCGCCCCCGTCTCCGCCGCCATTTTCAAGAAGATCAGGTAGGTCAGCTCGGTGACGTACTGGTGGTAGGTGATCCCATCATCCCGCAGGATGTGGCACAGGCCCCAGAGCTTGGAGACGATGTCGGTGGTGGCGGTCATTCTTGCTCGTGGTCATCGAAAAAAGACGAGGTGTCGACGGTCATATCGGAGATTACGGCTTCGCCGTCCTTGATCGACACGGTGAACGCTCCGGGGAAGGCGTCGTGAAAACTCTCATCGCCATCTTTGTCGCGGTAGTTCAGGCTGACATAGATGTTTGCCGGAACTTTCAGTTCATCGTTCTCTACAGCGATTTCGTCCTCGAAAACCTCGACGTCTTCAATCTCTGTGTATGATGAAAGCTCTTCCAGGTGGCGCCATCCTGTAAAGCGGTGAAAGTCGTCGCCGGTCAGCTCATGAATGGCATCCGCGATTTTCCGTGGGTCGCTCGGATTGATTTCAGATTCTTCCATTGCCGCCCCCTTTCAGTAGCTGACCTTGCCAACGGCGATGCCCTGGCGATATTGCCACTCCAGGCTTTGGCAAAGCCCATCGAGATCGGCCATGATATGGGCATAGTCGATACCGAGATAGAACAGCTTCCTGCGGAAATACCCTCCGGCCTTGGCGGGTATTTTGAAGATGTTCCTTTCGGCGTTGGGAGGCAGCCAATCGGCGTCCGGAGGATTGTGGACGGTGAAGAAACCCTTCTGAGACAGGAGGCGAGCGTCGTTGACCATCGGAATGACGAATCGTACGCCCTCCACGGCAAAGGGATCGGTTTCCTTCGCCGTGTCCACCAACATCCTGTCCGTCACCCTGACCGAGTAGACCGCCGCTTCGGCGCTGTCCTTCTGAGTGGCGACGGCGAAGAAGGCCGCCACCAGGGGATTGCTGGTCCAGTCGAGCAACCGCGTCGGCAAGCCATGATGCTGTGCCAGGGCCAGCCATTCCCAATCGGACGGTTCGTGGCCCGACAGATGAACCCGTGCGCGGCGCTTGAAGCTGTTGAACAGGCGGCGTTCGCGCAGGGCGTCGTATCCATTGGGCGACACCGCATTGTCGCGACCGGATTTGGGCCGAAGCCGATGGCCAATGTCTGAAACACCCCGGAACATGCAATTCGCCGCCTCGCGGGAATCAAGAAATTCCATGAACCTGTTCCAGCACTCCGCTCCCTCGCGGCGGCTCTGCCGTGTCTCATTGATTCGATGAGTTAAAGCACTGTCCGTCATCAGCCAGCCTTCTCCCAGACAAAACTGCCGAGTTCATTCAGAATCGCCGCCAAGCGCCCGTCGAACACCCGGTCCAGCCGCGCGAACCCACCGCCCTGCTGACGGAACTCACCCTGGTTTAGAACCTCGCGGTCGACGATGACTTCCTTCTTCATCTGCCGCCCGATCCGTTCCAGCCAGTCGCGTTGCGCCTTCGTCCAGGGCTGGCTGGATAGCACCCGGCGCATTGCCCGGTCCACCCGCTCGTCGTAGGGGACCAGCGGGTCGCCCAGCGCGGCCTGCCGGATGTAGCCGATGACCGAGGCCGCAATGTCGGCATTCGTCGCGTCGCGGAAGGCGGCGCGCAGTTCGGCCTCGCCGAAGCCGTCGCGCTCCAGCAGCAGGCGGACCTCGCGAAGCTGGGCGCGGGTCAGCTCGCGGGGGCGGTTGGCGACGGCGTTGAGCGCCGGGACTTGGTTCAGGTTCTCCGCCAGATAGCGGCGGAAGCTGGCAAGGTAGTCCTCGGGCCGGGTGATGTTCGGACCGTAGCCGGTCTCCTCGTGCCGGAACTCATCGGCCCCGCCGTAGAGCGGCACATGGATGGGGTCGTCGGCGACGCGGGTGTCGAGCAGCTCCATCAGGACGCGATGCTCGAGGAGGGTGCGGGCCGCTTCCTCCGGCGGAGCGTCCTTGACGCGGCGGATGAAGCTGTCCGGGTCGGTGCCGGCCAGCTCACGGAACCGGCGCTCGCCGGCTTCCGACAGGCGGCGGCGCTTGCGGTGCAGCTTGGCGACGATCTGGCCGACCAGCCAGCGCGCCTGCTGGGCGCGGCGCTCGGCGACCTCCGGGGCTGCGGGCGGCCCCTCGAACGGCGCCTGTTCCTCTTCGGCGAAGCCGGTCGGCGGCAGCGCCGGCGCGGGGGCCGGAAGGGGCGTGCCGGTGGCCTCGGCCAGTTCCTCCATCAGCGTGGCGAAGGTGATGTTGGGGTTGGCGACGACCGGCCGCATCTCTGTCAGGTCCTGCATCGCGGCGTAGAGGCCGACCGCGTCGAAGATGCGGAAGGCTGTCTTGTGCCGGCCGGGACCGAACAGGTCCTCGCACAGGCGGGTGCCGCGACCGATCATCTGCTCGTACAGGATGCGGCTGTTGACCCTGCGGATGAAGACGAGGTTGACGATCTCCGGCACGTCGATGCCCGTGGTCAGCAGGTCCACGGTGACCGCGACCTTGGGCAGGGCCTCGTTCTTGAAGCGGCGGATCTGGCGCATCGGGTCGTCCGAGCGCCCGGTGATCTTGGCGACCGTGTCGTTCTCCACGGCGCCGTAGCGGGCGGCGAAGGCGGTGCGCAAGGCGCCGACCACCATGTCGGCGTGCAGGTCGGTGGCGCAGAAGACCAGCGTCTTCCCCGGAAGGCCGGGGTCGATGTGGCCGGCGAGCCACTCGGCGATGACCCGGTTGAAGTCCGGCGTCAGGACCCTGCGGTTGAAGTCCTGCACGTCGAACCGGACCTCATCGTCCAGATGGATGAGGTCGAGCTGTCCGGTCCGGGTGTCGAGGACGTCCACCCGCTCCCCGGCGTCCCAGTGGATGCCTTCCTGGCTGAGCGCGGTGTGGGCGCGGATGGGCGGCTCGTGGTCGACCAGCCAGCCGTCGATCACCGCCTCCTGGTAGGTGTAGCGGACGACCGGCTCGCCGAAGATCTCCACGGTGTGCAGTGCCGGAGTCGCCGTCAGCCCGACCTTCACCGCGTCGAAGCGGTCGAGCACGCGGCGGTACTTGGAGACGTAGTCGTCCTGGCTGCGGAAGCTCAGCTCCTCGTCGCCCATCTCGCGGTCGAGCAGGTAGCCGCGATGGCACTCGTCGACGACGATGCAGTCGTACTGGTCGATCGCCGGCGGCTCCTCGCCGTAGAGGACGCGCTTGACCAGGGCCTGGACGGTGGCGATGTGCAGCTTCGTCTCGGCGTCGGGAACGATGTCGCCCAGCTCTTTCACCGCGAAGATGTCGGCGAAGACCTGATGGTGCTCCATCCGCGTTTCCTTGAACGCGTTGCCGGCCTGCTCGCCCAGCGCCGTACGGTCGACCAGGAACAGGATGCGGCGGAAGCGCTGCGCCTTCAGCAGGCGATAGACCAGCGCGATGCAGGTCTTGGTCTTGCCGGTGCCGGTCGCCATCGCGACCAGGATCTCGCGCCGGCCGGTGGAGATCGCCTCCTCGACGGCGCGGATGGCGCGCTGCTGGTAGTCGCGCAGGGGGAAGTTGAAGGCAAACGGGTCGTGCGACAGCCGGGCGTCGGCGGCGCGCGGGTCGTTGCGCAGCGCCTCGAGGAGGCCGGCGGGGGTGTACCAGCCGTCCAGCGCCTTGGCGAGGTTCTTCGGGTGGCGGCCGTCGCGGAACCAGATGCCCGACAGCGCCTCGAACTGGCGCAGGAAGGGGCGGCCGTTCGTCGAGAACAGGAAGGGGACGCGCAGGTCGCCCCAAGGCCCCTCCACCGGCGGCTGCTCGTCTCCGCGCGGGACGTAGCCGCGGCTGTAGCGCTCTGCCCGGTTGATGAACTCCGACACGTTGGCGTTGGCGCGCTTGGCCTCGACCATGCCGACGATGGTCAGGCCGGCGAACAGCGCGTAGTCGGCCACGCCGTCGGCGGTGGGCCACTCGGCGATCGCCAGGTTGCGCCCCTTCTGCGGGCGGGCGCCGGCGGCGTGGGTGAGCACTTCGCTATCCGCCTCCCAGCCCGCGTCGCGGAGCTGGGCGTCAATCAGGCGGCGGGTCTCGCGCTCGTCGAGGTCGATGCCCTGGCCGATGGCGTAGGCCACCTCGACGCGGTCCTGGATGGCCTCCGCCGGCTCGCTCGCCGCCTGGGCCTGGGCGGCGGTCAGCTCGGCCTCGAGTCGCGCGCGGTCGGCGTCGGCCTCCTGGGCGAGCCGCTCCCACGACTGGCGCTCGGCCTCGGCGCGGGCGGCGCGCTCCTCGGCGGACAGGCGGCGATCGGCCTCGGCCTGGGCCGCCGCCTGAGCCTCCGCCGCCATGCGCTCGTGCGCCGACTGCCGTTCGGCGAGCTCGCCGCGCAGCCGATCCAGTTCGGCCTTCAGCGCGGCGCCCTCGGCGCGCGGGTCCGGCGGCGGGACGAATGGGCTTGGCGCGAAGGCGCGATCGCCGGTGATGGTCCGGTGGAACCAGACTCCCAGCGTCCGGGCGTTCTTCAGGCAGGACAGCGCCATCCGATGATCGCCGTCGAGATCGTGCGCGGCGTCGTTCCGGGCTTTGCGGAGGAAGTGGAAGAGGTCGCCGACCTCGCGGGTCAGCACGCCGCGATCGCGGAGGCGGCGCAGCAGGTCGGCCTGCTTTTCCTCTGGGGAGGTCCACATGCCGAGCTTGGCGGCCGTCAGCTGCGCCAGGAGTTCGGCGAACTGCCCGATCTTGATGATAGAGGTGTTCGCGTCCTCGGCGAAGAAGCGCTCGGCCAGGGCGCCCAGCCGTTCGAGCTGGACATCATGCCGTGCCAGGAACCCGAAATTGGACGAACGCGCCACAAGAATTCTCCCGCTGGTAGAATGTTTTACACGCGGTGGGCTGCGGTGTCACCTGAATCAATCGCGTGATGGTTGGGGGTGAGCGTCCTTAGCGAAAGTCATGGGGTGATCTGATCACGCCGCCCATGCTCTATCGAACACAGCAGGCGATCTCACCTGCGCGGGTTCGCCGGCGATCCGGTGGTGCCGCTTTAACAGGCTGCGGAAAAACGAACATATTTCGGCTATTTGCCTCCGCCGAGGCTTGAGAATAGCGTTTCCGACGCCCGTTTTTGTCAGAATGGAGCGCCGTTTCGTGCTCCGAGGCGCCTGGAGCCGCCTTTGAGGCGGACTTCGGGCGTGATTATGCTGCCGCCAGCAGCTTGGGCAGGCGGATCAGGTTGTAGGCGGTAGTGAACCGCGTCGGTTTTCGCAGAGACCATTTGTGTTGAGTCACGCCGCGATGGCGACGTCCTCGGTTTGGGCATAATAGCGTGCTTCGGCCTCGGCGGGAGGAATGTTGCCGATAGGTTCGAAGAGGCGCCGGTGGTTGAACCAGTCAACCCATTCCAGAGTGGCGAACTCGACAGCCTCCAAGGTGCGCCATGGCCCGCGGCGCCGGATCACCTCGGTCTTGTAGAGACCGTTGATGGTCTCGGCCAACGCGTTATCGTAGGAATCGCCAACGCTGCCCACGGAAGGCTCGACCCCAGCTTCGGTGAGACGCTCGGTGTAGCGAATCGCAACGTATTGCAATCCCCTGTCGGAGTGATGGATGAGGCCGCTGCCCTTGGCCGGTCGGCGGTCGTGAAGTGCCTGTTCGAGCGCATCCAGAACGAAGCCGGCGTGGGCTGTCCTGGACACCCGCCAGCCCACGATGCGGCGCGCGAAGGCGTCGATGACGAAGGCCACGTAGACGAAGCCCTGCCATGTCGATACGTACGTGAAATCGGCCAACCACAAGGCGTTTGGGCGTGGCGCCTGGAATTGGCGGTTCACCCAGTCGGCGGGACAGGGCGCTGCCCGGTCGCTGATCGTGGTGCGGACCGTCTTGCCCCGTGTCGCCCCCTTCAGACCCATGTGTTTCATCAGCCGGGCAACCGTGCAGCGCGCCACGTCGATCCCTTCCCGCCGCAACTGCCGCCAGACCTTGCGTACCCCATAGACCTGGAAGTTCACGTCCCAGACCCGCCGGATAGCCTCCCTCAGCACTGTGTCGCTTCGCGAACGGGCCGGCGCCTTGGACGGATCGGCCTGTCGGGCGGCATGGGCGTAATAGGTGGACGGGGCGATCGGCAGCACTCGGCAGATCGGCTCGACCCCGTCAACGGCGCGGTGCGCGTCGATGAAGGCGATCATTTCTTGAACGGGCGGTCGAGCTCCGCCTGGGCGAAATACGCCGACGCCTTGCGCAAGATCTCATTCGCCTGGCGCAGCTCCCGCACCTCACGCTCCAGTGCCTTGATCCGTTCCTGCTCGTCCGTTGTCGGCCCCGGCCGCTTGCCCTGGTCACGCTCGGCCTGCCGGACCCAGCCCCGCAGCGTTTCCGGAGTGCAGCCGATCTTCGCCGCGATCGAACTGATCGCCGCCCACTGCGACGCATGTTCGCCTTCGTGCTCGAACACCATCCGAACCGCGCGCTCGCGCACTTCAGGGGCGTATTTCGGTGATGCTTGCTTCGTCATGTTGACCCCAGTCTCTCAAGAAATGGGGCCTCCAGCAAACCTGGGGCGGTTCACTCCAGGAGCGTGCCGAGTTCGCCGTACAGTATCACCTCCAACTGGCCGCGCTTCGGGCCGGGCGTCAGCATGATCTTCTCGATCAAGCCCCGAATGGCATCGGCCGCTTCGTCGCACTCCTCGGGGCGATTCAGCGCTTCGGCCAGACGCGCCACCTTGCGGGCGTATAGCTACGCGATGTTCGGATGAACGTCCGGCAGGTCCATCGGGAATTGAGCGAGGCGGGCGTGCAGTTCGTGCTCCCGCGCCTCAAGCTCCCGGAGCCGTGCCACCAGGGTGCGGCTGCCGGCGCCGCTCTCGATCAGCGCCAGGATGTCCTGGATAGCGCGGGTGACCTTGGCCAACTCCCGCCGCTCCTACACCACCTCGTGGGACACAATCTCCGTGCGGGGGCGTTCGGCAACAAGCGTCCCAGCTGCGATCAGCGCCCTATCCATGGTTGAAAGTCAAATTAAAGTATAGTCAGATACAAATCCTGAGCTGTCGAAAATCATACATGGGTAATCATGGCAAATTCACTGGATTTCATGCCGTGCAATACCTTCGTATCCTAAGTAATGATTTTTGTTTGCTCACGAATCAACGAATCATTGATTGGAGAGATTGACTTATGAACGTTGCATTGACCCAACTCCAGAACGACCGGCTGGTTCACATCCTGGAGAGACTGAAGGCCGGGAACGTCCCGTCGGCGGGCGATCCGGCGCACACGGCGTTCCTGCAGGACAACGCCGAGCGGAGCGGGTTGACCCCCGCGCGCTACCCGGGGCTGTTCAAGGCCATCCGGAGCGGAGGCCCGGCGACGAGCAGAGCGACCGAGAGCAGCGGCGTTGCCGACGGTCAGCGTGTCGAGTTCATTTCGAGCAGCCAGAGCAACAAGGCGGTCACCGCCCGCGCCGTGCTGAGCCGGATCCGGCCGGTGGCCCAGGCCATCGTCTGGCTGAACGTCGTCAACGAGAACGGCGACACCAAGACCTCGCTGGCCTCCGGTGTCGCGGTCAGCTTCGCCACCCAGACGATCTTCGTGGAGACCAACCCGGAAACCGCCCTGCCGCCGCTGCCGACGGGCACGATGACCGGCATCATCTCCTTCGCGATCACCTACCAGGACGGCACGGTCGAGGTGTCCTCGACGGCGGCTCCCTGGGCCTCCCAGGCGTCGTGCGACCCGGTCGTCGTCGATCCCGCCATCCGCAGCGACCGCAAAACCGGCGACCTGAACGACATCGTCATCGGTCTGGCGCGCGGCTACGATAACAACCAAGGTACAAGGAATAAAACCGACGTTGATTACTGGTATTGGCAAAATATGCACGATCTTGGTACAAATCCTCTGCTTGTTCCTCTGTCCGGGAGCATGAGTTTTGACCACGACCTGGCTCCGCTCGACAGCTACCCTCCGTTCTTGGAATTCTACCTGGCTCACAAGGAGGGTGGCATGTCCGAACTGACCGGCGGCGACGCTTCGCGCTACCTGCCGCACTTCCGAATCGACGATTGCGATAAGAAAAAGCTGACGTTCGTGCTGAGGGCGTCCTACAACGATGCGGGCGACGCCATCGAATTCCCTTCCAAAAATTGGGTTGCGGACACGCAGTCCTTCTTCAGCGCCCGCGTCACCGTGACCTTCCAGGACCCTGAAACGCACGGATCGGGCTGGTCGAGCATCGTCAGCTCGCTGTCGCCGGACACCGATCCGAAGGACGGCGTCGCCTTCATCAAGCCCATCGTCTTTGTCTGGCACTGCCTGGTCGCCGGCACGCAGATCACGCTCGCCGACGGCACGACCAAGGCGGTGGAGGACTTCACGTCCGAGGACGTCGTCGTCAGCGGCGATGGAACCCGGCCGGTGCAGGCGACCCTGGCGCAGCCGCACAGCGGGCCGATCACCGTGCTGGAGTTCGCCGACGGCGCCACCCTCGCCGGATCGGCCACCCACCCGGTGGTGACGCCGGCCGGCACGGTCTATGCGGGCGCGTTGGCGGTCGGCGACACGGTGCTGACCCGCCACGGCACGACGACGGTGACCGCCACCCGCCAGGAGACCCAGACCAACGGCGGCCTGTTCAACCTGTGGCTCGTTCCCGAGGGGGATGGGCCGACGACCATGATCGCCAACGGCATCGTGGTCGGCGACTACCAGATCCAGGTCCAGCTTCTGCGGGACGCCGCCCAGGATGACCGCGCCGTCCGGGCCAAGCTGCCGGAAAGCCTGCACGTGGATTTCGACAGCTGGGTGGCCGACCGGATGGCGTCGGCCTGATCCAGGCTCACCGCATCCACGCTCACCGCGCGGCCCGGCGGCTCCAGAAGGGGGCGTCGGGCCAGCGGCCCCCGGCGGTGTAATGGCGGGTCCGCTCGGCCAGATAGCGGCGCAGCGTGTCCTCGGCGCGCCGGGCGTAGCCGATCGCGGCGGCGCGGGCCGCGGTGCCGTCGCCGGAGAACCAGCGCAGGATGGTGTCGGCGGCGGCCAGCGCGTCGTCGAGCGCCCCGGCGATGCCGGAGGAGGTCAGCGGGTCGAAGCCGATCAGCGCGTCGCCGACGGCGATCCAGCCGGCGCCGACCGCCCGGTCGACGTGCTGCGAGGCGGCCGAGAAGACCGCCGGGGCCGCTCCGGCGCCGGGACCGTCTTCCGGCGGCGGAACCAGATCGCGCAGGCGCGCGGTGGCCGCCCAGGCGGAGCGGAAGGCGCCCGCGCCGGCCAGACCGGCGGCGCGGGCGATGTCGTCGTCGGTCATCAGCGTGACGATGGCGCGCCCGCCCGGCAGCACCGCCGCGTACCACCAGCCGATCTCCACCGCCTCCACGAAGGAGCGGCCGCGGAAGCCCCCGCCGGCGGGATCGCCGGCCGGAGCCGCCCCGACCGCCCCGTCGATCTTCACGTCGACCGCCAGGGCGATCAGGCGGTCGAGCCGCCGCCGCCGCGCGCCGAGCGCGGTCGCCAGCGGCGCCCGCCGGCCGCCGGCGTCCACCACCACGCGGGCGGTCACGCTGCGCTGGCCGGCCGCGTCGCGCAGCCCGACGGTCCAGCCGCCCTCCGGCCGTCGTTCGATCCCGGCGAGGGTGGCGGGGGCCAGGAGGCGGGCGCCGCGCTCCACCGCCGCTTCGCGCAGCCAGCGGTCGAAGCGGGCGCGGTCGAGATGCCAGCCATGCCCGCTGCCCCGCCGCAGGAAGTCGTCGGCGGTCTCCCCGTCGCCGCTCCACAGGCTGAGATTGCCGTGATAGGGGCGGTGGCCGAGCCGCCCGAGATCGTCCGGCAGGCCGAGCCGGGCCAGCAGCGGCCCGACGTTGGGCGTCGCCGATTCGCCGACCCGCAGCGCCGCCCGCTCCGGCGAGCCGTGGGCGGCGCGGTCGACCAGGACCACGCGCGGCACGCCGGCCGCGCGCAGAGCGAGCGCGGTGGCGGAGCCGGCCGGCCCCGCCCCCACGATCAGGACGTCCGCCGCGTCCGTGCCCGGAGGCGCGCCCGGCAGCGGATCGCGCGACGCCTCAGGGGACATCGGCCACCAGCGGCCGCGCCGGCTCGCCGATCCCCGCGGTGTCGCCCTGCGAGCCGGGCGTGCGGGGAAGCCGGCGCGCCACCTCGACGAAATAGGGATCGTCGGCGCTGCCGATGTTGAAGACGAAGCCGAGCTGATCCCACAGCTTCACCATGTCCAGGTCGTCGGCGAACTGGATGTAGTCGTCGGCCTTCTGGTTGTACTCGGTGCCGATCCACGACACCTGCGGCCCCAGGGCCGGGCTGGGCTCGACCCGGAGGGTTTGGGGATCGGGCGGCAGATAGACGAATTCCGGCCGCTGCGCCGGCCACCACCACAGGATCCGGCCCTCGATGGGCTGCGACGAGCATTCGTTGAAATCGGCCTGCCAGGGGACGGCCATGTAGCGGCTGACGTCGCCCGGCTCCATGCCCGCCGCCGGATCGAAGCCGAGGCTGAGCGGGCCGGATACGTCCGGCCGCGCCTTGATGCGGAAGGGACCGTCGTAGATGGCCGGGTTGCGGGAGATCCAGGTCATCTCGATGCCCGGCGAGAAGGCGCCGCCGACGCAGTTGGCCAGCACGCCGCGGGTGACCGGATCGCCGGCGGTCCCGGCCGGTTCGGCCCCCTGCTTGATGAACCAGCCGTCGGCCCATTGCTGGAGGAGGAAATACTGGGTGTCGGTCAGGCGCAGGTACTTCGAGGTCGCCACGGTGACGGTGCCGGGTTTCGAGGCGCCCAGCGCGTCGTCGCCGGCCAGATAGGGCATGGCGGTGGCGCCGGTGCTGGCGTTCACCAGGACGTTGTCCGCGCCGGGCGGGCGGATGATGTCGAGGATGTAGGCGCGGAACCCGTTGAGCTTGGGATCCGGATCGCCGAGCCTGGCGAAATCGAAGCTGTGCGGCTTCGGCGGGATCGCCGCGACCCAGGGGTAGCGGGCGACGCGCTCGAAGATCGGCTTGATGTCGGTCTCGAAGAAGGGCTTGTAGCCGGTCGGCCCGGTCTTCCACATCCCGTCCGCGAACAGGTCGGGGCGGAGCCCCTGCTTGCGCACCACGACGTCGAAGATGGTGTCGTACAGCGTCACCAGATTGGGGATCTGCGGCGCGTAGGAGGGCGGTCCGACCATCACCCAGGCGCCGCCGACTTCCACGTCTGGGGGGCCGTCCTCATCGTCCAGCAGGCTGATCTTCACCGACACCGGCCCGTCCGAGGTGTCGTCCCACCAGCCGTCGTTGTTGGCGTATTGCCCGATGTGGGGCGACGGCCTGTCCGATCCGGAATGCCCCAGCCCGCCCAGGACCAGAAGGCGGCCCTCTTCGTCGGTGCGCAGCTCGCCCAGCGTGTCGATGGGGTAGGGCTTCAGCCCCTCGGGAGGAAAGCTGCCGGCGTAGCCCGGCGGGATGGTGTCGCGCGAGAAGTGCTCGGCCGGGGCGTCGCTTCCCTCGATCGAGCGGGGTCCGGCGTCGATGATCAGGGCGCGCCGCTCCTCCGCGCTGGTCCGGTCGGCATTGCGCAGCGGGTGGTTCGACGCGTAGCCGTCCTCACCCTTCGAGGTCTGGAACTCGTACCAGCTCGACTTCTTGTTGGCGAGGTGGACGTACCAGCGGATCGAGGCCACGCCCTCGCTTTTCAACGTGACCTCCTCGGGCGGTCCGCCGTCGACGCTGCGCATCAGGCGGAAGCGCGCCGCCTGCCGGCACAGCCGGCCTTCGTCGTCGCGGAAATCCTGCTCCCCGACGGTCCGGCCGTCGGGCAGGGTGGGCAGGCCGCCCTCCGTCTCGGGGCCGATGTAGAAGGCCGTCGGCGCGTTGCCGACGCGCGCGATGCCGATGGCGGGGACGATGGAATAGACGGTGTTGGACATGGTTTTCCCCTCGCTGTCCCGATCTGGCCGGGCTGGGTGGTGCCGTTTGGGCGGTGCCGGGTTACAGCCCGAGTCCGGTGGCGTCGGAGCGGCTCTTCAGCGTCCGGACGCCGTCGATCACCCCATGCAGCGCCTCCCGGTGTTTGGGGGCCGGGCCCGGCGGGGCGGGCGGCGCCACCGGGGCGACGAGCAGCGCGGGCAGCCCCTGGCCGGCCAGCAGTTTGTCCAGCGCCTGCAGCGCCGCGAGGAAGTCGTCGAAGCTGGCGTCTTCGACATACTCGAAGGTCGGGGCGGCGTTGGGCCCGACCGTTGGGTCGCCGTCGGGGAAGACGGGAAGCTGCATCACCAGATTGGCCAGGGTCGGCAGCTGGTTGTGCATCAGCGGCAGGGCCAGCGTGAAATAGGAGTCCGCCGCGCCGCCCGCCTTGGTGAAGGAGGCCTCCAGGCTCTGCAGCATCACGCTGTAGCCGATGTTGAACGCCTTGACCGCCTGGACGGCCGTGGCGTTGGCGAAGTCCGACACCCGCGGGTTGGAGACGATGGGAAGCGTGTCGGGGAAATCCGGCGCGTCGGCCACGCGCAGGAACTTGTAATAGTGCGACAGCTCGTAGGGCGTGCCGAGGATCGGCCCGTAGGTGCCGTCGGTGCGGGCGCCGTAATGCTCGTAGGCGCCGTAGGGCTGCTGGGGGACCAGCGGATGGGTCGGGTTCACCGCGCCCTCGCCCTGCTGGACGATCTGCTGGATGCCGAGCTGGGCGCTGTCCAGGTCGGTCACCTTCACGGCCTTGCCGCCGAACTTGCCGAGGTAGATGTCGGTGCGCTGCTCGGCCGCCGGATTCTCGACGAAGACCTTGTCCGCGCCGTACTGGTCGACGCAGCGCTCGATGCCGTCCGACAGGGCCTTGTAGAGCTGGCCGATGGTCTGGTAGTCGCTGCCCTGCGGCGGCGCGGTGAAGGGGGCGGGGGTCTCGATCGCCATGAAGACGTTGCGGAACACCGCCTGCGAGGCGCGGTACAGCCCGACATAGGGCGTGGCGGTGGTGCTGGCCGAGGGCAGATAGGCCGGGTAGACGGGCACCACGCTCCCGGTCAGCTTGGGTTGCCCGCCGATGCCGATCAGGATGTTGGCCGCCTGGTTGAGGTGGAACATCTCCTCCACCACGACGCTGCGCAGGGCCTGGTAGGCGGCCGAACCCTTGTCGGTGATCGAGTAGAGCGCCGTCAGATAGGCGGGCACCGTGGTGAATTCGACCTGGATCGCCAACTGCGCGGCGGCGCGCAGATCCGGGAGGGTCGAAATCGGCGTGTAGGCGACCGACAGCGGGGCCGCTGCCTTCCCCTGCGGCCGCTCCAGAAGACATTGCTCAGTCATGGTCCGCGTCCCTCCCGCTCGGTGATGCCGCTCGCGCGCCGCTGATCCGGCGCGTTGATGCGTCGCATGCGCCGACTATCTGGAAGAAATTTTAAAGAATCAACGAGTCAATGTCCGGTGTATGATGAACATACAATGATATGATTTTTGAAAAATCGCACAGTTCTCCGAATTTTATTTGAACGAGTACGAATAATTTCGGGATTTCCGGCATTGTGGATCACGAAAAATTAGATTTCTAAGTATATCGACCTAAATTATTTGGTTTGATTTTCGGAAATGCTCCGACAGTATCGGGCGATACGCAAAAATCGGGAGTTCATGCGCATGGCAAGCGTTCGCGTCGCGGCATGGCCAATCGTAATGATGGGCCTTTCCGCGTTCCTCACCTCCAAGGCGGGTGCCCAGCAGGCCAACATCACCGAAAGCGTGACGATCCAGCAGCAGGAGGTGATGAAGGGTAGCGTGCCTCTGCGGCGGATCCTGGAATCCGGCGCGCATTTCTTCAGCTATCCCTACACCCCGCAGGACGGCTGGGGCGAGGGCGCGGACGGTCCGCGCGCGTGGCAGCGCAAGGCGCTCTACCCGAACTCCCCGTTCAGCCCCTACGCGACGGCGGATGGGAGCGTGCCGCCACCGATCCCCTTCCTGCGCCTGAACGGCATCGACAGCCAGAGCTGCTACGAGTGCCACACCTCGATCGGCGCCACCGTCCAGCCCGACCTCGCCGGCGCCAACCCGCCCGGACCGGCGACCCGCACCCAGCCGGCGATCGGCGGCGCCGCCGGCATCGCCAACACCGCCTTCATCAACAGCCAGTTCCCCAACCCCCTGACCCAGCTGGTCCGCAACCCGCCGCACGTGTTCGGGACCGGCTACACCCAGGCGCTGGCCAACGAGATCACCGGGCAGCTGCTCGGGCAGCAAGCCCTTCTCGCCGACCACGCCCGCTACACGCCCGACAAGCCGGTGACCCTGCCGCTGGCGGCCAAGAACCTGTCCTTCGGCTGGCTGGGCGCCACCTACGACAGCAAGGCGCAGCGGATCGTCTATGATTACAGCCGGCTGACCGGGGTCTCCCCGGATCTGGTCGTGCGCCCGTTCCAGTGGAAGGGCATCGCCTCGTCGGTCCGCCACTTCGCGGCCTCCGCGACCCAGTTCCATTTCAGCATGGAAGGGGTCGAGATCGTCGGGGAGAACAACGACAACGACGCCGACGGGGTGATCAACGAGCTGAGCTACGGCAATGTCGGGGCGCTGACGAGCTTCGTCGCGATGACCCGGCCGCCGGTGGTCGAGACGCCGGCCGATCCGACCGCCAAGGCCAAGGTGGCCCGCGGCGCGGCGCTGTTCGCCGGCACGGCCACCGACGCCGGGCTTCCGGCCGGCAGCGCCATGTGCGCGTCCTGCCATGTTCCGGTGCAGACGCTCGACCGGCCGGTGGTGACGATCGAGTGGGGCACCGTGCTGGGGCATCCCGATCAGGCCGGCTCCGACGCCGGGATCTCGCTGCCCTCGCGGGTCCAGGGGCGCGCCGAGGAAACGCGCAGGCGGACCGTCGTCTCCCCGACCCTGGTCAACGCTCTGCCCAGCACCGACCATCTTCCGGTGGTACGGGAGGCGCGGGCGCGGCTGGCCAAGGCGTCGGCGGATGCCGGCGCGGCCGTCCGCCAGGGCACGCCGGACGCGGCGGTCGCCGCCCTCTACGCCAAGGCGGTCGCCGATGCCGACACGGTTGCGGTCGGCGGTCTGGAGATCAACCTGAACACGCTGGCGAGCCGGGCCGCCCCGTCGATGCCGTGGCGCAATCCGGACGGCGGAAAGGCCGAGGATCAGGCCGGTCCGCTGCCGGCCTACGCCCGCGCCCGGCTGCCCTTCGACACGCCGGAAGGTCCCCTGGCGGTGCCGCTGCTGAGCGACCTGCGCCTGCACGACATGGGGCCCTGCCTCGCCGACATCGCGCCACAGGGCACCGACGTGGCGGACATCGCCGTTCCGCCGCAGCAATTCCTGACCCGGCCCCTGTGGGGCGTCGCCGACAGCTGGCCTTACCTGCATGACGGACGCGCGCTGGATCTGGTTCAGGCGATCCGCTTCCATGGCGGTACCCGCCCGGACGGCATCGCAGCCGAGTTCCCCTACCAATGCGCCGGCAGCGAAGCGGACCCGGTGATCAACGCCTTCTACGCCTTGAGCCCCGACGACCAAAAGGCGCTGCTCGCTTATCTGGCGAGTTTGCGTCTGCCGCCCCTGCCGGGAGCGGTGGTGCCGTTCTGACCGGATAGCGCGCTTCGGCTCCGGCCTGCGGAATGGTGTCGACGCGTTCGAGGATGCGCCGGTCCTTGAAACGGTTGGCCCATTCCACGGCGGAGACCTCGACGGCCTCCAGGCTGCGCCATGGTCCGCGGCGCCCGATCGCCTCGGTCTTGTGGAGGCTGTCGATCGTCTCGGCCAAGGCGTGGTTGCCGCGCTGCCCCTTCGGGTTCGTGGGAATCGCCGACGCCGCCGACGAAGGGTTCGACGCCGGCGTCGGTAAGGGGGCGCTGGCGACCGGCCGCCCCGGGACTGCGCTCGGGAACCGTTCGAACGACCGGTCCTGACCACCGGTGCGGACGGGGAAGCCGGGATCGACCGGATTGAGTCCGCTGGCCGACGAATGGGGGGAAGCGTGTCCGATGTGGTCGTTCGGGGCGGCTCCACAGGCCATGGCGATCACGCCGCGACCGGTTCGAACCCCAAAAGGAACGCGGCGGGCCGAAGCCCGCCGCACATCTTGTGCCGTCAGGGGCAAACCCCCGCGACGTGTTAACGGAAGGACCCCGATCCCCTAGCGGCTAAGCAAGGTGATTGTCGTTCCATACTCAGACTCCCATAGACCCAAACGCACGTCAAGACTGCATCGGCCTTTTCAAAAATAGACTTTAAAAACGGTTGCCATGGCAATTTCCTCCCTAAGGAGAATAATTTATCAGAATTATCGCTCTTTCGGGGAAGTCCGCCATGTCCAAACGTCTCCGCTACCGCCTCTCCCTGGATCTCGGCACCAACAGCATCGGCTTCTGCCTGCTCGATCTGGACGGCGATGGGCGGCCTTGCGCGGTGCGGCGGATGGGCGTGCGGATCTTCCCCGACGGTCGCGATCCCAAATCCCAGGAGTCGCTGGCCGCCGACCGCCGGCTGGCGCGTTCGATGCGGCGGCGGCGCGACCGCTATCTGCGGCGGCGCTCGGTCCTGATGACCGCGCTGGTCGCCGGCGGCCTGATGCCGGCGGACGAGGATGCCCGCAAGGCCCTGGAACACACCGATCCCTACACGCTGCGGGCGCGCGCCGTGGCGGAGCCTCTGCCGGCGCCGGAACTCGGCCGCGCCCTGTTCCACCTGAACCAGCGACGCGGCTTCAAGAGCAACCGCAAGGCCGCCGGCGACGAATCGGAGGCCGGCAAGGTCAAGACCGGCGTCTCCGCCCTGAAGGCCCAGCTTCAGGAGAGCGGAGCGGAAACCTTGGGGGCGTGGCTCGCGGCGCGGCACGCGAAACGCCAGCCGGTGCGGGCGCGGCTGACCGGCAGCGGCGCCAAGGCCTTCTACGGCTTCTATCCCGACCGCGCCCTGGTCCATGAGGAGTTCCAGGCGATCCGCGCCGCGCAGGCTCCGCACCATCCGGATCTGTCGCCGGCGCAGTGGGACCGGATCGAGGCGATCATCTTCCACCAGCGCCCCCTGCGCCCGGTTCGGCCCGGCAAATGCACCCTCTTCCCGGCGGAGGAGCGAGCACCCTGGGCGCTGCCCATCGCCCAGCAATTCCGCATTCTGACGGAACTCGCCAACCTGCGCTTCAACCGGCCGGGCGACATCCCCTGGGGCCTGACGCCCGACCAGACCACCCGCCTGTTCGAACGGCTGTGCCGCAAGGGCGACCTCACTTTCAAGGCGCTGGCCAAGGACCTGAAGCTGCCGCCCGGCGTGGCGATCAACCTGGAGGACGGCAAGCGCGACCGCCTGAAGGGCGACGCCGTCGCCGATGCGCTGTCGGCTGAGAAGGGCAAGAGGCGGCGCATCGGCGCGGCGTGGCACGATCTGCCGCCGGACCGCCAGCGCGCCATCGTCGGCCGCCTGCTCGACAGCGAGGACGAGGGGGAACTGGCCGCCTGGCTGGTGTCCGAACTCGGCCTGAGCTGGGAGGTCGCCACGCTCACGGCGGAACGGCCGGGCCTGCCCGAGGGCTATTGCCGCCTCAGCGAGAAGGCGCTTGAGGAGGTCGTCCCGCTGATGCGCGACCGCCATCTGAATTACAGCGAGGCCGTCGAGGCGCTGGGCCTCCACCATTCCGACTTCCGGCCGGAAAGGCTGCTCGACGCCTTGCCCTATTACGGCGAGCCGCTGGAGCGCTTCATCGCCTTCGGCACCGGCGAGCCGGGCGATCCGCCGGAACTGCGGCTGGGGCGCTTCCCCAACCCGACCGTCCACATCGGCCTGAACGAGCTGCGCAAACTGGTCAACAAGATCATCGAGCGTTGGGGCAAGCCCGAGGAGATCGTCGTCGAACTGGCCCGCGATCTGAAGCAGAGCCGCGACGAGCGCGACCGGACCCAGCGGGAGCAGGCGCAGAACCAACGCAAGAACGAGGAGCGGGCGGAAAAGATCCGGGAACTCGGCGTCGAGGTGAAGGCCGAGTCGCTCCTGCGCATGCGGCTGTGGGAGGAGTTGCCGAAGCATGGCATCGCCAACGTCTGCGTCTATACGGGCCAACCGATCAGCATGAAGCAGTTGTTCAGCGCTGACGTGGACATCGACCACATTCTTCCCTTCAGCAAGACGCTGAGCGACGGCGCCGACAACAAGATCGTCTGCCTGCGCGCCGCCAACCGGTTCAAACGCAACCGCTCGCCCTGGGAGGCGTTCGGCGCCGTTCCGGTGGACGGCTACGACTGGGAGGCCATCGCGGAGCGGGCGGCGCTGCTGCCCCGGAACAAGCGCTGGCGCTTCCTGCCCGACGCAATGGAGCGCTTCGACGGCGAGAGGGGCTTCCTGGCCCGCCAGCTTGTCGAAACCCGGCATTTGTCGCGCATCGCCCGGCAGTATCTCGGCAGCATCCTGCCGCTGGAAAAGGTCCGGGTGGCGCCCGGCCGGCTGACGGCCATGCTGCGGGCGCGCTGGGGGCTGAACAAGATCCTGTCGGACTCGAACCTCAAGAACCGGGGCGACCATCGCCATCACGCCATCGACGCCGCGGTGCTGGGCGTCATCGACCAACGGCTCGTCCAATTGGTGGCCAAGGCGGCGGAGCGGGCGGAGGTCAACGAGCTGGAGCGCCTGTTCGACGGCCTCCCCGATCCGTTCGACGGGCTGGGCGGCGCGTCCTTCGGCGATCAGGTGCGCGACAAGGTGCGCGGCATCATCGTCTCGCACAAGGCGGAGCATGGCTGGCAGGCCCGGATGCACAACGACACCGCCTATGGCCCGGTCGGCGTCCAGCCGGACGGCACCCATCTGGTGGTGACGCGCAAGCCGCTGGCCGGCCTGACCGCCAAGGACCTGCCGAACATCCGCGACCGCAAGCTGGCGGCGGCGCTGGAAGCCCACGCCGCGGAACAGGCGGCGCAGGGCCGCAGCTTCGCCGAGGCGATGAGCCGGTTCGAATGGACCAACGGGACGGTGCGCCGCGTGCGGATGCTCGACAAGCTGGGCAGTCCCGTCCCGGTCCGCGATCCCGCCGGAACGGTGTTCAAGCTCTACAAGGGCGACAGCAACGCCTGGTACGAGATCCTGCGCGACGGGCGCGGGCGCTGGACCGGCCGGATCGTCAGCACCCACGAGGCCTACCAGCTTCACCGGGCGTGGGTGGCGGAAACCGGTGCGGCGCGGGCCGAGGATGGCCGCCCCTTCCTGGACTGGGCGGCCCGGCGGGTGGCGGGCGACGCGGGCACGCCGCTGTTCCGGCTGTTCAAGGGCGACCTGCTGGCGCTGGGCGTTGCCCCCGATCGCCAGATCATGCGGGTGGTCAAGTTCTCGGAAGGGCGGATCGTGCTGGCGCCCCATCACGAAGCCGGAAACCTGAAGGAGCGCGACGCCGATCCGGGCGATCCCTTCAAGTACCGGACCTTCTCCCCGGATGCGCTGCGCAAGGGACAGGCACGCCCGGCCGGTGTCGATCTGCTCGGCTACGTCCACGACAAGGGCCCGATGGAGTGAACGATGGCAAGCGCGGCGGGGATCGTCATCGAAGTGGCGGAGGACGGGCGGCACCTGTCGCTCGACCGGGGATTCATGGTCGTCTCGACTCGCGGCGAAGAAATCGGCCGGGTGCCCCTGGATGACATCGCCGTTCTGATCGGCACCGCGCACGGGCTGACCTATTCCAGCAACCTGCTGCTGGCCTTGCTGGAGCGGGACTGCGTGGTCGTCCTGTGCGGCCGCAACTTCAGCCCGGCGGCGATCCTGTGGCCGGTCGACGGGCATCATGCCCAGGCCCAGCGGATGCGGGCGCAGGCGGAAATCACCGATGCCTTGAGGAACCGGCTCTGGCAGGCCATCGCACGGGCCAAGGTGCGCAATCAGGGCGCGGTGCTGGAGGCGCTGGGTCAGCCGGCCGGAGCCTTCGTCGAGCTGGCGCGGCGAATGCGGTCGGGCGATCCCGAGAACATCGAGGCGCAGGCGGCGCGCCGCTACTGGCCGTTGCTGTTCGGCCCGGATTTCCGGCGCGACAGCGACGAGCCGGGCATCAACGGGCTGCTGAACTACGGCTACGCCGTCCTGCGGGGCGGCACGGCGCGGGCGGTGGCGGCGGCCGGCCTCCACCCGACGCTCGGTCTGAAACATTCCAACCGCTCCAACCCCATGTGCCTTGTCGATGATCTGCTGGAGCCGTTTCGGCCGCTGGTCGACATCCTGGTCCATCGCCTCGTCGCCGAAGGGCGCCTGGAGGTGGATCGGGACACCAAGCGCGTGTTGGCCGGCATCCTGGTGCAGGATCTGCGGACGGAAGCCGGCGTCACCCCCTTGGGGACCTGCCTGTTCCGGCTGGCGTCCTCGCTGGCGCAACTGCTGTTGGGCGAGCGGCCGGTGCTGGACCTGCCGCTGTCGCCGCTGCCGCTCGATCTTGTCTCCCCGCACACTCGCAAGGAGGGCGCGCATGGCACTCAGCGCGTATCGCCTGATGTGGATGATGGTGATGTTTGATTTGCCCACGGTGACGAAAGCCGACCGGAAGGCGGCAGCCAAATTTCGAAACTTTCTGCTCGATGAAGGTTTCGAGATGTCGCAGTTCAGCGTCTATCTGCGCTTTTGCGCCGGCGCCCCGCAGGTCGAGGCGCGAATCGGGCGCATCCGGACGAATGTCCCGAAAAGGGGAAAAGTGCAAATCCTGACCTTCACCGACCGGCAATATCAGACGATGGTGTGCCTGGAAGCGCGGACAAAGCATGAACCCGCTGCGCGTTATGAGCAGTTCAAGCTGTTTTAGCAGAAGGATTTGCGGAGTTGAGTCCACGAAAATCCCCGAATAACGCATATATTTCAATGCGTTATTCGGGGATATATTGTAGCCGCTGGGGGATCGGGGTCCAGCCGCAACACGGCACAGGGGCATGACGACGCCGCGGTGATTGTAGCCGCTGGGGGATCGGGGTCCAGCCGCAACGCCGCGGTGCGCTTCCTGTCTCTGGAACCTATTGTAGCCGCTGGGGGATCGGGGTCCAGCCGCAACCGTCTCCGCTCACAACCCCGTCCGTGGGACATTGTAGCCGCTGGGGGATCGGGGTCCAGCCGCAACTCGCCATCGACGGTGGTGAGCGCGAGCTTTATTGTAGCCGCTGGGGGATCGGGGTCCAGCCGCAACGTGCCGTGGGGGCGGCGGAGAGAGTCGCCAATTGTAGCCGCTGGGGATCCGGGTCAAACCCGCCCCACCGGATCCGGCGCCGGGCATCGGCCGGGCCACACGCTTGCGGTTGACCGTATGGCCAGGATCGCGAACGGCTTGAGCGACCCAGCCGGGGCAATTCCAACGCAGGCGTGTTGACCCATTTCAAGACCAATCGTGGGCTTTCACTGGGACGTGAAACCGGGTTAAGATGACTCCCTTAAGCATGGCGGGGAGGAGACGTGGACCTTCAGGTGCACAGCGAGCGGCAGAACGACACCGGACGGTTGCGCTCGTCTGCCCCTGCGCGCCCGGTCTACGCCGCACTCGACCTTGGCACCAACAATTGCCGCCTCCTCATCGCCCGGCCAATTCCCGGTGGTTTTCGCGTCATCGATGCCTTCTCACGGATCGTCCGGCTGGGCGAAGGGCTGACCCGCAACGATCAACTGTCCGATCTGGCGATGGAACGCACCCTCGCCGCCCTGAAAATCTGCGAGTCCAAGATCGAGCGGCGCGGGGTCACCGCCGCGCGCGCCGTGGCGACCGAGGCCTGCCGCCGCGCCCGCAATTGCAGCGAGTTCATCGACGCGGTGGAGCGGGAAACCGGCATCGCCATCGAGATCATTTCCAGCCAGGAGGAGGGGCGCCTCGCGCTTGCCGGCTGCGCGTCGCTGCTCGATCCGAACGTGCCCCATGCGGTGGTCTTCGACATCGGCGGCGGCTCGACCGAGCTGATGTGGCTGGCGGTGGAGCGGGGGCGGCCGCTGCGCATCCTCGACCAGACGTCCATCCAGTGCGGTGTCATCGGCCTGACCGAGCAGTTCGGCGGCGCCGACGCCGACCGCGCCATGTACCGCCGCATGGTGGAGGAGGTGGCGTCGGCCATCGCCTCCTTCGAGGCGCGCAACGGCATCCGCGAACGGGTGCTTGCCGGGCAGGTGCAGATGCTCGGCACCTCCGGCACGGTGACGACGCTGGCCGGGGTGCATCTCGGCCTCTGCCGCTACGACCGGCGGGCGGTGGATGGCAGCTTTCTGCGCATCGACCACGCCCGCGCGGTCATCGAACGCCTCGTCGCGCTGGACTTCGACGGGCGGGCGCGGCATCCCTGCATCGGACAGGACCGCGCGGATCTGGTGATCGCCGGATGCGCGGTGCTGGACGCGCTGTGCGACTGTTGGCCGGTGGAGCGCCTGCGCATCGCCGATCGCGGCCTGCGCGAGGGCATCCTCGTGGAGCTGATCGGGTCGACGCGGCAAATCTATTAAGGAAATGTAAGACCATGGTTGGAAAGCCTCCGTCCTCCTCGACGCCGGGTGGGCGCCGCGCCACCGTCCGCGTGAAGTCCGCGGCCAAGCGCACCACCTCCTCGGCCCGCTGGCTGGAGCGGCATCTGAACGACCCCTACGTGCACGAGGCGACGAAGCGCGGCTTCCGTTCCCGCGCCGCCTTCAAGCTGCTTCAGCTCGACGAGAAGTTCCATCTGCTGGGGCCGGGCAAGCGCGTGGTCGACCTCGGCGCCGCCCCCGGCGGCTGGACCCAGGTGGCGGTGGACAAGGTGCAGACCGGGCGCGAGGGCTGGAAGGTCGTCGGGCTGGACATCCTGCCCATGGACCCGCTGCCCGGCGCCACCACCATGCAGGCCGATTTCCTGGAGGAGGGTGCCGCCGAGCGGCTGAAGGAAGCGCTCGGCGGCCCCGCCGACGTGGTGCTCAGCGACATGGCCGCCCCGACCATCGGGCACCAGTCCACCGACCATCTGCGCATCATGGCGCTGGCCGAGGCCGCCTACGATTTCGCGGAGGAGGTGCTGGCCCCCGGCGGGGCCTTTGTCGCCAAGCTGTTCCAGGGCGGGGCGGAGAAGTCCCTGCTGGAGCGGCTGAAGCGCGATTTCGCCACGGTGCGCCACGCCAAGCCGCCGGCCAGCCGCGCCGAATCCTCCGAAACCTATGTGGTCGCCACCGGTTTCCGTGGGGCGAACGCGAACGATTAGGTCCACCTCCGGCTGCGGTCCGTTCGCGCAGGTCATGGCTGGCTTGCGCGGATGAGGCCCGGCACACGACAGTTTGTGGTTCAGGCGCCTTCACAAGCCCACGGTCTTGTGTATAGTGCGCCAAATTTTTTTCCGGCCCCTTTTTATCTCCCGGGAGACCGCCGATGGCCCGCTCGTCCACGATCCGCGAAGCTCTGACCTTCGACGACGTCCTCTTGGTTCCGGCCGAAAGTTCGGTCCTGCCGAACGAGGTGGACACCCGGACGCGCCTGACCAAGACCATCGAACTGGGCATCCCGCTGATGTCCTCCGCGATGGACACGGTGACCGAAAGCAGCCTCGCCATCGCCATGGCCCAGGCCGGCGGCATCGGCGTGGTCCACCGCAACCTGACCATCGAGCAGCAGGCCGAGGAGGTCCGCAAGGTCAAGCGGTACGAGTCCGGCATGGTCGTCAACCCGATCACCATCACGCCGGGCCAGACGCTGGCCGACGCGCTCCAGCTCATGGCCGACTACCGCATCTCCGGCATCCCGGTGGTGGAAAGCCGCGACTCCCGCGGCAGCGGCAAGCTGGTCGGCATCCTGACCAACCGCGACGTCCGCTTCGCCACCAACCCGAACCAGCCGGTCAGCGAGCTGATGACCAAGGACGTGGTGTCGGTGCGCGAGGGCGTCAGCCAGGACGAGGCCAAGCGCCTGATCCATCAGCACCGCATCGAGAAGCTGCTGGTGGTGGACGAGGCTCACCGCTGCATCGGCCTCATCACGGTCAAGGACATGGAGAAGGCCCAGGCCTATCCCAACGCCTGCAAGGATGCCCAGGGCCGCCTGCGCGTCGCCGCCGCCACCGGCACCGGCTCCGACGGGCTGCGCCGCGCCGAGGCGCTGTTCGACGCCGGCGTCGACGTTCTGGTGGTCGACACCGCTCATGGCCATTCGCTGAAGGTGCTGGATCAGGTGCGCGCCGCGCGCAACATGTCCAACTACACCCAGGTGATCGCCGGCAACGTGGCCACCGCCGAGGCGGCGAAGGCGCTGGTCGATGCCGGCGCGGACGCTGTCAAGGTCGGCATCGGCCCCGGCTCGATCTGCACCACCCGCATCGTCGCCGGCGTCGGCGTTCCGCAGCTCACCGCCATCATGGACGTGGTCGAGGCCTGCGAGAAGATGGGCATCCCGGTGATCGCCGACGGCGGCATCAAGTTCTCGGGCGACCTCGCCAAGGCCATCGCGGCGGGCGCCAGCGTGGCGATGCTGGGCAGCCTGTTCGCCGGCACCGACGAGAGCCCCGGCGAGGTCATCCTCTACCAGGGCCGCTCCTACAAGAGCTACCGCGGCATGGGCTCGGTGGGCGCCATGGCCCGCGGTTCGGCCGACCGCTACTTCCAGCAGGAAGTCTCGACCATGAAGCTGGTGCCGGAAGGCGTCGAAGGCCGCGTGCCCTACAAGGGTCCGGTGTCGGCGGTGATCCACCAGCTCGTCGGCGGCCTGCGCGCGGCCATGGGCTACACCGGCAGCCAGTCCATCGCCGAGATGCAGACGAAGTGCGAGTTCGTCCGCATCACCAACGCCGGCCTGCGCGAGAGCCACGTCCACGACATCACCATCACCAACGAGTCGCCGAACTACCGTCAGGGTTGATCGGGCGCTCCTTTGGGGTAAGGGTCGAAAAGGCGAGGGGACGGTCCCCTCGCCTTTTTCATGTCCGGGTTTCAGCGTTTCTCCGTCAGCGGTTGGCGGCGAAGTGGCTGAACAGCGCCACGCTGGCCGCGACGGTGGCGTTCAGCGATTCCACGGCGCCCGTGGTCGGGATGGACAGGCGCTGGACGGGCAGGGCGGCGGGTACGCCCTGACCCTCCTCGCCCAGCACCAGACGGACGTCGCGCGGCCAACGGAAGGCCGCCATGTCGGCGCCCCCGGCGTCCAGCGCGACCAGCGGCCCGGCGGACCGGTGCACGTCCTCCCACCGGCCGCCGCGCAGCAGGGTCAGCTCGAACTGGGCGTTCGACGCGGCGCGCAGGCATTTGGGATGGTAGGGGTGGGCCGCGCCGTCGAGCAGGATCACCCGCCGGGCGCCGAAGGCGGCGGCGCTGCGCAGCAGGGCGCCGAGGTTGTTGGGATCGCCGAGCGCGCAGATCAGCTCCAGCCCTTGCGGCGGTCGCGACAGGTCGATCGACGGCGTGTCCGGCACCGTGCCGACGAGCAGGGGAAAGCCGGTGCCGGGAGCGTCCAGCGTGCGGAACAGGGCGGGAGCCAGTTGGACGATCTCCAGCCCGGCGGGCAGGCGCCAGCCCTCGACCTGCGCCGGATCGGTGAGAAGCAGGGTGGAGAAGCGCTCCGGCCAGCGGGCCAGCGCCTCCGGCACCGTCTTCAGTCCGGCCAGCAGGAACTTGCCCTGTTTCTTCAGGCCGCGGCTCTCCAGCAGCGACTCCCACAGCTTGAACTGCGGATTCTGCGGGCTTTCGATCAGGCGCGGCGGGCGGGTCATGCGGGGCAGGCTTTCCAGGGCGGGCGGTCGTCGTGGTCGTGGACCTTACGGCGCGGGGCGCCGCGTTGGGAAGGCCGATCCGCCTTCATAGCCCTCTCCCCTCTGGGGAGAGGGTGCCCGCGAAGCGGGCGGTGAGGGGGTTCCGCATAGCGGAACGTCCGGCAAAAGTGCAACCCCCTCACCCCAGCCCTCTCCCCAGAGGGGAGAGGGAGCTTCAAACGCGGAAGCCCTGCGGCCACAGCCCTTTCTCCCGCCGCTACGCCGCTGCTATCATCGTGAACCCACGGAAAGGCGACGCCGATCATGCTTGCGCTGCGGCCCAACTGCGAATGCTGCGACCAGGATCTGCCCCCGGACTCCCGCGATGCTTACATCTGCTCCTTCGAATGCACCTTCTGCGGCGACTGCCGGGATGGGGTGCTGAAGGGGCACTGTCCGAACTGCGGGGGCGAACTGGTGCGGCGGCCCATCCGCCCGGCTGGAAAGCTGGTCAACAACCCGGCCTCGACGCAGCGGGTGCTCAAGGCCGGCGGTTGCCCGCCCGCCTTCTGAACGGCGCTCAATCCAGGCGCCGGCCGAGGAACAGCAGCGGTCCCCGCTGGGTCGCCGCGGTGAAGCCGGCGCGCTGGTAGAAGCTGACGTTCCGCGCGAACACCCCGGTCACCAGATGCAGGCCGGGCAGGCCATCGGCGCGGCAGTCCTCGGCGAAGCGGTCCACCAGCGCCCGTCCGATCCCATGATCGCGGAAGCCGGGCCGGACGTTGACGTGGAGATGGGCGGGAAAGGCGGCGAAGCGGTCGGCGAAGACCTCGTATTTCGGGATGATGCGGGCGAGGTCCACCGCTGCGGCGCTGTCCTTGCAGCCGGTCAGATAGCCGATGATGGCGCCGTCCTCGGCCACGGCGAACCACAGGTCGTCCGGCGCCCGCTCCACATACCAGCCCGTCCAGGTGCGGAAGAAGGCCGCGCGCTCCTCCGCCGAGGCGAAGTCCTTGCGCAGCGTGGACAGGAAGAAGATGTCCTCCAGCGCGGCGAGGGCGGCCTCCCGGTCGGGCAACTCCGGCAATCGTACCAGCATCGGCGGCCAGACCTCAGCGGCGTTGCGCCAGCGTGAAGGAGGTGGTGCGCGGCGCCAGCATCGTGTAGCGGCCCTTGGCCTTCATCACGCCGGCGCCCTCCGCGGCTTCCGCCCCATGGCCCCAGAACAGGTCGCCGCGCACCGCCCCCTTGATGGCGCCGCCGGTGTCCTGGGCGACGACGAGGCGCTTGATTTCACCCTGCGGCACCGGCGCCTCGCGCACGTCCAGCCAAAGCGGCACGCCCAGCGGGACGTAGCCCGGGTCCACGGCGAGGCTGCGGCCCGCCGTCAGTTCCATGTTGCGCGCGCCGCGCGCGCCGACGTCGGGGCGCATCTGGAAGAAGACGTAGGACGGGTTCATGTTCATCACCCGCCGGGCCTCGCCGGGATGCTCGGTCAGCCAGCGGCGGATCAGCGGCATGGTCACCTGCTCCGGCGTGGCGTAGCCGATGTCGATCAGGTGCCGCCCGATGGGGACGTAGCGATGGCCGTTCTGCCCGCCATAGCCCAGAGCCACCACCGACCCGTCGCTCATCCGCACCCGGCCCGACCCCTGGATTTCCAGGAAGAAGGCGTCGATGGCATCGTCCACCCACAGGATCTCCAGCCCCTTGCCCTTCAGCGCGCCGTCGGTGATGCGGGCGCGGCTGGGCAGGCCGCGCTTGGTCCGTTTCGGCACCTTGTAGAGGGGGACG
Organism: Azospirillum brasilense; assembly: GCF_003349955.1. Classification (GTDB taxonomy): domain Bacteria; phylum Pseudomonadota; class Alphaproteobacteria; order Azospirillales; family Azospirillaceae; genus Azospirillum; species Azospirillum brasilense_B. Next base: position 124,625 of record NZ_QLKQ01000006.1, read on the forward strand.
GTGTAGCGCTCGGTCCGCGTCCAGCTGCCGCGCAGCTCGACCTCGTAATAGCCGGTGAACAGCCCCTCCTGCCCCTCGGACAGGACGACGGGGGTGAAGTGATCCTCGAAGAAGCGGCGGGCCGTCTCGGGTTGGGCATCGGGCAGGCCGCGCAGCGCCTCGCAGATCGGGCGCCAGTCCGACGTGGTGCCAGCGGCGGGATTGGGGCCGAGCGGCTTGCCGGCGGGCTGCGAGGCCACCCAACGGCAGGTGCGATGAAGGGCGGGCAGGGCCTGCGCGTGGTCGTCGTCGATCCAGCCCGGCAGGCCGCGGAAATCCGCCGAGACCTTCTCCATGCCGGGCCGCCATGAGGCCGCGGTGACGCCGCCGCCCGGTCCCGATCCGGTCGCCGCGTCGCCCGCACAGCCCGCCAGCAGGCCAAACGCAAGAAGGGTGGAGACGCGCGCCAACGCACGCGCCATGACACTGCCGACCGCAGCCGTCATCGCGGACCCCGCACCAGATTTCAAGAAGACGCCGAAGAAGAGGGAGCGCTGGACTTGCCGCCCGCAAGAGAGCCGGGGCAAGAACAACCACCCCTTTTTTGCCTCAATCATGGGATTGCGGTCAACCGCTCTTCGCGCGGATGGTTTCGATCGGGCCGTCTTGTCACAGGGCGCGCGCCTGGGGTGGCGACTCGAAAGACAGCGACTCGAAAGACAGCGACTCGAAAGGCTGCCGCGCGTGCGCGGGGGATGACAACCGCCCCCCGCTCGGGTTATCGAGCAGGGAATCTATCCGAGGACCATCCCATGACCCCCGCCGCCCGCCTTCAGGCGGTCATCGACCTGCTGACCGAGATCGACGAAACCCCGCGCCCCGCCGACGCGGTGATGAGCGCCTATTTCCGCGCCCGCCGCTACATCGGGTCGAAAGACCGCACCGCGGTGGCGCAGACGGCCTACGCGATCCTGCGCCGGCACGCCCGGCTGTGCTGGTGGCTGGAACGTCAGGGCCACCCGCCGACCCCGCGCGCCCGCGCGCTCGCCAACGAGATCCTGGCCGAGGGCAAGGCCGCCGCGACGGTGAAGGCGCTGTTCGGCTCCTCCAAGTTCGCCCCGGACCCGCTGGCGCCGGAGGAGGCGAAGCTCGCCAACGAGCTGGACACCCACACGCTGGACCATCCGCAGATGCCGGAGAGCGTGGCCGTGGAGTGCCCGCCCTGGGCGGAGGAGCCGATGCGCGCCGCCATGGGCGACCGCTTCGCGGTGGAGATGAAGACGCTGCTGGACTCGGCACCGCTCGATCTGCGCATCAACCCGGTGAAGGCCAACCGCGAGAGCGCGATCAAGGCGCTGGCCCGCGCCCAGATCACGGCGACGCCGACGCAGTGGTCGCCGCTGGGCCTGCGCGTCCAGGGCCGCCCGCCGCTGGGCGCCGTCGACGCCTTCAAGGACGGTCTGGTCGAGATCCAGGACGAGGGCTCGCAGCTCGTGGCGATCGCGGTGGCGCCGAAGCCGGGGCAGCAGGTGGTGGACTTCTGCGCCGGGGCCGGCGGCAAGACGCTGGCCATCGCCGCGCTGATGAAGAACAAGGGCCGCGTCGTCGCCTGCGACGTGCTGGCCGGACGCCTGAAGCGCGCCGCCGAGCGGTTCCGCCGCGCCGGGCTGCACAACATCGAGGCGCACCCGCTGTCCAGCGAGCGCGACCCCTGGGTGAAGCGCCACAAGCGCAAGTTCGACCGCGTTTTGGTGGACGCGCCGTGCAGCGGCACCGGCACCTGGCGCCGCAACCCCGACAGCCGCTGGCGCCAACTCGGCCCCGGCCTGGCGGAACTGGTGCCGCTCCAGGCGAACATCCTGGACAGCGCGGCCCGTCTGGTGAAGCCCGGCGGGCGGCTGGTCTACGCCACCTGCTCCCTGCTGCCGGAGGAGAACGAGAATCAGGTCGCCGCCTTCCTGGAGACCCACCCCGACTTCACCGTGCTGCCGGTCGCCGAGGTCTGGGCGGAGGAGGGCGCGGGCACCCCGCCCGCCGAAGGGCCCTACCTGCGCCTGACCCCGGCCCGCCACGACACCGACGGCTTCTTCGCCGCCGTGATGGTGCGCAAGGCGGAGGAGGAGCCGGCGGAAACGGCGGGCGAAGAAACGCCCGAGTGACAGGACGCCACGCGGCGCCAGCCACGGTGTGGCATGACGCCCCCGGGTCTACCGGTAATCGAAGGCTCCCTTGCCGATCAGACGACGGACGGCGTCGCCGAAGGCGGCGAACGGACTCAGGCTGATGCCGAGATCGGCGATCTTCTTCGACGCATCGTCGCCGCCATCGTCGATGGCGAGGAAATAGGCGCTGGCCCGAGCGTCCCGGCTGGTTTCCGGGGAGGGCGATGGCGACGGCTTGTCGACGCGGATCGGGGAATGGTCCGGCTGCGCTGGCGTGTCGGGCCGGCGCTGGCCGCGCTGAAGGAGCAGCGCTCCGCTGAGAGCGCGGTTGGCGGCCTCCGAATCAAGATCGACGGTGGCGACATCGACACCGGACTGTGCGAAGCCGATGCGCTTCAGGCGTGTCGTCAATCCCTTTGCCACGTCTTCACCGGTCAGGGCACCGGCGCGCACGGCATCGTCCAGTTTCCGGCGGTCCTCGTCGCCCAGCGCTTCGTTGAACATGGTCAGGGCGTTCCCTTTCAGGGCATCGGCCAGTTTGAGCGTGAGGCCGATGTCCGACGGCTTGTCCGTGACGGCCTGATTTTCCGGACCGGGCGGCGATGAGGGGGCGTCGGATTTGGGCCCGATGCCGGGAATGTCCACGGTTTCCGCAAATTTCTGGAACGCGTTGCCGAAGATGTTCCGGTCGAAGCCAAGCTCCTGAAGCTTCTGTTCGGCGGTCTCGCCGTCCGGCGCGTACAGATCCGCCAAGCCAGCGTCATCCCCCATGGAGGCCAGCGCGGATTTGAAGCCCTGCATGTTTTTCGTGAATCCGCTGGCGTCGCTGAGTATGGCCGTCTGATCGGTCGGCCTTCCATAGGCGCCACGGGCCGCCGCGATCTCGCCCTTGAACGCGTCCTGGACCGGCTTCAGGCGTTCGTTCATCTCGTCCATCGAGATTTCGCCGCGCTGCTGGGCCTCCTGAATCTCCTGGGTCTTACGCCCGACCTCGGACAGCGCACCGGACATCCGGCTGCCATAGGCCTGCAGTTTCTGCCAGGCGGCCTCCGAGTCGGTGAGCCGTTGCTTGTCCTCCTCGTCACGGGGGCGTTCGGAGACGTAGCGGTTGAAGGTCGCCTTGGTCGCCAGCGATTTCAATCCTGTCACCGCGTCTTCGGCGCTGATCTTGCCAGTGTTGACGAGTCCTTCCAGCATCCCGCGAGCCTTGGAGTCGAGTTGCTTGAACACATCGGCGGCAACTCCACTCAACGCCTGTCCGAGCTTGCTCACGGACACGGCATCCGCGCTCTTGCTGCTTCCCGCGCTTGAAACCGGATGCTCGGGGAAGCCGGTGCCGGACTGAATGGGTTTCCAATATCCTGTAGCCGACAAAGGAAGGGAAGTGTTGATCGTGCCATTGGCCATTGGTCCGCCTCTCGGTCTTCGCCCATATTGATTCCTTATCTCCTCCATGGTCTCTGAAATCAATAAATGGATCAATAACGATAATTATAAGTCTAAGTATACCGGGGTATGAAATGCGCAGAATTTTGCAATTGAATGGTGTCTTCTTTGATTGGGTTTGGACAGGAATAGAAGTGAACGTGTCCATTGCGTTGATGAAGTTTTGCCCGCAGGCCGATGGTGGTGTCGTGTGGGAGTGAACGGGTGGAAACCGTTTGTTCGGGAGCGGAAGTGAGGGGGCAGCAAGGGAGCGTGCTGTGACCCGAACGGACGTGGAGTGGAGGGCTGCCACTCATGCGGGGACACACGGACCGGCCTGCTGATTTCGTGCGGGTCATACCGCGAGGTTTGCGGTTAGGGTGCGACCTTTCCCCGCATGTTGGAGCGCAATGATGTGGAACACGTCCCGCTGGCGGAGCGCCGCCCTGTCCGCCCTTTTTCTCCTGGGGCTGGGCACCTCCGCCGAAGCGGCTGAGCCGGTCAAGGTCAAGGTGTTCGTCGGCGCCATGTTTGAGATCGGCAAGAACACCGGCGACCGCGCCGGCGAGTTCCAGAACTGGTACGAGCGCTACTGGCAGTCCGCTGAGCCGATCGCCGTGAAGGGCGCGTTGAACCCCGTGTATTGCAACGCCGACGGCGTCTGCGGCGCGGTTCTCGGCATGGGCAAGGTCAGCTCCTCCGCGTCCATGCAGGCGATTCTGCTGAACCCGCAGCTCGACCTGTCGCAGGCCTATTTCATCATCTCCGGCGTGGCCGGCACCCCGCCGTCGCGCGGCACCATCGCCGAGGTCAACTGGGCGACTTGGCTGGTGGATTACGATCTCGGCCACCGCTGGGCGCCGGAGGAGGGCAAGCCGGGCGAGCCGACCTTCATGCCGCGCAAGGGCTACGAGTCCGTCCGCCTGTTCCAGTTGAACCCGACGCTGGTCTCCTGGGCGATGAAGCTGACCGGCGACACGCCGCTGAAGGATTCCGACAGCGCCCGCGCCTACCGCCAACGCTACCCGCAGGACGCCGCCCGGCGCGCGCCCTTCGTCGGCACCGGCACGCACATGACCGGCGACACCTTCTTCCACGGCCCCGGCATGTCCGAGCAGGCGCAGTACATCGCCAAGCTCTACGGCGCCGACGATTACGTCATCACCGAGATGGAGGCCGCGGCGATCACTCTGGTCATCAAGCGCACGCTGGGCTCCGACCGGGTGATGAGCCTGCGCGGCGCGGTCAACTTCGACCAGGGCAACCCCAAGGAAACCACGCTGGAGCATCTCGACCCGAAGCCGGGCGAGACCGCCGGCGGCTTTGCCGAGACGGTGGAGAACGTCGCGCTGGTCGGTGCGCGCATGACCGATCACATCGTGTCCCACTGGGACCAGTGGCAGGCTGGCGTTCCGGCTCTTCCGGCCCAGTAACCCGAAGGCCGGCGGGGCGGCGGCCGCCCACCGTCGCCCCGTTCCGGCCCTTTTGGCTGACTGGACATCCTCCGGCCCGGCTCCCAGTTTCCATTGGGGTGGGCAACGGGTCCGGAGATGTCCCATGGATGAAGCGCTGGTGATTCGCGACGCGCGCCCGTCGGACGCGGTGGGCATCGCCAAGGTCCATATCGCGACATGGCAATCCACCTATCCGGGCCTCGTCCCCGACACCTATCTCGTCAATCTGTCGGAAGCCGCAGCGGCGATGCGCTGGCACAACGCCGTCCAGGCGCATGGGCCGGGGCAGGGCGCCCTGGTCGCGGTGGACGGCGCGGACTCGGTGGTGGGATTCGCCACCTACGGCGGGCGCCGCATTCCCGTCGAGGGCTACGAGGGCGAATTCTACGCCCTCTATCTGCTGGACGAGGCGCAGGGCCTGGGGCTTGGCCGCCGCCTGATGGCGACCATGGCCGAGCGGCTCCAGGAGGGCGGCAAACGCACCGCCGTGGTCTGGTGTCTGCGCGACAACCCGGCGCGCTGGTTCTACGAACGGTTGGGCGGTGTCCGCGTGGCGGAGCGGCCGATCCGCTTCGCCGGGAAGGAATTGGTGGAGATCGCCTATGGCTGGCGCGACCTCGCGCCGCTTGCACGCTTGTCCACGGGCCCCGAAATGCGGTAGTCAGGGGCTTGTCCCCCCGCATCAGGTTGTCGTCCATGTCCGCCGAGCGCGTTCTCATCCTCGATTTCGGGTCGCAGGTGACCCAGCTCATCGCCCGCCGCGTCCGTGAAGCTGGCGTCTATTGCGAAATCCATCCGTTCAGCATGAGCGAGGAGCGGATTCGCGACTACGCGCCGAAGGCGATCATTCTGTCGGGCAGCCCGGCTTCGGTCACCGAGGAGAACGGCCCCCGCGCGCCGGAGGTGGTCTTCACGCTGGGCGTTCCGGTCCTGGGCATCTGCTACGGCCAGCAGACGATGTGCCACCAGCTCGGCGGCACCGTGTCGGGCTCCGACCACCGCGAGTTCGGGCGCGCCTTCATCGAGGTGAAGCAGACCTGCGCGCTGTTCGACGGCCTGTGGGATGTGGGCTCGCGCGAGCAGGTGTGGATGAGCCACGGCGACCGCGTCACTGCTCTGCCCGACGGCTTCCAGGCCGTGGCGGTCAGCGACGGCGCGCCCTTCGCCGCCATCGCCGACGACGCCCGTCAGTTCTACGGCGTGCAGTTCCACCCGGAGGTCGTGCACACCCCGCACGGCGCGCAGCTCCTGTCGAACTTCGTGCACCGCGTCGCCGGGCTGAAGGGCGACTGGACCATGGCCGCCTTCAAGCAGCAGGCCATCGAGAAGATCCGCGCCCAGGTCGGCAGCGGCAAGGTGATCTGCGGCCTGTCGGGCGGCGTCGATTCCTCGGTGGCCGCGGTGCTGATCCATGAGGCCATCGGCGACCAGCTCACCTGCATCTTCGTCGACACCGGCCTGATGCGCGCCGGCGAGGCGGAGGAGGTGGTGACGCTGTTCCGCGACCATTACAACATCCCGCTGGTCCACCGGAACGCGTCCGAGCTGTTCCTCGGCAAGCTGGCCGGTGTCACCGACCCGGAGCAGAAGCGCAAGATCATCGGCGGCCTGTTCATCGAGGTGTTCGACGAGGAGAGCGCCAAGGTCGGCGGCGCGCAGTTCCTGGCCCAGGGCACGCTGTACCCCGACGTGATCGAGAGCGTGTCCTTCACCGGCGGCCCGTCGGTCACCATCAAGTCGCACCACAACGTCGGCGGCCTGCCGGAGCGCATGAAGCTGAAGCTGGTGGAGCCGCTGCGCGAGCTGTTCAAGGACGAGGTCCGGGCGCTCGGCCGCGAACTCGGCCTGCCGGCCGCCTTCATCGGCCGCCATCCCTTCCCCGGCCCCGGCCTCGCCATCCGCGTTCCCGGCGAGATCACCCCGGAGAAGCTGGACATCCTGCGCAAGGCCGACACAGTCTATCTGGAGGAGATCCGCAACGCCGGCCTCTACGACGCGATCTGGCAGGCCTTCGCGGTGCTGCTGCCGGTGCGCACCGTCGGCGTGATGGGTGACGGGCGGACCTACGACCATGTGCTGGCCCTGCGCGCGGTGACCTCCACCGACGGCATGACCGCCGACTGGTACCCGTTCCCGCACGATTTCCTGGCCCGTGTGTCGAACCGCATCGTCAACGAGGTGCGCGGCGTCAACCGCGTCGTCTACGACATCACCTCGAAGCCGCCCGGCACGATCGAGTGGGAGTGATCCGCGGCGGTCGCCGTCGTCAGGGCATAAGTCTTTCGCCGTTTCACGGACGGTGAAGGCTGACCGGGGAAAGCCGCCAGGAGCCGCAACGCTCCTGGCGGCTTTTTCATGCGCGAACGGCGCCCGGAACCGTCTGGTGGAGGCGGCTTGAGCGCCCTTGTGGGCGATGCCGTTCCAAATGCCCACCGGATAAATGACAATAATGAATAGTATCTTTTGATTCTTAAAATCTATTAAATAAGTAGATTTTGTTTGACAGGGTGCCGATGAATTGGTGTGATCGAGGGGTAGATCAACCTTGGCGATGCCATTTCGGGAGGCTTCGATGACAGCGGGTGTGAAACGGGTTGGATCCACCGCAAGACGGGCTTTTCTCGGCATGACCCTGGCGGCGGGCGTGGCCCTCCTTTCATCCGGCGGCGCTCGGGCCGAGGTGACGGATCTGACCATCGCCATCCAGTACGGGCTGAGCTACCTGCCGCTGATGGTCGCCAAGAACCAGGGGCTGATCGAAAAATACGCCGCCGCGGAAGGGTTGGGGCCGGTCAAGGTCAGCTGGCTCGTTCTGAACGGCGGCGTGGCCGCCAACGACGCGCTGCTGAGCGGCAACGCGCAGATCGTCTCCGCCGGCATCTCGCCGCTCTTGGCGGCCTGGGACCGGACGCGGGGCGGCATCGGCGTGAAGGCGATCTCGGGGCTGGATTCCTCCGCCTTCTGGATCAACAGCAACAATCCCGACGTCCGCAGCATCCGTGACCTGACCGACAAGGACCGCATCGCGGTGCCGGCGGTGAAGGTCTCGATCAATTCGGTCATCCTTCAGATCGCCGCGGAGAAGGAGTTCGGGCCGGGGCACCATTACGATCTCGAAGCGCTGACCACGCCGCTCAGCCCGCCGGAAGCCACCGCGGCGCTGGTTTCCGGCAAGACGGAAATCACCGGCCACGTCACCACGCCGACCTACGGCACCCTCCAACTCGCCCACCCGAACGTTCACCGCATCTTCAATTCACGCGACGTGATCGGCGAGGCGACGCTGGTGCTGAGCTACACCACGCAGAAATTCTACGACGAGAACCCGAAGCTCACCGCCGCGGTGGTGAAGGCGATGGGTGACGGCTTCGCGCTGATCGAGCGCGACAAGGCCGAGGCCGCCCGCATCTATCTGGCGGAGGAGCGCAGCAAGCTGACCCAGGACGAGGTCGTGGCGCTGCTGAACAACCCCGACATCAGCTATTCCCAGCTTCCCCACAACACCGGCGTGATCGCCGACTACATGCACCGCGTCGGCTCGATCAAGACCAAGCCCGCCTCGTGGAAGGACTACACCCTCCCGATCCTGCACAGCGAAACGGGGAGCTGATCCATGAGCAGCGACCGTGACCCGCCGCCGGAACTGATCTGCCTGCCGTTTCCCGAGGCCATGGCGCTGTGGCTGCTGATGTCCGACACCGGCGAAACCGATCCGTCGCTCGACCTGCGGCGCCTTCACGCCCTCTCGGTGGCCTTCGTTCTGCTGGCCTTCGGCGCCGTCGCTCTGCTCGCCTGGTTCCGCGCCGCCTGACACCCGCCTTTCCGCGTGTCCGTTCCTTCCGTCTTCCCAGAGGAGCCCGTCCGATGAGCCTTCCCAACGGTTTCGACATCACCCCCATCAACGGAAACATCGGCGCCGAGCTGCGCGGCGTCACCCTGTCCGGCGATCTGCACCCGGCCGTGCTGAAGGCGATCCAGGACGCGGTCTATGAACACAAGGTGGTCTTCGTCCGCGATCAGCATCACCTCGACGATGCCCGGCAGGAGGCGTTCGGGCGGCTGTGGGGCACGCTGGTCGGCCATCCGACCGTCCCGTCGCTCGGCGGGACCGAAGGCATCCTGGACGTGGACGGCTCCCGCGGGGAGCGCGCCAGCTCCTGGCACGCCGACATCACCTTCCTCGACGCCTACCCCAGCATCACCATCCTGCGGCCCCACGAACTGCCGGACCGCGGCGGGGACACGCTGTGGGGCAACACGGCCGCCGCCTATGCCGAACTGCCGGAACCGCTGCGCGAGCTGGCCGACAAGCTGCGGGCGATCCACACCAACCAGTACGACTACGCGGGCGATCGCGGAAACGTCCGCGAGGACGGGCTGAAGCGCTTCAACGAGGTCTTCACCTCCACCGTCTACGAGACGGAGCACCCGCTGGTTTCCGTGCACCCGGTCACCGGCGAGCGCACGTTGCTGGTCGGGCATTTCCTGCAGCGGCTGATCGGGTTCGGCACCTCCGACTCCAACCGGCTGATCGGCATCGTCACCGACCACGCCACCCGTCCGGAGAACACGGTGCGCTGGCACTGGTCGCCGGGCGACGTGGCGATCTGGGACAATCGCGCCACCATCCACCGCGCCGTGGACGACTACGGCAACCGTCCCCGCGTCGTCCGTCGCACGACGGTGGCCGGTGACGTGGTGGTCGGCGTCGATGGCCGTCCCAGCGTGACCCGCGTCCTTGGCCGCAAGCCGAGCATCGCCGCCTGACATGGCGTGCCGGAGACGGCGCGGGGCCACGCTCCCCGCGCCGTCTCCGCTTTTTTTTATGCGCCAATATAACATTTAAATAATGTTATTAATCGCGATTTTACCTGTTGAATCGTTCGTGGAATCATGATGTCATTTTCCTACTAGAGATTAGGTAAAATTTATCGGAGGTTCGTATGGTCAACCCTGGACGTGTCATCCGCCGCGCGCTCTGCGCCCTGGCCGGGCTGGGGCTCGCCGCCGCAGCGCTGGCGGGCCCGGCGGCGGCGGAAGGCCGGATACGGATCGCCGAACAGTACGGGCTGGGCTACCTGCCGCTGCATGTGCTGCGCCACCAGAACCTGATCGAGAAGCACGGCAAGGCGCTGGGGCTGGACATCAGCGTGGAGTGGGTGCAGCTCTCCGGCGGCGCCGCGATGAACGACGCGCTGCTGTCGGATTCCATCGATCTCGGCTCGGCGGGCGTCGGCCCGCTGCTGACCATCTGGGACCGCACCAAGGGCAACGCCAACGTCAAGGCCATCGCCGCCCTGAACAGCATGCCGCTGTTCCTCACCACCACCAACCCGAACGTCAAGACGCTCAAGGACTTCACCGACAAGGACAAGATCGCCCTGCCGGCGGTGAAGGTCGGGGTCCAGGCCCGCGTGCTCCAGATGGCCGTGGAGAAGGAGTTCGGGGAGGGCAAGTTCGACGCGCTCGACAAGCTGACCGTCTCGCTGCCGCACCCGGACGCCACCGCCGCCCTGCTGTCCGGCTCGTCGGAGATCACCGGCCACATCTCCAGCCCGCCCTTCCAGTACCAGCAGCTCCGTGACCCGAAGATCCACAAGGTCTTCAGCTCCTACGACGTGCTGGGCGGCCCGCACACCTTCAACCTGATCTGGGCGAAGGAAGCCTTCCGCGCCAAGAATCCCAAGACCTATCAGGCCTTCCTCGGCGCGCTGAAGGAGGCGATGGACGTCATCAACGCCGATCATGCGAAGGCGGCGGACATCTATCTGGCGCAGAACCGCGGCGACCTCGACAAGGCCTTCGTCGTCAGCATCCTGGACGATCCGGACAACCGGTTCACCGTCGCCCCCGCCGGCGTCGGCGCTTTCGCCGACTTCATGCACAAGGTCGGCGCCATGAAGAACAAGCCGGCCTCCTGGAAGGACCTGTTCTTCGAAGACCTGCACGGCGAAACCGGGAGCTGAGCCGATGAACGCCTTCACCTATCCCGCCGATGTGGACACCGACAGCGCCGGTACCGCCGGCGTGTCCGAACGCCCGCTGCTGGACGTGTCCGGCGTGACGCTCCAGTACAAGACGCGCCGCCATCTGGTGACCGCGACCTACCGCGTCGATTTCCAGGTGTTCCAGGCGGAGCGCTACGTCCTGCTGGGGCCGTCCGGTTGCGGCAAGTCCTCGCTGCTGAAGGCGGTGGGCGGCTTCCTGGCGCCGGTGGAGGGCGCCATCCGCCTGAACGGTCGCACGGTGACCGGGCCGGGGCCGGACCGCATGATGGTGTTCCAGGAGTTCGACCAGCTTCCGCCGTGGAAGACGGTCAAGCAGAACGTCATGTTCCCGCTGCTCGCCAGCGGCAAGGCGTCGCGCCGGGAGGCCGAGGAGAAGGCGCTGGACTGCATCGCGCGGGTGAACCTGTCCAAGTTCGCCGACGTGCATCCGCACATGCTGTCGGGCGGGATGAAGCAGCGCGTCGCCATCGCCCGCGCCATGGCGATGGAGCCGGACATCCTGCTGATGGACGAGCCCTTCGCGGCGCTGGACGCGCTGACCCGCCGCAAGATGCAGGAGGAGCTGCTCCAGCTCTGGGACGATCTGCGCTTCACCGTGCTGTTCGTCACCCACTCCATCGAGGAGGCGCTGGTCGTCGGCTCGCGCATCCTGGTGCTGTCGCCGCACCCCGGGCAGGTCAAGGCGGAGCTGAACTGCGACGGCTACGACCATTTCGCGGTGGGCAACCCGGCCTTCCAGGACACCGCCCAGCGCATCCACACCATGCTGTTCGCCGACGAGGTGGAAACGGTGAAGGGGCTGCCGTCATGACCGGCCTGTCCCTGGCCCCGCAAGGCCGCCGCGTGCCGCCCGTCCGTCCGGAGTATGAACGGACGGTCGCCACCACCGGACCGATCGGCGACGTGGCCCGCCCGCTGTCCCTGTGGGAGCGGATCGGCAACATCACCGCGCTCCGCCGCTTCGCCGTGCTGGCCGCGGTGGCGCTGCTCTGGCAGATCGCCGCGACGTGGCAGAACAACCCTCTGATGTTCCCCACCTTCACCGCCACCATCACGGCGTTGTGGGAGGCGATCTGGCGGGAAAACCTGCTGTCGATGGCCTGGGTGTCGCTGTCGGTCCTGCTGAAGGGCTACGCCATCGCCGTGGTGCTGGCGGTGGTGCTGACCAGCTTCGCGGTGTCCACGCGCATCGGCAACGACGTGCTGTCCACCCTGACCTCGATGTTCAACCCGCTGCCGGCCATCGCGCTGCTGCCCATCGCCATGCTGTGGTTCGGGCTGGGCGCGGTCAGCCTGACCTTCGTGCTGGTCCACGCGGTGCTGTGGCCGCTGGCGCTGAACACCCACGCCGGCTTCACCTCGGTGTCGGAGACGTTGCGCATGGCCGGGCGGAACTACGGGCTGACCGGCATCCGCTACGTCGTCACCATGCTGATCCCGGCGGCCTTTCCCGCCATCCTGACCGGGCTGAAGGTTGGCTGGGCCTTCGCATGGCGCACGCTGATCGCGGCGGAGCTGGTGTTCGGCGTGTCATCGGGCAAGGGCGGGCTGGGCTGGTTCATCTTCCAGAACCGCAACGAGCTGTACATTGACAAGGTGTTCGCCGGCCTCGTCACCGTCATCCTGATCGGCCTCGTCGTCGAGAACGTCGTCTTCCGCTGGATCGAGACCCACACCGTCCGCAAGTGGGGCATGGTCCGATAAGCCCTCTCCCCTCAGGGGAGAGGGTGGCCCGAAGGGCCGGGTGAGGGGGTTGCGCGTGGCGGCACGTCCGGCACAAGCGCAACCCCCTCACCCTAACCCTCTCCCCAGGGGGGAGAGGGGATTCTTCAGCAAGGAACTCCATCCGTGCCTTTCGACAGCAACCTGACCACCGAGCGCCCGACCTTCGTCACGCATCTGGAATGCGCCTACACCGGCGAGCGGTACGAGGCCGACATTGTCCACAACCTGTCCAAGGCCGGCAAGCCGCTGCTCGTCCGCTACGACCTGGAGGGGGTGCGCGGCGCGCTGACCAAGGACGCGCTGGCCGAACGCCCGCAGGATTTGTGGCGCTACCGCGAACTGTTGCCGGTGCGCCGGGTGCAGGACATCGTCAGCCTGGGCGAGGCGGTGACCCCGCTGGTCGCGCTGCCCAAGCTCGCCGCGAAGCTGGGGGCGGCGGAACTGCTGGTGAAGGACGAGGGGCGTCTGCCCACCGGCTCCTTCAAGGCGCGCGGGCTGGTCATGGCGGTGTCCATGGCCAAGGCCTTCGGCATCACCCACATGGCCATGCCGACCAACGGCAACGCCGGCGCGGCGCTGGCCGCCTACGCGACGCGGGCGGGGATCAAAACGACGATCTTCTGTCCGGAGGACACGCCGGAGGTCAACGTCTCGGAGATTAAACTCCAGGGCGCCACGGTCTACCGCGTCAACGGGCTGATCGACGACTGCGGCAAGATCGTGGGGGAGGGCAAGGTCAAGGCCGGCTGGTTCGACGTGTCCACCCTGAAGGAGCCCTACCGCATCGAGGGCAAGAAGACCATGGGTCTGGAACTGGCCGAGCAGCTCGGCTGGGAAGTGCCGGACGTCATCTTCTACCCGACCGGCGGCGGCACCGGACTGATCGGCATGTGGAAGGCCTTCGCCGAGCTGGAGGCCATCGGCTTCATCGGTTCCAAGCGCCCGCGCATGGTCGCCGTGCAGGCCGCCGGCTGCGCCCCGATGGTCCGTGCCTATGAGGCCGGCGAGGAGCACGCGCCGCGCTGGCCGGACGCCCACACCATCGCGTCGGGCATCCGCGTGCCGCAGGCGGTCGGCGACTTCCTGATCCTGCGCGCCATGCGGGAGAGCGGCGGCTTCGCCGTCGCCGTGCCCGACGAGGCCATCCAGGCGGCCCTGGACGAGACGGCGCGGGAGGAGGGATTCCTGCTCTGCCCGGAGGGCGCCGCCACCTACGCCGCCTACAAGCAGGCTCTGGCCGACGGGCGGGTGGGCCGCGACGAGCGCGCCGTGCTGTTCAACTGCGCGACCGGGCTGAAGTACCCGTTGCCGCCGGTCCACCGGACGCTCGACCGTCACCAGCCCATCGACTATTCGGTGTTCTGAGAATGGGCGGTCCTTACGCGGCGGAGCGTCTGGTGGCGTTGCTCGACGCCATCCTGCAACGGTCCGGCAGCAGCCCGGAGGAGGCGGCCATCGTCGCCGCCAACCTCGTGGACTCCGACGCGACCGGCCACGCCAGCCATGGCGTGTGCCAGATCGCCGTCTACGCGAAGAGCCTGGAGCTGGGCCATCTGCAACCCAACCGGCACGCCCGCACCGTCCGCGACGAGGCGCCGTTCCTGGTGGTGGACGGGGAGGTCGGCTACGGGCAGGTGATCGCGCGGGAGGCGACGGACCTCGCCATCGCGCGGGCCAAGGCGGGCGGGGCCTGTGTGCTCGCCCTGCGCAACGCCCACCACATCGGGCGCGTCGGCTCCTACGGCGAGCAGTGCATAGCGGCCGGCTTGATCGGGGTCTTCTTCGTCAACGTGGTCAGCCGTCCGCTGGCCGCACCCCATGGCGGCGGGCGGCCGCGGCTCGGCACCAACCCGATCTGCATCGCCGTTCCCGCCACGCCGGGCCATCCGCCCTTCCTCCTGGATTTCGCGACCAGCGCGGTGGCGGCCAACAAGTGCCGTGTCGCCGCAGCCTCCGGCAAGGAGGTCGCTGACGGCCTGCTGATCGACGAGCGGGGCGCGCCGACGCGCGATCCCGGCGTGATGTTCCGCGACCCGACCGGCGCCATCCTGCCCTTTGGCGGGCATAAGGGCTATGGGCTGGCGCTGGCCTGCGAGATCCTCGCCGGGGCGCTGGCCGGCGGGCTGCCGGCCCTGCCGGAGAACCTGCGTCCGGGCCGGGTGGTGAACAACGCGCTGGCTTTCCTGATCGACCCGGCGCGGGTGTCCGGTGCGGAGAACAGCGGCTGGCAGGCGCTGACCGACGCGGTGCTGGACCACATCCAGGACACCCCGCCGGTGCCGGGCGGTGACGGCGTGCTGGTGCCCGGCGGGCCGGAGCGGCGGAGCCGGGTGGTGGCCGCGGAGCGCGGCATCACGCTCGACCCCGACACCGTGCGCGCCCTGCACGACATCGGGGGCGCGCTCGGCCTCGACGTTCCGGCTTTCCTGGGGGCCTGACCGGGTGGGGTCAGGGCAGGATGCGGTTGCGCAGAATCCCGTCCTCTAGGAACAGGCGGGCGGTCTCGGCGGCGTTGCGCCGCATCTCGATCGCCGCCTCGTCGGAATGGAAGGCGTTGTGCGGCGTGACCACGAGACGGCCCTCCAGCCACGGCTCCCGCTTGCGCCACGCGTCCAGCAGCGGGTGGGGGGCGGGCGGTTCGGTCGGCAGCACGTCCGTCCCCACGGCGGCGACCTGGCCACTGCGCAGCGCCGCCTCCAGCGGGTCCAGCCCGGCGAACATCTCGCCGCGCGCCGTGTTGACCAGCAGGGCGCCGGGCTTCAGCTTCGCCAGGAAGTCCGCGTCGATCAGGCCGCGGGTCTCCGGTGTCAGCGGGCAATGGAAGGTGACGATGTCGGATTCCGCCAAGAGGTCGTCCAGCCGGCGGACGCGCCGGTAGCCGACCGCCTTCTCATGCCCGGCGGGCTGCTGCGGATCGTAGCCGAGGATGCGATAGCCGAAGGGCTTCAGCCGGTTCACCACCGCCGTGCCGATCCGCCCCACGCCGACGACGCCGACCGTCGCCGCGCTCGACCGCCGCAGTGGGGTCAGCGTGTTGGCCTGCCACGTCGTGCTGTAGCCGCGGGCGCGGGCGTCATGCTCCCACAGGCGGCGCTGCAGCGAGAGCAGCAGGGAGACGGCGTGGTCGGCCACCTCCTCCGTCCCGTAATCGGGGTTGTTGCAGAAGGGAATGCCGGCGGCTTCCAGCGCCGCCACGTCGACCTTGTCGTAGCCGACGCCGAACCGCACGACGATGCGGCAGCGCGGCAGCTTCGCCACCGTCGCCGGGCCGATGCGGGTGCTCCACACCAGCAGCGCGTCCAGCCGGGCCAGCCGCTCGGGGTCCAGATCCTCCTCGCGGCGGGTGTCGAGGAAATCCACCTCGGCACAGCCGTCCAGAACCGCCGCCTCGAGGTCCGGCGGGGGGATCATGTGGTCGGTGATTCCGACGACGAAGGGTGCGCGCTTGCCCATGGTCATTCTGCGGTCCGGCTCCTGATGGTCATGAAAAACAACAAAATTTACTGGTTATTATGACGGATAAAATCATGAAAACACATACGATTGCGTAAAGCCAACTTGTTAAATAGGGATTGATGATGCTCTAATGATGGCAATTCGGGGGCGCCCCGCGGGGTGCTGGACACAGGGAGAGGAACGATGAGCATGCCGTCCCACGACACCGCGCACAGCATCGCCATCGTCGGCGCCGGCTTCACCGGCAGTATCCTGGCGGCCCACCTTCTGCGCAAGGCGGAGGAACCGACGCGCATCCACCTGATCGAACGCGCCGGCACGCTGGGCACCGGACTGGCCTATTCCACGGACAGCGCGGCGCATCTGCTGAATGTGCGGGCCTACAACATGAGCGCTTATCCCGACGACCCGCGCCATTTCCTGCGCTGGCTGTGGGCGAAGGACCTCGGCGGCGACGTGCCGCCCAGCGGCCACGCCTTCGTGTCGCGCCGGCTGTACGGCGAGTACATCCGGGACGTGCTGCGCGAGGCCCAGGCGGAATCCCCCGCCCATGTGACGCTCGACACGGTGCGGGCGGAGGTCGTCGATGCGGCGGTGGATGGCGGCGTCCGGTTGAGCCTTGCCGACGGGACGAGCCTCGCGGTGGACCGGGCGGTGCTGTGCGTCGGGCATTTTCCACCCTCGCCGCCATCGATCCCGGCGCCGGAGGTCTTCGCGTCGGACCGCTTCGTGGGCGATCCCTGGAACCGCGAGGCCGTCGCCGCCATCGACCCGGACGCGCCGGTGCTGATCCTCGGCACCGGGCTGACGATGGTCGACGTGGTGCTGTCGCTGGAGAACCAGGGCCACCGTGGTCCGATCCTGGCGCTGTCGCGCCGCGGGTTGCTGCCCACCACCCATCTGGAGACGCGGCCCTTCAAGAGCTTCGTCCATCCCCAGACGCTGCCCGGCACGGTTCTGGACGTGCTGATCGCCCTGAAGGCCGACGTCCGCCGCGCGCGGGAGGAGGGGCTGGACTGGCGCGCCGCCTTCGATTCCCTGCGGCCCTTCCATCCGCTGATCTGGAAGCATCTGCCGTTGGAGGAGCGGCAGCGCTTCCTGCGCCACGCCCGGCCCTATTGGGAGGTGCACCGCCACCGCATGGCGCCGGAGGTGGCCGCCCGCATCGAGGCGTTGCGTGAGAGCGGGCAGCTGACCGTCCGCGCCGGCCGTCTCCAGTCGCTGGTTTCGACGCCCGACGGGGTGGAGGCGACGGTCCGCGCGCGGGGCGCCGAGGGGGCGCTGTGGACGCGGACGGTGGGCGCCATCATCAACGCGACCGGCACCGAATGCGACTTCGCGCGCATCCGCCACCCGCTGATGCGCGCCTTGCTCCAGCAGGGGCTGGCCCGGCCCGACCCCTTGCGCCTCGGTCTCGACGTGACGGAGGAGGGGGCGCTGATCGGGGAGGACGGGGCGGTGTCCGACCGTCTCTTCGCGCTCGGCCCGGTCAGCCGGGCGCCCTTCTGGGAGATGACCGCGGTGCCCGAACTGCGCAGCCAATGCGCGGACGCTGCGCTGACCCTCGTCCGCCAAGCCGCCAGCAAAAGCCTTGCAGAATAGACATTATATGATTGTTATTTTTGAATCAAAAAGTCTATTTTCATAATAGATTTTTGTGTCTATCATGAGGCCCAGTGTTGATTTCCACACGGCATCCGGAGGCTTCTCCGGTTGACCGGCACCGCTCCCGGTCCGCGCGGCTGCTCGCCGTCGCTTCGGTTGAGAAGGAGGATGTCATGCCGGACACGATCTTGCGGCCCGCAACGGACCATCTGGACCCTCAGGTGATCGCGATGAACGAGGCGGCGGTCCGTCTCGGCGCCGCCCCCGCCGATCCCTTGAGCATTCCGCTCGCCGAAGCCCGCGCGGCGGCGGAGCGTTACCACGGCTTCCTGAACGGACCCACGCCGGTTCCCGCGGACGTGACGGAGGTGACGGCGGACGGTCCCGCCGGTCCCTTGCCGTTGCGGCTCTACCGTCCGCCGGGCCGCGGCGCGGAACGCCTGCCCGTGATGGTCTATTTCCACGGCGGGGGCTTCGTCGTGAACAGCGTGGACACCCACGACCGGTTGTTGCGGCTGCTCGCCCGGCACAGCGGCGCCGTGGTCTGCGCGGTGCGCTACAGCCTGGCGCCGGAGCGCCGCTTCCCGCATCAGCACGGGGAGGCGATGGCCGCCCTGCGCTGGGTTGCCGCCGCCGGTGCGACGCAAGGCATCGACCCGGAGCGGATCGCGGTGGGCGGCGATTCCGCCGGGGCCAACCTCGCGCTCGGCCTCGCCCTGGCCGCCCGCGCGCCGGGGGCGCCACGGGTGGCCTTCGGGTTGCTGTTCTACGGCATGTACGCCCACGACTTCGACACCCTGTCCCACCGCCGCTTCGGCGACGGGCGCTACGGTCTGACGACGGCGCGGATGCGCTGGTACTGGCGGCAATATCTCGGCGGCGCGGCCCCCGACGATGCGCGGGCCGCGCCGCTGCAGGCCGATCTGCACGGCCTGCCGCCTTTGCTGTTGCTGGCCGCGGACCTCGACTGCCTGCGCGACGACACGCTGCGCTTGGCGGAGCGGCTGGCCGAGGCGGGCGTGCCGCATCGGCTCGCCGTCTATGACGGGCTTCCCCATTCCTTCGCCACCGCGACCCGCCTGGTCGACCGCGCGCAGGGCGCCGTCCTTCAGGCCGCCCTGGCGCTGCGCCGCCATTTGAACGCCTGACCGGTCACCAGCGGTAGCGCAGGCCGGCGCTCAGCGTGTGGGCGGTGGCGTCGCGGCGCAGGTCGGCGTCGTAGCTGCCATAGGCGTGGAACCGCTCGCCAAGGGCCGCCGTCAGGCCCGCCCCCAACACCGCGGCGTCGCGCCCCGGCTGGACCCCGGCGACCGTGTAGGAAGCGCCCAGCAGGCGCGCCCCGCTGCGCGCGGCCACGTCGAGGAAATCGTGATCCCAGCGGGCGCGCAGCTCGGGTTCCAGCGCCGTCTCCCCGGCCTTCAGGCGCCAGCTCGTCCGCAGGCCCAGGCTGGTCCGCAGCGTGCTCAGGTCGGTGTCGTCCACCGAAAGTCCCAGCGCGCCGGCGCCGCTTTCGCTGAATCCGTCGCGGGTCACCCGGTCGAAGCGGAGCCCGGCGAAGGGCTCGATGCGGGCACCGCTCCAGGTCATGGCGTAGCCGGTGCCGATGGCGGCCCCGAAGCCATGGCCGTCGCTGTCGCCATCGGCGTCGCGGCTCAAGGCGTTCGCGGACCCGATCCGGATGCGGCGTCGGCTGTCGTACTGGCCGAAGCCGTACATGGCCTGGGCGTCGACGAACCACGCGCCGACGCGGTAGGCGCCGTAGAGCGCGGCGCTGTAGCTGTCGATGTCCGTCCGGTCGCCGCTGTTCCGCACATCCACCCTTGTGCGCTGGTAGCCGAAGGCGGCACCGGCGGTCAACGCGTCGGAGAGGTCGCGGTCGGCGCCCAGCGCGAGGCCGCCGCCGCGCTGCCGGGTGCCGGCAGCGTTGCCGTCGCCGTCCGAGTTGGCGAAGCGGCCCAGCGCCCGCGCCCACAGGCCGAGCGCCGTCCCGCGCTCCGCCTCCGGCGTGGCGAGGGGGGCGATGGACTTGGCGAGGCCGTCGGCGCGCAGAGCGGCCATGCGGCCCTGCACCGTGTCGCCGAACAGCGGCTTGGCCGCGTCCGATGGGCGGGTGCCGGCGGCCGGGCGTAGCGGACCGGGGTGGCGGTGATGGTGATGGTGCCGTATACGGTGTCGAACCGCATGCCGGCGGGCAGGCCGTCAGCGGGCTGGGCAACGCCCGCGAAGGCGCAGGTCGCGCCGCCCGTGATGCCACGGGTGACCGGAGCCAGCGTGCCCCCGGCGGCAAAGGTGCCGGGCGTGCCGACGACCGCCAGCTGATCGTGGAAGCCGGCGCCGGTCCCGGCGATCGGCCCGTCGATCTCGACGCGCAGGATCGATCCGGCGGCGTTGGTGACGACGTCCTCGATGGTCGGGATGCCCGGCGAGTTGCCGGGGCTGAGGGTGCCGGCGTTGGCCAGCGCGCCGGTGATCCGCCCGCCGCCCGACAGCAGGCCGCCGCGCTCGACGGTGACGGTCGGGCTGGCGAGGCGCGTGTTGACCGCCAGTTGGGCGTTCGCCTTCACCGTGGTGGCGGCGACCGACTGGGTGCCGGAGGCCAGCGTGACGCTCGTCGCCGTGCCGGTGCTTGTCCCGACCTGGAACTGGGCGAGGTTCGACACATCGGCGCGGACGGTGGAGGCGCCCTCCAGCGTCAGGCTGTCGCCGCTGCCCGCCCCGGCGATGGCGAAGCCGACATCCATGTTGGCGATGTTGACGCTGTTGCGCTGCCCGTTGAACGGGTTGCCAGGGTTGAGCTGGAGCAGGACGGTGGTGCCGGTCTGGCTGAGCGACAGGGTGCCGGCGCCGAGCGGGGCCGGGTTCAGCCGCTCCACGGCGCCGAATTGGCCGGTCACCCCGCCGCTCGGTCCGCCCACCCGCGTCGATGGCGTCGGCGGTGCCGTTGGCACCGCCGCTGGTGTTGGCGCCAGAGCTGTGGATGATGCCCGCGTTGTCGATGGCGGCGTTCAGGCCGGGGCGCAGGGCGTCGTCGTTCAGCGCCTCGATCACGCCGGTGGCGCGATTGATGACCGTCAGGGGCACCCCGCCGTGTTCATCGTGCACAGATCAAGCGCTTGGCTCTGCACCGCGCTTGTCGGATCGGTGGGGGCGGCGGCGCGGATGGTGCCGGCGTTGTCCAGCGCCGGGCTGGACACGAACAGCAGAAGGCCCACGCAGCCGTGCAGCGCCGTGGTTGCCAAGAGCCCCTGGCGGGTCGGCATGGTCACACTCCCTGTGATGACGCGATCTTGTGATGGCGGATGTCTTGCGGGCGGAATGGAGACGCGCACCGGTCGAATCCGCGGCGCGCACTCAGCCGGCGCGAGTGATAGCGGCCTTGCGTGACCGTCCGGTGACGGTTCGATGATGATTGAGGGTACGAACGGACGCGGGAGCCGGCCCGCCGGCGGCGGCTCCGCCACAGCCGGGCATTATTGCGGGTTCGGTGGTTGTCAGCGGGCCGTCACCCACCAATGTGAACGGCAGCCGGGCGGTTCCAGGACCGCCCGGTTCCCACCCGGCATGTCCGCCGTTCGACACTCCATCAAGGAGGCGGCCCCAAGAGGCCGAAATTATATGCGTCGTCACCGCCGCGCGAAGATCGTTGCCACGGTCGGTCCCGCCAGCAACACGCCTGAGATGCTGAAGCGGCTGTTCCTGGCCGGCGTCGATACCTTCCGCCTGAATTTCAGCCATGGGACGCACGAGGATCACGCCAAGGTCCACGCCGCCATCCGCGCCCTGGAGGCCGAGGTTGGCCGTCCCATCGGCATCCTTCAGGATCTGCAGGGACCGAAGATCCGCGTCGGCACCATCCGTGACGGCAAGATCACCGTCGCCGCCGGCGAATCGATCCGCTTCGTCCTGTCCGGCGCCGACGGCGACAAGACCGCGATCCCGCTGCCCCATCCGGAAATCTTCGCCGCGGTGATGCCGGGCCACAATCTGCTGATCGACGACGGGCGCGTCCGCGTCGCCGTGACCGGGCTGGGCGACGACCACATCGACGCCAAGGTGGTGATCGGCGGGACCATCTCCAACCGCAAGGGCGTCAACCTGCCCGACACGGTGCTTGAGCTGTCGCCCCTGACCGCCAAGGACCGCGTCGATCTCGCCTTCGGGCTGGAGCTGGGCGTCGACTGGGTGGCGATGTCCTTCGTGCAGAAGCCCGCCGACCTGCTGGAGGCCCGCGGGCTGATCGGCGACCGCGCCGGGCTGATGTCGAAGATCGAGAAGCCGGCGGCGCTGGACCGCATCGACGACATCATCCGCCTGTCGGATTCCGTCATGGTCGCCCGCGGCGACCTCGGTGTCGAGATCCCGCACGAGGAGGTCCCGGGCCGCCAGAAGGAACTGGTGCGGGCCTGCCGCCTCGCCGTGAAGCCGGTGATCGTGGCGACGCAGATGCTCGATTCCATGGTCAACGCCCCGACCCCGACGCGGGCCGAGGCGTCCGACGTGGCGACCGCCATCTATGACGGCGCCGACGCGGTGATGCTGTCGGCGGAATCGGCCAGCGGCGCCTTCCCGGTGGAGGCCGTGGAGATGATGGACCGCATCATCCGCAGCACCGAGCAGCACAAGCTCTACCGCTCGATCATCGACGCGTCCGACCCCGGCGAGGAGCAGACCGCGCCGCACGCCGTGGCCGCCGCCGCCGCCGATCTGGCCGAGGTGATTCACGCATCGACCATCGTCGCCTACACCTCCAGCGGCACCACGGCGGCGCGCATCGCCCGCCGGCGTCCGGCGGTGCCGATCCTGGCGATCACCCCGCACAGCGCGGTGTCGCGCCGCCTGTCCCTCCTCTGGGGCGCGCACAGCGTCCTGTCCGCCGACATCCACACCTACGAGGAGATGGTCGAGCGGGCGCTGGCCTTCGCCAAGGAGCAGGGCTTCGCCAAGCCCAACGACCAGATGGTCGTGGTGGCCGGCATTCCGTTCGCGCAGGCGGGGACCACCAACAACCTGCGCGTGGTGCAGGTCGAGGGGTAAGGCGCGGGGGGGGGGCGGTTGCCCCCTCCTAACTTTCCCGCGCGGTTGCCCCCTCCCTAACCCTCCCCCGCTTCGCAGGGGAGGGCCGGGGT
>NZ_QLKQ01000060.1 GCF_003349955.1 Azospirillum brasilense
ACGAGTGGGGCTTCTCCAACCGCATGAGCGACACCGCCGTCGCCATGGCCAACGCCAAGTAAGCCTTCCAGGGCTTGCGGCCAAAGAGAAAGGGCGCCCTGAACGGGGCGCCCTTTTTTCATGGGCCGACCGGCGCGACGGAGGCGGCGGTCACCCCGCCTTGACGGCGTTGATTCCCGTAGCCCGCGTCAACTGATCGGCGACCCAGGCGGCGACGCTCTTGCCCTCGCGCTCCGCACAGGTGGCGATGGCGCGGTGGAGCATCGGGTTGACGCGGATGGCGAGCCTGCCGGAATAGGGCTGCTCGGTGTTGCCCGCCATGTCGCAGGCCATCGCCAGATAATCGTCCACCGCCTCGCGGAAGGCCCTGCGCAGCTCATCGACCGAGCGGCCGGTGAAGGTGATGCCGTCGCGCGTGTTGATGACGGCGCCGACGAAGATGCCGGCGTCGTTGTCGAAATCGATCTGGGCCTTGTAGCCCTTATAGTCCATCATCGGCGGCGACCCCAGGGATGCGTAGGGTGGAAGGATAGCCCCGCCTCCGCCCCCGCGGTTTGACCTGCCTCAATTCCCGGAATCGGGCTGAGGGTATGTCCGCCCTGTTTTTCACGTCATGCTCCCTGCCCTCATGACCGCTGCCCCCATGACCGCTGCCCCATGACCGCCCTGCCCGCGCATCCCCGCCCCATCCGCATCCACGGCATGACCGACGCCGACGCCGCCTGCGCTGCGGCGGCGGAGTTGGGCGTTCCCCTTCTGTTGGTCAGCGCGCCCGGCGCGGCGGCCTCCGCCGGGGCCGGCTGGTTTCGCGAGGTCGCCGCCCGCGCCGCCGCCCGGCACCCGTCGGTTGCAACCACCGCGGTGCTCGACTGCGCCGACCGGCCCGGCGACGCCTTGGCCGCGCTGTCCGCCGGAATCGGTGTGATCCTGTTCACCGGGCGGGTGGACGTCGCGGAGCGGCTGGCCGACATCGCCGCGCAACGCGGCGCCCGACTGCTGACGGGGCTTCCCGAAGCGCTCGACCTGCGCGGCGCCCGCGATCCGCGGCGCACCTGCCGGAATTGGCTAAGCGGCCGGGACGACGGCCATGTCACGGAATAGTCCCAAGGCGATACCGCTTTTTCCCCGAATCCGCACGATCAAAAGTGGTGTATGGTGATTCCATCATCACGATGCGGTACCACCCCCATGACCACGACCACGCCCTTGCGGCCCCAGGCGGACGCCACACCGCTGAAGGGTGAGGACTCCGCCCTGCTCCATCCGGAGAGGCCGGACGGGCTTCCACGCGGCTCGCGCTTTCCCGTGCCGCCGGTCGAGAAGATCCGCGGCGCCCGCCTGCTCGTCGTCTGGGCCGGCCTGGCCGCCGGGGCCTGGGTCGTGGCGGTGGGCGCCGGATACGGCCTCTACGTCATCGTCCAGTCCGTGCTGTGACAAAAAACGGTCTGGCCGTCGCGTTCGCCTCACCCTTCGGCGAGTCCCGAATCCGCCCTCCCGGATAGACCCATTTGCCGCCGGGAGGGCGCGCATTACACCCCTGCCGCCGTTGCAAAGAGTCCCGCGCTGGGCTATGAGGGCCGCATTTCCGACAGAAACCCCAAGGGGAAGAGCCAGATGAAGCTCACTCGTCGTGTTAAGGAAATTCTTGCGAACTACGAGAGCGACACCCCGGGCGTCAAGGCCAACCTTGCCCGCATTCTGATGGAAGGCAAGCTGGGCGGCACCGGCAAGCTGGTGATCCTCCCCGTCGACCAGGGTTTCGAGCACGGCCCGGCGCGCAGCTTCGCGCCGAACGAGCCGGGCTACGACCCGCATTACCATTACCAGCTCGCCATCGACGCCGGCTGCAACGCCTACGCCGCCCCGCTGGGCTCGCTGGAGGCCGGCGCCTCGACCTTTGCCGGCTCGATCCCGCTGATCCTCAAGATGAACAGCGCCAACAGCCTGTCGCGCCAGAAGGAGGACGCCGATCAGGCGGTGACCGCCTCGGTGCAGGACGCGCTGCGCCTCGGCTGCTCGGCCATCGGCTTCACGATCTACCCCGGCTCGGACGCCATGTACGACCAGTACGAGGAGATCCGCGAGCTGTCGAAGGAGGCCAAGTCGGTCGGCCTTCCCACCGTCCTGTGGTCCTACCCGCGCGGCGGCACGATCTCCAAGGACGGCGAGCTGGCCATCGACGTGATCGGCTACGCCGCCCACATGGCCGCGCTGCTCGGCGCCCACATCATCAAGGTGAAGCTGCCGTCGGCCCATCTGGAGCAGGCGGAGGCGAAGAAAGTCTACGAGTCCAAGAACATCCCGATCGCCACCCAGGCCGACCGCGTCCGCCACATCATGCAGTGCGCCTTCAACGGCCGCCGCATCGTGGTCTTCTCGGGCGGCGCCACCAAGGGCGAGGACGCGGTGTTCGAGGACGCCCGCGCGATCCGCGACGGTGGCGGCAACGGCTCGATCATCGGCCGCAACGCCTTCCAGCGCCCGCGCGAAGACGCTTTGAAGCTGCTCGACCGGATCATGAAGATCTACCAGGGCAAAGAGTAAGGATCGCCTCGGGTGACCGAAACCGCCTGTCGGCTCTACCTCGTGACGCCGCCGGTCCTGGAACCGGCGGCGTTCGCGCCGAAACTGACCGAAGCGCTGGACGCGGGCGATGTCGCCTGCGTCCAGTTGCGTTTGAAGGACTGCTCCGACGACGCCGTGCGCCGGGCCTGCGACGCCCTGCGCCCGATCGCCCAGGAGCGCGGGGTGGCCTTCATCCTGAACGACCATCCCCAACTGGCCCGCGAGACCGGCTGTGACGGCGTGCATGTCGGGCAGAAGGACACGCCCTACGCCCAGGCGCGGCGGATCGTCGGCAACGACGCCATCGTCGGCGTGACCTGCCACGACAGCCGCCACCTCGCCATGGAAGCGGGCGAGGCCGGGGCCGATTACGTCGCCTTCGGCGCCTTCTTCCCCACCACCACCAAGGACGCCGAGTTCAAGGCGGAGCCGGAGCTGCTCCGCTGGTGGTCGGAACTGATGGAGGTCCCCTGCGTCGCCATCGGCGGGATCACCCAGGAAAATTGCGGGCCGCTGGTCAGCGCCGGGGCCGATTTCCTGGCCGTGGTCGGCGCCGTGTGGAACCACCCCGATGGGCCGGGCGCCGCCGTGAAGGCGTTCAACGCCGCCATCGCCGCGGCCGAAGGGTGACGAAGGCCGCCGCCGGATCATGGACCTCCTTTCCATCGAGACGCTGTCCGCGCTGTTCGCGGTCGGCCTTGTCGCGGGCTTCGTCGACGCCATCGCCGGGGGCGGCGGGCTTCTGACCCTCCCCGCCCTGCTCTGGGCCGGCCTGTCGCCCGCCCAGGCGCTGGCGACGAACAAGCTGCAATCCAGCTTCGGCTCCTTCTCCGCCGCGGTGAAGTTCACCCGTGGCGGCGAGGTAAAGCCGCGCGACATGGCGGTGATGATCGGCTGCACCTTCGCCGGCTCCGCGGCGGGCGCCATCATCGTCCAGATGATCGATCCGGGATTCCTGCGCAACGTCATCCCGGTGCTGCTGATCGGCATCGCCATCTGGCTTCTCGTCTCCCCGAAGGCCGGCGAGATCGACGCCCAGCAGCGCATCGGGGAGCGCGGATTCGCCCTGCTCGCCGGGACGGGGATCGGCTTTTACGACGGCTTCTTCGGGCCGGGCACCGGCACCTTCTTCGCCATCGCCTTCGTCTCGCTGCTCGGGTTCAACCTGCGCAAGGCGACCGCCCACACGAAGGTGCTGAATTTCACCAGCAACATCGCCGCCCTCCTCTTCTTCCTGGCCGGTGGCCAGATCGCCTGGGTGGCCGGGCTGCTGATGGGGTTGGGCCAGATGATCGGCGCGCAGATCGGCGCCCATATGGTCATCCGCAACGGCGCCGCCATCGTGCGCCCCATGCTGGTCGTCGCCTCCATCGCCATCACGGCGAAGCTGATCTGGACCGACGCCCAGGGCGTGATCGGCGCCGGCATGGCCATGGTCGCCGGCTGGCTGGGCTGAGCACCCCCAATATCCCGATTTTCATACCCGCGACGAATCGACCGTAGCGGGCATTTCCCTCCCCCATGCACACCCGTGGACGCATACTTTGTTGGTCCAACATTTTTTCAGCGGCGCCACTTTACGTTAACGTCAATCTGTGTATCATTGCGTCAAATAACGAAATTGGGGAGAAACGCATGTCCAAACGGTCTCTGAAGGGGAATCTGCTCGCCGCTGCCGCCGCCGTCGCCATCGCAGCCCCGCTGCCGGCCGGCGCCGCCGGCTATCTGCTGAAGGAGCAGAGCGCCTCGGGCCAGGGCACCTCCTTCGCGGGCGCCACCGCCAACGGCATGGGGGACGCCACCGCGCTGTTCTTCAACCCCGCGGCCCTGGGAGCCATCGAGGGGAATCAGGCGGTCGGCGTGCTGAGCGGCGTGTTCCCGACCTCGAAGACCAGCAACGCCCGCGGCACCCGCGCCACGCGGCTGGGCGGCAGCACCATCCAGGGCACCTCCGACCCCGGCGACATCGGCATGGACGCGGTGATTCCGTCGGGCTACATGGCCTACACGGTGTCGCCGGACGTGAAGCTGGGCCTCGCCATCACCGCGCCCTGGGGCCTGTCCACCGACTATCCGGAAAGCTGGGCCGGCCGCTACCACGGCATCCATTCCAGCCTGCTGACGCTCAACATCTCCCCGACCGTGTCCTACCGGCTGATGCCGGACCTGACCATCGCCGGCGGTCTGCAAATCCAGTACGCCAAGGCGCGGCTGAGCCAGGCCGTGGACTTCGGCTCCATCCTGGCGGCGACCGGGGTTCCCGTCGCGCCGGGCTCGCGCGACGGCGTGGGCGAGGTGAAGGGCGACGATTGGGGCTTCGGCTTCACCGCCGGCATGCTGTACGAGCCGGCCAAGGGCACCCGTTTCGGCGTCTCCTACCGCTCCTCCGTCTCCCACGAGCTGGATGGCGATTCGAAGTTCGAAGGCGTTCCGGCGACGCCGGCGCTCCAGGCCAGCTTCGCCAATTCGCCGGTGCGGGCGAAGGTCGCCACGCCGGACATCATCTCCTTCGGCGCCTATCACGAGCTGACCAGCTCCTTCGCCGTGATGGCCGACGCGCAGTGGACCAACTGGTCGCGCTTCAAGGAGTTGCGCATCCGCTACCGTAACCCGCTGCGCACCGACACGGTGACCGACGAGAACTGGGACGACTCCTGGTTCTTCGCGCTGGGCGCCGCCTACAAGTGGGACGAGAAGCTGACCCTGCGCTTCGGCGTGGCCTATGACCAGACTCCGGTCAGCGACCAGTACCGCACCCCGCGCATCCCGGACGAGGACCGTTATTGGGTGTCGATCGGCGCCGGCTATCAAGTCACCGACAACATCCGGACCGACATCGGCTACAGCCACATCTTCGCCAACAAGGCCAAGATCGACCTGCGCGACAACCTGACGGGCAGCGACGCCTTCCGCGGCAACCTGTCCGCCGACTACAAGGCCCATGTGGACGTGATCGCGCTCCAGACCAAGATCACCTTCTGATCCGCACCCCGGTGGGGCGCGCGGGCGCCGCCCGTTCGCTCCACCGTCCCCGCCTCTTGTCCATCGCCGCGTCCGTGCTAGGCTTTCCCCCCAATCAAGAACCCGCTCCGGGAGAGGAATCCGCATGGCCGACACCTTCACCGCCTTCGTCATCGAGGATGCCGACGGCAAGCCCAAGGGGGGCTTCAAGCCGCTCAGCCTGAGCGACCTGCCCGACCACGACGTGCTGGTCGAGGTCGCCTGTTCCACCCTGAACTATAAGGACGGCCTCGCCGTCTCCGGCAAGGGCCGGATCGCCCGCAAGCTGCCGATGGTCGCCGGCATCGACCTCGCCGGCACGGTCGTGGAATCGCGCTCCGCCGACTGGAAGGCCGGCGACAAGGTGATCGTCAACGGCTGGGGCCTGTCGGAAACCCAGTGGGGCGGCTACAGCCGGTTCCAGCGCGTGAAGCCGGAATGGCTGATCCGCCTGCCCGACGTCTTCTCGCCGGAGGAGGCGATGGGCATCGGCACCGCCGGCTACACCGCGGCGCTCTGCGTCGACGCGTTGGAGGATTGGGGCACGATCCAACCCGGCGGCAAGGAGGTTCTGGTCACCGGAGCGGCCGGCGGCGTCGGTTCCGTCGCGGTCGCCCTGCTCGCCAAGGCCGGCTATCCGGTAACCGCCTCCACCGGACGGCCCGAGACCCACGAGTATCTGTCCGGCCTGGGCGCCACCGGCTTCATCGACCGCGCCGCCCTTCAGGAGAAGGGCGCACCGCTCCAGAAGGAGCGCTGGGCCGGCGGCGTCGATTCGGTGGGCGGCATCACGCTGGTCAACGCCCTGTCGCAAACCGTCTGGGGCGGCGCCATCGCCGCCTGCGGGCTGGCGGGCAGCGCCGACCTGCCGGGCACGGTGCTGCCGCACATCCTGCGCAGCGTCACGCTGATCGGCGTCGATTCGGTCACCGCCCCGGCGGCGCGGCGTGAACGCGCCTGGGCACGGTTGGCCCGCGACCTCGACAAGTCCCACCTGAAGGCGATGTACACGGTGGAGCCGATGTCGAAGCTGCCGGAGCTGGCCGGCCAGATCCTCGCCGGTCGGGTGCGCGGCCGCGTGGTGATCGACGTCACCGCCTGACGACGCTGGAACCCGGTGGCGGACGGTCTCAGGCCCCCGCCACCGGCAGCCACAGCACTTCGTCGATGCGCTCCGCCCCGCTGCACAGCATGACCAGCCGGTCGAAGCCCAGCGCGATGCCGCTGCATTCCGGCATGCCATGCTCCAGCGCGGCGAGGAAGTCCTCGTCCACCGGGAAGCGGTCGCCGTAGATGCGCTCCTTCAGGTCCATGTCGGCCTCGAAGCGGGCGCGCTGGGCGCGGGCGTCAGTCAGCTCGCCGAAGGCGTTGGCGAGTTCCAGGCCGCAGGCGTACAGCTCGAACCGCTCGGCCAGCCGCGGGTCTTCCGGCTTGGGGCGCGACAGCGCGGCCATGCAGACCGGATAGTCGGTCAGCACGCAGGGCACGCCGGCGCCCAGATGCGGCTCGATCCGGTCGAACATGATGCGGAAGACGATGTCCTCCCAGCGGTCGCCGTCGTGCGGGGCGATACCGATGGCCCGCGCCATGGCAGCCAGCGGGGCCGGGTCGGGGTCGTGGCTGCCGTCGAAGGTCTCCAGCAGGTCGATCCCGGCATACTCCCGGAAGGCGTCCTGCACGGTCAGCACCCGCCACTCCTTGAAGGGGTCGCAGGTCATGCCGCGGAAGTCGAATCGCGTCCGTCCTGCGGCGACGGCGGCCTCGCGCACCAAGTCCTCGCAATCGCGGATCAGCGTCCGGTAGCCGTCCCCCGCCCGGTACCATTCGAGCATGGAGAATTCCGGCGCGTGGGTGGCCGAGCGCTCGCCGTTCCGGAAGACGTGGGCGATCTGGTAGATGCGCGGTAGCCCGGCGACCAGCAGCTTCTTCATGGCGAATTCGGGGCTGGTGTGCAGGTGCAGACGCAGCCGGTCGTCGGGGTGCGGCCCCACCAGCTCCGTCGCGAAGGCCTGGAGATGCGGCTCCATCCCCGGCGAGACCTGGAGCGCCGGGGTGTCCACCTCCAGGAAGGCGTTCTCCTCGAAGAAGCGGCGGACGGCGCCCAGCACGCGGCCACGCACGGCCAGATGGGGGCGGCGGCGGGCGAAGGTCTCGGGGGCCCAGGACGGAGAACGGGCTGGCGTGACGGGGGGCATGGGGGCCTTCACTGACGGGGTAATGGTGCTGCTTAGCAGAGTGGCAACGGCGGCGAAAACGGACAAAGAAGGCGCGGAACGCCGATTGAGCACCGCCCGGCGTTGCCACCGGCCCGGCAAGCTGCTAGGTTCCGCGCCGCCTGTCTCCTGGAAATCACGAGTATGTCATGAAGGTCAACGCCAACACGATGCGTCCCGGCCATGTGCTGGAGCATAACGGGAAGCTCTGGGTCATCACGAAGACCGCCATCGTCCAACCCGGCAAGGGCGGCGCCTTCATCCAGCTTGAAATGAAGGATGTGCGCACCGGCAACAAGTCGATCGAGCGCTTCCGCACCCAGGAGACGGTCGAGCGCGCCCGCCTGGACGAGCACGAGATGACCTTCCTGTTCGCGGAAGGCGACAGCTACACCTTCATGGACAAGGAAAGCTACGAGCAGACCGCCATCCCCGGCGAGATCATCGGCGACCAGAAGGTGTTCCTGCAGGACGGCATGGAAGTCACCGTGCAGTCCTTCGAAGGCGCGCCGCTCGGCGTCGAGATCCCCGGCAAGGTCACCCTGCAGATCACCGAGGCCGACCCGGTGGTGAAGGGCCAGACGGCCTCCTCCTCCTACAAGCCGGCGAAGCTGGAGAACGGCGTGTCGATCCTGGTGCCGCCGCACATCGAGTCGGGCACCCGCGTCGTCGTCGACACCCAGACCGGCGAGTATGTCGAGCGCGCCAAGGACTGACCGTCCCGGCTGTTTTTCTGCGCACCGGCTCTCGCTTAAGGCAGGGGCCGGTGTATTCTTTTTCCGGTTCCGCACGAGATAAAGCACGCCCATGGCCACCCGCTCCGCCCTTATCAACGTGATGGTCCGCGCCGCCGAAAAGGCGGCCCGCGGCCTTGTCCGCGACTTCGGCGAGGTCGAGCACCTCCAGGTGTCGCGCAAGGGTCCGGCGGACTTCGTGTCCGCCGCCGACATGAAGGCGGAAAAGCTGCTGCGCGAAGAGCTGCAGAAGGCCCGCCCGGATTTCGGCTTCCTCATGGAGGAGACGGGCGCCAGCAAGGGCAGCGACCCGACCGCCCGCTGGATCGTCGATCCGCTGGACGGCACCACCAACTTCCTGCACGGCATCCCGCACTGGGCGATCTCCATCGCCGCGGAGAAGAACGGCGAGATCGTCGCCGGCGTCGTGTACGAGCCGGTGCACGACCAGATGTTCTGGGCCGAGAAGGGCCAGGGCGCGTTCCTCAACCACCAGCGCCTGCGCGTGTCGGAGCGCCGCAACCTCGCCGACGCGGTGATCGCCACCGGCATCCCGTTCAAGGGCCGCGGCGACCATGCCGGCTTCCTGGTGGAGGCCGAGGCCCTGATGAAGGAGGTCGCGGGCATCCGCCGCTTCGGCGCCGCCTCGCTCGACCTCGCCTACGTCGCGGCGGGCCGCTACGACGGCTATTGGGAGCGCGGCCTCGCCCCCTGGGACGCCGCGGCCGGCCAGCTCCTGGTCACCGAGGCCGGCGGCTTCGTCGGTGAGATCGGCGGCGGGCGCAACCCGGTGTTCGGCGGCACGATCCTGGCGGCCAACGCCCATTTCCACCTGCCGATCGCCAAGATCCTGCGCGGTGCCACGGAACGCAAGGTGCGCTCCGCGCCCACGGGTGCGGCGGACGCCGGTCAGGGCTGACCTCCGGCCGAGCCATAAGCCCTTCATGACGTTGGGGTAGCAAGGGCCGCGCTTTGGTGGGGAAACACCCCGCGCGGCCCAAAGGGCGTTGTCCCTACGCCGATCGAAGGGCTATGGTACCAACGCTTTTCCGTGTCACTGGGAACAACGCGCTGGTCACCATGAGGATTGTCGGACGCATAAGCCGTTCTCCGAACGCGCCCGCCGGGCGGACGGTACCCCCGCGCGTCCTTTCCGCCGCCGCGGCCGTGGCGCTGTCCCTGGCCGTGACCGCCTGCTCCTCGCCCGGCACCGCGCCGCCCCCGACCAGCGCCGCGCCGCCCCAGACCGCCGCCGCCAACACGGGCGGTCTGACGCTGGAGAACGCGCAGCCGCTGCCGATCCCGCCGCGGCCCGACATCTTCCCGCCGCCGGCCCCGCCGGCCCCGCCGGTCTTCCGGGCCCCGACACTGATGACCGCGCCGGACCTGCCGCAGCTTTCGGTCGGCGCCAGCCCGCCCCCGCCGGCCATGCCGGAAGGCGCGCCTCCGGTTCCGGCCAGCAACCGGCCGGCGGCATCGCCACCGCCCGACCGGACGCAAACCGCAGCCCTGCCACCGCCGATTCCGAAAGCGCCGTCAGCGCCCGCCCTGCCCCGGATGGAGCCGTTGACCGTGCTGTTCGACGGCACCGCCACCGCCCTGACGGAACCGGCCCAGACACGCCTGAACGCCATCGCCGAGCGCATGAACGCCAACCCGCAGCTTCGCCTGCAGATCCGCTCCTACGCCAGCGGCACGCCGGAGACGGCGCGTGAAGCGCGGCAGCTGTCACTGGCCCGCGCGCTGGCCGTCCGCGAGCGGTTGGGAACCGCCGGCATCGCCAGCACGCGTGTGGACATCCGGGCCCTGGGCATGGAGGCGGCCGGTGGCGCGCCGGACCGGCTGGACGTGGAGTTCCTGAACCAGTGAGTTGCCCCCTGTAACCCGTACCGACGCCTGACCCTTCCCCTGGACGAGAGTGCCCATGGCCGCCATCGCCCCGTCGTCCCACCCTCTTGAGGAGCCTTCCCCGATGACGCGCCCGGAGCGCTTCCTGACACGGATGATCCTCTTCCTGGTGGTCGTGGGAAGCGTGACGGCCCTGCTGTTCCCGGCCCTGCGCGCCGCCTTCATGAACAACCCGGCGCTGAACGGGCTGATCCTCGGCACGCTGCTCGCCGGCATCCTGTTCATCTTCCGCCAAGTGCTGATGCTGCGGCCCGAGGTGGCGTGGCTGGAGCATTTCCAGTCCGGCAACCCCGCCGTCGCCGCGCCGGAGCCGGTTCTGCTCGCCCCGATGGCGCGCATGCTGCGGGAACGGCGCGGCCGGCTGACCCTGTCGGCGCTGTCGATGCGCTCGCTGCTCGACGGCATCGCCTCGCGGCTGGACGAGTCGCGCGAGCTGTCGCGCTACCTGATCGGCCTGCTGATCTTCCTCGGCCTGCTCGGCACCTTCTGGGGCCTGCTGCACACCGTGCAGTCGGTCGGCTCGGTCATCGGCGGTCTGTCGGTGCAGGGCGGCGATGTCGGGGCGATGTTCAACAACCTCCAGCACGGGCTGGAAGCGCCGCTGACCGGCATGGGCACGGCCTTCAGCTCCTCGCTGTTCGGTCTGGCCGGCTCGCTGGTGCTGGGCTTCCTGGAGCTTCAGGCCAGCCAGGCGCACAACCGCTTCTTCCAGGATGTCGAGGACTGGCTGTCCGGCGCCACCCGCCTCTCCAGCGGGGCCGGCGGCAGCCTGGAGACCGGCGACCAGTCGATGCCGGCCTATCTGACGGCGCTTCTGGAGCAGACGGCGGAAAACCTCGATTCGCTCCAGCGCACCGTCGCCACCGCCGAGGAGGGGCGCCGCTCGGCCAACGCCAACCTGATGGCCCTGACCGAACGGCTGAGCACGCTGACCGACCAGATGCGCGCCGAACAGCAGCTCCTCCTGCGGCTGGGCGAGAGCCAGCTGGAGATGAAGGGGCTGCTCGACCGGCTGTCCGACGCGGCGATCGGCGGCTTCGACGACGCCTCGCGCCAGCATCTGCGCAACATGGACATCTACCTCGCCCGCCTGGTCGAGGAATCCTCCACCGGCCGGGTCCAGGGGGTGCAGGAGATCCGCAGCGAGATCAAGCTGCTGGCCCGCACCATCGCCGCCCTGGCCGAAGAATCGGAACAGCGCTGATCGGAACGGCGCTGACGCCTACCCCCTGTCCGTCCGGAGGGACACCCCGCCATGCCCAGCATCAGCCGCCGCAACGGCCACCGCGAGGCCAGCGCATGGCCCGGATGGGTGGACGCGCTGTCGTCCCTCGTCATGGTGGTCATCTTCCTGCTGATGATCTTCGTCGTCGCCCAGTTCTACATGGCGACCGCCCTGACCGGGCGTGACGAGCAGCTCGGCAGCCTGAACCGCAAGGTGGCGGAGCTGAACGACCTGCTGGCTCTGGAGCGGGACGCCAACGCCGACCTGCGCATCAACGTCGCCCAACTGTCGGCGGAACTCCAGGGCTCCGTCGCGGCGCGGGACACTATGACCGGCCGCATCGCCACGCTCCAGGGGGACCTCGACCACGCCACCCGTGCGGCGGAGGAGCTGCAGCGCACGATCCGCGCCGACAAGGAGACCATCGAGCTGAAGCTGGCCGAGGCCGCCAGCCTCCAGGCCGACCTCAAGGCGCTGCGCGAGGCCCGGACCAAGCTGGAAGGCGAACTGGCCGCCGCGGCCGCGCAGCAACGCCTGACCGAGGAGCAGCGTCAGGCCCTGCTGGCCGAGCTGGGCGGGGAGCGTGACCGTTCCAAGGCGCTGGAGACACGGCTCGCCAGCGCCGATGAGAAGACGATGCTCGCGCAAAAGGACATCGAAAAGCGCGACATCCGCATCACCGAGCTGATGGCCTCGCTGTCCGCCGAGCAGGGGGCGACCGGCAAGGCGAACGAGCAGGTGGACCTGCTGAACCGGCAGATGGCCGCCCTGCGCGAACAGCTCGCCCGCATCGGCGCCGCGCTGGAAATCTCGGAGAAGAAGGCGGAGGAGCAGCAGGTCCAGATCGCCGAACTCGGCTCACGGCTGAACCAGGCGCTGGCCGCCAAGGTGCAGGATCTCGCCCGCTACCGCTCGGAGTTCTTCGGGCGGGTGCGCGAGGCGCTGGGCAACCGGCAGGACGTGCGCATCGTCGGCGACCGTTTCGTCTTCCAGTCGGAGCTTCTGTTCCCCTCCGGCTCGGCGACTCTGGAGGAGGCCGGCAAGCAACGGCTGGCGGAGCTGGCGCGCACGCTGATCGAGATCGGCCGGACCATCCCGCCGGACATCAACTGGGTGCTGCGCGTGGACGGCCACACCGACTCGCGCCCGGTGCGCATCCAGTTCGCCTCGAACTGGGAGCTGTCGGCGGCGCGCGCGATCTCTGTGGTGAAGTACTTGATCGACCAGGGGATTCCGGCGGACCGTCTGGCCGCCGCCGGCTTCGGCGAATACCAGCCGCTCGACCCCGGCACCAGCGACGAGGCGCTGGCGCGGAATCGGCGCATCGAGGTGAAGCTGGATCAGCGGTGAGGGGCT
This sequence comes from Azospirillum brasilense, assembly GCF_003349955.1. Taxonomy (GTDB): domain Bacteria; phylum Pseudomonadota; class Alphaproteobacteria; order Azospirillales; family Azospirillaceae; genus Azospirillum; species Azospirillum brasilense_B. The sequence goes on from NZ_QLKQ01000060.1 coordinate 13,002, forward strand.
TGCCCCCACCCTTCCCATGCTTCGCATGGGCCCCTTCCCTCCCCCGCTTCGCAGGAGAGGGAGTTTGTCCCCTCCCCTGCGCAGCGGGGGAGGGTTAGGGAGGGGGCAAAACCTTACTCCGCCGCGACCTTTTCCGGCTCCACCGCCGGTGTCCACCGCAGCACCGGCTTGCGCGCCGCAGCGGTCTCATCCAGACGACGGCGCGGGGTCAGGCGCGGGGCGCCCTGGAAATAGGCCACGTCGCCGACCTTGGCCCGCTCCGCCAGGGCGCGCAGGGCGGTGACGAACTGGTCTAGGCTGGCCTTCGACTCGGTCTCGGTCGGTTCGATCAGCAACGCGCCATGCACGACCAGCGGGAAGTACATGGTCATCGGGTGGAAACCCTCGTCGATCAGCGCCTTGGCGATGTCGAGCGTGGTCACCCCCGTGCCCTTCAGGAAGCGGTCGTCGAACAGGCATTCATGCATGCACGGCCCCTCGAAGGACGGCGTCATCACATCCTGAAGGCGGGCCAGCAGGTAGTTCGCGTTCAGCACCGCGTCGTTCGCCACCTGCCGCAGACCGTCGGCGCCGTGGCTCATCATGTAGGCGAGCGCGCGGACGAACATGCCCATCTGGCCGTGGAACGCCTTCATCCGCCCGAAGGCCGGGCCGTCGCCGGCCTGCTCGACCAGACGGAAGGCGCCGTCCTTGTCCTGCACCACATAGGGCACCGGGACGAAGGGGGCCAGCGACTCCGCGAAGACCACCGGGCCGGAGCCCGGACCGCCGCCGCCGTGCGGCGTCGAGAAGGTCTTGTGCAGGTTGATGTGCATCACGTCGATGCCGAGGTCGGCCGGACGCACCCGCCCGACAATGGCGTTGAAGTTGGCGCCGTCGCAGTAGAAATAGGCGCCCGCCGCGTGCACCGCCTCGGCGATGGTGATGATGTCGCGCTCGAACAGGCCGCAGGTGTTCGGGTTGGTCAGCATCAGCCCGGCGACGTCGGGACCGAGCTTGGCCTTCAGCGCCGCCAGATCGACGCGCCCGTCCTCGGTCGCCGGGATCGCCTCGACGGCGTAGCCGCAGGCGGCGGCGGTCGCCGGGTTGGTGCCGTGGGCGCTTTCCGGGACGAGGATCTTGGTGCGGCCCTTATCCCCCTTGGCGTCATGGGCGGAGCGGATCGCCATGATGCCGCACATCTCGCCGTGCGCGCCCGCCGCCGGGGCCAGAGTCACCGCCGCCATGCCGGTCAGCGTGGCGAGCCAGCGGCCCAGCTCCGCCATCAGCTCCAAGGCGCCCTGCACCGTGCTTTCGGGCTGGAGCGGGTGGACGTCGGCGAAGCCCGGCAGCCGCGCCATCTTCTCGTTCAGGCGCGGGTTGTGCTTCATCGTGCAGGAGCCGAGCGGGTACAGGCCGCTGTCGATGGCGTAGTTCTTCTGCGACAAGCGGGTGTAGTGGCGGACCACCTGCGGCTCGGCGAGGCCCGGCAGGCCGATCCGGCCGCGCTGCTTCACCGCCCCCAGGCGCGACGCCACCGCCGGGACCTCCGGCAGGTCGACGCCGCAGCGCCCGGCGCTGTCCTGTTCGAAGATCAGCGGCTCCTCGATCTGTAGGCCGCGGTTGCCGGTGACGGTCTGCGGAACGGCGCTGTCCGAGCCTTCGGCAATGCCGGTCGGGCGACCCTGGTTGTTCATGCTCATCACAGAACCTCGGCGAGGGCGGTGGCGAAGGCGTCCATGTCGGACTGGGTGTTGGTCTCGGTGGCGGCCACGATCAGCAGGTCGTCGAGCCCGCCGCCGAACAGGCGGGAGGCCGGAACGCCGCCCAGGATGCCGCGCTGCGCCAGCGCCTCCACGACCTCCGCCGCCGGCTTCGGCAGCTTCACGGTGAATTCGTTGAAGAAGCTGCCGTTGACGATCTCGACGCCCGTCACCGACGCCAGCTTGTCGGCCAGTTGAACGGCCTTGGCGTGGTTGATCTCGGCGAGCCGGGTGAAGCCCTCCTCCCCGAGCAGGCTGAGATGGATGGAGAAGGCCAGCGCGCACAGGCCGGAATTGGTGCAGATGTTCGAGGTCGCCTTCTCGCGGCGAATGTGCTGCTCACGGGTGGAGAGCGTCAGCACGAAGCCGCGCCGCCCATCGGCGTCCACAGTCTGGCCGCAGAGGCGGCCCGGCATCTGGCGGACCAGCTTCTCCTTCACCGCGAACAACCCGACATAGGGGCCGCCGAAGTTCAGCGCGTTGCCCAAAGACTGGCCTTCCGCCGCCACGATGTCGGCGCCCATGGCGCCGGGCGGAGTCAGCAGGCCGAGCGACACGGCCTCCGTCACCACGACGATCAGCAGAGCGCCCTTCGCCTGGCAGGCCTTGCCCAGCTCCGTGTAGTCGCGGACATGGCCGAACACGTCGGGGTTCTGCACGACGACGCAGGAGGTGTCGCCGTCGACCGCGGCCAGCAGGTCCTCGCCGCCGGTCGGGGCCGGCGGCATCACCACCGTCTCGAAACCGATAAACCGGGCGTCGGTCGTCGTCGTGTCGCGGTAATGCGGGTGCAGGCCGCCGGACAGGACGGCCTTCTTCCGCCGGGTGACGCGGTTGGCCATCATCACGGCTTCCGCGCAGGCGGTGGCGCCGTCGTACATGGAGGCGTTGGCGACGTCCATGCCGGTCAGCAGCGAGACCTGGGTCTGGAACTCGAAAAGGACCTGCAGCGTGCCCTGGCTCACCTCCGGCTGGTACGGGGTGTAGGCGGTCAGGAACTCGCCGCGCTGCACCAGATGGTCCACCGTCGCCGGGATGTGGTGGCGGTAGGCGCCGGCGCCGAGGAAGCTCGGCACGCTGCCGGCGGGCAGGTTCTTCCCCGCCATCGCCGACAGGGCGCGATCGACCTCAAGCTCGCCCATATGGTTGGACAGCCCCTCGATCGGGCCGGAGAGGCGGGCGGCCTCGGGCACGTCGCGGAACAGCTCGTCCACCGACGGCACGCCGATGGCCTCCAGCATGGAGCGCCGGTCGGCCTCGGTCAGGGGCAGGTAGCGCATCTCAGGCTTGCCCTTCCACGAAGGCCTTGTAGGCGGCTTCGTCCATCAGCCCGTCCAGCTCCGCCGGGTTGCTGAGGCGAAGCTTGAAGAACCAGCCGGTGGTCTCGGCCCCGGCGTTGACCAGCGACGGGTCGTTCTCCAGATCGGCGTTGGCCTCGATCACCTCGCCGGAGACCGGAGCGAACACGTCGCTGGCGGCCTTCACCGACTCCACGACGGCGGCTTCCTTGCCCTGGGCGAGCTGGCGGCCGACGTCCGGCAGTTCGACGAACACGACGTCGCCGAGCTGGTGCTGGGCGTGGTCGCTGACGCCGACGGTGCCGACATCGCCCTCGACGCGGACCCACTCATGGTCCTTGGTGTACTTGATGGTCATGGTTGTCCCCTGTTCGAAACGGTTCTTGGATTGCCCGCGTGTGATTCTCAGCCGCGGTAGTAGCGCTGCGGCACGAAGGGCATGGCGGCGACCTTGGCGGCCAGCGGCTTGCCGCGGACCATGAGCTGGACCGGCGTGCCCACGGCGGCGTGCGCGCGGTCCACGTAGCCCATGGCGACCGGGGCCGAGGCGGTGGGGCCGAAGCCGCCGCTGGTCACCTCGCCGATCTTTTGTCCGTCCGCGTCGCAGACGTCGGTGTGCTCGCGGGCCGGCTGGCGGCCGTCCGGCTGGAAGCCGACGCGGCGGCGCGGGGCGCCGTTGGCGAGCTGGTCCTTGATGATGGCGTAACCGGGGAAGCCGCCCTCCTCCCGGCGGCGCTTGGACAGCGCCCATTCCAGGCCGGCTTCGACCGGAGTCGTCGTCTCGTCAATGTCGTGGCCGTAGAGGCAGAGCCCGGCCTCCAGCCGCAGCGAGTCGCGCGCGCCCAGCCCGATGGCCTCGACCTCGTCCTCGGCCAAGAGGGCGCGGGCGATGGTCTCGGCGTCGGACGTGTCGCAGGAGATCTCGTAGCCGTCCTCGCCGGTGTAGCCGGAGCGGGTGATGATGACGGGGATGCCGTTGAAGGTGGCCGGCAGATAGCTCATGAACTTCATGGTGGCCGCTTCGGGGATGAAGCGACCCAGCACCGCCGCGGCCTCCGGCCCCTGAAGGGCCATCAGGGCGAGGTCGTCCAGCAGTTCCACCTCGGCCTTGCCCTTCAGCCGCTCGCGCATGTGGGCGACGTCGTGGTCCTTGCGGGCGGCGTTGACGACCAGGAACAGGTGGTCGCCGGCGTTGGTGACCATCAGGTCATCCAGGATGCCGCCCTGCTCGTTCAGGAACAGCGTGTAGCGCATGCGCCCGCGGGCCAACCCCTTGATGTCGCCGGGAACCAGCGACTCCAGGGCGGCGGCCGGGTCCTCGCCGGTCAGGCGCACCTGCCCCATGTGCGACACGTCGAACAGCCCGGCCTTGGCGCGGGTGTGCTGGTGTTCCTTGAGGATGCCGAGCGGGTACTGCACCGGCATGTCGTAGCCGGCGAAGGGCACCATCTTGCCCTTCAGCTCCAGATGGAGGCTGTGCAGCGGCGTTGTCTTGAGGGACTCAGAAGCCTCGGTCACGCGGGTCCTCCGACATAGGGTCGCACAACCCGCGCCGGGATTGGCGCGAGTCCTGCCCCCTCTGTCCTGGACCTGAGAGATTCACCGGCGGGGTCCAACCCTCGACAACCGGTTTACTCCTTCGGTGAGCCGTCGTCCGCTGTGTGCGGACGAAGCTGCTTTCCAGAGTTGCCTTATCCCCCTTGCGGTCCTTTTGCCTGAGAGTTTCCGGGGCGGTTGCTCCTTCGGCGCCATTGCCCGGCATCCGGTTTTCCGGTGGCCGGGCAATGATCTCTCCCGCGAGGGATCGTCGGCTTGTGCCGTTTAACCTACCGAGACCTTTGCGAATGTCAATCGAGGTTCGCTGGGGTCCCGGCGACGCTCACGTCAGGTCCAGATGGCTGCCATCGCAGAAAGGCGGCTTCTTCGTCGCCTTGCAGCCACAGAAGCGCGCCTTCATGGAGGTGGCGGGAGCGAACTTCATCGGCTCCAGCCCGGTTCCGGCGTGTTTGCCGTCGCACAGCGGCTGCTTGGCGCTGCGCCCGCACCTGCACCACCAGTAGGTCTTGCCGGCTTCCAGCTCGATGACGATGGGTTCCTTGGTCGCGGCGACCGGTGCGCTGGCCATGAGTCCTTTTCCCCTTACCCGATCACTGCTTCATCTGAGCCCGGTTGAAGGCCAGCTGCTCCGGCGTCAGCTGGAACCCCAGGAAAATCTTCCAGTCCTTGCCGTTGGCGTCCTTGGGCAGCGGGATCTTCGGCGCCAGCTCCTCGCGGCTGCCGGAGCGGAGCTTGCCGGACTCGAAGGTCACGGAGGTGTCGAACTCCGTCTTGGTGGTCGGCGCCTCCTCGCCCGGCTTGGCGACGGCGACGAAATAGCGGTAGTTCGCCGTGTTGCCCTGCATCGCCGGTCCGCGCTCCGCGATCAGGAAGACGTTCACGTTCACCGTGACGCCGTCGCTGGTGTAGTCGCAGTTGCCGGAATAGTCGGCCAGCGCCGCGCGGGAGGTCACGTCCGTCAGGTCGCGCCCGCCCCCGTTGCGGAACTGGGTGACCTCCGCCAGATCGCGGACGATGGACACCTTCGGGCAGGCCAGCGCCGCGTCCGCGGGCGTGTTCGCTCCCCCGAGTCCGGAGCAGCCGGCGAGCGCCAAGACACCGAAACCTGCACCCAGACTCGCGAGTGCAAGCGCCCGCGGGCTTTTCCGGGCGGGGGTTCCTATATTACGGTCGCGGCGGCGGTCCATCGGTCTGGCCTAACGGTTGGAAGGGTGTGTTCTGCCACGACTTTAGAGAAGCGGTGGGGCCGGCACAAGGCCACGCCACCGCTGCGACGAACGAACCCCGACACCCCCTTTTTCGAGACACCGGAACGACGCGCATGACCCAGACGCCCCTGACCATCCTGCTCGCGGCCCCCCGTGGCTTCTGCGCCGGCGTGGACCGCGCGATCCAGATCGTGGAGGTGGCGCTGGAGCGGTTCGGCGCCCCCGTCTATGTCCGGCACGAGATCGTCCACAACCGATTCGTGGTGCAGAGCCTGGAGGCCAAGGGCGCCATCTTCGTGGACGAGCTGGATCAGGTGCCCGACGGCGTGCCGGTGGTCTTCTCCGCCCACGGCGTGCCGAAGTCGGTCCCGGCGGCGGCGGAGCAGCGCGGCCTGTTCTACCTCGACGCCACCTGCCCGCTGGTCAGCAAGGTGCACCGCGAGGCCGAGCGCCACTTCAACGAAGGGCGCCAGATCGTGCTGATCGGCCACGCCGGCCATCCGGAGGTGATCGGCACCATGGGCCAGCTGCCCGAAGGCGCGGTGGTTCTGGTGGAGACGGTGGAGGATGTGGCGACGGTCCAGGTGGCCGACCCGGAGAACCTCGCCTACGCCACCCAGACCACCCTGTCGGTGGACGAGACGGCCAGCATCGTCGCCGCTCTCCAGGCCCGCTTCCCGTCCATCGGCGGGCCGAAGAAGGAGGACATCTGCTACGCCACCACCAACCGCCAGCAGGCGGTGAAGGCCATAGCACCCAAGGTGGACGCCCTGCTGGTGCTGGGCGCGCCGAACTCCTCCAACTCCAAGCGGCTGGTCGAAGTGGCGAAGATCCATGGCTGCCAGCGCGCCCAGCTCGTCCAGCGCGCGGCTGACATCGACTGGTCGGCGCTCGACGGAGTCGCCACGCTGGGCATCACTGCCGGAGCGTCGGCCCCCGAGGTGCTGGTGGAGGAGGTCATGGAGGCCGCCCGCGCCCGCTACGCTGTGACGGTGGAGGAACTGCGCACCGCCTTCGAGGACATCACCTTCAAGCTGCCGAAGCCGCTGCTGGACGGCGGCGCCCCTTCCCGTCCGGTCCCGGCGGACGCATAATCCGGGGATCGGCCTTCGCGAAGGAGACGTTCATGGGCGCGCCCGCAATCCAGAAGATGGACATCGACGAGTTCCTCGCCTGGGCCGACCGGCAGGAGCCGGACACGCGCTACGAGCTGGTCGGCGGGCAGCCGCGGGCGATGAACGCCTGCTCCCAGGCACACAGCCAGATCGCCGCGAACGTTGTTTACGAGGTCCGCCGGCGTTTGCGCCCGCCCTGCCGTGTTCTATCCGAAGCGGCCATCGAACGCGACGACCGTGCCGACCGCTTCTACGAGGCCGACATCGCCGTCACTTGCTCGCCCCACCAGCCCGGCCAACGCGCGACGCCGAACCCGGTGCTGGTGGTCGAGATCCTGTCCGACAGCACGGCCAGCCACGACCGCGGCACCAAGGTGCCTGACTATATGCAGATCCCCTCCGTGCAGGAGGTGCTGCTGGTGGACAGCCGCACCGTCCGGGCGCAGCTCTGGCGCCGCGACGGGCGGCGCTGGATCGTCGAGGATTTCACCGAAGACGCCACGCTGCCGCTGGCCTCCATCGGGGCGGAGCTTCCGCTGGCGGCGCTTTACGACGGCATCGCCCTGTGAGCGGCCCAGGAGTGAACGGTTGCGGCGGCATTGACCGGCGCCCCGAATCCCGGTAAGGCGCTGGCATGGCCGTATACACCGAAGTCACCGACGACGAGCTGAACGCTTTCATCGCCCAGTACGATCTGGGCGCCGTCCTGTCCTGCAAGGGCATCGCGGAGGGGGTGGAGAATTCCAACTTCCTTCTGGTGACGGAGCGCGGCCCCTACATCCTGACGCTCTACGAGAAGCGCACCCGGCGGGAGGATCTGCCCTTCTTCCTGGGCCTGATGGAGCATCTCGCCGACAAGGGCATCGCCTGCCCGCTGCCGGTCCAGGGGACGGACGGGCAGGCCCTGCGCGAGCTGGCCGGGCGCCCGGCGGTGATCGTCACCTTTCTGGCCGGCATGTGGCCGCGCCGCATCACGCCGCACCATTGCGCGGAGCTGGGGACGGCGCTGGCCCGCCTGCATCTGGCCGTCGCCGACTTCCGGATGGAGCGTCCCAACGCCCTGTCACTGGACGGCTGGAAGGACCTTGCCGGCAAATGCGCGCCGCGCGCCGACGAGGTGGCCCGCGACCTGCGCGCGACGCTGGAGGCGGAGCTTGCAGCACTGGAGGCCAACTGGCCCGCCGGTCTGCCGTCCGGGGTCATCCACGCCGACCTGTTCCCCGACAACGTGTTCTTCCGCGGCGACGGGCTGTCCGGCCTGATCGACTTCTACTTCGCCTGCAACGACTTCCTGGCCTACGACATCGCGATCTGCATGAACGCCTGGTGCTTCGAGGTCGACGGGTCGTTCAACGCCACCAAGGCGCGGATGCTGCTGACCAGCTACCAGAAGGTCCGCCCCCTGTCGCCGGAGGAGCTGACCGCCCTGCCCTGGCTGTGCCGTGGCAGCGCCCTGCGCTTCCTGCTGACGCGCCTCTACGACTGGCTGAACCATCCGCCGGGGGCCTTCGTGCGCCCGAAGGACCCGCTGGAATATCTGCGCAAGCTGCGCTTCCACCAGACCGTCCGCGGGCTCGGCGACTACGCGCTCGACGACGGCGGCAGCTATCAGGTCTGACGCCATGACGGACACGACGGAGACTAATGGCGGGGGCGGCACCGGCGGCGAGAGCGCGCCGAAGGTCGTCGACATCTTCACCGACGGTGCGTGCAGCGGCAACCCCGGCCCCGGCGGCTGGGGGGCCATCCTGCGCTACAACGGGGTGGAGAAGGAGCTGTACGGCGGCGAGCCGGCCACCACCAACAACCGCATGGAGCTGATGGCCGCCATCCAGGCGCTGGAAGCCCTGAAGCGGCCCATGGAGGTGCGGCTCTACACCGACAGCGAGTATGTGAAGAACGGCATCACCCAGTGGATTCACGGCTGGAAGGCCCGTGGCTGGAAGACCGCCGACAAGAAGCCGGTGAAGAACGAGGATTTGTGGCGCCGCCTGGACGAGGCGAAGCGGCAGCATCGGATCGAGTTCCATTGGGTCCGCGGCCACGCCGGCCATCCGGAGAACGAACGGGCCGACGCGCTGGCCCGCCAGGGCGTCGCCGACGTCCGGCAGGCCGCGCGGGGCTGATGCCCCTCCGGCGAAGGCTTATCATCCTCAAGGGTTTGTGGACGGCGGACCCGCCGTCCCGTTAGGCTCCCTCCGATAACGAACGACGAAAGATCGTTGGGAGGAGACCGAGATGTATCCGCATTTGCGGAACCAAGCCCGCTGGGTGCTGCCCGAGGTGCTGGCCCATCAGGCCGCCGAACGCGGCGGCAAGACGTTTGTCACGATGATCGGCGGCGAGTCCCTGACCTACGCCGAGGCGCAGGAGCAGGCCGGGCGCGTGGCCGGCTTCTTCGCCGGGCTGGGCGTGAAGCCGGGCGACACCGTGGCGGTGATGCTGCCGAACGGGCTGGACTTCGTGCGCGTGTGGCTGGGGCTGGGGCGGCTGGGCGCCGTCATGGTCGCGCTGAACACCGAGCTGAAGGGCGGCTTCCTGGAGCACCAGTTGGAGAACGCCGGGGCCGCCCTGGCGGTGGTCGATGCCGCCCTGGCCGACCGCATCACCGACATCGCGCCACGCCTGACCGCGCTGCGCGGGCTGGTGATTCCCGGTGCCGCGGCGGAGTCGCCGCACACCGCGCTGGAGGGCTGGCGCGACGCCGCCCCCTACGACGGCCCCCTGCCCCGCGCCGGCGACGACGCCTGCATCATGTACACGTCGGGCACCACCGGCCTGTCGAAGGGCGTGCTGATGCCGCACGGCCACGGCTTCCTGTTCGGGCTGGGCTCCATCGACAATTTCGCGCTGACCGACGAGGACCGCTTCTACATCTGCCTGCCGCTGTTCCACGCCAACGGGCTCTACATGCAGCTCTACGCCGCGATGATCTCCGGCGGGTCGGCGGTGCTGCGCGAGCGGTTCAGCGCGTCGGCTTGGCTGGACGACATCCGGCGCCATGGCTGCACGGTGACCAACTCGCTGGGCGCCGTCACTGCCTTCGTGGTGGCCCAACCGCCGCGCCCCGACGACCGCGACCACCCCCTGCGCCTCGTCGGCGCCGCCCCCAACCCGGCGGACACCGAACGGGTGCTGCGCGAGCGCTTCGGCGTCCGCGACGTCATCAGCCTGTATGGCATGACCGAGGTGAACATCCCGCTCTACGCCGAGATGGGCAAGCCGCGCCCCGGCACCTGCGGCAAGGTCTACGACCGTTACTTCGAGGTGGAGATCCGCGACCCGCAGACCGACATCCCGGTGCCGCGCGGTCAGGTCGGCGAGGTCATGGTGCGCCCGAAGGCGGCCTTCGGCTTCCTGTCCGGCTATCACCGGATGCCCGACAAGACGGTGGAGGCGTGGCGGAACCTGTGGTTCCACACGGGCGACGCCGCGGTGATGGACGACGAGGGCTACGTCACCTTCGTGGACCGCATCAAGGACTGCATCCGCCGCCGCGGCGAGAACGTCTCGTCCTACGAGGTGGAGACCGTGCTGTCGCGGCTGGAGGGCGTGGCGGAGGTCGCGGCCTACGCCGTGCCGGCGGGCATTCCGGGGGCGGAGGACGAGATCATGGTCGCCCTGGTCGCCGCGCCGGGTGCGGCCCTGACGCCGGAGGCCGTGGCGGCCTACGCCGAGCGTGAACTGCCGCGCTACGCCCAGCCCCGCTACATCGACATCGTGGACGCCTTCCCCAAGACGCCGACCGCCAAGGTGCAGAAGGCGAAGCTGCGGGAACGCGGCGTTGCCGACACCACCTGGGACCGCACGACGGTGACTTGAACGAGAACCTATGCACAATTCCCTCTCCCCTCTGGGGAGAGGGTCAGGGTGAGGGGGTTGCGCGTGGCGGAATGTCCGGCACAAGCGCAACCCCCTCACCGGCCCTACGGGCCACCCTCTCCCCAGAGGGGAGAGGGTTTATCATGACGCCCAGGGTTGCTTTGCTCCCCTTACAGCGCGCCCAGCACCGCTTCGGCCGAGGACACCTCGAACTGGCCCGGCTTCTCCACGGCGAGGTGGGTCACCTTGCCGTCCTTGGCGACCAGGGCGAAGCGCTGGCCGCGCAGGCCGAGGCCGTAGCCCGTGCCGTCCATCGTCAGGCCCAGCGCCTGCGTCAGCGCGGCGTTGCCGTCCGGCAGCATGGTGACCTTGCCGCCGACTCCGCTCTTCTCGCCCCAGGCGCGCATCACGAAGGGATCGTTGACGGCGAGGCAGACGATCTCGTCCACGCCCTTGGCCTTCAGGTCCTCGGCCTTCTGGACGAAGCCCGGCAGATGCTTGGCGGAGCAGGTCGGGGTGAAGGCGCCCGGCACCGAGAACAGCACCACCGTCTTGCCCTTGAACAGCGCGTCGGTGGTGACGTCCTGCATCCCGTTGTCGGTCAGGTGCTTCAGCGTGACGGACGGGATGGCGTCGCCCACTTGAATGGTCATGTCTCCTGAACTCCCAATTTTTTGTGTTTCAGCGTTTGATCGTGCCGGACGCCCGGTCGAGCGCGTCGAGGACGGCGCCCTCGGTCAGCAGCTCCGGAAGCGCGATGCCCTCCGGAGCCCCCGGACCATAGACGATGTTGAAGGGAATACCATAGCGGCCGTGTCGGGCAAGATAGCGGGCGATGGCCTCGTCCGGTCGGGTCCAGTCCGCGCGCATGGCGGTCACCGTCCCGGCGTCCTCCAGCCGTTGCGCGACGGTGCCGCGGTTCAGCACCAGCTTCTTGTTCGCCTGACAGGTGATGCACCAGTCGGCGGTGACGTCCACGAAGACGGTGCGCCCGGCGGCCACCTGCTCGCGGATCGCCGCCTCGTCGAAGACGGTCCAGCGCGCCGCCGTGCTTTCGGCCACCGGAGCCGCCCCGGCGGAGGGGCCGAAGACGGCGGGAACGGCGAAGGCCACCAGGGCCAGCAGGCCGGCCAGCGCCGCCCCGGCCCAACGCGCCGTCTCCGCCATGCGGCGGCCCAGCCACAGCGCGGCGACCAGCCCGCCCATCAGCACGGCGACCGCCAGCGCCGGCACCTCGCCGACCTGGACGACCAGCACCGACAGCAGCCACAGCGCGGTCAGAGCCAGCGCCCCGCCCAGCACCCGGCGCAGCGCCACCATCCAGCGCCCCGGACGCGGCAGCAGGCGCGCGGCGCGCGGGAAGGCGGCGATCAGCAGGTAGGGCAGCGCCAGCCCGACGCCCAGCGCGGCGAAGATGGCGAACACCTCCAGCGCCCCACGCGACAGCGCGAAGCCCACCGCCGTCCCCAGGAAGGGCGCGGAGCAGGGCGTGGCGAGCAGCGTGGCGAAGGCACCCGTCGCGAACTGGCCGCCCAATCCCTGCCCCTCCGGTCCGCCCAGACGGTCGGCGACGGCGCGCGGCAGAGGAAGCTCGAACAGGCCCCACAGGTTGGCGGCGAACAGGGTCACCAGAACGACCATGAAGACGAGGAACAGCGGCTGCTGGAACTGGATGCCCCAGCCCACCGCCCCGCCCGCCGCCTTCACCGCGACCAGCGCCCCGGCAAGGATCAGGAAGGAGGTCAGGATGCCCGCCGCCGAGGCCAGGAAGCCGGCGCGCACCGCCGCGGGCGCCCGTCCGCCGTGCTGGACGATGGACAGCAGCTTCAGCGACAGCACCGGCAGCACGCAGGGCATCAGGTTCAGGATCAGCCCGCCCAGCAGGGCGACGCCCAGCATGGCCAGCAGCCCGGCCGGAGCCGCCCCGGCACCACCGCCAAGCCCGGCCGCAGCGGTCGCCGGAGCTTCGACGGACCGGTTGCCGTCCACCACGGTCAGCGTCATCGCCTGTCCGGCGAGGTCCAGGCCGGGCGTCGGGTCGGTCGCGTCCATCCGCAGGATCGCGCGCCGGTCGCCGTCGAGGAATTGGCTCTTGGGCGCGGCGAAGGTCACCGGCGGGTCGGTTTCCACGAACACGTCGGGGGCGACCATCGGCTCGCGGGCGGTGACCTCGACCTCCAGCACCGTCCCCTGCCCGCGCACCGCCGTGACCGTCAGGCCGGACGCACGCCCGTCGCCGGGCACCAGGGACTGGGCGCGGGCGATGTCGTTGGCCGACGGACCCGGAGTCGCCGGCCCCTCGGGGATGGACAGGGACAGCGCCACCATCTCCGGAACGCAGATGGTCGAGCAGACCAACAGCTCCGCCTTCAGCGCGAGGTCGAGCGGCTTTCCGGGCTCCGCCGGGGTGGCGGCGATGGGGAACAGCACCTCCGCGTCGTAGCCCGCCGTCTCGAAGCCCAGGACGGTGAAGCGGTGCGGCGCCGGGTAGGCCAGTTCCGTCGCCGCGAGGTTCCGCGACTCCGACCAGTCCAGCCGCGGCGCGAAGCCGGCATCGCCCGGAGTGCGCCAATAGGTCTTCCAGCCGGGCTCCAGCCGGACCTCCAGCCCCAGGGGGATCTTGGCGAGGTCGCCCACCCCCTGGACCGATGCGACGAGCCGCGCCTGCACCGGGCCGGACGTGACCCAGGAACCGGTCTCCGCCCTCCCCATTCCGGGTGCGGCCAAGGCCAGGATGGCGAGCAGGAACGGAACAAACCTTTTCATCGCACCGACTGTTCTCATATCAAGACGCAGCGGGCCGCCCATCGGCCGCGGCTGTATATGGATGACAAAGCTTGGCCCGTGCTGTCACACTCGGGCGAAGACGGCTTCGGGTGGCCGCCCAGCGGTCCGCCCGTCCCCCGACACTAAGGATAGCGCCCATGCCGCACCTGACCAAGTCCTCGGACTATCTGACCGGCCAGTTGCTGATCGCCATGCCGGGCATGACGGACCCGCGTTTTCAGCGGACCGTGATCTACATGTGTGCCCACAACGAAGACGGCGCCATGGGCCTCGTCGTCAATCGCCTGTTCGGGTCGGTCACCTTCGAGGATTTGCTGGAGCAGCTCGAGATCGAAATCCAGGAGCCGATCGCCAACATGCCCGTGCATTATGGCGGTCCCGTGGAGTCCGGGCGCGGATTCGTCCTGCATTCGACCGATTACGTGCGGGACGGCACGCTGGTGGTGGACGACGAGGTGGCGCTGACCGCGACCATCGACATCCTGCGCGCCATTTCCGAAAACCGTGGGCCGCGGCGCAACATCCTGCTGCTCGGCTACGCCGGCTGGGGACCGGGGCAGTTGGACGCGGAAATCCAGGCGAACGGCTGGCTGAACGTGCCCTGCGACGAGACGCTGCTGTTCGATCCCGAGCTGGACACCAAATGGGAGCGCTCGATCGCCAAGCTCGGCGTCAGCCTCTCCATGCTGTCGGCGGAGGCCGGGCACGCCTGACGGCGTCCCCTCCCGGTCACGGGCACGACCCGCCGCAGTGCACGCGGCGGGGCCTCTCATCAAACGTCGTTCACTGACCCTTGCTGGCGATCGCCAGGGCGAGGCCGCGTGCCTGCATCAGCTCGCTGCACCGCTCGACCAACTCGGTGCCGGCGTAAACCGCCCAGCCGCTCTGGAAGCCCGACGCCTCGTAGCGCAGGTCGACGCGGCGTCCGTCCAGTTCGACCGTGTAGGTCAGCGAATTTTCTTTCGTCCAGGTGGGGTTCGAATGATTGGGGTTCGACGACATATCCGCCTCATGCAAACGCGAAGGACATGCCGTCAGCCTGCGCCCGCTCCCTTAACCGCGGGTTAAGCCGACCGGGACAAAGCGCCGGGAATTGGTGTCGGGTCACCCCGACCGGACGGGTTAGCCCCGCCACTCCTCGCGCAGGATGGCGTAGAGGACATGGTCCCGCCACACCCCGTCGATGCGCAGATAGCCGCGCGCGTAGCCTTCGTGGGTGAAGCCGACCTTCTCCAGAAGGCCGCGGCTGGGCGCGTTGGTCGGCAGGCAGGCGGCCTCGACCCGGTGCAGCCCCAACTGCCCGAAGGCGAAATCCAGCACCAGCCGGGTGGCACCGGACATGTAGCCGTTGCGCGCGTAGGGCTGCCCCACCCAGTAGCCGAGCGTCGCCATCTGGGCCACGCCGCGCCGCAGGTTGGTCAGCCCCAGCCCGCCGACCAGCCGGTCGGTCGCCCGGTCGTAGACGAGGAAGCTGTAGCCCTGGTCGTCGCGCCATTCCTGCGCCTGCCGCCGCAGCCGGCGCCCGAAGGCGGTGCGGGTGAGGGCGTCCGCCGGCCAGGTCGGCTCCCAGGGGGTGAGGAAGGCGCGGGAATCCGCCCGCAGGTCAGCCCATTCCCGCCAGTCCCGCGGCAACGGCGGGCGGATGTAGCAGATCGGCCCGTCGAGCCGGACCGCCGGCGGGCTGATGAGACCACCGCCGAGCAGGCGGATCATGCTGCCCCTCCCACCCTGGCGCGTCCCTTACCGGAACCGCGCGGCGATGCGGTCATACTCCTCCAGCCGTCCGATCGGACCGAGCGCGGCCACGGTCGGGCGGCTCTCGCGCAGGCGCCGGGCCACGCGGACGATGGACTCGCGGTCGACCGCACCGATCTTCTCGACGATCTCCTCCACCGGCACGGGGCGCCCGTAGGCCAGAAGCTGCTGGCCGAGCTGCTCGCAACGCGACATGGAGCTTTCCAGCGCCATCAGCGTCCCGGCGCGGAGCTGGGCGGCGGCGCGGGCCACCTCCTCCTCGGTCACGTCCTCGGTCACCCGCATCAGCTCGTCGCAGACGACCGGGACCAACTCCGCCACCTCGTCCTCGCCGGTGCCGGCGTAGACGCCGAACAGCCCGCCGTCGCGGTAGGCGCCGGAGAAGGTGTAGATGGAATAGACCAGCCCGCGCTTCTCCCGCACCTCCTGGAAGAGGCGGGAAGACATGCCACCGCCGAGCAGCGTCGACATCACCGAATGGGCGTAATAGTCCGGATCGTGCACCCCCACCCCGTCGAAGCCGAGGACGAGGTGCATCTGCTCCAGGTCCCGCGCCTCGCGGAAGTCGCCGCCGGCGTAGCGCGCGTCCTCGGACTCCGGCGCCGGGCGGGAGGACAGCCCGTCGAAGGCCGACAGGGCCATGTCGACCAGCCGGTCGTGCTCCAGCCGCCCGGCGGCGGCCAGGACGATGCCCGGCGCGCCGTAATGGCCGTCGATGTAGTCGACCAGCGCCGGCCGCGACAGAGCGCCGACGATCTCCGACGACCCCAGGACGGGGCGCCCCAGCGCCTGCCCCGGATAGGCGGTGGACTGGAAATGGTCGAAGATGATGTCGTCGGGGGTGTCGGCGGCCTGACCGATCTCCTGAAGCACCACCGTGCGCTCGCGCGCCAGCTCGTCGCTGTCGAGGACGGAGTTCTGGAGCATGTCGGCGATGAGGTCGAGCGCCAGCGCCGTGTCCTCGTGCAGGACCTTGGCGTAATAGGCGGTCTGTTCGCGCGTCGTGTAGGCGTTGAGCTGGCCGCCGACATTCTCGATCTCCTCGGAGATGCGGAAGGCGGAGCGCCGCTCGGTGCCCTTGAACAGCATGTGCTCGACGAGATGCGCCACGCCGTTGACGCTCGCGGACTCGTTGCGCGTGCCGACCCCGACCCAGCAGCCGAGCGAGACCGACTGCACGCCGGGCATCGTGTCGGTGGCGACGCGCAGCCCGTTCGGCAGCGTGGTCACGCGGATGCTCATGCGGCCTCCTTGGCGGCGCGGGCGCGGGCGACGACGAACTCCTGGACCGCCGCCACGTCGTTGGGCAGCTCGGACAGCCGCTCCTCCCGCTCGTAGAGGTCGGCGAGGCGCGGCGGCAGGACCGGGCGCCGGCCGGTGGCCGTCTCCACCGCGTCGGGGAACTTGGCGGGGTGGGCGGTCGCCATCACGACCACCGGCACCGACGGATCGACCGGGGCGGTGGCCGCGGAATGGATGCCGACGGCGGTGTGCGGATCGACCTGATAGCCGCCGGTCTTCTCCCAGACCTCCTTGATGACGTCCATGGTCCGGGCGTCGTCGGCGCGGCCCGCGGCGAAGATCGCGTGCGCCTCGGCCAGCTGCGCGTCGGTGACGGCGAATTTGCCCTCCGCGCGGAAGCCGTCCATGGCGGCCTGCACGGCGGCGCCGTCGCGGCCCAGCAGGTCGAACAGCAGCCGCTCGAAGTTGGAGGAGATCTGGATGTCCATGCTGGGACTCAATGTGGGCACGACCGGAGCCGCCGACATGGTGCCGCTGGCAAAAAAGCGGGCCAGGATGTCGTTGGCGTTGGAGCCCACGACCAGCCGCTCCACCGGCAGCCCCATCGCCCGCGCGCCGTAGGCGGCATAGACGTTGCCGAAATTGCCGGTGGGCACGGTGAAGGCCACCTTGCGGTCGGGCGCGCCCAGCGCCACCGCGGCGGCGAAGTAATAGACGATCTGGGCCATGATGCGCGCCCAGTTGATCGAGTTCACCGCCGACAGGCCCATCTTGTCGCGGAAGGCCATGTCGTTGAACAGCGCCTTCACCAGATCCTGGCAGTCGTCGAAGGTGCCGTGCAGCGCGATGTTGTGCACGTTGTCCGACAGGACGCTGGTCATCTGCCGGCGTTGCACCTCCGACGTGCGGCCCTTCGGGTGCAGGATGAAGATGTCGACGTTCCGGCGGTCGCGGCACGCCTCGATGGCGGCGGAGCCGGTGTCGCCCGAGGTGGCGCCGACGATGGTCACCCGCTCGCCGCGCTTGGCCAGCACATGGTCGAACAGGCGGCCGAGCAGTTGCAGCGCCACGTCCTTGAAAGCGAGCGTCGGGCCGTGGAACAGCTCCATCACCCAGGTGCGCTGGTCAAGCTGCACCAGCGGCACCACCGCGGCGTGGTCGAAGCTGGCGTAGGCGTCCGTCACGATGGCCCGGAAATCGTCCTCGGCGATGGCGCCGCCCAGGAAGGGCAGCATGACGCGCACGGCGATCTCGCTGTAGGGAAGGCCCCGCATCGCGCGGATCTCGTCGGCCGAGAACTGCGGCCAGCTTTCCGGGACATAGAGGCCGCCGTCACGCGCGAGACCGGCCAGAAGGACTTCCTCGAAACCCAGGACCGGGGCCTGGCCCCGCGTGCTGACGTACTTCAACGCACACTCTCCGACGCCTGAAGGTGGCCGACGCTGTGGCGGGCCGGCGACTCTTGTGGAACGGGCATAGTTAGCGCCCTCCCACACGCGGCGCAAGCGGCGGGTTCCCTCTTGGGCAAGACGCTGGCGCAATACACTCTCGCAGCCATCCCTGCCGTCATTCCCTCTCCCCTCTGGGGAGAGGGTTAGGGTGAGGGGGCAGCATGGGCGTCAGCCCATGCCAGGGGATTGCCAAGGGGCAGAATGCCCCTTGGCGGTGCGCCGCAGGCGCACCGGCCCCCTCACCCTCCCCACCGCTGACGCGGTGGGTCCCCTCCCTCTCCCCGGAGGGGCGAGGGCAATCACCCAGCCCGCCGATCAGGCGCCGGTGTGGACGTCCAGCGGGTCGTGATGCAACGCCGACGGATCGTGCGCGGCGTCGACCGGCGGAAGCTCCACCGTCTGGGCGGCGAGCGCGGCGTTCACCGAGGCGGCGGTGCTGTGATCCGCCGCCTGCGGCTGGGTCACCGTATGGGACAGGACGTTGATGTCGCCCTCGCCAAGCGCCTGCGCCGTCGCCGGAGCCCAGGCGGCCTTGGCCGGGCTGCCGCCGTCGAACAGGCCTTCCTTGATGGCGTTGTACTTGGTCTGGTCGACCGTCTGCCAATCGTCCTTCAGGATGCCGCCGGTGTCGCCCGAGTTCGGGTTCCACGACCAATACGTCCAACTTGCCCCTTCCTTGCCGGCGCCGAGGTCGTTGGTGCCGTTGCCGTCCAGGTCGCCGTTCATGTAGTCGATCAGCTTGGCCATGTAGGCCTTGTCCTGATCGGTCTCCAGCTTGCCGCCGAACTCGCCGACCAGCACCGGCGCCTTGTCCTCCTTCAGCAGCCAGCCCCAATTGTCGGTGTACTGGCCCGGCAGGTTGTTCGGGTAGTCGCTGGCCTTGAACCACTCCATCTCGTGGATGGACGGGCCGTAGGAGTGGACCGAGTAGACCAGCTTGTCCGGATGATCGAATTCGATCGGGCGGTCCTTGGCGCCGCGCAGGTTGCCGCCCCACCACTCCCACTGGTTCTGGTGGATTTCGACGCCCTCGACCAGCAGAAGCCAATCCTTGTTCACGGACTGGATCTCGTTGCCGATGCGCTCCGCCGCCCAGGCCCAGTCGGTGGCCTTGTCGCCGCCGCCCCAGGTCGCCTGACCGTGCGGCTCGTTGTGCAGGTCGGCGCCGATCACCGTGTCGTTGCCCTCGTAGCGCTCGGCCAGCATCTTCCAGTTTTCGATCATCTTCGACTCCGGGTACTTGTCGTCGTACCACAGGCCGTTCTCGTTGGCCGACGCACCGTCGCTGGAGCGGTGGTGGTCGAGGATGACCTTCATGCCGATGCGCCCGGCGTAATCGATCACCTTGTCCATGACCTCAAGCGGGGACTTGTTCGCGAGGTCGGGATTCTTGGAGGTGTCGATGCCCGTCGCCCGGTCGGCGTCCAGAGCCGCGTCGCTCCACGGCAGGCGGATGGTGTTGAAGCCCAGCTCCTTCATCTGCTCCATCATCCCCCAGTAGCCGCGCATGTCCATGCCGTTGGGGTTGAAGACGAAGCCCTCGCCGCCGAACCAGTTGACGCCCGTCAGCTTGACGTTCTGACCCGACGAATCGACGATCTGGTTGCCGTCCGTGTGCAGGAAGCCCTTGGCGATGCCCATTGTGCTCAGCCCTCGTTGCCATTCGCGTTGGGCCGGAAGCTGGCGGTTTATGGTTAACGAAATATTGCCAGGAATGTCGCTTAATTCCGGCAATCCAAGGCATGTGTGACCATGTCCGGAAGAGTGGATTTCGAAGACATTTGAGACAAGGAAGACGCGTCGAGTGCTTGCGCAGTCTTGAGGCTGTTTTTCGGATTGATTGCTTGATGGCGCGACGCGGCGCACAGGAACGAAGGAGGGTTACGGGTCAGCCTTTTGCGTTCGGTGGATTTCGCGGATTCTTCCGCACCAGCGAACATGTCTCGGCGAAACCTTTGCCCCACCCCGGCCCTCCCCCGCTTCGCGGGAGAGGGAGAATAATCCCCTCCCCTGCGTCAGCGGGGGAGGGTTAGGGAGGGGGCAAGGGCTCTCCGCTCAAGCGCCCAGATACCGCCTCTCCAAATGCCGCCGGAACACCGCCGCGTCGAGCGGTCGCCCGGTGGCCGCCGTTAGCAACTCGTCGCCGGACGCGTACAGACAGCCCTTGCCGTGCACATTCGCCCCCAGCCACGCCACCAGCGGCCCGAGGTCGCCGCGCGTCAGCGCCGAACGGATGTCCGGGTCGGCCGTCGCCGCGGCCTCGAACAGTTGGGCGGCGGTCATGGCGCCCAGCGTGTAGCTCGGGAAGTAGCCCCAGGCGCCGGACGGCCAGTGGATGTCCTGAAGGCAGCCCAGCCGGTCGTTCGGCGGCGTGATCCCGACCAGTTCCTTCATGCCGTCGTTCCAGGCGCCCGGCAGGTCGGCCAGCGCCAGATCGCCGGCGATCAGCGCCTTCTCCAGTCGGTAGCGCAGAATGATGTGGGCCGGATAGGTCACCTCGTCGGCGTCCACCCGGATGAAGCCGCGCTCAACCCGGCTGTAGAGGCGGCGCAGGTTGTCCGGCTCCCAGGCCGGGCCGGAACCGCCGAACGCCTCGCGCGCGACCGGGGCCAGCCAGCACAGGAACTCCGGTGAGCGGCAGGCCTGCATCTCCACGATCAGCGACTGGCTCTCATGCACCGCCATGCCGCGGGCCAGCCCGACCGGCTGGCTCAGCCAGTCGCGCGGACGGCCCTGCTCGTAGAGGGCGTGCCCCGTCTCGTGCATCACCCCCATCAGGGCCTTGGTGAAGTCGTCCTCGTCGTACCGGGTGGTGATGCGCACGTCACCGGTGGCGCCGCCGCAGAAGGGATGCAGCGACACGTCCAGCCGCCCGCGGGTGAAGTCGAAGCCCGCCGCCCGCATCAGCCGCTCGCCCAGCGCCTTCTGGTTGGCGACGGCGAAGGGCCCCACGGGCCGCAGCGGCGCCGGTTCGGCGGCCTGCCGGTCGAGGACGCGCCCGATCAGCTCGGGCAGGAAGCCGGCCAGACCGGCGAACAGGGCGTCGATCCGCTCCGAGCGGGCACCGGGATCGTGCTCGTCCAGCATGGCGTCGTAGGGCGACAGCCCCATGGCCGCCGCCTTGGCCTCGCCGCACTCCCGGACGCGGCGCAGCACCTCCGACAGGCTGGGCAGCAGCTTGGCGAAGTCGCTTTCCGCCCGCGCGCTGCGCCAGATCATCTCGCAGGCCGAGATCGCCTTGCTGGTCGCCTCGATCAGGTCGGCGGGGACGGCGGTGGCGTGGCGGTGGGTGCGCCTCATCTCCCGCAGGTTGGCCGCCTGCCACGCGTCCAGCCCGCCCGCGCCCTCGGCCTCCGCCAGCCAGTCGGCCACGCGGGGGTCGGTTTGCAGTTCGTGGGCCAGCACGGTCAGGGTGGCGGTCTGCTCGGCCCGCCCGTCGCTGGCGCCGTCGGGCATCATCGTCTGGCTGTCCCAGCTCAGGATGCCCAGGGCGTCGCCGATGGCGGCGATACGGGCGAAACGGCGTTCCAGTTCCCGATAAGCAGCGGTCATGAAGCGCAACTCCTAGGAAGCCGGACCGATCCTCCGGCGTTGGGACAGCACATAGACGACGACCAGGGTCGCGGCGAGGCTATACCAGGTGAAGGCGTATTGCCTATGGTTGTTGGGCAGCTCGACCAAGGGCTGAATCCCGTTCAGCATCCCAGTTTGGGGCGCGTTGCCGCGCGCCGGGTCGGGAGTCATCTCCACCGCCAGCGGGGCGACCCTCTCCAGCCCGGCGGCGGCCGCCATGGCCGGCGGGTCCAGCCGCATCCAGGACTCCGCGCCCGGCCGGTTGTCCGGCTGGAGCCAGCCGGCGGGCTGCGGCAGGCGGACCAGACCGGTGACGGTCACCGGTCCCTCCACCCGGCTCTCCGGACGGCTGGCGGGGGCGCGCTTGTCCATGGGCAGGAAACCGCGGTTGACCAGCACGACGCCGCCGCCGTCCTCGGCCGGGCGCTGCAATGGCGTCAGCAGCTCGTAGCCCGCCTGCCCCTGCCGGGGCCGGGCCACCAGCAGCAGCTCCTTGTCGTTCAGGAATCGTCCGGTGACGGTCACCGGACGGAACTCCAGCGCCTCCGGATCGGCGATGGTGGCGGGCAGCGGGATGGGGGTGGCGTGCAGCCGCTGCTCCACCCGGTGGACCAGATCCTCCTTCCAGGCCAGCCGCTGCATCTGCCACGTCCCCAGCCCCAGCATGACCAGGACGGCGGGCACGGTGATCAGCGTCGCCCACAGCGAGGGGCGGAAGCGGCGGGGTTCGGCGGCGGCGGTCATGGTCACTCGTCCGGGTCCTCCAGCTCGTTGCGGCGGTGGCGGTATTGCAGCGCCACCACATAGGCCTTGGCCGGGCGCAGCATGCCAAGCGCCAGCCCGAGCACGACGATGCTCCAGACGACGGCGTGCAGCCACAGCGGCCAGTCCACCGACATCGACACCCACAGCGCCACCGGCACGACCAGGAAACCCAGGATGAAGATCAGGAACACCGCCGGCCCATCGCCGCTGTCCTGCCGGGCGAGGTTCAGGTTGCACACCGAGCAGCGCTCGTTGACCGTCAGGTAGCCGTCGAACAGCTTGCCGCGCCCGCAGCGCGGGCAGGCGCAGCGCAGGCCGGCGGTCAGCGGCGACGGGCTGGTGTAATAGGTGCTCAAACGATTCGCCTCCTTCCAGGAACGGGAAGCCCCTCTCCCCCGGTGGAGGAGAAGGGCTTCGCAAGGCGACAGGGATGGGATCAGTGGCCGGCGGCGGCGCCCAGCGACCCCCACCAGTAGATCGACACGAACAGGAACAGCCAGACCACGTCCACAAAGTGCCAGTACCAGGCCGCCGCCTCGAAGCCGAAATGGCTCTGCGGGGTGAAGTGGCCCTTCATGGTGCGGAACCAGCAGACCGCCAGGAAGATGGTGCCGATGATGACGTGGAAGCCGTGGAAGCCGGTCGCCATGTAGAAGGTCGACGGGTAGATGCCCTGCTTGAAGCCGAAGGCGGCGTGGGCGTATTCCCAGCCCTGGAAGAAGGTGAACATCACCCCGAGCAGGACGGTCAGCCCCAGCGCGCGCGACGCCTCCTTGTTCTTCCCTTCAAGGATGGCGTGGTGCGCCCAGGTGACGGTGACGCCCGACAGCAGCAGGATCAGCGTCATCATCAGCGGCAGATGGAAGGTTTCCAGCACCGTGATGTTCGGCGGCGGCCAGACGCCTTGCGGGTTTTCGGCGAACACCTTCGGGTAGAGCGCCGCGTCGTAGAAGGCCCAGAAGAAGGCGGCGAAGAACATCACCTCCGAGGCGATGAACAGCGCCATGCCGTAGCGCAGGCCGATCTTCACCACCGGGGTGTGCGCCTTCTCGCGCACCGCCTCCTTGATGACGTCGCGCCACCAGCCGAACATCACGCCCAGGATGGACACGAAGCCGAGGGCGGCCAGCAGCCAGCCGCCGCCGTGCATGTAGATGACCATGCCCGTCGCGAACAGACCGGCGGCGAAGGCGCCCAGCAGAGGCCACGGGCTCGGCTTCACCAGATGGTAGGGATGCGGGATGCCGACGCCCTCGCCCGCGCCGTGCGCGGAGGCTGGGGGATGCGGCATTTGCGCGTGTGTGATGTCGGCCATCGTCTCTTTCCAACCCCGGTTTGTTTCGCCCGATTTCTTCGTTCAGCCCTAATTTGCTGTTCAGACTGTCTCTTTTTTAAACTGCGTCCTCAGTTCGCCGCCGTCCCGGTGCCTTTCGCACCCGCGGCCTGCGTCGCGTGCTGCGCCAGAACCTGGGTCTCGTCCTTGGCGCGGAAGAAGGTGTAGGACAGGGTGATGGTGGTCACGTCCTCCATCGCCGGATCGTCGGCCAGGGCCGGATCGACGAAGAAGGCCACCGGCATGTCCACCGACTGACCGGGCTCCAGCACCTGCTCGGTGAAGCAGAAGCACTCGATCTTGTTGAAGTACTTGCCGACCTTGTCCGGCGTGACGTTGTAGAGCGCGGTGCCCACCGTGGCCCGGTCGACCCGGTTGGCGGCCTGATAGGCGGCCAGCCCCATCTCGCCCAGCTTCACCGTCAGTTCCTTCTGCTCCGGCTTGAAGCGCCAGGGCAGCGACTGGTTCACGTCGGCGTTGAAGCGGACCTTGATGACGCGGTCGACCTGCTGCACAGGAGCGGCGTCGGCCCGCTGGGTGGTGCCGCCGAAGCCGGTCACTTGGCAGAACAGCGCGTAGAGCGGCACCGAGGCGTAGGCCAGCCCGACCATCCCAAAGACGAGGCCGAACAGCCCGGCCATGAACAGGCGGTTCTTCCGCCGGAGCCCCTTGTCGCTTTCAGGCCGGTCGCTCATGGCGCCGTTTCCTCCCCTGCCGTTTGTCCGCCCGACGTCCCGTGGTCAGTGCCCACCCATCCGCACGAGCGTGATGACGTAGAACATCACCACCAGCCCGATCAGCGCGGCCAGGACCGCGTAGTTGCGCCCGCGCAGCCGCTTGCGGCGTTCCTCGTAGGATTCATCCATGATCGTCATGCCCCGCCTCCGGTCGTCAGGAATCCGCTCACCAGATGCTCGCCCATCAGCAGGGCGAACAGCAGGAACAGGTAGAGGATCGAGAAGCCGAACATCTGCTTGGCCGGCTTGTCGTCGGTGGCGCGCAGCACGCGGACCGCGCACAGCACGAAGAAGACGCCCAGCAGGCTCGACCCGATCAGATAGGCAAGGCCGCCGATGCCCAGGAAGTACGGCGCCACGGCGACCGGCAGCAGGACCAGCGTGTAGGCCAGCATCTGCCGCTTGGTGGCGTCCGGACCGGCGACCACCGGCATCATCGGCACCCCGGCGCGCGTGTAGTCGCCGTTGCGGAACAGCGCCAGCGCCCAGAAATGCGGCGGCGTCCACAGGAAGATCAGCAGGAACAGCAGGATCGAGGGCAGTTCCACACCGCCCGTCACCGCCGCCCAGCCGATCATCGGCGGGAAGGCGCCGGCGGCCCCGCCGATCACGATGTTCTGCGGCGTCCGCCGCTTCAGCCACATGGTGTAGATGAAGACGTAGAAGCCGATGGTCATCGCCAGCAGCGCCGACGCCGCCCAGTTGACCGCGAGCCCCATCACCACGACCGACGCCGCGGCCAGGATCACCCCGAAGGCCAGCGCGTTCTCCGGTTCCACCCGCCCCGACGGGATCGGGCGGCGGATGGTGCGCGACATCACCGCGTCGATGTCGCGGTCGTACCACATGTTGATGGCGCCCGAGGCCCCGGCCCCGACCGCGATGCACAGCACCGCCACCGCCGCCAGCACGGGGTGGATGTGGCCGGGCGCCAGCACGATGCCGGCCAGCCCGGTGAACACCACCAGCGACATCACCCGCGGCTTCAGCAGCTCGATGTAGTCACCCGGCGTCGATCCGGAGACCGGACCTGTCGAGACCCGTTCAATGCTCAGGTCCGTCATACTTCACTGTCCTCTGGCTTTTCAGCTCTCTGGCCGGAGGGAGCTTCCCGGCTCCCCCGGCGTCATGGTCACGAACGAACGTTCACTTTACCTGCGGCAGCGTCTCGAAGGCGTGGAACGGCGGGGGCGAACTCACGGTCCACTCCAGCGTGCCGGCCTGCGGTCCCCAATAGGCGGCCTCGACCTTCTCGCCGCTGCGCAGGGTCTTGTACGCGATCCACACGAAGAGAAGCGTGGACGCAAAGGAGAGATAGGCGCCGAACGAGGAGATCATGTTCCAGCCGGCGTAGGCGTCCGGGTAATCCGGGATGCGGCGCGGCATGCCGGCCAGACCCAGGAAATGCTGCGGGAAGAAGACCAGGTTCACGCCGATGAAGGTCGTCCAGAAGTGGACCTTGCCCCAGAACTCCGGATACTGGCGCCCCGACATCTTGCCGATCCAGTAGTACCAGCCGGCGAAGATCGAGAAGACCGCGCCCAGCGACAGCACGTAGTGGAAGTGCGCGACCACGTAATAGGTGTCGTGCAGCACGATGTCCATGCCGCCGTTGGCCAGGACCACACCGGTCACGCCGCCGACCGTGAACAGGAAGATGAAACCGAGCGCCCACAGCATCGGCACCTTGAACTCGATCGACCCGCCCCACATGGTGGCGATCCAGGAGAAGATCTTCACGCCCGTCGGCACCGCGATGATCATCGTGGCGGCGGTGAAGTACGCCTTGGTGTCGACGTCCAGCCCCACCGTGTACATGTGGTGCGCCCACACCACGAAGCCGACCACGCCGATGGCGACCATCGCGTAGGCCATGCCCAGGTAGCCGAACACCGGCTTGTGCGAGAAGGTCGAGACGATGTGGCTGATGATGCCGAAGGCCGGCAGGATCATGATGTAGACTTCGGGGTGGCCGAAGAACCAGAACAGGTGCTGGAACAGGATCGGGTCGCCGCCGCCTTCCGGGTTGAAGAAGCTGGTGCCGAAGTTGCGGTCGGTCAGCAGCATGGTGATGGCGCCGCCCAGCACCGGCACAGCCAGCAGCAGGAGGAAGGCCGTCACCAGCATCGCCCACACGAAGAGCGGCATCTTGTGCAGCGTCATGCCCGGCGCGCGCATGTTGAAGATGGTGGTGATGAAGTTCACCGCACCCAGGATCGACGAGGCGCCGGCAAGGTGAAGGGCGAAGATCGCCATGTCCACCGACGGCCCGCTGTGGCCGAGCGGCGAGGACAGCGGCGGGTAGATCGTCCAGCCGGTGCCGGCCCCCTGCCCCACGAAGGCCGAGCCCAGAAGCAGCAGGAAGGCCGGGACGATCAGCCAGAAGCTGATGTTGTTCAGCCGCGGGAAGGCCATGTCGGGCGCGCCGATCATCAGCGGCACGAACCAGTTGCCGAAACCGCCGATCAGCGCCGGCATCACCACGAAGAACACCATGATCAGGCCGTGCGCGGTGATCAGCACGTTCCAGACCTGCCCGTCGCTGACGAACTGCAGACCCGGCGACTGGAGTTCCAGCCGCATGATGACCGAGAACAACCCGCCGATCAGCCCGGCGATCACCGAGAAGATCAGGTAGAGCGTTCCGATGTCCTTGTGGTTCGTGGAGAAGAACCAACGCTCGACGAAGCCCGGCATGTGGTGGTCATGGTCATGCCCGTGGCCGTGTCCCTGCGCTTCCCCCGGATTGGCGTTTGCCATGTCTCTAACCCTCGCGTCGGCGGAATGATTTTTCTTTGAGGTGCCGCTGCATCCAAAGCATGAGGCTTACTGGACGGCCCCGGCGGACGGCAGCCCAGCGGATGGAATTTGGGCCACGTCGCGCTTGGTGTCGGGGGTCCCGTAAGCGGTCTTGGCCTTCTCGACCCACTGGTTGAAGGCCTCCTTCGACACGGCCTCGACCGCGATCGGCATGAAGGCGTGGTTGACGCCGCAGATCTCGGAACACTGGCCGTAATAGACGCCTTCCTTCTCGATCCGCACCCAGGTCTCGTTGGCGCGGCCCGGCACGGCGTCCTTCTTCACGCCGAAGCTCGGCACCGCCCAGGAATGGATGACGTCGCCCGCGGTGACCAGCACGCGCACGGTCGTGCCGACCGGCAGGATCACGCGGTTGTCGACCTCCAGCAGGCGCTTCTGGCCGGGCTTCAGCTCCGACTCCTGGATCATGTAGCTGGAGAAGGCGATGTTGCCGTGGTCGGGATACTCGTAGTCCCAGTACCACTGCCGTCCGGTGACCTTGATGGTCATCTCCGATTCCGGCACCCGCTCCGCCTGGTAAAGCAGCTTGAAGGACGGAACCGCGATGACGATCAGGATGATGACCGGGATGACCGTCCAGGCGATCTCCAGCACCGTGTGGTGCGAGGTCGTGGACGGCACGGCGTTCTTCTTGGCGTTGAAGCGCAGAGCCACCCAGGCCAGCAGCCCCGCCACGAAAATGACGATGGCGACGATGATCACCGTCAGCAGGTCGTGGAACGAGTCCATGGCGTGCTTGACCGGTGTGGCCGCCTCCTGAAGCCCCAGTTGCCAGGGGTGGGGTTCGGCGGCGGAACCGGTCGCGGCAAATCCACACAAAGATGTCAGCGCCGCCAGAACGGCAGCGTTCAGGGTCTGCGTCTTCATCCCCACCCTCTTCGTTGCCCGCCGCCCGCGGTCGCGGACGGCGGTCGTCCCTTCCCGCCGGTCCCGTCTTCGCCCCTGTTTCCCCTGGTGCGTTCCACCCCTGTCGGGCGGTTGCGCGTCCGGGCGTTGCGACGGTGCCGGTCTATGCAGGGAACGTGCCGTTTGTGGGCGGCGCGGTCCCCGCAGCGCGAGCTTAACCCTGCACGGCGCTTGGGTACAAGTCAGGCGTCCCTACACGAAGGACATAGGCGCAATGCCGGTTTCAAGCCCGCATCTGAACAGAAGTTGAGTTTCTGCATCGGCTTCGCACTGCGACAAGCTGTCGCAGTTTGATGGTACAGCGAATTGTCTCGGAAAATCAAGTTTTTAGGCTTGCGCGTCCCTGGTGTGGGACGCAAGCGACCTTGCGCGGGCAGCACCGTCCGGCCGCCGTTTGCGCTGCGGTATCCCACCACCGTGTTGAATCGGAAAACCCCGGTGCCGTCAGTGCCCGCTGGTGATGACCTTGCGGATTCGGCGCACGCCGGACCAGACGAAGGCGATGACGATGGGAATCATCAGCCCGACGAGCAGGTCGGGATCGACCTTCATCCCGAGTCCCTTCACGCCCTTCGCGGCGTAGCCGACGATGCCGACGAGGTAGTAGCTGATCGCCACCACCGACAGCCCCTCCACCGTCTCCTGCAGGCGGAGCTGGAGCTGCGCCCGCTTGTCCATGGAGAGGAGAAGCTCGGCGTTCTGCCCCTCCACGGCGATCTCCACGCGGGTGCGCAGCAGGTCGCTGGCGCGGGCCACGCGCTGGGACAGCGCCTGCAGGCGCGATTCCACCGCCTCGCAGGTGCGGATCGCCGGGGCGAGGCGGCGGTCCATGAACTCGCCCACCGTGGGCAGCCCCTCGATGCGGATCTCGCGCAGCTCGACGATGCGCTTTTCCACGAGGTTGTAGTAGGCCCGCGCCGCGCCGAAGCGGTAGGCGGTCTCCGCGGCGATCTGCTCGGTCTGGGCGGCCAGCAGGGTCAGCCGGTCGAGCAGCTCGCGCTCGTCGTCCAGGCCGCGCAGGGTGGCGATTCGGGTGGTCAGGTCGGCCAGATCGGCCTCGATCGGGCCGATGCGCGGCAGCACGCCGCGCGCCACCGGCAGCGCCAGCAGCGCCATCACCCGGTAGGTCTCGATCTCCAGCAGGCGCTGCACGACGCGCCCCGCCTGGTTGGAGGTCATCGCGTGGTCGGCGATCAGGATGCGCGAGAAGCCGTCGCCATGGATGCGGAAGTCGGTCCAGGCCGTCGCCGCCCGCCCGGAGATGCGAGTCCCGATGTAGCTCGGCGAGCCGAACATCGCCGCCAGCATGTTGGCCGAGGGCTCCGGCGATTCGGCGTCGAGGACGGCGACATGGACGCCGACCATGAGCTCGCCCGGCAGTCCGGCCAGCCACTCCTTGGGCACCGCGTTCAGCGCCGGTTCCAGGAAGGGATCGACCAGCACGTTCGCCGGGGACACGGCGTTGGGACGGAAGACGGTCCAGGTGGAGAATTCGGTGTGCCGCTCCCACTTCAGGCGGAAGCTGCCGAAGGAGCCGCTGTAATGGGTGGCCCCGGCGGGCGGGCGCGGCACGCCGGCCCAGTCGCACAGCTTCTCCAGATGCAGCCGGTCGGCCTCCGACGCGCCCTCCCCCGACAGCATCGCCAGCATGGTGGCGCGCACCGGGGTGGACAGCACCTCCGGCGGGCGGGTGTGCACCTCGTTGGTCAGGGTCACGCGCAGGGCGTGGTTCTTCAGGGGGTGGGCCAGGGAGCGCGCGTCTCCGTTGCCGGTGCGGCCCATCGCCAGCGCGTCGTCGGTCATCGCGGCCATTCCCCTTCCAAGCCCCTTCCGCCAAGAGACGACGAGCCTTGCCGGATGGGCCGCCCGTCGCCACACTATAAGTCTGATCTTAGACCACATCGCGCGTGCGGGTGCGAGAGCGCCGGTGCCGCATCGTTGTCCTACGATAGACCGATACCCCGGAGTCCCCATGAGCGCGCTTGCCGTCACCGACGATCTGTTCTTCAACCGCGCCGGCCTGGACCGGTCCCGTGTCGAGGGGGTGGTGGCCGACGCGCTGCGGGGGGCGGACGATGGCGAACTGTATCTGGAATATTCGCAGAGCGAATCGCTGGGCTGGGACGACGGCAAGCTGAAGGCGGCCAGCTTCGACACCACCCAGGGCTTCGGCCTGCGCGCCATCGCCGACGAGGCGACCGGCTTCGCCCACGCCTCCAGCCTGTCCGAGGACGCCATCCGCCGCGCCGCCGCGACGGTGCGCGCCGTCCAGGCCGGGCACGCCGGCACCTTCGCCGAGCCGCCCGCCGGCACCAACCGCGCGCTCTACATCCCCGACAACCCCCTGCCCCTGGTCCCCTTCGAGGCCAAGGTGAAGCTGCTGGCGGAGATCGACGCCTACGCCCGCGCCAAGGACCCGCGGGTGCGGCAGGTCTCCTGCTCGATCAGCGGCGAGTGGCAGGCGGTGCAGATCATCCGCGCCGACGGCGTGCGCGTCGCCGACCTGCGCCCGCTGGTCCGGCTGAACGTCTCCGTCGTGGTGGCCGAGGGCGACCGCATGGAGACGGGCGGCCACGGCGGCGGCGGGCGCGTCACCTACGAACATTACATGCAGCCCGAGACGTGGCGGGCCTTCGTGGACGAGGCGCTGCGCTCCGCGCTGGTCAACCTGTCCTCGGTTCCGGCCCCGGCGGGCGAGATGACCGTCGTTCTCGGCAACGGCTGGCCGGGCATCCTGCTGCACGAGGCCATCGGCCACGGGCTGGAGGGTGACTTCAACCGCAAGAAGACCTCGGCCTTCGCCGGGCTGATGGGCCAGCGCATCGCCGCCCCCGGTGTCACCATCGTGGACGACGGCACCATCGAGAACAGCCGCGGCTCCATCACCGTGGACGACGAGGGCACCCCCGGCCAGTGCACGACGCTGATCGAGGACGGCATCCTGGTCGGCTACATGCAGGACCGCATGAACGCCCGGCTGATGGGGATGCGCCCGACCGGCAACGGGCGGCGCCAGAGCTTCGCCTGCCACCCCATGCCGCGCATGACCAACACCGTGATGCGCCCCGGCGCCTACGAGCCGGAGGAGATCATCAAGTCGGTCAAGAAGGGCCTCTACGCCAAGAATTTCGGCGGCGGGCAGGTGGACATCACCAGCGGCAAGTTCGTCTTCTCCGCCAACGAGGCCTACCTGATCGAGGACGGCAAGCTCGGCCCGGCGGTGAAGGGCGCGACCCTGATCGGCAACGGCCCGGACAGCCTGACCCGCGTGTCGATGATCGGCAACGACACGAAGCTGGATCCCGGCGTCGGCACCTGCGGCAAGGATGGCCAGGGCGTTCCCGTGGGCGTCGGGCAGCCGACCCTGCGCCTGGACGGCCTGACCGTGGGCGGCACGGCGGCCTGATCGCCACCACCGCTTCCCTTTTCCGCATCGGAGGTTCCGCCTGTGTCATCCCTCGCGCTGGTCTCGACCTTCTGCCCCGACCGGGTCGGTCTCGTCTCCGCGGTCACCGGCCATCTGTTCGGGCTGGGGGCCAACCTGCGCGACGCGACCTTCGCGGTGATGGGGTCGGGGGCGGAGTTCTCGGCGGTCTGCGAACTGCCGGACGGCGTCCCCGTCGAGGAGGTGCAGGAAGGGCTGGCCAGCCTGCCCGAGCTGACGGGCGCGCAGATCAAGGTCACGCCCTTCGACTTCGATCCCAACCCCGGCCCGCTCGCCCGCATCACCCACCGTGTGGAGGTGTCGGGCGGCGACCAGCCCGGCCTGATCGCCCGTTTGTCGGAGATCTTCACCCAGTTCGAGGCGAACATCGTCCGGCTCGACGCCCAGACCCTGCCGGAGCGGGAAGGCGGACGCTACGCTATCCGCTTCGCCGTCTCGATCCCGCCGGAACGCGCCGGCACCTGCCTGTCCGCGATCGCCAACACCGCGGAAACCATGGGCCTGACCTGCGTCGCCGAGGCGCTGTAACGCTTCTCGTGCAATAGCTCGTTTGCTCCCTCTCCCCTCCGGGGAGAGGGTTGGGGTGAGGGGGTTGAGCTTTTGCCGAACCTTCCGCCACGCGCATCCCCCTCACCCGCCCGCTTCGCGGGCACCCTCTCCCCAGAGAGGGGAGTGATAAAGGTTGCATTCATACGCATGACAATGCCATGGATCGGGAACCAATCCCGAAAAGTTCCACCATGGCGTGAACCGCGTTCTCCTCGTCCTGGCGTTGTCCCTCACCGCCCTGCCCGCCCGGGCGGAGGGGCTTGAGCCCACCCTGTCCGACTGGGGAACCGTCGGGCTGCTTCAGACACCGACGGCGCGCGGCCTGCCGGACGGCACCGTCGCCGCCGGACTGACCGCCTTGGGCGGTCTGCACCGTCATTTCTTCGCCGGAGCGCAACTCCTCCCCAGCCTGGACATCACCTTGCGCAACAGCACCTACCCGAGCTGGCACGGCCTCAGCGAACCGGGTGTGGACGCCAAATTGCGCCTGCTGCGTGAGGGGTCCTGGTGGCCCGCCCTGGCGATCGGCGGGCGGGACGTCACCGGCAGCGGGCTGGACCTGCCGGGCAAGGGCCGCTTCGCGGGAGAGTATCTGGTCGCGTCACGCCGCTGGTGGGATGTCGATCTCAGCCTGGGCATCGGCTGGGGAGGGCTCGGCGACTATGGGCATATCCGCAACCCGCTGCGCTTCCTCGGCGGACGCTTCAAGCGCGACCGCGACCCGGCGAGGGCGTCGGCCCGCGGGCCGGAGGCGTGGTTCACCGGGGAGCGCGCGGCCCTGTTCGGCGGGGTCGAGTGGCACACGCCGTTGGAAGGGCTCAGCGTCAAGCTGGAGTACAGCGCCGACAGCTTCCGCGCCCAGCAGCAGGACGATCCGACCTTCCAGCCCGGCCTGCCGCTGAACGCCGGCCTCACCTACCGCCCCTGGCGCTGGCTGGAGCTGGGCGCCGGGGTCGAACAGGGATCGCGGGCCATGCTGCGCCTCGCCGCCCGCTTCGACCCGTGGGAGGAGGCCGACACCACCCCGCGCACACCGCCGCCCATGGTCGGCGCCCAGCTCCAGCAAGCGCC
>NZ_QLKQ01000061.1 GCF_003349955.1 Azospirillum brasilense
GCGACCAGAGAGAATCACGACCGGCAGGCCGGGCATAGCCTTTTTCCGCGGCCTGTTAGACTCTTATCGCCTCATTCGCCGGCGGGCTCCGGTCGCATGCGCGACCGGGACCGCCGTCGCGGTCCAAAGCGGATTGCAATCCGCTTTAGTCGTTGCGCAGCAGCGGGGCGGAGGGCTGGCCGAGCGCCCGCCACGTCCCGAGGAAGCCGAAGGCCAGAGTGATCGCCGTGCTGAGCAGGGCCGTGGTCAGAACCGCCGACGGCAGGAAGGTCCAATCCCAGCGCATCAGGAAGGTCATCACCGCCCAGGCCGTGATGGTGCCGATGACCCCGGCGATGGCCGCGGTCAGGATGCCGAGAAGCCCGTATTCCAGCAGGAAGGCCTTCAGCACGTCGGCCCGCGTGGCGCCCAGCACCTTCAGCACCACCGCGTCGTAGACCCGGCGGCGGTGCCCGGCGGCGACCGCCCCGGCCAGCACCAGCGTGCCGGCGGCCAGCGTGATCCCGGCGGTGACGCGCACCGCCGTGCCGATGTGGCCCAGCATGGCGCCCACCGTGTCCAGCGCGTCCTTCACCCGCACCAGCGTGACGTTGGGGAAGCGCTGCAGGACGGAGCGCTGGACTTCCGGTTCCGCCTGCGGCGTGCTGCGGACGGTGGCGATCCAGGTCTGCGGCGCCCGCTCCAGCGTCCCCGGCGCGAAGACCAGGGCGAAATTGATGGCCAGCGTCGAGAAGTCGGCGGCGCGCACGTTGCCGACCGTCGCCTCGATGGTGCGGCCCAGGACGTTGATCCCCATGGTGGCGCCGGGACCGATGCCGAAGGCGCTCGCCACATTCTGGTGGATGGAGATCAGCGGCTTCCCCGTGTAGTCCTCCGGCCACCAGGAGCCGGCGACGATTTCCGAATGCTCGGGCAGCTTGGCGGAGTAGGTGATGCCGCGGTCGCCGGACAGCACCCAGGACTGCTCGGGGTTGACCAGCGCCTTTTCCGCCGGCTGGCCGTTCACCGTCTCGATCCGCCCGCGCAAGCTGGGCACCGCCTCGAATCCGCTGGTGCCGGGCAGGGCGCTGACCATCTGTTTCAGCGGCTCGAACTGGTCGGGCTGGATGTCCACGAAGAAGAAGCTGGGCGCGTCCTTGGGGATCGTCTCGTTGACCCGGCGGGAGAAGTTGCCCTCGATCAGCGCGATGGCGACCAGCACGGTCAGGCCGAGGCCGAGCGACAGCACCACCGCCCCGGTCGGGTTGCCGGGCCGGTGCAGGTTGGCGAGCGCCAGCCGCATCCCCGGACGGCGCGGCCGCCCCGCCGCCGCGGCCCCGCGCACCACCAGCCAGGCGGCCACGCGAAAGGCGATGAAGGTGGCGATGGAGCCGCCGACGAACCAGGCGGCGAACATCTTGTTGTGGGCGGTGGCGACGGCGAGTCCGGCCAGAGCCGCGACGGTCAGCGCCATCGCCGCCAGATAGACCGCGCGCGGGCGGCCCCCGGCGGGGGCGACCACGTCGCGGAACTGCGCCGCCGCCGGCACCTCCCGCGCCCGGCCCAGCGGCCACAGCGAGAAGGTCAGGGCGGTCAGCAGGCCGTAGAGCGCGGCCAGCGCCAGGGCGCCCGGGTAGACGCCGATCCGGGTGGGCACCGGCAACACCTGATCGAGCAGCGACCCCAGCCCCAGCGGCGCCACCGCGCCGAGCAGCAGCCCGAGCAGGATGCCCAGCCCGGACAGCGCCAGGATTTGCAGCAGATAGACCTGGAAGACCAGATCGCCCGGCGCGCCCAGGCATTTCAGCGTGGCGATGGTGCGGGCGCGCGAATCGAGATGGCTGCGCACCGCGTTGCCCACCCCGACCCCGCCGACCAGCAGGGCGGTCAGCCCGACCAGCGTCAGGAACAGCGTCATGCGGTCGATGAAGCGCTCGATCTGCGGGGAGGCGTTGGTGAAGTCGCGGACCCGCCAGCCGGCGTCGGGGAAGCGCGCCGCCAGCGCTTTCTGCCACGCCGCCACGTCGGTGCCTGGCGGCAGGGCCAGCTTGGCGGTCCAATAGACGATGCTGCCGGGCTGGAGCAGGCCGGTGCCTTCCAGCGACGGCAAGGCGATCATCACCCGTGGTCCCAACGAGAAGGCGCCGTTGGACGCCCGGTCCGGCTCCCGCGTCAGCACGCCGCGCACGGCGAATTCGCCCTCGCCCAGCCGCAGCGTGTCGCCGGTCTTCAGCCCCAGCCGGTCGAGCAGCCCGTCCTCGACCAGCGCGCCCCAGCGCCCGTCGCGGTTGGCCAGCGCCGTGTGCAGATCCCCCTGCGGCGCCAGCGCCACGGAGCCGTAGAGCGGGTAGACGCCGTCCACCGCCTTCAGTTCGACCAGCGTGGAGCGTTCGTCGTCGGCGGAGCGTGCCATGGCGCGCATCTCCACCGATTGCGACAGGCGTCCGGCCTGCTCCAGCCAAGCGCGCTGCTCGTCGGTCGGCGGCGCGTAGATCTGGCGCAGCGCGACGTCGCCGCCGAGGATCGCCCGTCCATCCGCCTGCAGACCGGCCAGCACGCCGCCGGACACGGAGTTGACCGCGGCGATGGCCGCGACGCCCAGCGTCAGGCAGGCGAGGAAGATGCGGAACCCCTTCAGCCCCCCGCGCAACTCGCGGCGGGCCAGTCGGAAGGCGAGGGCGAGGTTGGTCATGCGGGGTGTCCGGGGAGTGTGGGGTGATGGTGGGGAGTGGTCGCGTCGGGGCCCCCACCCAACCCTCCCCCGCTTTCGCAGGGGAGGGCTTCATCTCCTCCCCCTGCGCAGCGGGGGGAGGTCGGGAGGGGGGCGCGACGCGACCACTCCCTCAATGGACGCTCAGTCCCCGGCCACGCGCTCGCGCTCGGCGCGGGCGGCCGTGCCATCGTCGACGATGCGCCCGTCCATCAGGCGCACGGTCCGGTCGCAGCGGTCGGCCAGGGACGGGTCGTGGGTGATCAGCACCAGCGTCGTGCCCCGCCGCTCGGCGAGGTCGAACAGCAGCTCCACGATGGTGGCGCCGGTGCCGATGTCCAGGTTGCCGGTCGGTTCGTCGGCCAGCAGCAGCGACGGCTCGGCCACGAAGGCGCGCGCCAGGGCGACGCGCTGCTGCTCGCCGCCGGAGAGCTGGCCCGGATAATGGCTCAACCGGTGGCCCAGCCCGACCGCCTCCAGCCCGGCGCGCGCGCGGTCGAAGGCGTCGGCGGCCCCGGCGAATTCAAGGGGGATGGCGACGTTCTCCAGCGCGGTCATCGTCGGCACGAGGTGGAAAGCCTGGAAGACGATCCCCACATGGTCGCGGCGGAAGCGCGCAAGCCCGTCCTCGTCCAGCCGGCCCAGATCCTGCCCGGCGACGCGCACGGTCCCGCCCGTGGGGCGTTCCAGACCGGCCATGACCATCATCATGGTCGATTTGCCGGAGCCCGACGGGCCGACCACGCCGACCCGTTCACCGGGCTGGATGCGGAGATTCAAGCCTCTCAGGATGTTGACGGGTCCGGCCGCGCTGTCCAATCTCAGATGCACCTCGTCGAGATCGACGATGGTGGACTCAACGGAATCGGGTCGGGACATTGGCATGCGTCTCTGGAACGGGCGGGGAAATGGGCGGGAAAACCTCACGCCATATGGCATGGTGCGCCGCCATTTCAACATGGCCCTCCTTCGGTCGGGTCTGGCCGCTCTCGCCGTCGTTGTGGGAATTGGCGCGGGAATCGGCATGACCGCGCCCGTGTTCGCCCAGACGGGTGCGGGGAAGGGGCCCTACACCCTGTTGGCGCTCGGCGACAGCCTGACCGCCGGCTACGGCCTTCCCGAACCGCAGTCCTTCACCCCGCAGTTGCAGGCGGCGCTGCGGGCGAAGGGCTACGACGTGACCGTCGTCAACGCCGGCGTGTCGGGCGACACCACGGCCGGCGGCCTGTCGCGGCTCGACTGGGCGCTGGCCGACAAGCCGGACGCCGTGCTGGTGGAGTTGGGAGCGAACGACATGCTGCGTGGCCTCGACCCCGGCGCGGCGCGCGCCAACCTCGATGCCATCCTGAAGCGTCTGACCGGCGAGAAGCTGCCCGTTCTGCTGGCCGGCATGTACGCGTCGCCCAGCCTGGGCCGCGCGTACATGGACCGCTTCAACGCCATCTACCCCGATCTGGCGAAGGCGTACGACGTACAGCTCTACCCGTTCTTCCTGGACGGCGTGGCGGCCGACGCCGCGCTGAACCAGCCCGACGGCATCCATCCCAACGCGGCCGGCGTGAAGGTGATCGTGGAGCGCATCGCGCCCCACGTCGCCCGCCTTCTGGACGGCATCGCCAAAAGCGGAGACTGACACCCATGGCGACCCTGGCCGGCGACACCGCCACCACCGAAACCCACTTCAAGGCCGCATCGGCCACCGGCACCGAATGGGGCGCCGTCGTCAAGTCGTGCCTGGACGAACTCGGCGCGGTGGAGGGCTGCAACCTCGGCTTCCTCTACATCACCGACGCGCTGGCCGAACACGCCACCAGCATGGTCACGCTGCTGCGCGGCGTCACCGGCATCCGCGACTGGGTGGGCACGGTCGGCATCGGCGTCTGCGCCAACGACGAGGAGATCTTCGACAAGCCGGGCATCGCCGTGATGGTCGCCCGCCTGCCGCCGGAGGGCTTCCGCCTGTTCCCCGTGGTGTCGGGCGACATGGAGCCGCTGCGCCGCATGGCCGGCGGCTGGCTGGACAAGCACGGCGCCATGCTGGCGCTCGCCCACGCCGACCCGCGCCACCAGGACTTGGCCGGGCTGGTCGTTTCGCTGGCGGAAACAACCGGGGCCTTCCTGGTCGGCGGCCTGTCGGCCTCGCGGTCGGAGTTCCCGCAATTCACCATTCCGGGCAACACCGCCACGATGGTCGGCGGGCCGGTGGCCGACGGCGGCGTGTCGGGCGTGCTGTTCGCGCCGCAGGTGCCGGTCGCCACCGGGCTCAGCCAGGGCTGCACGCCCATCGGCCCGGTGCGCACCATCACCGCGGCGGAGGACAACGTCGTCCTGGAGATCGACGGGCGCCCGGCGCTGGAGGTCTTCAAGGAGGACATCGGCGAGTTGCTGGCCCGCGACCTCAAGCGGGTGTCCGGCTACATCTTCGCCGGCCTGCCGATCGCCGGCAGCGACACGGCGGACTATCTGGTCCGCGACCTGATCGCCATCGACCCGCGCGCCGGCTGGATCGCCGTCGCCCACCATGTGCAGAGCGGCCAGCCCATCCTGTTCACCCGCCGCGACCAGCAGAGCGCCGAGTCCGACATGCGCCGCATGCTGGCCAATCTGAAGAAGCGCGTGAAGACCACCCCGAAGGGCGCCCTCTACGTCAGCTGCATCGCCCGCGGCCCCAGCCTGTTCGGCGAGGGCAGCCAGGAGCTGGCGCTGATCCGCGAGACCTTCGGCGACATTCCGCTGGCCGGTTTCTTCGCCAGCGGCGAAATCTCCAACGCCCGCCTGTACGGATATACGGGCGTGCTCACCCTGTTCCTTTAAGGACCACAACCAAATGCAATACCGTCCGCTCGGCCGCACCGGCCTGTCGGTCAGCGCCATCGGCCTGGGCACCATGACCTGGGGCCGCCAGAACAGCGAGGCCGAAGGCCACGCCCAGATGGACTACGCGCTCGGCGAGGGCGTGAATTTCTGGGACACGGCGGAGATGTACGCCATCCCCCCGACCGCCGACACGTACGGACGTACGGAGGAGGTGATCGGCACCTGGTTCAAGGCGAACGGCAAGCGCGATCAGGTGATCCTGGCGAGCAAGGTCGTCGGGGCCAGCGACGGCGGCTTCGCCTGGGTGCGCAACGGCGAGGCGAAGCTCGACCGCGCCAACATCTTCGCGGCGGTGGAGGCCAGCCTGCGCCGGCTCCAGACCGACTACATCGACTTGTACCAGCTCCACTGGCCGGACCGTTCGACCAACCGCTTCGGCGCGCGCAACTACGTCCACCGGCCGGAGAAGGACGGCACGCCCATCGAGGAGACGCTGTCGGCGCTCGACGAGCTGGTCAAGTCCGGCAAGGTCCGCCACATCGGCGTGTCGAACGAGTCGCCCTGGGGGGTGATGCAGTTCCTCAAGCTGGCGGAGGACAAGGGCCTGCCGCGCATCGCCTCGATCCAGAACGCCTACAGCCTGCTCAACCGGACCTTCGAGCAGGGTCTGGCCGAGGTGTCGCTGCGCGAGGATGTCGGGCTTCTGGCTTACTCGCCGCTGGCCGCCGGCACGCTGACCGGCAAGTATCTGGACGGCGCCGTTCCCGCCGGCACCCGCCGCGCGCTGGATCACCGCAAGTCGCGCTACGCCACCGTCAATGCCGACGCGGCGACGAAGGAGTATCTGGACGTCGCCCGCCGCCACGGCCTGTCGCCGACCCAGATGGCCATCGCCTTCACCCTGCAGCAGCCCTTCGTCGCGTCCTCGCTGATCGGCGCGACGACCATGGAGGACCTGAAGTCCAACATCGCGGCGGTGGACGTCACGCTGTCGGACGAGGTGATGAAGGACATCGAGGCGGTCAACGCCCGCTATCCCGACCCCTGCCCGTAACCGTTCCGGAAAGCCAATGATCCGTCTCTTCGTCGCCCTCGATTTTCCGGAGGAGGTGCGCCGGCGTCTGGCGGGGCTGGGCGGCGGCGTGCCCGGCGCCCGCTGGACCGACGCGGACAACCTGCACCTGACGCTCCGCTTCATCGGAGAGGTGCCGGAGGATCAGGCGGCGGAGATCGACGAGTCGCTGGCGCAGATCGTGGCACCGGCCTTCGATCTGGTTCTGGACGGCGTGGGCGTGTATGGCAGCGGCCGCAACGCCCGCGTCCTCTGGGCCGGGGTGGAGCGCAGCGACGCCTTGTCGCACCTCCAGTCCAAGGTCGAGTCGGCGCTGGTCCGCTGCGGTCTGCCGGCGGAGGAGCGCAAATTCTCGCCCCACGTCACGCTCGCCCGGCTGAAGGACGCGCCGAAGGACCGGATCGGGCGCTTCGTCGAGGAGCGCGGGATGTTCCGCGCCGGTCCGATCCGAGTGGAGCATTTCACGCTCTACCGCAGCCACCTGGGCAAGGGGGCCGCGGTGTACGAGGCGCTGTCGGAATACGGGCTGGGGTGAGTTCGGGAGTCTTGTCGGGCAACAGGGTCTTCACGGATTTCTCGGATTTGAGCACGGATTACACGGATTTTTATTTGAGCTTGCCCAGTGCGTGCTGATCGAAAAGGCAAGCGCTGAGGCACGAACAAAAGAAATCCGTGTAATCCGTGTCAAAATCTGTGCAATCCGTGAAGACCCTGTTGTCCCCCGAGAATCCCGTACTCCTTACAGCGGCACGCCCTTGATCATCCGCGGCAGCTCGCCGACCACGCCCATCGCGTGCCGCATGAAGAAGCGCTTCAGCGGCGGCAGACGGTTGACCACGGCCATGCCGACGTCGCGGGCCAGCTTGACCGGCGGGATGTTGTTCGAGAACAGGTGCACCAGACCGTCGCAGACCACGGCCAGCAGCACCGTGTCGAAGCGGCGCCAGCGCTGGAAGCGGGCCAGCACCTCCGGCGAGCCGACGTCCAGCCCCAGCCGGTGGGCGTCCACGATCACTTCGGCGAGCGCCGCCACGTCGCGCAGGCCCAGGTTCAGCCCCTGCCCGGCGATGGGGTGGATGGCGTGGGCCGCCTCGCCGATCAGGGCGACGCGCTCCGCGATGAAGCGCTCGGCCAGCAGGACCGACAGCGGCCAGGCGTCGCGCCGGGTCACCAGCTCGATGTCGCCCAGATAACCACCCGACCGCCGGGTCAGCTCGTCGATGAACTGGTCCTCGGGCAGCTTCAGATACATGTCGACCAGCGACCGCTTCTCGCTCCACACGATGGAGGAGCGGTTCCCGGTCATCGGCAGCACGGCGAAGGGGCCGTTGGGCAGGAAATGCTCCACCGCGACGCCGTTGTGCGGCTCCGAATGGCGGATCGTGCAGATGATCGCGGTCTGGTCGTAGGCCCAGGTCCGCAGCTTGATCCCGGCGCTCTCCCGCGCCAGCGAGCGGCGCCCGTCGGCCCCGACGACCAGCCGCGCCTTGACCACCCGCCCATCGGCCAGCTTTACCGTGGCGCCGGCGCGGTTGCGCTCGATCGACACCGCCTGGGCCGGGGCCAGATGGTGCAGGCCGGGCAGTTCCCTGGCGCGGGCGAACAGGGCGCGGCGCATGTCCTTGTTGTCGAGAATCCAGCCGAAGGGCTGGTTCTTGCCGTCCCAGGTCAGCTCCGTGTGGTCGTAATGGACGAACAGGGGCGAGAACTGGTCGGCCACCCGGATGTCGAGGATCGGGCCGGCGTCGGGCTCCATGTGCTTCCACACGCCCGCTCCCTCCAGCACCTTCATCGAGGCGTAGGCGACCGCCGTGGTGCGGATGTCGAAGTCGTCCCCCGCCTGCCGGTCCGGGCTGTCGCGGTCGATGCACACCACCGGAACGCCCGCGGTGGCCAGGGCCGCCGCCATGCTGAGCCCGGCCAGTCCGCCGCCCAACACGACGACGTCGGTCGTGATCTCCTGCGCTGCGGTGGTGCCCGATTCGGTCATGATGGCGCTGCCCTTCGATCAGTGTAGACGGGTACGAACAATCGTTCCGCCCGGTCCGGATGTCCAGCGGCGCGGCGTCGCGGCACCCGGTTTGCGTAAATATTGGGCACAACCTGCCCAATCGATCGGCGAAACAGCCAAAAACCGCTGAAAAGGGCCGATTCTGCAACCGGCACGATTTTTGAAGACATTGCTTTTTATGGTCGAGGCGAACACGCTCGAGTCACGTTCGGAAAACCCGCCGCCACGGCGGGATCGGCCGAGGGGGGACCGGGCGACCGCAAGGGCCCGCAAACACGCATACCCAAGGGGAAGCCACATGAAACTGGTTATGGCCATCATCAAGCCGTTCAAGCTCGACGAAGTGCGCGAGGCGCTGACGTCGCTCGGGATTCAGGGCCTGACGGTGAGCGAGGTGAAGGGCTTCGGACGCCAGAAGGGTCAGACCGAGATCTACCGCGGCGCCGAGTATTCCGTGAGCTTCCTGCCCAAGGTGAAGGTCGAGGTCGCGGTGTCCGACGACCAGTACGAGCAGGTGGTCGAGGCGATCCAGAAGGCCGCCAACACCGGCCGCATCGGCGACGGCAAGATCTTCGTGCTGGACATCGCCCAGGCCGTGCGCATCCGCACCGGCGAGACCAACACCGAAGCTCTCTGAGGCATCCTGGAGGAAGCGGACCGGGCAGGGCGTCATCGTCCGGCCCCTCCCGCCAGGGGGGAAGGCGCGTCCGCTTTTTCTTGCCGCGGGTCCTCGATGATCTGCCCGGAGACTTGAGGCCGGGCGCGCCAGTCCTTCCGCCGTGGCGCCGAGGCCGCCGGAACGGGCGGCGTATGCTTTCCCTTGACCGGGCTTCGTCCGGTTTTGTGCCCTTGTGCCGGGACTCCACCGCCGGTAGGATCGTTTCCGTTTCGTATCGGGCAGAGGCCCCCAAAAGGCCCCTGACGGGTCGTGCCCCTCGGGGCCGGCCCGGCCTTCCCGGGCCGTCCTCATGGAAAGGATTCTCGGCGGCATGTCGCTCCCGGACCTCGGCACCTTCGCTCTCGTCAACGACCGGCTCGACCGGCTGTCCGACTACCCCTTCACCCGGCTGGCGGCCCTGCTGTCCGGGGTGACGCCGCGCGCCAACGCCGAGCCGATCATGATGTCGGTGGGCGAACCGCAGCACCAGCCGCCGGCCATCATCGACGAGACGCTGCGCGCCAACGCCCATTTGTGGGGCAAATACCCGCCGGTCGGCGGCACGCCGGAGTTCCGCGAGGCGGTGGGCGCCTGGCTGACCCGCCGCTACGCTCTGCCCGACGGGCTGTTCGACGCCGAGAAGTCCGTCCTGCCGGTGTCCGGTACGCGCGAGGCGCTGTTCCTGCTCGCTCTCCTGGCCGTGCCGCAATCCAAGGCGGGCCGGCAGCCGGCCGTGCTGATGCCCAACCCCTTCT
This sequence comes from Azospirillum brasilense, assembly GCF_003349955.1. Lineage (GTDB taxonomy): Bacteria > Pseudomonadota > Alphaproteobacteria > Azospirillales > Azospirillaceae > Azospirillum > Azospirillum brasilense_B. Next base: position 10,003 of record NZ_QLKQ01000061.1, read on the forward strand.
ACGCCCCCTACGAGGGCGCGGCCCTGCTGGCCGGGGCGGAGCCGGTGTTCCTGCCCTCCACCCGCGAGACCGGCTTCCTGCCCGACCTCGACGCGCTGACGCCGGAGCTGCTGGAGCGCACGGCGCTGTTCTACCTTTGCACCCCGGCCAACCCGCAGGGGGCGGCGGCCGACGCCGCCTATCTGGAGCGGGCGATCGGGCTGGCGCGGCGCTACGGCTTCGTCCTGGCGGTGGACGAGTGCTACGCCGAGATCTACCTGGACAAGCCGCCGGTCGGCGCGCTCCAGGTCGCCTCCGGGCTGGCCCATGACGGGAAGCCCTGGGCGAACATCCTGGTCTTCCATTCCCTGTCCAAGCGGTCGAGCGCCGCCGGGCTGCGCTCGGGCTTCGTGGCCGGCGATCCGGAGCTGATGTCCCGCTTCACCCGCCTGCGCAGCTACTCCAACGCCGGGATGCCGCTGCCGGTGCTGGCGGCCAGCGCCGCCCTGTGGCGGGACGAGGCCCATGTCGAGGAGAACCGCGCGCTCTACCGCGCCAAGTTCGACGCGGCGGAGGCCGCGCTGAAAGGGCGCTACGGCTACTACCGGCCCGACGGCGGCTTCTTCCTGTGGCTGGAGGTCGGCGACGGCGAGGAGGCGACGCGCCGCCTGTGGGCGGAGGGCGGCATCCGCGTGCTGCCCGGCGCCTACCTGACCCGCAGCAACCCCGGCGAGGCCAATCCCGGCGCCCCCTTCATCCGCATCGCGCTGGTGAACGACGCCGAGACGGTCGCCCACGCCTGCAGCACCATCGCCCGCATCCTGGGATAAGGGCGGGGGGATGGCCCCCGCCCCTCTTCAGCCTGCCCAGTCACCCCGGTCTTTCGCCCCCGAAGGACGGGTCCGGTTCAGCACGTTCTTGAGGACCTTCTGCCCATGGCACGACCCGCAAGCCCCCGCAGCGGAAGCGGCAAAAGCGCCGGAGCACGGCCCGCCAGTGCGCGGCCGGAGAAGCCGCCCTTCTTCTCGCCCGCCACGCGCGCCTTCGTGGTGGCGCGGGCGCGTGAACTGGCGGGCTTCGCGCTGGGCGTGGTCGGTCTGGTGCTGATGGTCATCCTGGGCAGCTACAACCCGGCCGACCCCTCTTGGAACGCGGTTCCGGCGGCGAACGCCCACATCCACAACCTGTTCGGCCGGTTCGGCGCCTATCTGGCCGACATCCTGATCCAGTCGCTGGGCTGGGCGGCCTATCTGCTGGCGCTGGTTCCGATGATGTGGGGCTGGCGCCTCAGCCTGCAGAAGAGCGTCCGCCACCCGCTGTTCCGCAGCGTGCTGGCGGTGTGGGGCGTGCTTCTGGTCGCCATGTTCCTGGCCGGGCTGGGCGGCGGGGGCGAGGACCCGCTGAATGGCCATCCCGGCGGCAGCTTCGGCATCGTTCTTCTGGACGGGGTCAGCAAGCTGCTGTTCGGCAGCCCCGGCAACCCGGCGGTCGGCACGGTGGCCGGGGTGGCCGGCGGGCTGATCCTGTTCGTCGCCATGGGCCTGTCGATCCGCGAATGGGCGGCCAGCCTGCGCGAGACCGCCGCCGGCCTCGCCCGCCTCGGGCGGGGCGCGCGGGCCGGCGTGTCCTTCGTGCGCGACAAGGGCGCGGAGGCCGCGCGCAACGCGGTTCACCAGACCGGCGGCCTGCTGCGCCGGGAGCCCAGCCTCGCCGCCGCGGACCGGAAGGCCGTCGCCCCGACTCTCGACGACACACCCGACGAGGACGGTGGCGCCATCACCCTGCGCGCCGCGCCGCGCGGACGGCTGTCCGACTCCATCAGCGTCGAGCCGCGCGTGGAGGCCAGGACCCGCGCCGTTCCGGTGGTCGCCCCGCCCGCCGGTGGCAAGAAGGCCGCCGAACCGGGGCGCCCGACCAAGCAGGCCGCCCTCAATCTGGAGGAGGCGGACGGTTACGAGCTGCCGCCGCTCGACCTGCTCCAGATCGTCCCGACCAGCGTGCGCGGCGAGAAGGTGGACGAGGCGGCGCTGCGCGAGAACGCGGTGAAGCTGGAAGGCGTGCTGTCCGATTTCGGCGTGCGCGGCGAGGTGCAGAAGGTCCATCCCGGCCCGGTCGTCACCCTCTACGAGCTGGAGCCGGCCCCCGGCACCAAGTCGTCCCGCGTCATCGGGCTGGCCGACGACATCGCCCGATCGATGAGCGCGGTGTCGGTCCGCGTCGCCGTGGTGCCGGGCCGCAACGTCATCGGCATCGAACTGCCCAACGCCAAGCGCGAGACGGTGTTGCTGCGCGAGCTGCTGGCCGGCGACGTCTTCGACAAGACGGCGGGCAAGCTTCTGCTGGCGCTCGGCAAGGACATCGGCGGCCAGTCGGTGGTGGCCGACCTCGCCCGCTTCCCGCATCTGCTGGTCGCCGGCACGACGGGCTCGGGCAAGTCGGTGGCGATCAACACGATGATCCTGTCGCTGCTCTACCGCTTGGCCCCCGACCGCTGCCGCTTCATCATGATCGACCCCAAGATGCTGGAGCTGTCGGTCTATGAGGGCATCCCCCATCTGCTGACGCCGGTCGTCACCGACCCGAAGAAGGCGGTGGTCGCCCTGAAATGGACCGTGCGGGAGATGGAGGACCGCTACCGCAACATGTCCAAGCTGGGCGTGCGCAACATCGAGGGCTACAACGCCCGCCTGCGCGAGGCCCGTGCCGACGGCGAACTGCTGACCCGCCGCGTCCAGACCGGCTTCGACCCCGACACCGGCAAGCCGATCTTCGAGGAGCAGCCGCTCGACCTGAAGGAGCTGCCCTACATCGTCGTGATCGTGGACGAGATGGCCGACCTGATGCTGGTGGCCGGCAAGGACATCGAGGCGGCAATCCAGCGCCTCGCCCAGATGGCCCGTGCCGCCGGCATCCACCTGATCATGGCAACGCAGCGCCCGTCGGTGGACGTCATCACCGGCACGATCAAGGCCAACTTCCCGACCCGCATCAGCTTCCAGGTCACCAGCAAGATCGACAGCCGCACCATCCTCGGCGAGCAAGGGGCGGAGCAGCTGCTCGGCCAGGGCGACATGCTCTACATGGCCGGCGGCGGCCGCATCACCCGCGTCCACGGCCCCTTCGTCGCCGACGGCGAGGTCGAGCAGGTGGTGAAGTTCCTGAAGACCCAGGGCGAGCCGAGCTACGTCGACGCCATCACCGAGGAAGACGACGAGGACGGCGGCTCCTTCGACGACGGGTCGGGGGCCGGCGGCGGGTCGGGCGACGACCTCTACGACAAGGCGGTGGCGGTGGTCTGCCGCGAGCGCAAGGCGTCCACCAGCTTCATCCAGCGCCAGCTCCGCATCGGCTACAACTCCGCCGCCCGGCTGATCGAGCGGATGGAGACCGAAGGCGTGGTCAGCAAGCCCAACCACGCCGGCAAGCGCGAAGTGCTGGCCCGCAACATCGAGGAGTGAGTAGGGGCTTGCCCCCTCCCTATCCCTCCCCCTCTTCGAGGTGGAGGGGACTGCCGCCGCTTCGCCCATGCCCCCTCTCCCTCGAAGAGGGGGAGGGTTGGGGAGGGGGCCATCGTGAGCGTCTTCGCAAGTGCGCTGTTTCTCCTTGGAACCACCGCCGCCGCGCCCCATTTCCGCCCGGAACGTCCGGTTACCTAGCAGGCATCATGAAGATCCCGTTCCGCCGCATCCTGGCCGCCGCCGCCGTCGCTCTGTCCGTCACCACGGCGGGGGCGGTCCTCGACCCCGCGCTCGCCGCGCCGCGCGCCGCCGCCCTGTCTGCCCAGGATCAAGCGCTGGTGGCCCAGGCGGAAAGCTACCTGAACGGCATCGGCACGCTGCAATCGAAGTTCGTGCAGGTCGCCCCGAACGGGCACCAGACCACCGGCACCTTCTACCTCGCGCGTCCCGGCCGGATGCGGCTGGAGTACGACGCGCCGGTGAAGGACTTCGTCGTCGCCGACGGCGCCTTCATCTTCTATTGGGACGGGGAGATGCGGCAGCAGTCCAGCGCCCCCATCGGCAGCACGCTGGCCGACTTCATCCTGCGCAAGAACATCCGGCTGTCCGGCGATGTGACGGTGACCGGCGTCTATCAGGCGCCGGGGCTGGTGGAAATCAGCCTGACCGAGACCAAGGACCCCGGCAAGGGCACCCTGACGCTGGTCTTCGAGGACCGGCCCTTCCAGCTCCGCAAATGGCGGGTGCTGGACGCCCAGGGGCTGACGACCGAGGTGGCGCTGATGAACCCGCGCGAGGGCATGCAGTTCGACTCGAAGCTCTTCTACTTCATCGAACCCAGCAAGGGCGACTACGGCCGCAACAACTGACCCGCCCCGGTGGGTTTGCACGGAAGTCGCGCGAATCCCGCCGCTGCGACAACCGGCCGCCGCAACGAAGTCCTCCTGATCCTGTTGCCGTGATGCATAGGGCGCGTTCACCCGCGTCCGCTGCACTCGAACGGATGAGGGGAGACGCGACATGGCGACGGAGGCGATGTTTGAGGCCCGGCGAGTCCAGGGCATGAACGATCTGCTGGCGCGCAACTGGTGGGCGCTGGCGCTGCGCGGGGCCGCGGCGGTGATCCTCGGCCTGCTGGCCTTTCTCCTGCCCGGGGCGACGGTCGCCACGTTGACGATTCTTCTCGGGGCTTACCTGCTGATGGACGGGGTGTTCGCCATCGTCGGCGGCATCCGTGCCGCGCAGGCGCACGAGCGAAGCCTGCCCTTCCTTCTGGACGGCGTGGTCAGTCTGGTGGCGGGCGCGGTGGCCCTGCTGTGGCCGGCGGCGAGCCTGTTCGCCCTGGTCTTCGTGATCGCCGCTTGGTCGGTCATCACCGGCTTCGCCAAGATCATGACGGCGTGGCGGATGCACCGCAGCCACGGCAAATGGGCCTGGGGCGTGGCCGGCGCCCTGTCGGTGCTGTTCGGTTTCGGCATGTGGGTCCTGCCGTCCCTGGGCCTGCTGGTCCTGGCGCTGGGCGTGGGCAGCTATCTGATCGCCTATGGCGCGCTGGCCATCGTCACCGCTTTCCGCCTGCGCCGTTGCCTGCACGACCACGGCCATCATTCCAACCACGGCAACGCCGTGGCGGCGGAGTAAAGCATCATCGACCGGGGGCGATGCGGCGGTAGCCGAGCGCCTCCGCGATGTGCGGGCGGCGCACGCCGCCCCCGCCGTCCAGATCGGCCAACGTGCGGGCGACGCGCATGACGCGGTGGTAGCCGCGGGCGGACAGCTTCAGCCGCTCCGCCGCGTCGGTCAGCAGGGCGCGGCCCGGCTGGTCGGGGGCGGCGGCCTTTTCCAGCAGCTCGCCATCCGCCTCGGCGTTGGTGCGCACCGCCCGGCCCTCGGGAAAGGGGCCGAAGCCGGCGTAGCGCTCCGCCTGGATGGCGCGGGCCAGCGCCACGCGGGCGGCCACCTCGGCGCTGCCCTCGGCGGGCGGCGGCAGGCTGAGATCGGCGGGGCTGACGGCGGGCACGTCGATGTGCAGGTCGATGCGGTCGAACAGCGGCCCGCTTATTTTGGACTGATAGTCGGCGGCGCATTTCGGCGCGCGGGCGCAGGCCAGCGACGCGTCGTCGAGATGGCCGCAGCGGCAGGGATTCATCGCCGCGATCAACTGCACCCGCGCCGGGTAGGTCACATGGTGGTTCACCCGGCTGACCACCGCCTTGCCGGTCTCCAGCGGCTGGCGCAGCGCCTCCAGCGTGCCGCGCGGGAATTCGGGCAATTCGTCGAGGAACAGCACGCCCTTGTGGGCGAGCGAAATCTCGCCCGGCTTGGCGCGCGACCCGCCGCCGACCAGGGCGGGCAGGCTGGCCGACTGGTGCGGCGAGCGGTAGGGGCGCTGGCGCAGCAGTTTGCCGCCCTCCAGCAACCCGGCGACGCTGTGGATCATCGACACCTCCAGCGCCTCCGCCGGGTCGAGCGGCGGCAGCAGGCCCGGCAGCCTTGCGGCCAGCATCGACTTGCCGGAGCCGGGCGGTCCGATCATCAACAAATTGTGCGATCCGGCGGCGGCGACCTCCAGCGCGCGCTTGGCCGTCTCGTTGCCCTTGACGTCGCGCAGGTCGAGCGGCGCCTCGGCGCTCTCCTGAATGCGCGGCCGGGGGCGGGTCAGCACCTGCTGGCCGCGGAAATGGTTGATGAGGGCGAGCAGCGTGGCGGGCGCCAGCACGTCCAGACCCTCGCCCGCCCAGGCGGCCTCGCCGCCGCAGGCCTCCGGGCAGATCAGCCCGCGGTCGTGGGCCAGCGCGTTGATCGCCGCCGGCAGCACCCCGGCCACCGGGGTCAGCGCCCCATCCAGCGCCAGTTCGCCCAGCGCGCAGTAACGGCTCATCTCCAGATCGGGCAGAACGCCCATGACGGTCAGCAGGGCGAGCGCGATGGGCAGGTCGAAATGGCTGCCCTCCTTCAGCACGTCCGCCGGGGCGAGGTTGACGGTGATCCGCTTGGCCGGCAGGGCGAGGCCGAGCGCGTGCAACGCCGCCCGCACCCGCTCCCGGCTTTCGCCGACCGCCTTGTCGGGCAGGCCGACCACGGTGAAGGCGACGATGCCGCCGGACATCTGAACCTGAACGTCGATGTCCAGAACCTCGATGCCCTGAAACGCAACCGTGTTGATCCGCGCAACCATGCCAGACGCCATGCTTTTGGAAATGCACGCGAGTGTATGAAAGCTTCCGGAAACATGCCAGCGCAACGGGTGCATTCATGGTGTTGCCGCACGTACACCCGGTCCCTTCCGGCCGCCGTCAACTGGGTTGCGTCAACCGCTCCGTTGATTGACGCACGTTTATGAAGCCTTTCCGCCTCGGACGGGAGAAGATGAAAGGCAACCAGCCAGATCAAACCAGACCGGCAATCGCCACCTCCACGTTCCGATTTCCGGAAAACCCGTGACATGGATTTGTGTGGATTTTATACAACTCTCCTGTCCGCCTTGTCCGCTGCGATGTGCCAGAGCAAATGCGGAACATGGATTTTCAGAAGGCGTCGGACGTCATTTCCCGATGCGGTGGAGCCAAAACTGCTGAGCCGCAGTCGACGCCTTGTATAGGCGCTGGCATAACTTGGCCGAAGACGATGCCTGCCAGCTTCCGCGACCTTCAATATGTATGTGGTTGGAACACCAGGCGTGTTCAGCACCATCCCATGATCGGCCGCCGCAATGTTCTCCCATGGCACCGGCTGTATGGTCTGTCCATGAATGAACAATCCGTTTGCGTCTGCTTTGATCATCGGACCCTTCCAGATCAAAAGGGATATGGTTTCTGCTGATGCCATGACGGAAACAACGATTGTGGCAATGCCCAGCCACGCACCGAGCGCCGACATCTCGGAAATCTTGAACAGATAAAATCCCCAAGCGGCTGAAAAGGTCTGCACCGATAAAATGAGAAGCTGCCGTGGCCGCGAGGCGTAGGCGACAAACACATCATCCTTGCTTTCAGCGGCGTCTGGCTCGGCATGCATGTCGTTGACCTTGGGTTCCGGTTGGGCCGGATGGAGTGAAAAACGCCATAAAATTGTATATGGATGATCAGAAATTCTCAAATGCGCATCGTGCCGGAAGAATTTCCACTCGACCCAGCCCCTCGTCGGTGAGGGAGCCGGCAACGGACTTTTGGGAAGCCGGGCGATCCGCCCTATCTTTGGCAGACGACACACCGAACGAGGGACCGGGACCGTGCAGCTTCTTCTCAGCACCTGGGCCGAGGCCGAGACCTATCTGAAGACCTCCAAGGGCATCATCCTGCCCATCGGCTCCACCGAGCAGCATGGGCCGAACGGCCTGATCGGCACCGACGCCATCTGCGCCGAGGTGGTGGCCCGCGGCGTCGGCGACGCCACCGGGGCGATGGTCGGGCCGACCATCCCGGTCGGCATGGCCGTGCATCACATGGACTTCGCCGGCTCCATGACGCTGAAGCCCTCCACCCTGATCGCCCTGCTGCGCGACTATGTGATGTCGCTGGCCGAGCATGGGTTCGAGCGCTTCTTCTTCATCAACGGCCATGGCGGCAACGTCGCGTCGGTCCGCGCCGCCTTCTACGAGATTTACGCGGAGAACCGCGCCCTGCGCGGCCGGCAGGCGCCGGAGCTGCGCTGCACCCTGGTCAACTGGTGGGAGAACCAGGAGATCGGGCGGCTGTCGCGGGGGCTGTTCGGCGGCAAGGAGGGCTCCCACGCCACGCCCAGCGAGGTGTCGCTGACCCAGTACGCCTATCCCGAGTCGATCAAGACGGCGGCGATGGACCCGGAGACCGCGTCGCCCGGCGGCTTCTACGACGCCCGCGACTTCCGGCGGCGCCACCCGGACGGGCGCATCGGCTCCGCCCCCGGCCTCGCCTCGCCGGAGCACGGCAAGCGGCTGTTCGACACGGCGGTGGAGGCGATTTCCCGCCAATACGGCGCCTTCCTGGCGGAGGCCTGAGCGGAAAAGCCCGCGGAAAAGCCATCCTGCGGTCTTGAACTCGGGCGGGGCTTCACCGCATCATCCCGCGCCGAGACAACGATTGGGGGAAACAGCCGTCATGCCGAACCGCCAGAGGCGCACCGCGCTCGCCATCACCATGGGAGCGGTCCTCGGGCTGGCCGGCGCGCTGGCCGCCGGTCCGGTCTTCGCTCAAGCGGCCCCCCGCACGGATCTGGTGGTCGGGATGCGGCTGGAGCCGCCGCACCTCGACCCCACGGCCGGCGCGGCCGCGGCCATCGACGAGGTGACCTACGCCAACCTGTACGAGCCGCTGACCCGCATCGACGCCGAAGGCAAGGTGGTGCCGGGCCTCGCCGAGAAGTGGCAGGTGTCGGCGGACGGGCTGACCTACACCTTCCACCTGCGCAAGGGGGCGAAGTTCCACGACGGCAGCGACGCCGATTCGGCGGACGTGAAGTTCTCGCTCGACCGCGCGCGGGGGGCCGAGTCGGTCAACGCGCAGAAGGGCTATTTCGCCGCCATCGCCGGGGTCGAGGCGCCCGACGCGCGGACCGTGGTCGTCACGCTGTCGCGGCCGGACGGACTGTTCCTCTTCCACATGGCGTCGGGCGACGCCGCCATCGTCGCGCCGGAGTCGGCGGGCGCCAACAAGCAGACCCCGGTCGGCACCGGCCCCTTCAAGTTCGAGCGCTGGGTGGCCGGCGACCGGGTGGTTCTGGTGCGCAACCCCGACTATGACGGGCCGAAGCCGGCGCTGGAGCGCGTGACCTTCCGCTTCATCAGCGACCCGGCGGCGCAGGTCGCCGCGCTGAAGGCCGGCGACATCGACAGCTTCCCGCAGTTCGACACCTACGAGGCGCTGCCCCAGTTCCGCGACGACGGGGCCTTCACCGTCATGGTCGGCACGACGGAGGGAGAGACGATCCTCGGCACCAACAACGCCCGCAAGCCCTTCGACGACCTGCGGGTGCGCCGGGCCATGGCCCACGCCATCGACCGCAAGACGCTGATCGACGGCGTGCTGTTCGGCAACGGGGCGGCCATCGGCAGCCACTTCCCGCCGCACCGCGCGGGCTATGTGGACCTGACCGCCCTCTACCCCTACGATCCGGACAAGGCCAAGGCGCTGCTCGCCGAGGCCGGCCTGCCGGACGGGTTCGCGACGACGCTGCGTCTGCCGCCGCCGATCTACGCCCGCCGCTCCGGCGAGCTGATCGCCGCCATGCTGGCCGAGGTCGGCATCCGCGTGACGGTCGAGCCGATGGAGTGGGCGCCCTGGCTGGAGAAGGTGTTCAAGGGCAAGGATTACGACCTGACCCTGATCGCCCACACCGAACCGCTGGACATCGACATCTACGGGCGGCCCGACTACTACTTCAACTACCAAAGCGAGCGGTTCAACGCCGTGGGGGCGGAACTGGACCGCACCCAGGACACCGCCAAGCGCAACGCCCTCTACGGCGAGCAGCAGCGCATCCTGGCCGAGGACGCGGTGAACGGCTTCCTCTTCATGCTTCCCTCGGCCACCGTGCAGAAGTCGGCGGTGCAGGGCATGTGGGTCAACCGCCCGATCCAGGCCAACGACGTGACGGGCGTCCGGTGGAAGTGATCCGGCGCGGCCGGACCGGACACGGCGGGGGCTGACCCGCGTGCTCGCCTTCCTGGTGCGCCGTCTGCTGACCCTGGCGCTGACGGCGTGGCTGGCCACGCTGGTGGTCTTCGCCGTGCTGGAGGCGATCCCCGGCGACCCCGCCCTGGTGATGCTGGGCACCAGCGCCCAGCCGGAGGCGGTGGCCGCCCTGCGCGCCCAGATGGGGCTCGACCGGCCCTGGCCCGTCCGTTACGCCGGCTGGGTCGGCGGGATGCTGCACGGGGAATTCGGGACCAGCCTGACCTACGCGCGCCCGGTCGCCGGGCTGGTCGCCGACCGGCTGGCCATCACCCTGCCGCTGGCCGGGCTGGCGCTGGTCCTCTCGGCGGGAATCGCCATCCCGCTCGGCCTGTTCGCCGCCGGGCGGCAGGGGCGGGCCGGGGACTGGGCGGTCATGGCCTTCGGGCAGATGGGCATCGCGGTGCCCGGCTTCTGGTTCGCCATCCTGTTGATCCTGCTGTTCTCCGTTCGGCTGGGCTGGTTCTCCGCCGGCGGCTTTCCGGGATGGGAGGCCGGGGCGGGGCTGGCGCTGAAGGCGCTGCTGCTGCCCGCCGTGGCTCTGGCCCTGCCGGAGGCGGCGATCCTGGCGCGCATCACCCGCACCGCGGCGCTCGACACGCTGCGCGAGGAGTATGTGCGCACGGCGGTCGCCAAGGGCCTGCCGCGCCGCGTGGTGCTGCGGCGCCATGTGCTGCCCAACGCGCTGATCCCGGTGGCGACCATCCTCGGCCTGCAATTCTCCTTCCTCGTCGCCGGGGCGGTGGTGGTGGAGAACGTCTTCACCCTGCCGGGGTTGGGCCGGCTGCTCCATCAGGCCATCGGCCAGCACGACCTGATCGTGGTGCAGGGCGTCGTCGTGCTGCTGGCGGTGACGGTGGTGGCGGTCAACGCGCTGGTCGACATCGCTTGCGCCGCCATCGATCCGCGCCCGCGGGTGACGGTATGAGGGGATTCGTGCGACGGGTGCGCCGGCTGCCGGTCAGCCTGCTGCTGGGCGGGCTGCTCACCGCGCTGGTGGTCGGGGCGGCGCTGCTGTCGTTGGTCTGGACGCCCTTCCCGGCGGAGCAGGTGCGGGTGGTCGCCCGGCTGCGCCCGCCGGGGCCGGTCCATTGGCTGGGCACCGACCATTTCGGGCGCGACGTGCTGTCGATGATCCTGGTCGGTGCCCGCAACTCGCTGGCCGTCGGGGCGGCGGCGGTGGCGCTGGGCGCTATGCTAGGCGTGCCGCTGGGGCTGGCTGCCTCCGCCTGGGGGCGCTGGGGGGACGAGGCGGTGGCCCGGCTGGGCGACCTGCTGTTCGCCTTTCCCGCGGTGCTGACGGCGATCCTGCTGACGGCGGCGCTGGGGGCGGGGGCGGTGAACGTCGTTTTGGCGCTCGGCCTGTTCAACGCCGCGGTCTTCGCGCGGGTGGCGCGCGGAGCGGCGCTGGCCGTCTGGCGGCGGGACTTCGTGCGGGCGGCGCTGGCGCTGGGGCGGGGACCCCTGTCGGTGACGCTGGTGCATGTGCTGCCCAACATCGCCGGGGTGGTGATCGTCCAGGGGACGGTGCTGTTCGCCGTGGCGGTGTTGAACGAGGCGGCGCTGAGCTATCTCGGCCTGGGCATCCAGCCGCCTTCCCCGTCCTGGGGCAAGATGCTGGGCGACGCGCAGACCTTCCTGTTCACCGCCCCCCTCCAGGCGATCTTTCCGGGGGCGGCCATCGCGGTGACGGTGCTGGGGCTGAACCTGTTGGGCGACGGTCTGCGCGATGCCCTCGACCCGCGCCACCGCTCGGCGGGGCTGCTGTAGAGTTGACACAAGACGGTGGAGGCTTGTGTCAAGTGTCAAGCGGTTGGGAGTTGTCCCCTCTCCCCTCCGGGGAGAGGGTTAGGGTGAGGGGGATGTGCGTGGCGGTACGTTCGGCACAAGCGCAACCCCCTCACCCGGCCCTCCGGGCCACCCTCTCCCCAGAGGGGAGAGGGCAATTTTCACGCGCCGCGGTGCTGCTTGGCGATCGGTTGGGAGAATTGCAGCTCGATGTCCCACGGGAAGTGGATCCAGGTGTCCTGGCTCACTTCGGTGATGAAGGTGTCGACCAGCGGACGGCCCAGCGGCTTGGCGTAGACGGTGGCGAAATGCGCCTTGGGCAGCATCTTGCGCACGATCACCGCGGTCTTCCCGGTGTCGACCAGATCGTCGATGATCAGCCAGCCTTCGCCGTCCCCGGCGTTGGCGCCCTCCACGCCCTTCAGCACCGTCGCCTCGCGCTGGTTCTGGTGGTCGTAGCTGGAGACGCAGACGGTGTCGATCATGCGCAGCTCAAGCTCGCGCGCGATGATCGCCGCCGGGACGAGACCGCCGCGGGTGATGGCGATGATGCCCTTCCACGGACCCTTGTCGATCAGGCGCCAAGCCAACGCCTTGGCGTTGCGGTGAAGCTCCTCCCACGACACCGGGAAGTGCTTGTTGAACGGAACGGCTTCTGGCACGGCTATGGACTCCGAAAGAAACGTGCGCCGCTTATACCGCAAGCCCCACCGCCGGGCAATCGACCGCGTGAAAAGGCGAAAAAAGGTCTTGCAGCCCGGAATCCTTTTGAGTAAGTTGCGCGCCTCGACGACGGACGGTTACCGCCGCCGCCGGGAAGACAAACAGGAATGCGCCCGTAGCTCAGCTGGATAGAGCACCAGACTACGAATCTGGGGGTCAGGAGTTCGAATCTCTTCGGGCGCGCCATTCCTTCCAGTCTGCACAAGAAAGCCGCCCTTGGGCGGCTTTTCTGCTTTCTGGCCTTTGCCTGACAAAGGTTTCCCTCAGCCGCTTTTCTTTTTCCGTGCCGTGCGCTTCGGCTTGGGCGGTTTGGTCATGGCGTTGAACAGGGCGGTCTGGTTGCGCCGGGCGGCGGCGCCGAACACGCCGCTCCAGAAACCGATGGCCTGGCTGGCCGTCCGGTTGGCCATGGACAGCCAGAGGCTTTGTGGTGTCCCCTTCATGCTTCCCCCTTTTGAAAGCCCTGCCGATGAAGCTCGGCCAGGGAGACAACAGCGCGAGGCGGTCAAACTCCCGCGACGATCGCGCGGCGATGGCGGACCCGCGTCCAGGACATGGTCAGGCCGACCCGCTCGGCGCAGCCATAGTGCCAGGGGCGGTTCTCGCTATCGCCGGCCCAATGCGGTTCCCCGGCCCGCAAAGGTTTCCCGCAATGGCAACAGGTGGGTGGCGCGGGACGGCGTGCGGCGTCCCGTTTCGTCAGCTGGGTCATAGGGCATCTCATCCAGAGCGTCTTATTCCAGGAGGCGTCTCAGGCACGGCGTTTCGGGAAGGCACGGCATCGAGAGCGTGTGAGAGCGTGTGTTTTCTTGGGCGTGTCATCTTGCGGTGCGAAGAATGACCGCCCGGCCGTCCCGGGGAAACGTCGCAAAGGTGAAATGCCCATGGGGTGCCCCCGACCACAGGGGTATGCCCATGGTCAGGCCACAGGTCGCGAGATCGTTGGCATTAAACGCTTTTTGCCCTTATCGCGAATCGCTCCTGCGGGGCGGCGCGCCCACTCTTGATCACACCCCGATTCACAGCCGGTTAACCATCCGCGCCTAGCGTCCGCCCCCTTCGCCGCGGCTTTTTGCTGCGGCGCAGCATTTTCCGAAGGGTGAAGGCGTTATCCATGGTTTTCCTGTTGCACCACCTGCCGTCCCTGTCGCTGGTCGCGGTGAGCGGGCTTGCCGGTCTGGCGTTGGGCGTCCTGTCCACGCTGCTTCAGGACCGGCGGGCGATCCTGACCGCGCAGGCCGGGGCCGGGGCGCTGTTCGTCCTCCACTTCTTCGCCCTGGGTGCCCATACGGGCATGCTGATGTGCGCGCTCGGCCTCGTGCAGATGGCCGCCGCTTATCCGGACCGGCGGCCGCTCTGGCTGCGCGCGCTGTTCGTCCTGACCGTCCCGGCGGCGTTGGCCGTCGCGGCGGCGACGTGGCAGGGGCCGATGTCCGCCCTGTCGGCGGCAGGCTTCATCCTGGGCACCATCGGGCGCTGGCAGAGCCGCGTCGGGCGGATGCGGCTGTTCTTCCTGTCCTCGACGGTGGTCGGGGCCGGCCACAACGCGCTGGCTGGTTCGGCCTTCGGGCTGGCGTCGGACGCGATGACTCTGTCCGGCCATCTGCTCGCCCTGTGGCGCGCCCGCCCGCCGGTTCGCCGCCGGGCGATGCTGGCTTTTCACTGACGAGCGGAAACCGCGCCGGGAACGGTGCCCCGGCGCGGCCTTGGCGCTGCGTTCCGATCAGCGCTTCGCTTCGGCGGTGCCGGCGGTTTCCCGGCGCTCCAGATAGGTCTTGGTGAGCTGCGGCAGGCGCTGTTCCAGCCACGCGGCCATTTCCAGCTCCTCGTCCAGGCTCGGTTGGAGCATGCGGGCGATCTCCGGCTCCCCGGCCTGCTCCGCGGCGGCGATGAGGGCGCGGTAGTTGGCGATTTCGAAATGCTCGAAGGAATAGTCGAAGATCGACGCCTTCACGATCTCGTCGGACGCCACCACACCGGACAGCGACTGGGCGTTGCCGATCAGCATGGCGACGCCGGTCTTGATGGCCGAGGTGTCGGTGCCCAGACGCTGCAGGCACTGCTTCAGCCGGTCGGCCTGCCGGTTCGACACCTCGATGTGCTCCTGCACCTTGGCGAGGACGTCCGGGTAGTTCTTGATGCGCTCCGCCTGCCGCTCCAGCATCTCGACCGCTTGGCTCTCCATGGCGTGGGCGTCGCGGAGCCAGTCGATCAGGGTCTCCTTGGTGGTGTTGGCCACAGGTCCTCTCCCTCGTTGCGTTATCGGACAGTCCATTGGGGATGGACGGACAACAGGCGGAGCAGCGGTTCGTCACCATCGGACGATGCGGACCAACCCAAGCGGAGCACCCTTCGGATGCATCGAGGAACCTTCACCGGGGCGGCAGGTTTTCAAGTGGTTGGGCAGCCTGCCAGGGGAGGAACCGGCCATGTCGGCAAATGAACCGGCCGTGATGGGAAAAGACCAGATCGTCGATACCCTCAACGATTTGATCCGCATCGTCGAGGACAGCCATGAAGCCTATCGTCAGGCCGCGGAAGCCTTGGAGGACGAGGATCTGAAGGCCCTGTTCAACGATCTGGCCGCCCAGCGTGGCGCCATCGTGCGCGAGGTGCAGCGCCTCGTCGCCGAGCAGGGCGGGGCGCCGGACATGGGCGGCACCGTGATGGGCGGCGCGCACCGCTTCTTCCTGGAACTGAAGACCAACGTTCTGGGTCAGGATCGTGAGGCGATCCTCGCCGAGGTGCAGCGCGGCGAGGGCGAGTGCGTCCGCGCCTACGAAGAGGCTCTGGCCAAGGAGCTTCCCTTGCCGATCACCGCGGTGGCGGTCCAGCATCTCGACCGCATCCGCGCCGACCGCGACCGCATGACCCTGCTGCGCGGCGCCCCGGCCTGACGTGGCGAGGGATCGCTACTCCGCGGCGGCGGCCTGCCGGTTCTCCAGATCGGCCAGCAGGGCGCGCTTCTGGTCGGCGTCCATGTGCTTCCAGCCGCGGATCTCCTCCAGCGTGCGCAGGCAGCCGATGCAATAGGCGCGGTCGGCGGTCAGCTTGCAGACGCTGATGCAAGGGGATGGGACGATGGCGGCGGGGTCGGTTTGCGGAAGTCCGTCGGTCATACCAAAGGCCAAAAGGAAACGGGACGGCGCTGGGCCGTCCCGTCCTTACCATCCGGCGGTGCCCCGCCTCAATCTTTAAGGCCTTTTGCCCAAGCGTTTCAGTCGGAGATGTTGGGCGGGTCGGGATCGTCCGACCAGTCGTCCTTCGGGGCCGGGTAGCGCTCCAGCCACTTGCGGACCAGGGCGACGTGGCCGGCCTCCTCCTCCGCGAACTCGCGGGCGAGGCGGGCGACCTCCGGGTCCTTGGTCTCGGCGGCGACCGAGGCGTAGTAGTTGTTGCCCTGATGCTCGCTCAGCAGCGCCATCTTCAGCGCGTGGTGCGGCTTCATCAGGTAATGGGCGTTCTCGAAGGCCGCGGACTCCGGCGACTCGGCGGTGGCGTCCCACTGGAACTCCCAGGGGGCGACCTTGGGCAGCGCGCCGAATTCCCGGGCGATCTGCTTCACCTCCTCGACGTGCTTGGCCGAATAGGTGGACAGATCGCGGAACAGCTTGGCGACTTCCACATTGTTGTGGGCCTCCATGCTGTCGGCCAGCTCGGTGTAGCGCTCCGCCGCCTCGATCTCCAGGGCCAGCGCGTGGGCGAGGAACAGGCCGACGTTGGCGGCCCCGTTCAGCACTTTCGTCTTCATACCGCGAACCCCTCTTCGATCTGGGCGATGCTGCGGGTGGCCGCCGATTCCGGCTGGAACGGACGGCGGTTGCCGGCGAGGAAGATGCCGAGGCCGAACCCGTCGTCCTCGAGGACGGCGCGCATCGCCTCGTTCGGGTCGTCCGTCGGCTCGCGTCCGTAGGGGTGGACCGTGCTCTTCCAGTTGCGCTGCTCGGGGCGGAAGGTGACGCAGGGGGACAGGATGTGGATGACCGAGAAGCCGGGGTGACGCACGCCCTCCACGATCAGGCGCGCGACCTCGTTCGGGTTGTTGGAGAAGCCGCGGGCGACGAAGTTGGCGCCGCAGGCCAGCGCCAGGGCGACCGGCTGGATCGGATTGACGCCCGGGCCTTCCGGGGTCAGCTTCGACTCGCACCAGTCGGCCTCGGTGGTCGGCGAGGCCTGACCCTTGGTCATGCCGTAGACCTGGTTGTCCATGACGATGTAGGTCATGTCGACGTTGCGGCGGCAGGCGTGCAGGAAGTGGTTGCCGCCGATCGAGAAGCCGTCGCCGTCGCCGCCGAAGATCAGCACGTTCAGCTCGGGCCGGGCCAGCTTCACGCCGGACGCCACGGCCAGCGAGCGGCCATGCACCGTGTGGTAGCCGTAGACGCTGGTGTAGGCGGGGATGCGCGACGAGCAGCCGATGCCCGACACCACGACGGTGTCCTTGCGCTCCAGCCCCATGGTCGCCATGGCGCGGGTGATGCCGGCCAGCACGGAATAGTCGCCGCAGCCGGGGCACCAGATGGGCTTCACGTCGGACTTGTAGTCGCCGGGCAGCGGGCCCACGACATCGTCGGTCAGATGGGTATCCATGGATTTCGTGCTCCGGCCGGTCAGATCAGGGAAACAAGCGTCTCGTGCACCTCGCGGGCGCGGATCGGCAGCGGGCCGGGGCGGCTGAACACCGACACAGCACCCGGCAGGTCGTAATGCCCACGCAGGAACTTGTGGAACTGGGCGCCGTGCGTCTGCTCGACGACCAGGACCTTGGAGACGCCGTCCAGCGCCGCGGCCAGCCTGGCCGGCTGGACCGGGGAGATCAGGCGGATGGCGACCAGCCGGGCCTTGGTGCCGGCGGCCTCCAGCCGGCGCACCGCCTCGCGCGACGGGCCGGTGGCGGAGCCCCAGGTGACGACGGCGATCTCGCCCTCGCCCTCGACGTCGGCCCAGGCGTCGCCATAGTCGTGGGACGTCAGCTTGCGCAGGCGCTTGTCGAGCTGCTTCTGGTGATCGGACGCCTGCGAGGAGGGCAGGGCGTTCTCGGCATGCTCCAGACCGTCGGCGGTGTGCTCGCCGCCCGGCATGCCGGGGATGGCGGCGGGGGAGACGCCCGATTCGGTGTCGGCGTAGCGCTTGTACTTGCCCTCGCCGCCAAGGTCGGTCGCCAGCAGGCGGTTGGCCTTGTGGGGGGCGTCGGCCGGCTTGTCGACGATGGCGCGGGACTGGCCCATCGCCTGATCGGACAGCACGATGGCCGGGGTCTGCAGCGCCTCGGCCAGATGCACCGCCCACTGGGTGGTGAACAGGCAGTCGGCGATGGAGGTCGGGCCGACCACCAGATGCGGCGCGTCGCCGTGCAGGCCATAGACGGCGATGTTCAGGTCGGACTGTTCGGACTTGGTCGGGATGCCGGTGGACGGGCCGCCGCGCTGCACGTCGACGATCACCACCGGGGTCTCGGAGGCGACTCCCAGGCCGATGCATTCGGTCATCAGCGACAGGCCGGGACCGGCGGTCGCGGTGATCGACGGCACGCCGCTGAAGGAGGCGCCCAGGCACATGGCGATGGAGGCCAGCTCATCCTCCGCCTGGACCAGCTTGCCGCCGGTCTTAGCGAGGTTGGGGGCCAGCCATTCCAGGATCTCGGTCGCCGGCGTGATCGGGTAGGCGGCGCAGAACTTCACCCCGCCCTTCAAGGCACCCAGCCCGGCGGCCTCGTTGCCGGAGATGTTCCAGCGGGTGGCGCCCTCCTTGTTGGGGGCGGCGAGCTCCAGCCCGAGGTTCCAGCCGGCGGCCTCCCTGGACCCGGCGTCGATGCCGGCGTTGGACGCCTGGATGGCGGCGTCGCCCTTCTTGCCCAGCGCCTTCTGGATCACCGCGTCGATGCCGGCGCGCGGCAGGCCGACGATCGCCGCGACGGCACCCAGCCCCACCATGTTGACGCGCCCGCCGGGGATGCGCCCGGCCAGCTCCTTGATCGGCAGCTCGACCTGTTTGGCGCCGCTGGCGGCCAGGACCGCGGGCACCTCGCCCTGGCTGGGGTCGGTGATGATGACGCTCTTCTCGGACAGGGGAAGCTCGGCCGCGAAGCGCTCCACATTCTGCCAATCGAAGGCGATGATGATGTCGAAACGGTCCCCCGGACCGTGAACGGGTGTCGGCGACAGGCGAACGAGGGCGGCGGCTTCACCGCCACGGATCTGCGGACCGGTGGTCCGCGACATCAATCCGTACCATCCCACGTTGGCGGCGGCATCCAGCAGCATCTGTCCGGCGGTCATCGCGCCGGCGCCACCGCTGCCCACCAGGGCAATCGTGACCGAGTCCACTGTCATTGGTTAATCCCTTGCGTCCGAATGTGAGTCGCCCGACGCCCGTACGGCTACGTCAGCATTGCGGAACAGGGGAATGATCTGGCGCAAATCGGACGAAAGACGCCACGATTTTGCGAAGTCACGTCATGGAATGGCCCGACCAAACCTTTCTTGGCGGCCGGCCATCCCTTGGCGCCGATTGTTTCCGGGATTGTTGCCGGACCGGAATGGCGAGCCTCTGCGCTGGTTACTCGCTGTAGCGTTCTTCCCGCCAGGGGTCGGCGTCATTGTGATAGCCGCGGACCTCCCAATAGCCGCGGCGGTCCTCCGCCAGGAACTCGATTCGCTTCACCCACTTGGCGCTTTTCCAGAAATAGAGCTTCGGCACGACGACTCGGACGGGGCCGCCATGGTCGCGACTGATCGGCTGGCCCTCCCAGCCGGTGGCGAGCAGCGCGTCCTCCGCCGCGAAGGCCTCCAGCGGCAGGTTGGTGGTGTAGCCGTCGGAGGAATGGCAGAGGACGAAGCGCGCCTCCGGCCGTGGCTGCACGACCGACAGCAGGTGCCGCGTGGACACCCCCTCCCATTGGTTGTCGTAACGCGACCATGTGGTGACGCAGTGAATGTCGGAAACGACGCGCTCCCGCGGCTGGGCCTGCAAATCCGCCCAGCTCCAGGTGATGGGGGTGTCGACCAGCCCGTCCACCGCCAGCGTCCAGGTCGCCTCGCTCACCCGCGGGACGATGCCGAGATCGAGCACCGGCCAGGTCTCCACGAGGCGCTGGCCCGGCGGCAGGCGGTCGCGCGCCGGGTCGGCGGTCTCCCCGGTCAGGCCCCGGCCCTCCCGCGCCCATTGCTGCTTGGTGGCGATCAGCTTGTCGCGGATCCGGCCGTCCTGCGGCACGTCCTGCGGGCCATCGTGAGAACTCTCGTCGGCCATGGCGGTCCTCCGAAGGGGTGGATCGGCAGCGATGTCTCTGGTGAGCGGTACGGATTTATGCATGGATGGGGGCCGGTGTCAGCGCCGATCCTGCGGTTTCCTGCGGTGCGAAAGGCGGATCCGTCACCCATCCTTCCCATTTTCCACCGCTGGGCCGGAAATAGACGGTTCGGACGGTTGCCCTGCCCCTGTTCACGCCCTGTCTTGCTCTGGTAGCATGTCCGCTATGCATTACCTGTCCTGTTGCCGCCCATGACCACCGCCCTGCCCGTCGCCCCGCACACCGATGCGGCGCCTTCCGGGCTGGGACGGCCCCGGCTGGAGAAGGACGAGCTGGACATGGGCACGGTAATGGACACGGTAATGGACCCGGCAGAGGCAGCGGCATTGAAATGGCTGGACGCGCTCGCCACGCCGCTGTGGCTGCTCCATCCCGATGGCCTGACCCTGTGGCTGAACGCCGCCGCCCGCGCGTTGATCGGCCTGGAGCGCGAGGCGCCCGCCGCCGCCGTCCGGATCGGGCTGTCCGGCCGATTCCCCGCGGCGCTGGAGCAGGCCGCCGCGGGGCGGACGGTGGAGGCGCGGGCGGTCATCCACGCCCCCCTGACCATGCCGCTGGAGGTGGATCTCCGGCTGGCTCCGGCGCCTTGTCCGGGCGGGCTGGTCCTGGCGGAAGCGCCCGCCGACAGCGGCGCCCGGCAGGAGATGATGCGGCTGAACGAGCAGCTCATCGCGCTGTCCTACGCCTATCCCGACATCCGCTTCGAACTGCGGCGCGACGGCACCATCCTCGACTTCGCCGCCGCCAGCCCCGGCGACCTGAACGTCCCCGCCGAACGTTTCCTGGCCCACCGCGTCCAGGAGGTTCTGCCCGATCCCGCCGCCGGGATGCTGGCCGCGGCGCTCGGCCGGCTGAACGAGGGCCAGACGGTCATCGGCCTGGACTTCTCCCTGCCGCCGCCTCCTGGTCAGATAGGGGCTGGTCAGGCGGGAGCCGGAGCGGCGGGGGGCACCAAATTCTTCGAGGCGCGGCTGGTCGCCCTGCCCGACAGCGACCGCGTGATGTGCAGCATCCGCAACGTCACGGAGCGGGTGGAGGCGGAAAGCGCGGCCCGGCGCGCCCATCACCTGCTCTCCGACGCCATCGAATGCATCACCGAGGGCTTCGTGCTGTACGACGCCCAGGACCGGCTGGTGCTGTGCAACGGGCGCTATCGGGAGTTGTTCTCCGCCAACACCGACCTCATCACGCCGGGGGCCAGCTTCGAGGAGGTGTTGCGCGGCGGGGTGGAGCGGGGCGTCTATCGGGTGCCGGACGGCGACCTGGAGGGCTGGGTCGAGCGGCGCCTCGAGCAGCACCGCAGCGCCGGCCCGCCCATGGAAATGGAGCTTCACAACGGGCGCTGGATCCGCATCGAGGAGTGGCGAACCCACGAGGGTGGCACCGTCGGCATCCGCGCCGACATCACCGACCTCAAGGCCCGCGAGGCCGAGTTGAGCGCCGCCCGCGACGAGGCCGAGCAGGCCAACCAGCGCAAGTCCGACTATGTCCACCATCTGAGCCACGAGCTGCGCACCCCGCTGAACGCCGTGCTCGGTTTCGCCCAGATCATCCACGACGAGATGATGGGGCCGAACAACCCGCGCTACCGCGAATATGCCGGGCAGATCGCGGCGGCCGGCGTCTACATGCTGGACCTCATCAACAACCTGCTCGACCTCGCGCGGATCGAGGCGGGGCGGATGGACCTGCATGAGGAGGCCTGCAACCTGTCGCTGCTGGTCGATCTGACCTTCGGCATGATGCAGCCGCGGGCGTGCGAGGCGGCGGTCGCGCTGTGCATGGAAATTCCCGACGATCTGCCCAGCCTGCACGGCGACGCCTCGCAGATCCGGCAGATGCTGACCAACCTGATCGGCAACGCCATCAAATTCTCGCCGCCCAAGGACGGGTGCGTGCGGGTGCGCGCGGAGCTGACGGAGGACGGCGGCATCGCGCTGACCGTCGCCGACAACGGCATCGGCATGCGCCCCGAACAAATTCCGGTGGCGCTGGACGCCTTCGGGCAGGTGCACGGCCGCAACCAGGGTCTCAACAACCAGGGCCGCGAGCGGGCGGCGGAGCGCGGCTCCGGCCTGGGATTGCCGCTGACCCGTGCGCTGATCGCGCTGCACGGCGGCAGCTTCCACATCGACAGCCGGGTCGGGGCAGGGACGACGGTGCGCCTGACCTTCCCGCCCTGCCGGGTCGGCGGGGGACTGCAGCGTCTCTGAGAAACGGGGTTTTCGAAGACCGGAAACGCGTCCCCGAAACGCGCAACGGCCGCGCACGCTGGAAGCGCGGCGGCCGTGAACCCACAAGACGATACCCGCAGGAAAGACGGGCGGCCTGTCGTGGCGCGCTGGCTTGGCCTTAAGCTGGCTTGGCCTTAGGCGGCCTTGCGCACGGCGGCGGCCTCGGAGAAGACCTTGACGACCTGCTCGACGAAAGCGGCCAGCTCGTCATGGCCCAGCGCCGTGATGGTCACGTTGTCCACCACCAGGGCCTCGTCGCTGATCTTGCCGCCGGCGGCTTCCAGCTCGGCGCGGACGGCCTCCGGAGCGGTCAGCGTGCGGCCCTTCAGCTTGCCCGGGATGGCCAGGAGCTGGATGCCCTGGTCGATCGCGGCGATCGGCTTGCCGGCGTCCAGGAAGTGGCCGACGATGCGGCGGGTGTGGGCGCTCTGCTGCAGCTTGGTGACGCTGCGCTCGCCACCCGGCAGCAGCAGCATGTCATAGTCGGCACCCAGAACCTCGCCGACCTGCTTGTCCACCGGGAAGTAATGGCCCCAGGACTTGCCGTGCCAGCCGTTCACCAGACCCTGCTCGGGGGAAATCGTACGAAGAGTAGCGCCGGTCTTGAGGAGAGCCCGTTGCGGCTCCGTCATCTCCAGTTCCTCAAAGCCGTTGGCGACGAGAATGGCAATGCTCTTTCCTGCGAGGGGTTGATCCATACTGTCTTGTCCTTTCATCGTTCAACCAGAGTGCGCGGGCCATCGCCGGGAATGCGCCGTCGGGGAAAAGAAACGGCGCACGCCGCGCAAGGCTTTGCGCGGCGATGGAACCCGCAACCGGCCCTCGTCAATTGAGGTCCGGCGGGGGGGCAATTACGCCCCTGATCGGTTTGTGGTGAGCATGGAACACAAGTGGCGGCAACGAGGTCCCAAGTCAATGGCTTATTCTGCACTGCAACGCAGCTTCCCCACCGTCGGGCATGGCAACCGGAGCGGCGATTTCGCGGTCGCGCTCAAGACTTAATCACGATTTCCCGATTGTGGCGGTCGGGATGGCGCAGGTCAGCCATGCCGTCACGGCGCGGCTGTGACAACGAATGGTCGCGAGGAAAGCGGGCGGACGCAAAAAGAAGCGGCCGGGGGCGGACCCCCGGCCGTTTGAAGTCGATAGCGTCAGCCGTTCGAAGAGATCCGGCTCGCACACCGGATCGGGAACCACCGGTCACCGGGGCGGCGGGCCGAAGCCAACCGTCCAAGGGATCGGCGCAAACCGGTCATACGGCCCGAGCCGGGAAGGCTGCCGCGATGGGCGGCCGTATGACCCTTTCACACTTTGCGGGGGCAAAGTGCTGTCTCGTTCGAGGCGGGCGCGTCCGGCGAATGGAACCGGGCGCGCCCTGCGGTTGGATCAATGGAACTGATCGGCCTCGGTGGAGTCCTTGTAGGCGGTGGTCGAGGACTGGCCGCCCGAGATCGCCGTGGCGACCGCGTCGAAGTAGCCGGTGCCGACCTCGCGCTGGTGCTTGGTCGCGGTGTAGCCCTCGGCCTCGGCCGCGAACTCCGCCTCCTGCAGCTCCGAGTAGGCGGCCATGCCGCGCGCGGCGTAGCCCTTGGCCAGCTTGAAGGCCGAGTAGTTCAGGCTGTGGAAGCCGGCCAGCGTCACGAACTGGAACTTGTAGCCCATGGCGCCGATTTCGCGCTGGAACTTGGCGATGTCCGCCTCGTCCAGGTTGGCCTTCCAGTTGAAGCTCGGCGAGCAGTTGTAGGCCAGCAGCTTGTTCGGGAATTCCTTGCGGATCGCCTCGGCGAAGCGCTTGGCCTCCTCCAGGTTCGGGCGGGAGGTCTCCCACCACAGCAGGTCCGAGTAGGGGGCGTAGGACAGGCCGCGGGCGATGCAATGCTCGACGCCCGTGCCCTTCTTCAGGCGGAAGAAGCCCTCCGAGGTGCGGCCGGCGTCGAAGTCGATGAAGGGATGGTCGCGCTCATCCACGTCCGAGGTGATGAGCTGCGCGGACTCCGCGTCGGTGCGGCAGAGCACGATGGTCGAGGTGCCCATGGTGTCGGCGGCCAGACGGGCGGCGTTCAGCGTGCGGATGTGCTGCTGCGTGGGGATCAGCACCTTGCCGCCGAGGTGGCCGCACTTCTTCTCCGACGCGAGCTGGTCCTCGAAGTGGACGCCCGCGGCGCCGGCCTTGATCATCGCCTTCATCAGCTCGAAGACGTTCAGCGGGCCGCCGAAGCCGGCCTCGGCATCCGCGATGATCGGCGCGAACCAGTAGGTGTCGCCCTTGCCCTCGGCGGTCTGGATCTCGTCGGCGCGCTTGAAGGTGTTGTTGATGCGCTCGACCACCGCCGGCACCGAGTTGGCCGGGTACAGGCTCTGGTCCGGGTACATCTGGCCGGCCAGGTTGGCGTCGCCGGCGACCTGCCAGCCCGACAGGTAGATGGCCTTCAGGCCGGCCTTCACCGCCTGCATCGCCTGGTTGCCGGTGAGCGCACCCAGCGTGTTGATGTACGGCTCGGTGTTCAGCAGTTCCCACAGGCGCTGCGCGCCCAGTTCCGCCAGCGTGTACTCGATCTTGACCGAGCCGCTGAGGCGCTTCACATCGTCCTGGGTGTAATCGCGCCGGATGCCTTCGAAGCGCGCGGCGCGGAGAGCGGCCTTGGTCTTTTCATCGAGCGACATGGTCGTTTTCCTTCTTTTCATCACCGTTGCGCTGCTTTTGAGCGCTTGCCCTGACAAAACAACTAAAACGGCCTTCGCTGCCTTGCAACATGCCCTTGTTTGTAAAAGGGTCTGTTTGTAAACTACCGTCAGAAAAGTTCTGTAAATCAGTAAATATTGTAAATCAGCCAAGCTGGAGTTCGGGTGGCCATGGACAAGAAGGCGATGCTGGGTCCGAAGGTGCGTCGGCTGCGCCGCGACCATGGGCTGACCCAGGCCCAGATGGCCGAGCAGTTGGGCATCTCCCCCAGCTACCTGAACCTGATCGAGCACAACCAGCGCCCGGTCACCGTGCCGCTGCTGCTGAAGCTGGGCCAGCAGTTCGGGGTGGACCTGCAGAGTTTCGCGGAGGACGAGGAGAGCCGCCTCGTCGCCGGCCTGCGCGAGGTCTTCGCCGACCCGCTGTTCGACGGTTCCGACATCAAGAACCAGGACTTCCGCGAACTGGCGGCGGTCGCCCCGACGCTGGGGCAGGCGGTGGTGGCGCTCTACCGCGCCTTCCGCACCAGCCGCGACGATCTGCAGACCCTGTCGGAGCGGGTGGCCGACCGCGAGAAGCTGCATCTGGTCCAGACCTCCTCCTTCCCGCAGGACGAGGTGCGCGACCTGTTCCAGGCCCATTCCAACCACTTCGCCGAACTTGAGGCGGCGGCGGAGGAGCTGTGGCAGGAGGGCCGGCTGGAGAAGGGCGACCTCTACCGGGGCCTGACCGACTATCTGCTGAACAACCACAGCGTCCGCGTCCGGCTGCTGCCGTCCGACATCATGGGCTACGCGGTGCGGCGGTTCGACCGGCACGGGCGGCGCATCCTGTTGTCGGAGATGCTGGCGCCGTCCGGCCGCAACTTCCAACTCGCCTGCCAGATCGCCCTGCTGCGCCACCGCGACCTGCTGAACCAGATCGTCGAGTCGTCGGGCCTGACGGGCGACGAGGCGCGGCGCTTGGCCCGCATCGGCCTCGCCAACTATTTCGCGGCGGCGGTGCTGATGCCCTACGCCCGCTTCTGGGAGGCGGCCAATCAGGTCCGTTACGACATCGAAATATTACGGCGCCGGTTCGATGCCTCGTTCGAGCAGGTCTGCCAGCGGCTGACCACGCTGCAGCGGCCGGGGGCGAAGGGCGTTCCTTTCTTCCTGATGCGGGTGGACAGCGCCGGCAACGTGTCCAAGCGCTTTTCCGGCGCCGGTTTCCATCTGGCGCGCTTCGGCGGCGGCTGCGCCCGCTGGATCGTCTACGACGCCTTCCGCACGCCGGGAAAAATCCACAGCCAGCTGGCCCAGATGCCCGACGGCACCACTTATTTCTCCATCGCCCGCACGGTGGTGAAGGCCGGCGGCGGCTTCCGCAGCCCGCCGCAGCAATTCGCCATCGCGCTGGGCTGCGATCTCCAGCACGCCGCGCAGATCACCTATGCGGACGGTGTGGATCTCGAAAACACCGAGGCGGCGACGCCCATCGGTGTGAATTGCCGGCTCTGTCCACGATTGGATTGCTCGCAGCGCGCCTTCCCGCCGCTGAACCATCGCCTGATTGTCGATGAGAATCTGCGCGGTCTGTCGCCCTACCTCTTCGCCCCGCCGGCGGGAGAGTAACGCCGTTTATTGTGCGATATCGTCTTGTGGTAACCGAAAAGCCACAACAAAATTGTTGGTATAAATTAGTGGTCTGTTGACGAATTTGTTGTTAAAGAAGTGTGCTGCAATGCGGCACGGCTTGGCTTCTGAAACGACACCGGCCACGGCATGCCGGTCACCGAAACGGACCTGCGGATTCCATGAGCAATCTGATTCATGAGCGCGTCCTGCGCGTTCACCACTGGACGGACACGCTGTTCAGCTTCACCACCACGCGCGATCCCTCGTTCCGTTTCGATCCCGGACAGTTCACCATGATCGGCCTGGAGGTGAACGGCCGGCCGCTGCTGCGCGCGTACAGCCTGGTCAGCGCCAGCTACGAGGAGACGCTGGAGTTCTTCTCGATCAAGGTGCAGGAGGGCCCACTGACCTCGCGCCTCCAGCATCTGAAGGAAGGCGACACGCTGCTGGTCAACCGCAAGGCGACGGGCACGCTGGTCACCGACAACCTGCTGCCGGGCCGCAACCTGTACCTGCTCAGCACCGGCACGGGCCTCGCCCCGTTCCTCAGCATCATCAAGGACCCGGAGATGTACGCCCGGTTCGACAAGGTGATACTGACCCACACGACGCGTACGGTGGGCGAGCTGGCGTACGGCGACATCATCAACAGCGTCCTGCCGGAGAACGAGTTCTTCGGGGAGGATGTGAAGCAGAAGCTGATCTATTACCCGACCGTGACGCGCGAGCCGTTCCGCAACCAGGGCCGCATCACCGACCTGATCCGCAACGGCAAGCTGTTCGCGGACGTCGGGCTGGCCCCGTTCGACCGCGAGGTCGACCGCGTGATGATCTGCGGCAGCCCGGCCATGCTGGACGAGACCAGCGGCATCATGGACGAGCTGGGCTTCTCCATGGGCCACAACGGCGAACCCGGTCATTACGTGATCGAAAAGGCTTTTGTGGAACGCTGAACGGATTTGCCGGAATAAAGCGGGCCGCGGTTCGTTGATGGGACGTGACGATGGCACGTCATCAACTCCAGCCGGCCCGGTTGGGCCGGGTTGGTCCTTGACGGGCGCGCCTCCCTCCCGGGGGCGCGCCCGTTTTCCTTACTGGAGTTGCCCGGTTCGCCAGACCGTTTTGCCGATCCCGCATTTGGTGTAGACATCCCCTCCATGCGCCTCATCACGATCCTCGCCGTGCTGCTCGTGGCCGGCCTCGCGAATTTTGCCGTCTGGTCGCTGCCGAACCAGCCGGTGCCGCTCGACCCGCCGCCCGGCGGCAAGCTGAAAAGCGTGTCCTTCGCGCCCTTCCGCGACGGCCAGAGCCCGCTGACCCAGACATTCCCCAGCACCGAGCAGATCGACGAGGATCTGGCGGCCCTCGCCCCGCAGGTCGCGGGGGTGCGCACCTACACCTCGCTGGAGGGGCTGGAGGTGGTGCCGGAACTGGCGCGCCGCCACGGCATGCAGGTCACCATGGGGGCGTGGCTGTCGTCCCGGCTGGACAAGAACGAGAAGGAGGTCGCCTCCCTCATCGACCTCGCCAACCGCTACCCGGACGTCATCACCCGCGTGATCGTCGGCAACGAGGTGCTGCTGCGCCGCGAGCTGACGCCGGAGCAGGTGGCCGGCTACATCGACCGCGTGAAGGCGGCGGTGAAGCAGCCGGTGTCCTACGCCGACGTCTGGGAATGGTGGCTGAAATACCCGCAGATCGCGGATCACGTCGATTACCTGACCATCCATCTGCTGCCCTATTGGGAGGACGTGCCGACCGATGTGGCCGGCGCCATGGAGCGCATCCGCGGCAGCTACCGCACCATCGCCCAGCGCTTCCCCGGCAAGCCGATCCTGGTCGGCGAGACCGGCTGGCCGACGGAGGGCCGGTCGCGCGGCGCCGCGGTCACCGGGCTGGTCAACAAGGCCAAGTTCGTCAACGGCTTCGTCCGCCTCGCCGAGCAGGAGGGTTTCGACTACAACGTGATCGAGGCCTTCGACCAGGGTTGGAAGGCCAAGCTGGAGGGCACGGTGGGCGGACACTGGGGCCTCTACACCGCCGACCGTCAGGCGAAGTTCGCCCTGGCCGGGCCGGTGGTGGAGAACCGCCAATGGCCGATGCTGTTCGGCGTCTCCTCCGGCCTCGCGCTGCTTCTGGTCGTTGGGCTGACCCTGCGCGGCCGTCCGCTGACCGCCGGGGCCTTCGCCGCCCTGGCCGTCCTGGCGCAGGCGCTGTCCACCCTCTATGTCCATGCCGTCTGGGGGGCGTTGCACGGCAAGCATTACCCGCAGGACGTGGCGCTGTCGGTCGTCATGCTGGCGGCGACGGGTGTGCTGTCGGTGGCCGTCCTGCTGGCCGCCCGGCGGGCGCTGGGCAGCGGCGGGCTGGCGCTGGAGCCGCTGGCCCCGCTGCGCGGCCGTCCGGCGCTGTCGCGGCTGGAGACGGTGGGCAAGGCCGCCGCCGTGGTTCTCGTCCTGCTGGGGATCGTCTGGAGCGTCCTGATCGTCTTCGACGGGCGCTACCGCGACTTCCCCAACTGGTACTTCGCCCTGCCGGCGCTCGGCCTGCCGGCGCTCGGCGCCATGCGCGCCACGCGGCGTCCGGAGGGCACGGGGGCGCTGGCCGCCTGGGGCATCGGCGGGCTGTTCCGCCCCGCCGTGCCGGTGGCCGAACTGTCGGCGGGTCTGTGCGGCGCCGTCCGCCGCCTGCCGCTGGAGTCGGCGCTGGCCGTCCTGCTGCTGCTCGGCGCGCTGCTGACCGTGCTGGCGGAGGGCGTGGTGCCGATGGAGTCGCTGATCTACGGGCAGCTTCCCTTCCTGGAAGCGCTGCATGAGGTGGTGTGGACCAGCCCGAACTGGGAAGCGCTGGCCTGGGCCGGGCTTCAGCTCCTGCTGGCGGTGCCCTACGCCGCCGCCGTCCTGGCCGCGCGCCGCGGCGAAACCGCCCGCGCCGGCCACCAGTGGGTCCGCGTCGCCGGACCGTGACCGGTTCCCCCTCTCCCGCTTGGCGTGGGAGAGGGGGCCTGCCCCGCCTCAGGCCGCCTTTTCGCTTTTCCGGCCTTTCTGATGCTCCGCGGTCCAGCGCTTGGGATCGTGCAGGAAGGCGTGGATTTCGCCCTGGGCCTGGGCGTCCAGGTAATGGCCGCGGTTCGCCACCTCCAGCACGTCCCACCAGGTCGCCAGCGCGTGCATGGTGATGCCCAGCGGGGCCAGATGCTCCTGGATCTCGTCGAAGATCCCGTACTGGAACAGCACGAACAGGTCGCGCACGTCGCAGCCCGCCTCCTTCAGCGGCTGGGCGAAGCGGGCCTTGCGGTGGCCGTCGGCGGCGATCTGCTCGACCAGCAGCACGCGCCAGCCCGGCTCGACCCGCCCTTCGATCCGGTGCTTGTACTCCTGCTGGCCCTCCGGCGCCTCCTTGCGCACGAAGACGAGGGGAAGCTCCATCCGGTCGGCGATCAGCGCGGCCCAGGGCACGCCCGCCCCCTCCGCGGCGGCGATGGCGTCCAGTTCGCCGTCGCCGATCTCCTGCCCGATCATCCGCAGCGCGAAATCGAGCACCTCATCGCGCACCGCGGGGTAGGAGAGCAGCCGCCGTCCCTCCAGGTGGACCGGGCTGACCAGCCCGGAGCCGTGGCGGCACAGATGGTCCGGGTCGTACCGGACGCAGCCGGTCTCGATCAGATGGCGGGCCACGCCGATGGCCCCTTCGCGCAATTCGATGTCCCAAGCGTCCGGAATCATGGCCTGCCCCCGTTGTTTTCGTCGTTGTCGGCCTCGCGCCGTCCCCGATGATCCCCCGTGCGGGGCGGGCCGCAACCCCTCCACACGCGCCGGGGTGGACGCTTTGGCGGTAGCCGGAACGGGGAAGGACAAGGCGCCGCAGCCTCCCTTCGACTGCGGTCGTGTGCGCCGGCGCACCAGACCGGTTGACACGAACCGCGACAAACGTTGAAAAAGAGAATCGAATTGTAGCCATGCAGCTTTGGCAGAGCGGGGCGGGGAGCGGCGATGTCGGACATCCAGGGCTGGGGCCAGGACGATGACGACGAGCTGTTGTTCGCCGACGAGGACGCTCCGGACCCGTCGTCCGCGACGTCCGGCCCCGCCGCCGCCCCCTGGAAGCTGCTGATCGTCGACGACGATCCGGAGGTGCACGCGATCACCCGCGTGGTGCTGAACGACGTGACCTTCGACGGGCGCCGTCTGCAGTTCCTGTCCGCCCATTCGGGGGTCGAGGCGCGGGCGATCCTGAGCGGGCATCCCGACATCGCCGCGGTCCTGCTGGACGTGGTGATGGAAACCGAGGACGCCGGCCTGCGGCTGGTCCATCACATCCGCGAGGTGCTGGGCAACCGGCGGGTCCGCATCATCCTGCGCACCGGCCAGCCCGGCCAGGCGCCGGAGCGGCAGGTGATCGTCAGCTACGACATCAACGACTACAAGGCCAAGAGCGAGCTGACCGCCCAGAAGCTGTTCACCACCACGGTGGCCGCCCTGCGCTCCTACCAGCACATCGACGCCATCGAGCGCAACCGGCAGGGGCTGGAGACGATCGTCGACGCCGCCGGCACCCTGTTCGAGCAGCGCTCGATGGACCGCTTTGCCCTCGGCGTGGTGGAGCGCGCCGCCGCCCTGCTGCCGCGGGCGGCGGGCGCCTTTCTCTGCGCGGTGCCGCCCGACCTAAATCCGCAAGGCCTGAATCCGGAAGGCCGGACCGGGGAGGCGGAGGTGCTGTGCGGGACCGGCGTTTTCGCCGGGGCGGCGGGCCGGCCGGTCAGCGCTGTGCTGCCCGAGGCGGCCTGCGCCGACATCGCCGCCGCGCTGGCCCGAGGACGCAGCCTGCACCGCGACGACCACAGCGTCGCGCTGTTCCAGACCCAGAGCCCCGGCCCCGGCGCGCTGTTCATCGGCGGGCACGGCGGCCTGCCGGAGGTGGAACGGCGGCTGGTGGAGATCTTCTGCTCCCGGATGTCGGTCGGGTTCGACAACGTGTCCCTCTACGAACAGCTCCGCCTCGCCCAGATCGCCACGGTGCACGCCCTGGGCAAGCTGGCCGAATACAAGGACGAGGTCACCGGGGAGCATGTCCGGCGCATCGGCCGCTGGGCCACCGCCATCGCGCGGGAACTCCAGGCGCGGGGCGCCTGCGGGGGCGAGGCCGACGACCTCTTCTGCGAGCTGATCGGGCTGGCCAGCATGCTGCATGACGTCGGCAAGGTCGCCATCCCCGACCAGATCCTGCGTAAGCCCGGCAAGCTGGACCCCGGGGAGATGGCCCAGATGCGCGAGCACGCCGCCATCGGCGGGCGCATCCTGCGCGACGCCTCCGGCCCGGTCGGCGGGCGCAGCTACCTGTCGATGGGGGCGGAGATCGCCGAGAGCCACCACGAGAAGTTCGACGGCACCGGCTATCCCCGTGGGCTGGCCGGCGACGCCATCCCGCTGTCGGGTCGCATCGTGGCGGTCGCCGACGTCTACGACGCCCTGCTGCACCGCCGCCCCTACAAGGAGGCGTGGCAGCCGGCGGCGGTGGTCGATCTGATCCGTGCCGAGTCGGGTCGGCATTTCGACCCGCGCGTCGTCGACGCCTTCGTCGCGGTCCTGGAGCGCGGCGGGCCGGAGGCGTAGGGCCCCCGGCCACACGGCTCCCGATTACGAGCCTTGGCTGAGCGCCTCGGCCAGCGCGCGGTCGGGATGGTTCCCGCCGACGATGAGCTGCATGGAACCGGTCGGCACCTCGACCCCCAGCTCGTCGAAGCGCTTCTTCATGCGGCGGTTGAACTCGCGCGACACGCCCCACTGCCGGGTCGGGCGGGTCTTGAAGCGCGCGGTGATGAGCTGGGTCGAGTCGGGCTGGAACTTGTCCAGGCCCATCACCTCCAGCGGCCCCATGATGTCGGGCGCGAACTGGGCGTCCGACTGCAGGCCGGCGCCGATCTCCTTCAGCAGCTCGATCACGCGGTCGGGGTCTTCGCGGTAGGCGACCCGCACCTCGAACAGGGCGTAGGAGAAGTCCTTCGACATGTTCTTGACGGTGCTGACCGAGTTGAAGGGCACCGTGTGGATGGCGCCCGACCCGTCGCGCAGCCGGATGGAGCGGATGGAGATGGCCTCCACCGAGCCGGAGTGGCCGCCGCCGACGTCCACCACGTCGCCGATGGAGATGCTGTCCTCGAACAGGATGAACAGGCCGGTGATGATGTCCTTGACCAGGGTCTGCGAGCCGAAACCGACGGCCAGACCGACCACACCGGCGCCGGCCAGCAGCGGCGCGATGTTGACGCCCAGCTCCGACAGGGTGATCAGCGACACCATGGTCACCAGGAGGATCAGGAAGGCGTTGCGCAGCAGCGGCAGCAGGGTGCGCACCCGCGCGCTGCGCTCGATCCGCGTGCCGTTGCGGTCGGTGGAGGCGAGGAAGCGCTCGATCATCGCGCTCACCACCTCCCAGGCGACGATGGAGCCGACGAACAGGAGGCCGATGGTGACCGTGCTGCGCAGGATGCGCTGGCCGAGCCGGGTGTCCGTCCAGGCCAGCGTGTCGAAGCCCCAGCCGTAGAGGATCATCATCGCGGCGCCCACCCAGATCACCGTCTTCACCGCCCGGTGCAGGAAGGGCAGGTAGAGGGACGCGCGGTCCTTCAGCGGCGGCAGGGCGCCCTGGCTCTCCGGGACCATGCGCAGGCCGCGGCGCAGGCCGCGGTTGATGCCGTTGACCAGCAGCCGGGCGATCACCGCGACCAGGATGGTGATTCCGGTGGCGCGGGCCAGATACTCGAACCCGCCATAGACGTTCAGCACCCAGACGCCGAAGGTCACCACGACGTAGATGATCGCCAGGACGTGCCAGACGTCGGCGAAGCGGCGGCGGGCGGAGCGCAGGACGGCGCCCTGGCCCTCCGACTCGCGCTCCGCGGTGGCCGCCGGGTCGCCGTCGCCGGACAGCGGGTTGCCGTGCATCCAGTCGGCGACGATGCGGCGGTTCTGCAGGATCAGCGCGATCAGCATGCCGGCGATCGCCAGCCCCAGCAGCTTCAGCAGCGCGCCGTAGGCGCCGAGCGGCAGGCCCAGCACATAGGCGCCCTCGGCCAAGAAATAGCCGTAGACGCCGACCGCGGCCAGTCGGCGGACCCAGCGGTAGAGGCGTTGGGCGTTGGCGTCGCCCACCCGCACCATGCGCAGGGAGGGCGCGAAGGGCGCGATCAGGATGCGGGCGGCGACCAGCAGGATCTGCAGGATGACGGTGGCGTTGATGACGGCCAGCGCGACCAGCCGGACGCGCGGCCCCGGCTCGCTGACCGACAGGATGGCGTAGGCGACGACGATGAAGGCGGCGATGGGCGCCAGCTCCAGCAGGGCGCGGCCGAGCAGCAGCGGGAAGCGCACCAGCACCGTGCTGCCCCGGCGGGCGGCGAGCGCGTTGCGCGGGCGGGCGAGCAGCCAGCCGACGGCGCGCTGGATCGCCAGACCGGCGGTCAGGATCATCGTCAGCTGGATGGCGATCTGCACCCAGCGGTCGCGGGCCGACGGGTCGACCATCTGCCGGTTCGCCCAGTCGATGGCGCCGGGCAGCTCCTTGAAGACGTTGCCGACCTGGACGAGCTGGCGGCTCAGCACGTCCATGCGCTCGGCCAGGAAGGACAGGGCGCTGGCGCCGATGGTCTCGGGCAGGGTGCTGGCGGCCGGGGCCTCCTCGGCCTTGGCCTGCTCAAGCCCCTTCTGGGCGGCGACCAGCGCCTTCAACTGCTCGACCAGCCGGGCGCGGGCCGCCGGGTCCTCCAGCGTCGTGATCATCGCCTGCATCTGCTCGGGCGTCGGATCGGGCGAGGCTGTGGACTCGGTGGGGGCTGCGGCGGGGGCCGGCATGGCGGCCCCCGGAACGGGGCCGGCGGCCAGCGACGGTGCGGCGAAGCCGGCGAGAAGCAGCAGAAGGACGGCGAGTGCGCCCATGCAGGGGACCGTCCACCGGGTGCGTGCGCGAAGCATCCCTGTCCTTTTCCGTGATTGCAGCAATGCGGGCGTGAAGGCCGGGGACGTTATCCCGTGCCCGCCTCCTTGCCAACCCGCGCAGTTTCAGACCTTTTTGGGACGGAATTGCGGCCGCGCCCAAGGCGTCGGCGGGCTCCGGACAGGGGCCTAGGACGCTGTTCCGCCGTTTCGGGCACCGTCCTGCGCGTCGTCCTGGGCGCCATCCTGGGCGACATGGCAGGCGACTCGGTGGCCGGGCGCCACGGGGTCGAGCGTCGGGGGAACCTGGGCGCAGCCGTCATGGGCGAGCGGGCAGCGCAGCCGCAGGGCGCAGCCGGTCGGCGGGCGCAGGGGCGACGGCGGATCGCCGTGCAGCGCCGGGCGGGCGAGACCGGCCGCCGCGATCAGGGCGCGGCTGTAGGGGTGGCGCGCCCCGGCGGCCAGAACCGCGCTGTCCGCCGCCTCGACGATCCGGCCGAGCAGGAGCACCAGCGCCCGCCGCGCCATCCGCAAGCCCTCCGCCGCGTCCTGGGTGGCGTAGAGCAGGGCCAGCCGGCGGCGGCGGCGGATCGCCCGCAGCAGGGCCAGGAAGTCCGCCCGTTCCGCCCCGTCGAGCGCCGCCGCCGGCTCGTCGCAGACCAGCAGGCGCGGCTCCGGCAGCAGGGCGCGGGCCAGCCCGGCGCGCGCCGCCTCCGCCGGGCCGAGCGCGCCGGGATAAAGGTCGAGGACCGCCAGGGGCAGCCCGACCTCCTCCAGCGCCTCGGCCAGCCGGGCGGCGCGGTCGGCTGACGATCGGGTGGGCCGCAGCGAGTCCAGCGTCTCGGCGAGCTGCGCGCCGATGGTCATCAGCGGGTCGAAGGCGGCCAGCGGGTCGGGGAAGAGGATTTGCAGGTCCCGCCGCGCCCGGCGCATCGCCTCCGGCGGGGCGGCGGCGAGGTCGGTGCCCAGCCAGGACAGCTGACCGCCGACCGGCGGCACCAGCCGCAGGATGGCGCGGGCCAGCACCGACTTGCCGCTGCCGGTCTCGCCGAGCAGGGCCAGCGTCTCGCCCTCGGCCAGCGCGATGGACAGGCCGTCAACCACGGTCAGCCAGCGCTCCTCGCCGCGCCAGCCCCGCCCCAGCGGGAAGGCGACGCGCAGG
Organism: Azospirillum brasilense; assembly: GCF_003349955.1. Lineage (GTDB taxonomy): Bacteria > Pseudomonadota > Alphaproteobacteria > Azospirillales > Azospirillaceae > Azospirillum > Azospirillum brasilense_B. The sequence continues at coordinate 45,539 of NZ_QLKQ01000061.1, forward strand.
TCGCGCACCGCGAGGCGCAGCGC
>NZ_QLKQ01000062.1 GCF_003349955.1 Azospirillum brasilense
ACCCCACCCAGAACATCAACTGGGTCGTCCCCGAGGGCGGCGGCGGCCCGAACTACCCGGGCGGGATGTAAGGCCCGCCGCTCCGCCGCCGCTTTACCGCCCCCCTACCGTCGTGGCCCGAAGCGCTTGCGCGGGGCGCCGCGGAAACCGGCCTTGGGCGGCGGCTCGCGCCGCTGCCCGGCGGACCGCGCCCCGCGTGTGGCGAGCAGGTCGGCCAGACGCCGGCTGATCTCGCTGCGGCGGCTGCGCACCGCCTCCCGTTCCGGGAACAGGGACGGAAACTTGCGCGCCGCCCAGTAATAGAGGTCGCAGGCCCGCGACAGCCCCTCCAGCGCCGCCCCGTCCAGCCCGTCGAGCCGCGCCGGGACGAAGCGCCCGAGCGGCGACGGCTCCCCAGACTCCACCGCGCCGAGGATGGCGGCGAGGATGCGCGCCTCCGCCTCGTCTTCCAGGTCGGCGGGGATCAGCAGCAGGTCGAGCTTGGCGGGCAGGGTCAGCCGCCGCTCGTCCAGCATCACCGCCAGCCGCCGCATCCCCGACAGGTCGCCCACCCGGTAGGGCGACCCCGCCGTGCGGGCGTCGGCGAAGCAGTCCAGAAGCAGGACCGTCTCCTCCGTCCCGATGTGATCGGCCAGACGGGCCAGCATGGCGCGGGTCGGCCGCACGCTCAGCGGGGCGTCGGCGCGCAGCCGCCCGTCCGTCTTCTCCAGCAGGCTGCGCAGGGCCTGCGGCGTGCCCCGGCCGACCACGCCGAACTCCCCCGACTCGAACTTGCCGAAGCGTCCGGCACGGCCGGCGATCTGCTTGACCTCCGTCGCGCTCAGCGAGCGGACGCTGGTCCCGTCGAACTTCTCCAGCGCGGTGAACAGCACGCGGCGGCAGGGCAGGTTCAGCCCCATGCCAATGGCGTCGGTCGCCACCACCACGTCGGCCTCGCCGGACAGGAAGCGCGCCGCCTCCCGCCGCCGCACCTCCGGGGCCAGCGCGCCGTAGACCGCGGCGACCGACAGGCCCTTGGCGCGCAGCGTGTCGCGCACCGTGTGGATCTCCCGCCGGGAGAAGGCGATCAGCGCGTCGCCCGGCTCCACCTCCTCCCAGTTCAGGCGGCGGTCGATCAGGGTCAGCGGCACCTTGCGCTCCAGCTCGATCACCTCCAGCCGCTCGCCGAGATGGGCCGCCACCCGCTCGACCAGCGGGCGGGCCTCCGGGGCGCCCAGGATGTAGACGGTCTCCGCCGGGGCGCCCATCAGCGCCGCCGTCCAGGCCCAGCCGCGGTCGGGATCGGCGAGCATCTGGATTTCGTCGATCACCGCCACCTCCACCGGGCGGTCGGGGTCCATCACCTCGATGGTCGAGGCGGTGTGGCGGGCGCCCGGTGTCGTGATCGCCTCCTCGCCGGTCAGCAGGGAGGCGGGCGTGCCCTCGGCGTTCAGCCGCTCCATCACCTCCAGAGCCAGCAGGCGCAGCGGTGCCAGATAGATGCCGTCCCAGGCGCCCTTCAGCGCCTCGATGGCGTGGTGGGTCTTGCCGGAGTTGGTCGGGCCAACCACCAGGACCAGCCGCCGCCCCAGCCCGCGGGCCACCGGGAACAGCTTCTCGAAGCGGGCGAGGTCGAAATGCCGGTCGACATAGGCGCGGCCGCGCGCCTCCGCCCGCTCGCGCCGCCACACGGCGAACTCGCGGTCCCAGCGCTCCAGAAGCTCGTCCACTCCGTGGCGGTTGCGGGCGGCGCGGGACAGCCGGTCGGCCAGCGACGCGAAGGTCCAGGCATCGTCCGCACCCTCCGCCTCCCCGGCGTAGCGGTGCAGCCGGACGGCGGTGCGCGACAGCGCGTCCTCCAGCGCGGCGGCCAGCGCCGGGTCGCCCTCCAGCCGCAGGGCCAGATCGTCGTCCGTCAGGTCGGCCAGTTCCATGGCGTCGAGCACGCGCGACACCTGGAGCCGCACGGGGGCGGGCAGGCCGGGCCAGGGCAAATCCTCGCCGCGCACCGCCCGGACCCGCGTGCGGTCGTCCGCCGGGTGCAGGCTGGTGGACCAGCCCTCCAGCGCGCGGCGTCCCTGGGCGAGCAGGGCGTTGCGCCGCCGCGCGCGGTCGAGCGTGCCCTGGATTTCCAGAAGCACCGCCTCCCGGCGTTCCGCCGGGACCAGCAGGTCGCGCTTGCCCTTGGGCAGCGGCAGACCGAGCGGCACCAGACCCAGCCCCTCGCCATGGGCAACCCGCGCCACGCCAGCGGCGGCGGCGGTCACCACGTCGGGGTGGGCGCTGGCCAGCTCGTGGACCAGATGCGGGTCGGCCGACTCATCAAGAGAGGTCATGTCCATAGGGCGTGGTCTCTGGAGAACTTTTCACAAATTCGCACTGGCGGTCCGCGGCCATCCATGTCATGAGCCACGTCCCGCAGGGGCAGTCCCGGCCCCGAGGCAGGCATCAAGCCATGACCAGACCGCTCCGCGCAAAGATTCTCCGACCCGACCTCGATCCGGCCCACCGCAAGGGCTCCAGCGGGGAGAACCGCTGCCGCTGCTGCGGGCGGCCCGGCGGCGCCGTCGTGCGCTGCCTGCCGGACGGGCGCTGGTACGACGCGGCCGACCAGACCTGGCGCGACGGGCGCGGGCGGCGGGCGGCATGGCCCGACGTGGTGGAGTATGCCGAGACCCGCGACGTGCAGGTCGTCGTTCGCCCGGTCCGCCCCTCCGGCAACCCGGAGGCCCGCCCGAAGAACCTCTGCCGCCGCTGCCACATGCAGGAGGAGGCGCTGCGCAACGCCATCCGCTCCCGCATCCGGGCGCGGATGCGCCGCGCGCTGGGCGACCTGTTTCTCGGCGATTATTCGTCGCCGGGCATCCTGGAGCGCGCCATGGCTCTCTACCGCCGCAAGCCCTGACCTCAAGGATTCGCTAGACGGGCTCCTGCGGCTCGCCGGGCATCGGCGGGGCCTCCACCGGCTCGTCCGGCGGGGCGTCGGGTGGCAGCGGCATGGGGATCGGCACGTCGGGTTCCTGCCGGGGCGGCGGGTAAGGGCTCATGTCCGGTTTCCGGTGATGGACGCTGTCCTGAGGAAACACCGCCTCCGCGCATTCGCTCCCTTGGTTCCTCCACCCGCGCGGCGCATGACCAAAATCAAAGCGGCGGACCGGGGCATCGCGGACAATGCCCGCGAAAGGATCGCCCGCCCATGCCCAGAAGCTTCATCCTCGCCCCGCTTGCCAAGACCCAGGCCGATCAGGCGCTGCCCGTCGTCCAGACCCTGCACCGTGACATGACCCTGGACGAGTGGCGGCAGGTGGCCGCCCTGTTCCTGCAGGACGGCGACGACGGCGGGGTGATGGCCTGCGAGATGAGCGACGGCCACATCCGCGGCCTGTTCTGCTACCGCGTCAGCGCGGAGGGGATGATCCGCGTGCTGACCGTGCCGATCTTCATCGCGGTTGGGCTGTTCGACGCGGCGGTGACCTCGGCGGCGCAGGCCGACGGCATCGACCTGCTGGCGCGCAAGCTGGGCTGTTCGACGGTGGTGGTGGACGAGCGCGGCTGCGTCGTCGCGGCGACCGCGCCGAAGCTCGACGCGGCGGGCCTGTTCGGCCGGCTGGGCTACCGCCGGGTCGGGCAGGCCTTCGTGAAGGATGTGGCGGCGGGGTTCGGCGGCGAAGGCTATCCGGTGGCGGGTCGGGCCTGAAACGGAGGGAAGCGGGCGATCAGGCGGCGGCTTCGAGCGCCGCCGGGTCCTCGATGCGGATGCGGTCGTTGGTCAGGCGGGTGATCGCCCCGGCGACTTCCAGCTTGCGCAGCACGCGCGACAGCGTTTCGGGGCGCAGGCCGAGATAGGCGCCGATGTCCACCTTCGGCATGGGAAGGAAGACGCTGGGCGTGCCGTCGGCCAGCGGCCGCGACCGCCGCGACAGGGCGAGGAGGAAGCTGGACACCCGCTCCACCGCCGTCTTGCAGCCGAGCAGAAGAATCTGGTCCTGCGCCGCCGACAGCTCGACCGAGGTCATGGCGAGCAGCCGGCCCTGGACCGCCGGGTGCCGCTCCATCAGGCGGCGCAGCGCCGTCCGCGACATGCGGCAGACGGTGGAGGCGGTGACCGTCTCGGCGGTGTAGGCGTAACCGCTGCCCACGGCCAGCCCGATCACGTCGCCCGCGGTGGCGAAGCCGGTGATCTGCTGCCGTCCGTCCGGGAGGGTCTTGTAGAGCTTCAGCATGCCCGACATGACGGTGAAGACGGCGTCGGCCTCCTCCCCCTCCATCACAACCGGGGTCGCCGACAAGAGGTCCAGCGGCCGCGACGCCGTCGACAGATCGGGCAGGTCCCCGGCGGTCAGGGCGCCGCACAGACCCTTGCTCCGCGCCGAGCAGCCGGCGCAGCGACCGGTCACCGTCTCCGCCGCCTGCGTCGGCGGGGCGGGCATCGGCGGCGGGGCGACGGCGGCGTCAATGGTGGCGACGGAGAAGGTCATGGCATGCACCCCTGGGCTGTCTCGCTTCGGCGTCGTGGGACGGCGCGCTCGCTCCGGACGTCCGGTCCGGACCAAAGCATCAGACTAAGGTCTTGGAACCGAGCCAAAGGTATGAGGTATGACCAGGGCCCGCCCTGATCTGGATCAACCGGACCCGGATCGGTTCGGCGGTGGGGCAACCGGACAGGGCAACGGCCCGGAGGGTGATCCGGGCCGCGAGGCATGATTTCGTTGCGGTTCAGAAGGTCCGGCCGGGCCGTCCGCGCGGCGGGAAGCGGCTGGAGGTGGCGCGCATGGTGCCGTCCGCCATCGGCATGTCGCCGGATTCCGCGTCCTCCTCGTCGCCGCGGGGGCGGCGGGAGTCGCCGTCCGTCACGCGTGCCGCCTCGGCGCGGGTAACCGAGGCTTCCAGTTCGCGGATGCGCGCCTGCAGGCTGCCGACGACCGCGGCCCCCGCCTGACGGGACTTGAACTGTTCGAGATCCTGCTTCAGGCGGAGCAGCTGACTCTTCTGTTCCTGGAGGCTCGGACCGTCCCGGCGCTTCGTCACGCGATAGACTTTTTCGTCAAATCGGTTCACTGCGTTTCTCCTGTCTGCTCTTAAGCAGATTGGGTCGACGCGCCGCTGCACCATCTCTCGAATGGGATAGGCCCTTCATTTCCACCGTTGGTGGCGGCGGAGGGAATGTCCTTTGCCGTGATTCTTTGGGACGATCAGGGCATCCGCTCGTTGACGCTCCGTTCCGCGGCGACCGCGGCGGCCAGCGCGTCGCGGTAACGGCGCAGCCGCGCATAGGTCGGCCATGCCATGCCGACCAGTGGGTCGCACCAGTGGACCAGAACCATCAGCCCCATTCCGGCGAAGCCGCCGATCAGCGTGCCGGTGAGCAGGCCGGGCAGGGCGCCCAGAATCCAGGGGTCGGACAGCCGACCGGCATCGTAAGCCTGCACCGCCGCCATCCCCACCGTCGCCGCCAGGGCCAGCGCGACCCCGACGCGCCCCGGCGCGTACCAGATCCGCAGATCCTCCCGGGTCAGCCCGTAATCCTCGGGGATCGGGCGCGCCGCGGCTTCCACGACCCCGTCCGGTGCGCCGTCCGGGCGCGGGTCGCCATCGCGCGGCGTGCCGGACACCGCGACGGGAGTCGCACCCCCGTCGATCACCCGCCAACGCCGCCGCGGATCGCCGCCATCGTCTTCCAGCCGTTCCATCGCGCGATATTGCGCGGGCGGACGGGTTTCGGCAACGACGCTCTTGCCCGCCGCCGCCGGCCGGAGGCTCAGCCCGGACGCCCCGCCGCCGTGCCGGCTCCGGCAGACGGCGGCGGGAAGCCGCCATCGGCGGGCATCGCCTCGCAGTCCGCCTCCAGGGCGTATTTCACGATGGTGCCGTCGATCAGCCTCAGATCGTAGGATGGATGCCCACCCAGGGTCCGCGCGATCACCATGGCGTCCCGTCCATGATGCCGGACCTTCGTGCTCAGCCGCAGCATGGTTCCAACCCCCGCATCCCGTGTTTCGTTAACGAAACCTTACGCCAGGGCGCCACCGCCGGACGAGCAACAAAAAGAGGCATGCGGATGGGGCGACGGGCCTTGCTTTGGGCATTGCCGGGATGGTGTTTGCGGTCCATCATCCGCGGGTCGCACAAATCAAGAAGCCGAACCCCACAGAGGAAACGCACGGGTCATGGATGCACAGGATCTGCGCGCGCGCCAGGCGCCGCTGAAGGACAAGTACAAGGACGCGCCGGAGTCGGCGGTGGTCACGCTGAAGGCCCGTGGCGCGCTGGACGATTCCGGCATCGCCTGCAAGGTGGATACGGGCCGCGCGCTGGTCGAGGCCGGCCTGCACCCGGCGACCGGCGGGCCGGGCACCCAGGCCTGCTCCGGCGACATGCTGCTGGAGGCGCTGGTGGCCTGCGCGGGCGTGACGCTGAAGGCGGTCGCCACGGCGCTGGAGTTCAAGCTGCGCGGTGGGACGGTGTCGGCCGAAGGCGACCTGGATTTCCGCGGCACGCTGGGCGTGGCGAAGGACGCGCCGGTCGGCTTCCGCGCCATCCGCCTGCGCTTCGAGCTGGACACCGACGAGCCGGCGGAGCGCATCGCCACCCTGACCAAGCTGACCGAGCGCTATTGCGTCGTCTATCAGACGCTGGCCAACCCGCTGCCGATGGCGCTGACCGTCGAGACGGGGCAGGGGTGACATGGTCGCGCGGGAGCCGGCGCAGCGTCGGTTGGGCCGGGGGCCGCATCGCCACCGCCACCGTCACCGCTGGCGTGGCGCCGTCCACGCCTTATAGTGCCGGGTTATGCGCACCCTTCTCCTCGCCCTTTGCGGCATCCTCGCCGCCGCGCCCGGCTGGGCCGCCGGCCTGCATCATGACCTGACCGTCACGCTGGACCCCGCCGCGCGGCGGCTGGAGGTGGAGGACCGGCTGCGCCTGCCCGCCGGGACGCACCGGCTGATGCTGGCGCCGGGGCTGGCGATCGGCGAGGCCCGGCTCGATGGCCAACCGGTCGCGGTGCGCGGCAATGCCCTGCCGGTCACCGTGCCGGAGGGCGGCGGCGAGCTTCGCCTGCGCTACGCCGGGAATCTGCCTCCCCTGACACCGGAGTCGCGGGGCGGGGGTGGCGGGGCGGAGGGCGCCTATCTCCCCGCCGGCACCGGCTGGATTCCGACGCCCGAGAGCGCGGAGTCCCCGCCCTCCTGGCGCCTGTCGGTCCGCGTGCCGGCGCCCTTCATCGCGGTGGCGACCGGCCGTCTGGTCGAGGAGGCGCGCGACGGCGCCGGCTACGCCGCGACCTTCGCGGAGGATCGCAGCGTCGAGGAGCCCTCGCTCTTCGCCGGGGCGTGGCAGGTGACGGAACGGATGCACAATGGTCTTCGTCTCCGCACCTACTTCCATCCGGAGCAGGCCCCGCTGGCCGAGGAGTATCTGGACCTCGGCGCCCGGACCATCGACGCGCAGGCGGCGCGAATCGGCGCCTATCCCTTCGCCGGTTTCGCCATCCTGTCGGCGCCGCTGCCGGTCGGTCTGGGCTTTCCGGGGCTGACCTACATCGGGCGTCAGGTGATGCCGCTGCCCTTCATCCGCGCCCAGTCGCTGCCCCACGAGATCCTGCACAACTGGTGGGGCAACGGGGTGCGCGTCGGTGACGGCGGCGTCTGGCCCGGCAACTGGTCGGAGGGGCTGACCACCGTCATGGCCGACTACGCGGCGGCGGAGGCGCGCGGGGAGGACGCGGCGCGGGCCATGCGGCTGGACTGGCTGCGCGACTACGCCGCCCTGCCGGCGGAACGCGATTCCGCCCTGACCGACTTCCGCGCCAAGGTCCACGACGCCGCCCAGATCGTCGGCTACGGCAAGGCGGCGATGCTGTTCCACATGCTGCGCGCCGAAATCGGGGGGGACGCCTTCGACGCGGGCATCCGCCGCTTCTGGGAGGACAAGCGCTTTCAGGACGCCGGGTGGGACGATCTGCGCCGTGCCTTCGCGGCGTCGTCGGGGCGTGACCTCGGCCCCTTCTTCGAGCAATGGCTGACCCGCGTGGGGGCGCCGACGCTGGAACTTGCGGAAGCCAAGGCGGAGGGCGACGGGGTGGCGCTGACCCTGCGCCAGGGCGAGCCGGCCTATGGCCTGACCGTGCCGGTGGAGGTGCGGACCGCGGCGGGGACGGAGCGCCACAGCCTCCGCCTCGACGGTCGCGAAACGACGGCGACGATTCGGACCGCCGCTGCGCCGCGGGCGCTCGCGGTCGATCCCGGCTTCGCCCTGTTCCGCCGTCTGGCGCCGGGGGAGGCGCCGCCAACCCTGCGCGACGTGACGCTGGACCACGCGGCCACCACCGTCATCGCCGCCGCCGGTCCCGCCGCCGAGGCCGCCCGCGCGCTGGCCGAGCGTCTGGCCGATGGCAAGCCGCGCATCGCCACGGCCGACCGCGCCGATCCCGCCGCCCCGCTCGCCGTGATCGGAACGGCGGGGGAGGTCGACCGGCTGCTGGCCCGGCTCGGCCTGCCGCCGGTTCCGGACGACCTCAAGGGGCGCGGCACGGCGCGGGTGTGGACCGCGCGAACCCCACAGGGCCGCCCGCTGCTGGCGGTGGCGGCGGAGGACGCGGCGGCGTTGCAGGCGCTGCTCCGCCCGCTGCCGCACTACGGCCGGCAGAGCTGGCTGGTCTTCGAGGGCGCCCGCGCCGTCGACCGCGGCGTCTGGCCCGCCGGCGACAGCCCCCTGCGTGTGTCTTTCGAGTAGTTCCGCCCGCCCGTCCTCTGTCCATGGAGCATACCCCGCCTTTGCCTGTTGTAGGGGGAAACGGCGCGCGACGCGCGCGTTCTGCGGGAGAATGCACATGTCTCGGATGACGACGAGTTTGCTTGGAACCCTGGCCGGCCTCGGCGTGGCGGCGGCGTTGGCCCTGCCTGCGGCGGCGGCCCCCGGCGACATCCACACGGTGACCGGCGAGAAGGTCAACCTGCGCGCCGCCCCGTCCGACAACGCCTCGGTCCGCTCCACGGTCACCCGTGGCGACGAGGTGATCGAGCTGAAGCAGGAAGGCAACTGGATCGGCGTGCGCTCCATGCGCACCGGCGAGGAGGGCTGGGTCTTCGGCGACCTCGTCAAGCGGCAGACCCCCAGCACGCTCGGCGGCGCGTCGTCGGCGGCGTCGGACGCCGGCTTCGGGCGGATCTCCTCGGGCTTCGACGGGCTGCTCGCCGGCATCAACAACCAGCTCGGCTACCGCTTCGCGGAGAAGGTGGAGCAGTCGGGCAACGGCGCGCTGCGCGTCACCCCGACCCAGGAATGGCTCTACAACACCAGCCGCGAGGCCAAGATCTACGCGGCGCTGGCGCTCTACGAGATGTGGAAGAACCACAACAACGGGCGTCCGGTGAGTGTGGCGCTGGGCTCCCCCGGCTCCTCGGCCATCGCCATCGAGGATTCGGGGCGGGGGCCGGAGCTGTCGCTGCCCATGATGGGCGCCTCCAAGTAAGAGTGTTTCGCGGTGGGGGCGTTGTGACGACGTCCCCCCGCGCGCCCCATTCTTGATCCGTATCAACGCCAGCCCTTCCCACCGCTGTCCAAATGCCGACACGGCAGGGCGAAGGGGCGGGTGCGATGAAGTATGTCGATGAATTCCGGGACGCGGCGCTGGCCCGCGGCATCGCTGCCGCCATCGCGCGGGAGGCGGCGACCGGGCGGACCTATCACCTGATGGAATTCTGCGGCGGCCACACCCACGCGGTGTCCCGCTATGGCATCCCCGACCTGCTGCCGGACAGCGTGCGGATGATCCACGGGCCGGGCTGCCCGGTCTGCGTCCTGCCGGTGGGGCGGATCGACGACGCCATCGCCATCGCGCGCCAGCCCGGCGTGATCCTGTGCACCTACGGCGACGTGCTGCGCGTGCCGGGATCGGGACGGGTCAGCCTTCTGAAGGCCAAGGCCGAGGGGGCGGATGTGCGGATGGTGCTGTCCACCATGGACGCCCTGCGCATCGCCGAGGAGAACCCGGACCGCGAGGTCGTCTTCCTCGCCATCGGCTTCGAGACGACCACGCCGCCGACCGCGGTGGCCGTCCACGCCGCCCACGCCAAGGGCTTGAGGAATTTCAGCGTCTTCTGCAACCATGTCCTGACCCCGGCGGCCATCCGGGGCATCCTGGACAGCCCGGAGGTGCGGGAGACGGGCACGTTGGCGCTCGACGGCGTCGTCGGGCCGGCGCACGTCTCCGTGGTCATCGGCAGCCGACCTTATGACTTCGTGGCGGACGCCTACGGCACGCCGGTGGTGATCGCCGGGTTCGAGCCGCTGGACGTGCTCCAGGCCATCCTGATGCTGATCCGGCAGGTGAACGACGGGCGGGTGGTGGTGGAAAACCAGTTCACCCGCGCGGTGACCCCGGAGGGCAACCAAAAGGCCCAGCGGCTCGTCGCCGACACCTTCGACGTGCGGCCCGGCTTCGAATGGCGGGGCCTCGGCTCGCTTCCCGACAGTGGCCTGCGGTTGAAGGAGGAATTCGCCACCTTCGACGCGGAGCGGCGATTCGCCGTGCCGGGCCGCGCGGTGCCCGACCACAAGGGCTGCGAGTGCGGCGACATCCTGCGCGGGGTGAAGAAGCCCAGCGATTGCAAGCTGTTCGGCACGGTCTGCACGCCGGAGAACCCGATGGGCTCCTGCATGGTGTCGGCGGAGGGGGGGTGTGCCGCCCATTACACGTATGGACGTTTCCGCGACCACCGGTTGGCGGTGCCGTAATCAACGGTTTCAACCGCAAACCATTTGTCACGACATATTTCGTCGGGGAAGCTATTCGCCCGTTGCACGGCTAACCTTTTGCGGGGGCTCGAAAGACGCTGATAGGTTCGTTCCTGAACAAAAGAACAGGAGGGGACTTCCCGTATGAAACGCCGTTCATTCCTTGCCAGCGCCGGTGTCGGCGTCGCGGCCAGCACCCTTGCCGCTCCGGCCATCGCGCAGAGCACGCCGGAAGTGCATTGGCGCCTCGCCTCCAGCTTTCCGAAGAGCCTGGACACCATCTACGGCGCCGCCGACGTGATTTCGCGCCGCGTCGCCGCCATCACCGACAACAAGTTTACGATCCGGCCCTTCGCCTCGGGTGAGATCGTCCCCGGCCTCCAGGTGCTCGACGCCGTGCAGAACGGCACGGTCGAGTGCGGCCACACCGCCAGCTACTACTATGTCGGCAAGGACCCGACCTTCACCTTCGACGCGACGGTGCCGTTCGGCCTGAACGCCCGCCAGCAGAACGCCTGGATTCTCCAGGGCGGCGGCATGGAACTGCTGCGCGAGTTCTTCAAGGGCTACAACGTCGTCAACTTCCCGGCGGGCAACACCGGCACCCAGATGGGCGGCTGGTTCCGCAAGGAAATCAAGACGGTCCAGGACCTCAGCGGTCTGAAGTTCCGCATCGGCGGCTTCGCCGGTCAGGTGCTGACCAAGCTGGGCGTCGTGCCGCAGCAGATCGCCGGCGGCGACATCTACCCGTCGCTGGAGAAGGGCACCATCGACGCCGCCGAGTGGATCGGCCCCTACGACGACGAGAAGCTCGGCTTCAACAAGGTCGCCAAGTACTACTACTACCCTGGCTGGTGGGAAGGCGGCCTGAACGTGTCGCTTCTGGTCAACCAGCAGAAGTGGGAAGAGCTGCCGAAGCCCTATCAGGCGGCCCTGGAAGCGGCCTGCTTCGAGGCGCTGGCGATCATGAACGCCAAGTACGACGCCGACAACCCCGCCGCCCTGAAGCGTCTGGTGGCCGGCGGCGCCCAGCTCCGTCCCTTCCCGCGCGAGGTGATGGAGGCCTGCTACAAGGCGGCTTACGAGCTGTACGACGAGACGGCCAAGAACAACCCGAAGTTCGCCAAGATCTACGAGCCGTGGAAGAAGTTCCGCGACGAGGAGTATCTGTGGTTCCGCGTCGCCGAGAACAGCTTCGACAACTTCACCTTCACCGCCGGACAGCGTCGGTAAAGGAGGATCGGTGCGGCGCTCCACGGCGCCGCACCGTTTCGGCCGCTATTGGGTGGCCAGTTTCTGGGACAGGCGTTGCAGATCCTGCGACGCGCGGTCGGCGATGCGCTGGGCGGCGACCAGCGTGTCCGTCAGCGAGCCGACGTCCGGCGCGATCTCGCCCGCCGCGTCGGACATCTCGTCCAGGGCCTTCACCGCGGTGTCGATCAGGCGGATGACCAGCCCCGCGGGGCCGTCGGCGTTGTCGTACCCAGCCATTCCAAAATCTCCATGGTTGCGCAACCCAGCCCGAACGACACGGGCACGAGTTTCCATGGAGGGGACGGCGCGCGCAAGCCGCTTGTTGCCATCGGATTCCCTTCTCCCCCCCGGGGAGAAGGTCAGGATGAGGGGGCGCCGAAGGCGCGCCAGCAAGCACATCAAGAGCTTTTTCCCGCCCTCCCGGGCGCAAACGCCCCCTCACCCAACCCTCTCCCCGGGGGGGAGAGGGCTATTATCAGTGGATGCCCGGCGCTTCCTGCCCGGTGCTCGCCACATATTCGGTGTAGCCGCCGCCGTACTGGTGGATGCCCTCCGGAGTCAGCTCCAGCACCCGGTTCGACAGGGCCGCCAGGAAATGCCGGTCGTGCGAGACGAACAGCATGGTGCCCTCGTAGGCGCCCAGCGCCGAAATCAGCATCTGCTTGGTGTCGAGGTCGAGGTGGTTGGTCGGCTCGTCCAGCACCAGGAAGTTGGGCGGGTTGAACAGCATGATCGCCATGACCAGCCGGGCCTTTTCGCCGCCGGACAGGACGCGGCACTTCTTCTCCACATCGTCGCCGGAGAAGCCGAAGCAGCCGGCGAGTGCACGCAATGCTCCCTGGCTCGCCTGCGGGAAGGAGGTCTCCAGCGATTCGAAGATGGTCTGGTCGCCGTCGAGCAGGTCCATGGCGTGCTGGGAGAAATAACCCATGCGCACGCTGCCGCCGACCGTGACGGTGCCGTTGTCCGGCTCGGTGGCGCCGGCCACCAGCTTGAGCAGCGTCGACTTGCCGGCGCCGTTGACGCCCATGACGCACCAGCGCTCCTTGCGGCGGATCGTCAGGTCCAGACCCTCGTAGATGGTCCGGCTGCCATAGCCCTTGTGCACGTTCTTCAGCACCGCGACGTCGTCGCCGGAGCGCGGGGCCGGCGGGAAGTCGAAGGTCACGATCTGGCGGCGCTTCGGCGGCTCGAACCGCTCGATCTTGTCGAGCTTCTTCACCCGGCTCTGAACCTGGCTGGCGTGGGAGGCGCGGGCCTTGAAGCGCTCGATGAACTTCAGCTCCTTGGCCAGCATGGCCTGCTGGCGCTCGAACTGCGCCTCCTGCTGCTTCTCGCGCAGCGCCCGCTGGCGCTCGTAGAAGCCGTAGTCGCCGGAGTAGCTGGTCAGCGACCCGCTGTCGATCTCGATGATCTTGTTGACGATGCGGTTCATGAACTCGCGGTCGTGCGAGGTCATCAGCAGAGCGCCCTCGAAGCCCTTGAGGAAGCCTTCCAGCCAGATCAGGCTTTCGATGTCCAGATGGTTGCTCGGTTCGTCGAGCAGCATGACCTCGGGCCGCATCAGCAGGATGCGGGCCAGCGCCACGCGCATCTTCCAGCCGCCGGACAGCATGCCGACGTCCATGTCCATCATCTCCTGGCTGAAGCTGAGGCCGGCCAGCACCTCGCGCGCCTTGCCTTCCAGCTCGTAGCCGCCCAGCTCGTCGAAGCGGGCCTGGACCTCGCCGTAGCGCTCGATGATGGCGTCCATCTCGTCGGCGCGGTCGGGGTCGGCCATGGCGGCTTCCAACTCGGCCAGCTCCGCAGCGACCGTGCTGACCGGGCCGGCGCCGTCCATCACCTCGGCGACGGCGGAGCGGCCGGACATCTCGCCGACGTCCTGGTTGAAGTAGCCGATGGTCGCCTGCTTCTCGATCGCCACCTGACCGGTGTCCGGCAAATCCTCGCCGGTGATCATGCGGAACAGCGTCGTCTTGCCCGCTCCGTTGGGACCGACCAGCCCGATCTTTTCGCCCCGGTTCAACGCCGCCGATGCTTCGAGGAAGAGGATTCGGTGACCATTCTGCTTGCTGATGTTGTCGAAGCGGATCATGTGCGGCTGCGTTCCTGCGGCGTTGTTCCCATGGCGTGGCGGGGGCTCTTATGCCACAGGATGCGCGGTGCGATGGAGTCCAGATCGGCGCCATGCGAAAATCGCAATCCGAAAACGATTCGATGGGAAGGATTGCCGTCATGGGGCGTCCGCAGGTTTGGGACTATTGGCGGCCCACCGGCAGCGGGATCGTCGAGCTGGGGACGGTGCGCGGGCTCGACGTGGCCTTGCCGGTGCATTTCCATCGCGAGGATCAGCTGACCTTCGTTCTCGCCGGGCGGCGGCGCTTCGTCATCGCGGGCGACCTGCGCGAGGCCGGTCCCGGCGAGGGGGTGCACATCCCGGCGGGAACGCCGCACCGCTCGCTGTGCGGGGCGGACGAGGTCGTCTGCGTCAACCTCTACACGCCGCCCGGCCTGTACGCCGCGCCGGAGGCAATCGCCAGGCTGGCCCGGCACTGGCGGCGGACGGGCGGGCTGGGTTGGCCCGACCTGACGCGGATCGCCGAGGAGCATCGCCATTCCTTCGGGACCGGGCTGGGGCCAGCATCCGCGTTCACGGGGGGCGAGGCGTGGGACAGCGTCGGCGACGCGGCCCGCCGCGCCGGGATGAGCCGCGAGGGGTATTCCCGGCGCTTCCGCAAGCGTCACGGCGTGCCGCCGCACGCCTTCGCGCTTCAGGAGCGGCTGAACGAGGCGCGGCTCCTGCTCCGCGCCGGGGAGCCCATCGCCGCGGTGGCGGCGGACACCGGCTTCACCGACCAGAGCCATCTCGGCCGTTGCTTCCGCCGTGCCTTCGGCGTGACTCCGGGCCGTTACCGCGCCGGGTAGGTCACATCCGTACCAGACCGCCGCCGCGCCGCCTGCTACCCATCCGGCATTCACCCACAGCCAATCTTGGGAGCATGGCATGTCCATCGCAGTGTCCGCCGTCTCGTACCTCCTGGTCGTCGGCGCCGGGGTCAGCGTCGCGTTGCAACAGGTCCTCAACGCCAACCTCAGGGCCGATCTCGGCTCGCCCTGGTGGGCGGGCTTCGTCAGCTACGTCGTCGGCATGCTGGCGATGCTGGCGGTGGCGCTCCTCGCCCCCGGACCCCGCCTCGCCGAAGCGGTGAGCGGGGCGGGGTCGTGGGTCACCTGGACCGGCGGTCTGTTCGGCGCGCTGTTCATCGGGACGGCCATCCTGATGGTGCCCCGCCTGGGGGCGGCGACGGTGCTGGCGCTGATCGTGGTCGGCCAGATGCTCGGCTCGCTCGCCTTCGACCATGTCGGCCTGCTTGGGCTGCCGCAGCAGCCGATCAGCCCGACCCGGCTGGCCGGCGCCGCCTCCTTGATCCTCGGCGTCGTCCTGATCCGGCTGTAAGTGCTCTCAGGCGGTGCGGTGCAGGGCGAAGCCCGACGCGCCGGGGGCTTCCAACTCCGGGCGGAGTTCGAGGCTGGGGATCGCGTAGTCGCCGCCGTTCTGGCGGCGGAAGGGGATCGGCGCCGTCGTCCCCAGCGTCCGCATCCGCTCCCGCAACTGCTCCGCCGCCCGCGCGAAGCCGGTCTCGTCGAAGCGGTCCACCCGGTAGGCGACGAAGGGCGGCAGCACGTCGTAGCCGGGGTAATGCAGGATGCCATGGTTGATCGGGAACAGCAGGTCGTCGATCGGGCCGTTGATGCCGCGCGGCGCGTAATGCTCGGCCCAGCCGCCCGTCGTCACCACCAGCATGGCGCGCTTGCCGGCGAAGCGGCCCTCGCCGTAGCGGTCGCCCCAGCGGCGGTCGCTGTGCTCGCCGACGCCATAGGCGAGGCCGTAGGCGTAGACGCGGTCGACCCAGCCCTTGAGGATCGCCGGCATGGTGAACCACCAGAGCGGGAATTGCAGGATCAGCGCGTCGGCCCACAGCAGCTTCTCCTGCTCAGCCTTCACGTCGTCGGTCAGCGCATCGGCGGCGAAGGCGGCGCCGGAGGCGGCGGCCACCTTCAGCCGCTCCCCCTCGCCGAGGCTGGGGAAGTCGGCGTGGTCCACCGTGGTCTTCCAGGTCATGGCGTAGAGGTCGGAAACCCGCACCGTGTGGCCCTGCGCCTCCAGTTCCGCGACGGCGGCATCGCGCAGGGCGGCGTTGAGGGAGCGGGGGTCGGGGTGGGCGAAGACGATCAGCACGTTCATCACAGGCACCTGTTCGCTTGAAACGCTTGCGCCTCACGCTATGCGGGTGGAGGTTGATCCGGTAGACGGGATGAACGGATAGAACTCTGCCGGAAAATGGATCAATCGAGCATCACGCTGGACCGCATGCGGACCTTCGTCCGCGTCGCCGAACGGGGAAGCCTGTCGGCGGTGGCGCGCGAGATGGCCATCGGGCAATCCAGCGTCACCCGGCACATCCGCGAACTGGAGGAGGCGCTGGGCGTCGCCCTGTTCAGCCGCACCACGCGGCGCGTCGTCCTGACCGCGGAGGGCGAGCGCTACCACGCCAACGCCGTCCAGATCCTGCGCCTCGTCGAACAGGCGGGCGACGAGGCACGCGACACCGGCCGCGCCTCGGCCGGGACGGTGCGCGTGTCCTGCACGGCGGCGCTCGGCGTCCGGCACATCAGCCGGCTGATCTTCGCCTTCCAGGACCGGCATCCGGATATCGCCGTCGATCTCGGACTGACCGACGAGCGCATCGACCTCGTGCGCGACGGCGTGGACATCGCCATCCGCCTCGGCCCGCTCACCGACAGCTCCCTGAAACGGCGGTCGCTCGGGCAGAGCCGGCGCGTGCTCGTCGGGGCGCCGGCCTGTTTGGAGCGGCACGGCCGGCCAACGACGCCGGACGACCTCGCGGGGTTCGAGGGCGTGCGCATGTCGAACATCGCGGGGAGCGACCGGCTGACGCTCGAAGGGCCGGACGGGGCCCTTCACGCCGTGTCCCTGGGGGGACGGCTGCGGGTCGATCACGGGCTGGCCGCGCGCGAGGCCTACCTCGCCGGCCGGGGCATCGGCCCGGCCCATGTCTGGCTGGTCGACGACCTGCTCTCCGACGGCCGCCTGGAGATTCTCCTGCCGGACCACGCGCCGCCCGCCGTGCCGCTCAACCTGCTGATCGTGCCGGAGCGGGCCGGCATCGCGCGGGTCCGGCTGCTGGTGGAATTCCTGGCGGAGGCGGTCGCGACCATCCCCGGGATCGAGCGGTCCTCCCGGGGATAGCCGATCACAAGGCCTTGGTCGGTTACGGGGTCGCCCCCTCGGTCACCGCCAGGCTGCGGCGGGGCAGGCGCAGGCGCCCGTTGAGGACGAAATGGGCGACGAGGCCGATCATCAGACCCCAGAACGCCCCGCCGATGCCGAGCAGCTTGATGTTCGCGGCGGACGCCAGGAAGGTGATCAGCGCCGCCTCGCGGGACGCCGGGTCGGCCATCGCCCCGGCCAAGCTGCCGCCGATGGTGCCGAGCAGCGCCAGACCGGCGAGCGCGGTGATGAAGGTCGCGGGAAAGGCCATGAAGACGGCAGCCAGCGTCACCCCGAACACCCCGACGAGCACGTAGAAGACGCCCGCGGCGATCCCGGCGATCCAGCGCTTGGACGGGTCCTCGTGCGCCTCCTTGCCGGTCGCGATGGCGGCGGTGATGGCGGCGATGTTGAAGGCGTGGGAGCCGAACGGGGCCATGAGCAGCGAGCCGAGGCCGGTCACGGTCACGATGGGGTTGGCGCTCGTCTTGAAGCCGTCGTTGCGCAGGACCAGCATCCCCGGCATGTACTGGCCGGACAACGTGATCAGGAACAGCGGCAGAGCGACCGACAGCAGCGCGTTCAGCGAGAATTCCGGCGCGGTGAAGACCGGGGCGGCGAACTCCAGCGACAGCCCCGACAGATCGACGCGGCCCTGCGTCAGCAGGAAAGCGAGCCCGAGGACGAGGATGCCGACCACGGCGTAGCGGGCGGAGAAGCGCTTCAGCGCGACGTAGGCGACGATCAGCAGCCCGACCAGCAGCGGATCGACGCTGGCCCCGCCGAAGGCCCCGATGCCGAAGGGGAGCAGGATGCCGGCGAGCAGGCCGGAGGCGATGCCGGGCGGGATCAACCGGATGACCTTCTCGAAGCAGCCCGACAGGCCGAGCGCGACGAAGGCCGCCGCCGAGATCATGTAGGCGCCGACCGCCTCGGCGTAGGGCGTCGTCGCCAGCGCGGTGACGAGGAACGCGGCGGCCGGGGTGGACCAGGCGGTGATGATCGGCTCGCGATGGCGCCAGCTCAGGAACAGCCCGGTCAACCCGACGCCGATGGAGACCGACCAGACCCAGGAGGCGGTGAGGTCGGGGCTGAGGCCCGCGACCTTCGCCGCCTGGAAGACCAGGATGAAGGTGCCGCCGTAATTGACGATGACGGAGATCAGGCCCGCCACGACGGGGTGGGTGAGGTCGTTGAGGCGGATGGGGGACGAATTGGGTGGCATGGTTGCGTGGGACCTCCGGACGGTTCGAGCCGCAAGGGCGATGAGCGGCCTTGACAACTACCCGAGCAATGGCCTGATGTGCCCATCCGCTTTATCGAAGAAGGCCAGACCATTTGTTCCGGCATTCCCAGCTTGAGTCCGTGAAGGCGTGGATCGCCAACCCCGCCCACGCGGCCATGCCGCTCCACGCGCGGATCCAGCGGGCCGTCCGGCAGCTCATCGTCGACGGCGCGCTCGGGCCGGGCAAGCCGCTGCCCGCCTCGCGCGCGCTCGCCGCCTCGCTGGGGGTGTCGCGCGACACGGTCGAGGCGGCCTATGCCCAGCTTCACGCCGAAGGCTTCATCGACCGGCGCGTCGGCAGCGGCAGCTTCGTCGCGGAGATCAGCGAGTTCACCCCCGGCCGCCGCCGGTCCCGGCGCGACGCGCTCCCGAGCGACCCGGCGCCGGCGCTCAGCCGGCGCGGCGCCGCCGTGTTCGAGGGCGGTGGTGTGCGCGAGATGCCGGCGCCGCGGCCCTTCGCCCACGGCGTTCCGGAAACCCGGACCTTCCCGCTCGCGCTCTGGGAACGGCTGGAACGGCAGGTGCGCAAGGAGGTCGGCGCGCAAAGCCTGTTCCACGGCGATCCGCAGGGGACCGAGCCGCTGCGCCGGGCCATCGCCGACTATGTGAACCTCGAACGCGGCGCGCGCGCCACCGCCGACCGCGTCCTGGTGCTGACCAGCTCGCAACAGGCGTTGGCGCTCTGCGCGAGCATGCTGTTCGACCCCGGCGACGGGATTTTCCTGGAGGACCCGGCCTATTACGGGGCGCGCAAGGCGTTCGAGGCGGCGGGGCTGGACTGCGTTCCGATCCGCGTCGACCGGCAGGGCATCGTCGTCGATCACATCCTGGCCGAGCCGCAGCGGGCAAAGGCAGTTTTTCTGACGCCGTCACACCAGTTCCCGACCGGCGCGACCCTGGCGCTGGACCGCCGTCTGGCCCTGATCGAGTGGGCGGCCCGGCATCAGGCCTGGATCATCGAGGACGACTATGACAGCGAGTTCCGCTACGCGGGCAAGCCGACGGCCTGCGTGCAGGGGCTCGATCCGCACGGCCGCACCATCTACATCGGCACCTTCACCAAATCGCTCTTTCCCGGACTGCGGATCGGCTACGTCGTGCTGCCGCCCCAACTCGTGAAGCCGATGACCGTCGCGCGCACCCTGCTGGACGGCCACACGGCGCCGATGGCCCAGCTCACGCTGGCCCGCTTCATGGAGGGCGGGCATTTCGGGGCGCATGTCCGGACCATGCGCGGAGTCTACGCCGAGCGCCTCGACGCGCTCGCGGGCCTCGTCCGCAAACACCTGTCGGACTTCGTCGAGCCGCAGGTTCCCATCGGCGGGTTGCAGATGCCTTGTCTGCTGACCGGCGGCCTGACGGAGCGCGCCGCCGTCGACGCGGCGCGGCGGGCCGGGATCGAACTGCTCGGCCTGTCGGCGCTGCACGCCGCCGGTGATGGCAAGCCCGGTTTCCTGATGGGCTTCGCGGCTTACACGCCGTTCGAAATCGAGACCGCGGTTAGAAAGCTGGAGACGGCGCTGCGCGCGGTGGCGACGCCGTAAAGTTGGCAGGCCTCCGGAACAAGGGGAATTGGTCTGGACCGTTGCCGGAAAATGGCTGGGCACAGCGAGCCATTCGTCTGGTATCCGAGAGCCGACCAATCCACGACGCTCCCGGGGCGGGGGCGGGAGGCGACCCATGCACAAAACGGCACTGGCGATCCGGCACGTCCATTTTGAGGACCTTGGCATCTTCGGCGCGGTGCTGTCGGATGCCGGTTATGCGGTCCGCTATCATGATCTCGACGCGGCGCCGTTCACGACGCTCGATCCGCTGGAGCCGGATTTGCTGATCGTCCTCGGCGGTCCCGTCGGGGTCTATGACAGCGACGCCTATCCGTATCTCGCCGAGGAATCCGCGCTCCTGGCGGCACGGCTGGCGGCGGGGCGCCCGACGCTCGGCATTTGCCTGGGCGCGCAGCAGATCGCCAAGGCCCTCGGCGCTGCGGTGCATCCCATGGGCCACAAGGAAATCGGCTTCGGCCCGCTCACTCTGACCGATGCCGGACGGGCCGGGCCGCTTCGCCATCTGGAGGGCGTTCCGGTGCTCCACTGGCATGGGGACGCCTTCCAGATCCCCGACGGGGCGGAGAGCCTGGCGTCGACGCCGCTCTGCGCAACCCAGGGGTTTTCGGTTGGCCGCCACACGCTGGCCCTGCAGTTCCATCCGGAGGTCGATGCGACCGCCGGCATCGAGCGATGGCTGACCGGCCATGCCGCCGAACTGGCCGGGGCCGGCATCGACCCGCGCGTGCTGCGCGGTCAGGCGGCGAGGATTGGTCCGGAATTGCGCGAGGCCGGGCAACGGATGCTGGCGGAATGGCTCCGGGCCGTGCCCTGATTCCTGCACGGCGAGGCGGGATGGGGGGGGCCATTGGTCTGCACGATGCTGCCGATCTGTGGCACAGTCCGCTCCAACGAGCCGCCTCACAGGGAAGTTGAATGAACGACGCAGCAAGGAACATGCTGATCGACGGCATGCAGCGTTGGAGCGCCTTCATCGAAGCGAACGCCTCATGGGCGGAGGTGATCTTCTTCCTGTGCGCCTTCGCGGAGTCCCTGGCCTTCGTCGGGTTCGTGGTGCCGGGCGTGGTGCTGATCGCCGCGGGAGGCGCGCTGGTCGCCTCCGGCGCCCTCGGCTTCTGGCAGGTCTACGTCGCCCTCGCGCTGGGCGTGGTGCTGGGCGACGCCGTGTCCTACTGGCTCGGCCGGGTGTTCGGCGATCGGGTCCCGGCGGTCTGGCCGTTCCGCCAGCGGCCGGAGCTGCTGGAGCGGGGCAGCCGCTTCTTCCTGCGCCACGGCGGCAAGAGCGTGTTCTTCGCGCGCTTCCTCGGCCCGCTGCGGCCGGTGGTGCCGATCACCGCCGGGATGATGGCGATGCCCCACCACAGCTTCCAGACCGCCAATCTGCTGTCTGCGGTGATCTGGGTGCCCCTGATGATGGCGCCCGGCATCGCCATCGCGAAGGGGGTCGGCATCGACGAACTCCTCTCCGGCGCCACGACGACGCCGGCGGTCACCCGGAACGGGGGCGACGCGCCCTGCGTGCCGGCGCCGCCGATCGACGGTGTGGGTTTGCGCATAAACTGAGATATCCGAGTGAGGCACGGTAGGCATTTCAAGGACGGCCTGACAACATAAGTCGCGACTGAAAGCCCCTATAAAGTGAGAATTTCCGCACAGATTTGCGCAAATCCTGAGATCTTCCGCTCCAGCCCGCCCATTCGAATGGTCTTCTGGCATATTGCAGGATCGTTCAACAGTAATGTGAGTGCCGCGCCTCCAACGTAATAGAAAGTGCAAGCCTTCAATTTGCGGCGACACGTGCACAATCGCCCTTAAACGCCCCTAGCCCGGATCATTCATCAGTGTATTGGAACGGCAGCCCGAAGGCGTGTCGATGGGTGGCGCCAACGGCGCGGGATGACGGGACTGGACGAGCAGACCGGAGTTCAACGGTGCCACACTTTTCCGACGGGCTTCCCCAGCGCATCCCCAGTGTCTTCCAGAAACCGAGCAAGCGCCGATGAGGCAGGAAGCGGGCGGCGACAGGGAACCCGTCGTTGCCGGCGTCCGTTTCAAGAATAGCCCGAGCTTCGATCCTTCGAGCCGGTGCGAACCGCCACGGGGACGCCCGATGCCGTTGCTGAGCGACTACATCTCCGAGGCGAACCTGCCCCTGCAGGATGGAGGGACGCTGCTGGTCCGGCACGCGGATGAAGACCGTGTCGGCGATCGCGTAATGTTCGACGCCTGGCGTTACTCAGACCCCCGGTTCGAGAGCTACTACCGCACCCAAAATCCCGAGGCTGGGCCACGGTATGAGGCGGCGCGCTACCTACTGAAGTTTATCAAGACGCCCGTGGCCTGCCTGACCGAGCGTGTGCCGGGCCTGCCTAGAGAAGAGCAGAACGTTACGCTGTTCATCGGCGTGTGGGAGGTGGTTGGGCTGCCCCGCCCGTGTGGGCTAGGCGACCGCGACGAACTTCTGGACATCGACGCGCATGCCGCGGGGTACATCCGTTACGACCCGGCGATGCTGCATCCCAGCGAGGCGTTGGCTGATCTCATCGGGCGCTTAGTGATCGACTGGCCCAAGAATAAGCGCCGCGCGTGGCGACATTGGGCGCACCGACAGGATAAAGAGGTGCTGACAGTACTGACGGAACCTCAGGGGCCGTATGCACCTCGGCGCAGGCAGTAAGAGCGCCTAACAGAGCCATTTCTGGACGGGACCCAGCTGGTCGGCCTCGGCGTCCTCCAGGTCCTGCGCCGAATGCGTGCTGTCGGCGCCGCCCAGGTCGATCCGCTCGCTGGCGGAACGGCGCCGATCAACGAGACGTCCAGTGCCAGCCCGGCAGGCTCCTCAATTGCCACCGCGACAACCAGTTCGTCCACGTCGGGGCCTGCGCCCGGACGCCGTCGGCACCGATCCAGATCACGCTGGTCAGCATCGGCCCGGCCGGCACGCTGTTCCTTCAGCCCGGCATGCCAGCGCCTCCTCCTGGTCGCAGCAGTCAAATGGTCGAGCGCGCCTTCGGCGTCGATCAGCAGCAAGATGATCTTTCCCCGTCCGAACCGGGGCAAGATCAGATACGGCCTCACGCCTGGTCAGGGCACGGCTCAGCAGGTACGGGCCTCGCAGGTCGTCCGCAAGCGCGTCAATGCGGGCGAGGGCTCGGTTGGTCGCCTCGCTGCGTGCGAGAACCGGCCCCAGCGGGACCCCGGAAGCCGTTGGGACCGCGGGTCGGCCTTCGGACGAAACGCGGTGACGTCGGTCCTCAACCAGCCGTACGGCGCTCAGCCGAACGGGTTCGGCACTTGGTCCGGCGGCTTCGTCGCGACCGCCTCGGGCAGGTTCTCCTCGTCTTCCAAGGCGGCAACCACCGCGTCCAGGATGGCCTTCAGCGCGCGGGCGTGCTCCAGGCCTGCGCGGTCCTTGGTGAGCGCGACACTGCCGTAGAGGGACACGCGGTCAGTGCGGTTCTCGACCGTCAGATCGTCGATTTGCAGCGAGTCGGCCTCATCGGCGAAGGGCGTTATCGGCGACGGCATCGGAGCCTCGTTAGGTGAGCGGTGTATGGGGGCGCCAGTCATGGTCACGACCGCCGGCGCGGTTTGGGGTCGGACAACGGCATCGCGATCGCTCTGACCGCCTTCGGGAGTCCAGGAAACACCGCAACCCCGGTCAGCTGTTCCAACTCGGCGATCGACATCACCCGATGGGCCTTCGTGGTGACGTTCTCCACGAGGTAGGCGGCCGCCTGGCGCCGCTGCGGATCGTAGACCGCCTTGAAGGCGTGGCTGGGCACGAGGACGCGGCCGTTAATCCGCTGCAGGCTCTGCCCCTGGAAGACCGGCCCGGTTACGACGTACAGCTCGCCCTGCCGTTCCGCGAGGTCACGGATGCCGCTCTCGATCCATTCCCAGATGAGCTGGTTCATCTTGGGGCTCTGCGGGATCATGTTGGCGAGGCTGAAGCTCTCCTCCTGCGCCGACGATGTCGGCATGTCACCGGAGGGAGCCATGTGCCCACGATCGAACCCCGACCCCTTGTAGTCGTCGAGTTCAGCCCGCTCGTCCGCCGGCAGGTTGGGATCGGCATGGAACCGGTTCCTGCGCTTCAGCCCCCGCGCCGCGGCGAGTCGTTCCGTGGTCAGGTGCTCGGCCGTCCACAGCGGCGTGCGGCTGATCCCGGAATGCAGCAGGGCGTAGCCATCGTAGCAAAGCGGGCGCGTCTTGGCGGCCAGACTTTGCCGTGTCAGATCCGGCGCCTGCCCGGCGACGAAGTGCTGTGGGCACGCGGTGGGGGCCGCGGCGGCCGGCGGAACAACGCCGGCAAAGGCAAGAACGCCGAGAACCAGGACGGCTGCGGTGCGGGGGGACATCGGGCGACTTTCCGGCGAGGCGTGAACGGAGCGGCAGTATGTCGCGTCGCCGCGGTCGGCTGCAAACACCCCGTCGAGACCAATACCGCGGAATGCCGGGGCTTTCGTCGGCGAACCGAGGTGACGAATACGGCCGATCCTCTTTCCATGGCTGTGGCTTCTGCCGATCGTCGGAGCGGCCTCCGCCTTGGCGCGCGTCGCCGCGCCGACGGACTTCGGAGTCCGGGAGCGCCTCGTTCAGGAGGCGATCGACGCCTGCATCCCGCTTCGTGCCCATGCTCCTGCGGCACCATGCGGAACGGCCGCCGCCGTCATCCGACCTGAAGCGGGTGGGACGTCCAAAGAAACCCAGAAGCTGCGGCGTCCGTATGGTGTAAGTGTCTGTCGACCAAAGAAATTGTTTTACGCGTGTCGGCGGTCGTTCAATTCATCGGGATGCGACATGGCTGGCCGCTTGCAGGCTTGGACCATTCAATGAAAGCGGCCCGGAGCGACCGCAGACGCCCGTGCGGGGTAATCCTGCAGCGGTCGGCGTTGCTGAAATGGACAGCAAAGAGGACGTTACGTGGGCAAAATCCACAACACATTCAACCTCAAGAACTTTCGTTTTTTATGAAATCAACCGAATTACGTGATATTGCCATTTCATCGCGGTATGGTAGATTGCCCATATGCTGTCGCGCTATGGTGCGGGCGCAGTTTCCAAGGGGAAGCGATCCTATATGGCAGTGAAACCCACTCAAGATTCAGAGTTGGATTTAACGGACGAAGCTTCTTGGCTGGTGGGTCGTGAAATTCGCCCGATCCGTATCGGTAAAACCGTTCGAAAAGTGGTGTTGAACCGTACGGTATGGGTGATCTTGGAGGAAATCTGCCGATTGGAGGGCCTAAGCCTGCACGAGACGTTCGAGATGCTTGCGGATCGCTGCCGCTCCACCCGCGCCAGGACCCTGGGCAGGGCCGCCGAAGTGTTCGTCGTCGCCTACAACCGGCAGGCCGTCGCGCCGCTCCAACGTGAGAATAACGATCGAGAGCAGATTAGGCCGAAGTTCGTAATCACCATATCGCGTGTAAACTGACGGGCCGGGGTCAACGTCGGAGCCGGTTGAAGCGTTCCTTCAGAATGACGCACGTGTTCACCCGCACCACGCCCTTGATCGCCTCGATCCGGCCCCGCACGTCGTTGAGATCCTCGAGGCTGCCGGTTTCCACGGTGAGGATCATGTCGATCTCTCCGCCGATGGACTGGCTGAGCTTGACCTGCGGGATTTTCTCGATCTCCTTCGCGACCTTCTCGCAGATGGGGCCCGTCAGATACAGGATCATGTAGGCCGATACGACCGGCTTGGGCACGGGGACCCCGCGCCGGATCGTAAAGCCGGCGATCACGCCGGCTTTGACCAAGCGCTGGATGCGGGCGTAGACGGCGCTGCGCGAGAGGTTGACCTTGCGCGCCAGTTCCTGAACGGATTGGCGGCCGTCCGCTTCCAGGTGGCACAGAATCAGCTCGTCCACCATATCCACATCTCCAGGCTGTTGCCCCACCATCAACTCCGCACTACTGGACATATTCCGGCAAATTGACGTTACCGCCGGACGTATTGATGGGTCAAACTGGACATTACGATTTGTAGCCTCCTCGTCATCGCGACCATGACGAAGGGTAGTCCGCAATGTCTGGTAATGCTGTCGCCTGCCGGCGCCACGAGGTTTCGCGCGCTGATCTGAACGGTCTCGCCACGCTGTTTTCGTCCCATCCCCTCTTCGGCCAGCCGATGTCCTTCCTGAACGAGGACAACCCGTTTCTCCGTCCACTCCGCCGGCAGGACGCCGCGACCATCGACCTGACCGTCAAGCTCGCCCCGTCGCAGATCGCCACCAACGCCGCGCTGTTCGGGCAGCGCCTGCTCACCACGATCTACGAGGCCGAGCTTCTGTTCCTGCCGGAAACCATGGACCGGCCTCGCCGCGAGGCGTTCGCCGCCTTCTATGACGACGATCTGAAGTGCCTTGGCGAACGGCTTCGGCCCGGGCTGGAACACCAGCTGTTCGGCTTTCTGGACGACGAGATCGAAACCTCCGGCCATTGGACCATGCCGTCGTTCCGCGCCTACGCGGAGCATGCTCTGGCGCAGGCCAACACCGGCGAAAGCGCGGTCGTGCGCGCCATCCTCGAGGCGCGCAACCCGGCCACGGCCGCCGACGAGTTCCTGGTTCAGCTCTCGTCCGACTTCATCACCGAGGCCTCGGCCATGGCCCGCAATGTCTTGGGGAATTACGGGCCGGCGCAGTCGGGGCTCTTCACGATCCTGATCGACGAGTACGGCTACGGGGTGCCGGCGTCGAAGCACTCCACCATCTTCGAGACCACGCTGAAGAGCCGCGGGCTGGATCACCGTCCCCACGCCTACTGGCAATTCTTCCTGCCGTCGTCGCTGGCGCTGGTGAACTACTTCCACCTCGTGTCGCGCAACCACAAGCATTTCGGCCGCTATGTCGGTGCTCTTCTCTACACGGAGGCGACGCTTGCCGAAGCGAACCGGCAGCAGTCCGAGATGCTGCGCCGGATCTTCGGCGCCGAGGTGGACACCCGCTATTTCGACGAACACCACGAGATCGACGCCCACCACGGCCGTATGGCGATGGAACGGGTGATCGTGCCGTTGGTCGAGCGGGTCGGCGACTGGATCCTGGCGGACGTCGTGCGGGGCTTCGAGGAGTTCAAGCTGCTCCAGACGCTCGCGGACAAGGATCTGATGGACCAGCTCGCGTTCGGCGATCGGCTGTTCAAGGCGCCCATGGCCGGCGACTTCTGCTCCTCGCATCCCGACATGTGGTCCGGCCCCGACGTGCTGACGTTCACCGAGCCGAAGGGCGAGGTTTCGGTGCTGCACATCCACGACCAGGCCGAGCTTTTCCAGGTCACCGAAGGTGCGGTCGAGTTCACCGTCGGCCCGCTGCACTCGATCGAACTGGCGGCGGGGCAGTCCATCGTCATTCCCGGCGGCCGCCTGCACGGCACCAGGGTGCTTTCCGATACCTGCTCCTACCGCATCCGCAAGGCCGCCGGCCTGGGGCTGGCCGCATGAGAGTCGTCGAATTCGACCGCACGCAACACAACGGCGTGCTCGTGGACGAGACCCACTACTTCCTGCTCGCTCACGAAGGGCACAAGCCGTTGCTGTGCAGCGGCAAGTGCCCCCACCGCGGCGGCCCGCTGTTCCTGGGCACCGGCAACCATAAGACCGGCTCGATCAAGTGCCCCTGGCACGAGACGACCTTTCCCCGCGCGATCCTGGAACGGCAGAGCGTCCCGACCGTGATCGTGGGCAACCGGGTGACCGCCGTCTTCGACGTTCCCGAGGATGCCGGTCTGGCCCCCTTCCACCACGAGAGGATCATCGCCAATGAGCGCTCCTGACGCCAACACCCTGCGGCCGACCATCAGCCTCTTCGGTGCGGTGACGCTGGCGATCGGCATCGTGGTGGGTGCCGGCATGCTGGCGCTCCCCGGTCTGGTCTATCAGCAGGCCGGAGGCTGGGCCCTCTGGTCGTGGTGCCTGGACGCGGTGGTGGTCGCTCCGCTCCTGGTGGTCTTCGCCAGCCTGGGCCGACGCTTCCCCTCGGCCGGCGGCGTGTCGGGCTTCGTCGCGGAGGCCTTTCCCTGGGCGGCCATCGGCACGTCCTACCTGCTGCTGGGCACCTTCGCGCTGGGCATCCCGGCCATCGCGCTGACCGGCGCCACCTACATCGTCCAGGGCCTCGGGACCGACTCCGCCACCGCGCCGGCGCTGACCGCCGCGGTGGGAGCGGTCCTGCTCGGCACCGGTCTCCTCGCCACCTGGGCCGGCGCGAAGTTCGCCGGCCGCCTTCAGGACATCGTGGTCATGGTGCTGGCCGGCTGCCTGATCGCGGTGGCCTTGGGCGCGGTCCCGCACTGGGACGCCATCGACTTCCGCGCGGGCTCGCCGTCGCTGTCCGGCCTGTGGGGCGGGGCGGCCCTGGCCTTCTTCGCCTTCACAGGCTGGGAGATGCTCGCCTTCACCGCGGAGGAGTTCAAGAACCCCAAGCGCGACTTCCCCATCGCCGTGGTGCTCAGCTTCGTGGTGGTGACCGGGCTCTACCTCGGCATCTCGGCGGCGGTGCAGGCCCTCGTGCCGCTCGACAGCCCACAACTCGCCGGCGCGCCGTTCCTCGCGGTGGTGGAGAACCTGGCGGGCGGGCGAGTGCCGGGCGTGGCGGTCGCGGTTCTGGTGACCGGCATCATCGTGGTGAACCTGAACGGAGCCTGCTGGGCGGCGTCGCGCCTGCTGTTCGACATCGGCCGCCGCGGATGGGCGCCGGCCTCGCTCCGCCTGGGCACGGTGAATGGGAGCGGGACGCCGCGGGCCGCCGTCGGCGGAATGGCGCTGATCTTCGGGTCGGTACTGGTCGCGCAGGCCGTGGGGATCGTCTCGCTCGAAACGCTGCTGATGACGGCGGGGCAGAACTTCTTTCTGCTGTATCTCGCCAGCGGTGCGGTCTACGTGGCCCTCGGGCGCACCGCGGCAAGCCGGATTTTCGGTGGCTTGGCGGTCATGGGATGCCTGCTGTTCGCCAAGGCCTACGGGTGGGGGCTCGTCTACGCGGTGATCGTGTTCAGCGTCCCCTATCTCGCGAAAAGGATCTTCCGTCCATCCCGGACGGCCGGCGCCGACGCGTCGACCGGTCCCTGACTCCACACGGGGCAGGCACCGCAGCGGCCGCAAGCCGCCATGGTGCCGACCTGTCGCGTCTTCGCCTACCAAGGGCCGAGCCATGAACGATGAGATGTTGACCGCACCCGGCAACGACGACCGGGACGGGACCGGGAAGAAAGCGAACCGCCGGAGGAGCGAGCCGTCCCAGCGGGTCGGCAAGACGCAGTCGCCGATGATGAAGGCAGCGCTGGGGCAGGTGAACCGGGGCGTCGCCCTTACGCCGGGCCGCAGCATCAGGATCGACGGTCGGCGAACCACCATCCGCCTTCAGGATGCGCTCTGGGATGCGCTGCGTGAAATCTCCAAACGGGAGCGCCAAGGTGTCGACAGCCTGTGCACCGAGGCCGCCCGGAAGCGTCCGGCGGGTTTGTCGGTCAGCGCCGCGATTCGGCTGTTCATCGCGCAGTATTTCCGTGAGGCTGCCAACGAGGATCCCCTCGACTCCGAAGCGCCGGCGACGGACGTCCCGTTCGACAGGACGAGGGCGGGCAAGGATTGGAACGGGTGATGGACCGATGGGGTGCCCGGTAAAGACGCTCCAGTCGCAGGCTGGTTGCCACACCGCGCGCCCATAGGTGGATTCGGCGGGGACGCTTTTCCCCGTATGGCATACATTGGGAAGAAGGGGATGCATCCAGCCCCACCGTGCGGATGCCGCTCCGCATCGTTGATGGTGATTGGTGCCGCTGATGAACCGCCGCCTTTTGTGCCTTGCCGTTCTGGGGCTCACGACCGCCGCTCCCGCGGCGGGCCGGGAGGTCGTCACGTGCCAGTCCTGGCGGCACCAGCCCATCGACGTCACGAGCGACAGCCGGATCCCCGCCTTCGTTCCGGACCGGGGCTGGGTGAGCGTTCACCCGCGCGGTGTTGAGGGACCCCAGCCCGACGGCCCCTGTTCCACCGAGCGGTTCCTCGCCCGCCTGGCTCAGACCACGATCGTGCTCACCCTGCGGAACGCCCGGCTGGTGGCCTTCTGCGCCCCACGAGATGTCGGCCCCGACGACGTGGAGGCCGCCGTGCTCGTCGATGGCGTCGACCTGCAACGCATTCTGGTCGATGCGGCGTTGACCCAGCCCATGGACGGCACGCCGCGCCGCGATTGGTGTTCCCGTTGACACGGCAGCGTTTTGCATCCGGAGCCGGCAGGCGCGGCTCCGTCCAGAAGCGTTCGATGAGTCCCAAGCCCTTCATTCCGCAATGGCCGCACCGCGGACCCGGCCCCAACCGACGCAGCGCCGCATCGGGGTCTTCGGCGGCGGCACAATCGGGCGGTCCGCTCCGCTGGTGAACGTCGCGGTGTACCGTCCATGCAGCACCATACCCGCGGTGCCAGGGAGCGGTCATTTGTCCGTTGTGCTTCTCCGATCGTTTGAGGAGCATGGCGCCGCCGCACCCCGGAGGCCCCATGCACCACGATACGCTGCTCTGCCTCGACATCGAGACGATGCCGGACCGCCAGATCCTTCCGGCGGACTGGCCGGCGGAGAAGTTCCCGCCGCCGCACTGCCACCAGATCGTGGCGATCAGCTTCGTCGAGGCGGCCATCGACCGGTCCTCCGGCGTCGAGCGCTACCGTGTGACCGAGTGCCGCTCCGGCGGTGACCTCGACTACGACGAGGAGCGGCTGATCCGTGGCTTCTGGAAGCACTTCGCCCGGACGCTGCCGCGTGTGGTCACCTGGAACGGGCGCGGCTTCGACCTGCCGGTGCTGCGCCTGCGCGCGATGGTCTACGGCGTGCCGGTGCCGGCGTGGTTCCAAACCGGCGACAAATGGAACGGCTACACCCAGCGCTACCAGCCCGACTTCAACTGCGACCTCATGGAGCAGGTCGCCGACTACGGCGCCTCACAGCGCATCGGCCTGCAGGACATCGCCGACCTGATCGGCCTGCCCGGCAAGATCGGCGGCCACGGCAGCGAGGTGGCCGACATGATGGCGCGCGGCGAGCTGGAGAAGGTTCGGGCCTACTGCGAGTCGGACGTGCTGACCCTCTACGCCGCCTATGTCCGCTGGGCGCTGCTGACCGGGCGCACCGACCCGGCCGGGCACAACGCCAGCGTCGACAGCTTGGTTGAATGCCTCGTGCGCGAGCGCGCCGACCGACCACACCTCGGGACATTCCTCGACCTGTGGCAGGCCTCGACACGGCCCGCCCCAATGCATGTGCCCATACCGCGTCCTGCGCTGGTTGCCGAACCGCCGCATCTGCCGAGCGAACACGTCCTCTGAGGCGGTGCCGGCTTGGTGGATCGGACCGCTCGCCGGTGTGGAGAGCGGAGACCGATCCTCCACGGAGGATCAGAGGTCGAGGACGATGTCGAAGGTGCCTTGGACGGCGCCCGCCTCGAGGCCGTCCGCCGCGGTCAATGGAATGATCACGCTGCGGCGCGCCTGCGGGTCGCGGATGGCGTTCAGCAGCCCGTCGCGGGCGTTCAGCGGTTCTCCCTCGATGTACATCTGCGTCACGAACCGCCCGGTGCCGGGCACGATCACCGCGTAATGGATGTGCGGCGTGCGGCCGGGATAGGGCACCGGCCTGATCGTCCGGAACCGGTAGACTCCGTCCAGGGCGACCGCCGCCCGCCCGTAGCCCTGGAAGTTCCCGTCGAACCGGTCGTGGCCGGGTGCCCGCGGATGCCGGTAGATCCCCTGGGCGTCGCACTGCCAGATTTCGACCACCGCGCCTGAGACCGGCCGCCCGGCGCGGTCGAGGATCCTCCCTCCGATGTGGGCGATGGTGCCCAGTGCCTGGGCGGAGGCCCCATGAACCCGGACGAGGTCGTGGTCGACGTCCGCGGGCAGGCTGGTCGGGTAGAACGGGCCTTCCGTCTGGCCGGGCGTCGGGACGAGGGGCGTGGCGCGGGCCGGTCTGGAGAGCAGGACTGTGGTGCTCAGCGTGGCCATGCCCGCCATCAGGGTGCGGCGGCTGACGCTGCGGTGTTCCGGCATGGCCGCCTCCCATCCTGTGCTCCGGATGCACGCCGGCGGCGGGCGATCCTGTCCACGTCATATGGGACGCGGACGCGTTGCCGGTGAGAGGGGATCCAAGGCGAATTCCATCGGCGATGGGCGGGAATGCGAACGCATTGAGAACATTCGGCAAGTGCCGTATCGTTGCTTTTCTGGTGCGCTGCCTCCTCCAGGCTCTCGAAGGGGGCAGCCGACAGCTGGAGAATGGGAACCGCGGGCGCATGCGGAGTGGGGAGAAACATGGCGATGAGGGTGTTCGTATGGTCGCGCGCCGAAATCGAGGACGGGGCCGCGGAAGGTGCCGATGCCGTGATCTCGGTGCGGCTGCATGCCGATCGCGGATCGTTCGAAACCCTCGACACCGCGATGGCGCAGGCTGTCCTGGGCGACGTGGACGCCATGCTGGTCCTGCGCTGCGACGACATCGGCGTGCCGCGGCTGGGGGCGCAGCGCGGGCCAACGGACGAGCAGATCGCCACCGTGATCGATTTCGCGCGGGCGATCCGTGCCGGCCGGCCCGACGCCACGCTGGCCATCCACTGTGAGCACGGGCGAAGCCTGTCCCCGGCATTGGCCCTGGCGGTTCTCGCCGACGAGCTCGGCCCCGGCCGCGAAGCCGAGGCGGCGCAGCGGCTGCTCCGATTGGACCGCGATGGGATCATGGCTCCCAACCCCCTAGCGGTGCGGCAGGCCGACGATCGGCTGTGGCGTTACGGTGCCTTGGAGGCGGCGTTGGCGGCCGCGGCGCCGCGCTTTGCGGCTGTCCGGGACACTTGGAGCCGGGTAGCCAGTCCGGCTGGCGTCCGGGCCGCGCCCCGTCTTCAGAGCAATCGAAAGCGGCGGATCCGTGCGCTCGATCAAGACGAGCAAGAGATCCGGGAGTAGCGCGTTTCGTTGCCCCTGCTGACGTGGTGCTCCACAATGCGCCACTGGCGGCATTGCCAAGTCCACACATCAGAACCCGGAGGACCCGATCGATGACGGTAAGCAGCGCCGTGGACCTGTTCGACCGTTTGGCCACGGAGGCCGCCGACGAATGGGCGGCTTACGTCGACCACACGTTCGTCCAGCAGATGGGACGGGGGACGCTGCCGGTGGCCTCTTTTCGCCACTACTTGGTGCAGGACTACCTGTTCCTCATCCACTTTGCCCGCGCCTATGCCCTGGCCGTCTACAAGGGCCAGTCGCTCGACGACATGCACGCCGCCTTCGGCGGGCTGAAGGCTATTCTCGACGTGGAGATGGACCTGCACGTTCGGCTCTGTGCCGGCTGGGGCCTGTCCGCCGCGGAGCTGGAATGGGCGCCGGAGGCCAAGGCGACGCTGGCCTACACGCGGTATGTGCTCGAGACGGGGCTGCGCGGTGACCTGCTCGATCTGCACGTTGCCCTTGCTCCCTGCGTCGTGGGCTATGCCGAGATCGGCACGCGCCTCGCCGCCAGCCCATCGGGTTTAGCAGCCGGCAATCCTTATCGTTCCTGGATCGCCGAGTACTCGGGCGACACCTACCAGGAGGTGGCGGCCGGCGCGCGTGCCACGTTGGACCGCTTGGCCGCACGCGGCATGACCGAGCAGCGGTTCCCGCAGCTACTGACGACCTTCCGGCAGGCCTGCCGCCTGGAAGCGGATTTCTGGCAGATGGGGTTGACGTGTGCAGACTGAGGTCCCGGCCGGAGGGTGGTTACTAGATGGCATTTCCACGGAGTGGCGATGGGCGCGATCAGGGATTTGGATCAGGTGTTTTCGGGACTGGCCCGCTCTTCTTTCCGTCAACGCTTCCAGCTGGGGGTCTGCGAGCAGGCCTACCTGCGGGACAAGGGGTTTCCGACGGTGCTGGATCACGCACGGGACTTCATCGACAAGCGGCTTGTGCCAGCGGAACCCGTCAACGACGGAAAACAGACGCCGTTCCGTGGGCATCCGGTGTTCATCGCGCAGCACGCCACGGCAACATGCTGCCGGAACTGCCTGGAGAAGTGGCACGGCATTCGCCGCGGACAGGCCCTGAACGCGGAAGAACGCTCCCATGTGGCTGCGGCGATTGAGCGTTGGCTGCGGGAGAATGCCGCGGAGACGTGACGCCGGCGCCGTCGATTGGACGGTGCTGCCGCCACGGCAGAAAGGCCCGTTTCCGCTCTCGATGCGGGGTCGCTACCGGCATACGGTGACAAGAGCGGCTCCACCGTGGTCTGCCGATCCTTTGGCATCGGCACGTCGGCGCACCCGGTAGCAATCGCCTTCACCCCTGTTTAGCAATGTGTTTGGCTCAGCGCCAGCACGCGGCATGAGTGCAATTTGGCCATCGGATATTCAACCGTCCTTGCGCCAAGTGTGGTGATCAGCTAGGCTGCGTTTCTAATATTGATCATTTTTGTGGTGCTATATGGCGAAAAATACTGGAGACGGATATCGGCGCGGTTCAGTGAATGATCGGACACAGGTCCAGAACCCGGTTAACGGGAACTGGACGAAGCGTGATACGGACACTGGCCGCTTCATCGATCAGAAGAAGGGCGGCGAGCCGTTCAAGGGGGTTGCGCGGGAGGAGGATAAGCGGCGGAGCTGAGTGTGCGCCCTGACGCTCTCGGTCCTACCGGATCGAACTTGTCTACAGCTGGCGCCATCGGTGCGCGGCAGAAAGGTGGCCTTTTACCACACCCGCGACCCGGAACCCGGCCCCCAGGCGGAGTGTTGCAAAAGTCGTGGCAAAATTCTGTGGTGAAAGGGCATGGGGAAAGCCGCTACCACACCTACCACTCCGCGTCTAATCGGGTATGCCCGAGTGTCTACCGACGACCAGCGGTTGGATCTGCAGATAGATGCATTGACCCAAGCGGGGGTGGAACCCGAGGCCATCTGGACCGATACTGCGTCGGGCTTGACTGTCGCACGCCCCGGCTTGGCCGGGGTGCTGAAGGCGGTGCAGCCCGGCAACGTTCTGGTGGTGTGGAAGTTTGACCGCTTGGCTCGATCGACCTTGGAGTTGCTGAAGATCGCCGACCAGCTCAAGCGCAAGGACGTTGGCTTGCGCAGCCTGACGCAGGGGATCGACACCAGCGGCCCGGCGGGAGCTTTAGTTTTTGCGGTGCTCGCGGCCGTCGCGGAAATTGAAGCGACCATGATCTCCGAGCGGACCATCGCTGGGATGGAGGCGGCACGGAGCCGCGGCGTTCACCTCGGGCGGCCCCGGAAGCTGACCGACAAGCAATGTGTGATGATCGAAACATTGCTCAAGAACCGCCACGGCGGCCAAACGGCCAGCCAGGTTGCTGAACAGTTCGGGGTGGAGCGTACGACCATGTACCGTGCTCTGCGAGAACATCGCGCTCGAATGGGCAAGAGGTAAAAGGTGATGTTCGGTGGTGGACTGAGGGATGACGGTAATCGTTTAGTTGCTCCTTGATGCCGTGATGTCTGGCAGGTTGATATTATTGGATGTTGTCTGCACTAAGGACCGCATCCCGGTCTGTCTACAAGAAACGGCGGACGACGCGGCGTAACTCTCCGGGTCGATGATCTTCCGCCCAGACGTCGTGATAGATCTGTCCTAATTCTTGCCAGAGAATTCCGTTCCACCGTCGGTTCGGACCTGCATTCTCGGCTGGATTAGGCCAAGCGCCGCGCTCGCCGACCCCGACCCAGAGCGGTTTCACCCCGCGTTTGGAGAGGATGAATTCAATCGCGTCCCTGCGCGCTATGCAGAACGAGTTCCGATCGTCGGTGCTCGACACGATGGTTGGGCGGCCGCTCGCGTCGACGTAGACGCCAGGTGACCTTGAGTCGGCCGTGAGTCCGAGTTCGCGGAGGAGCCAAGTGCTGGGCACCTGGAGCGAAATGCCGCTTGGGAGCGCCCCGTCGAGATGGCTTTCCCATCGGTATCCACGGCTAAAGCGGAGATAGCGCAACTCGGCCGAGCGAAAACTATCCGACGTGACCCATTCGGTTTCCGGCCATGTTCCACGGACACCGGCCTCATAAAGGTAGGGGCCATCGGTCACGTCGCCCCAGATCATCCAGTTGTGGAAGTCGGTTCCGGTCCTTCGCGCTTTAATGACGAAGTCCCTGAGATCACGTGGTTCAACGCCAACCATTAGCACGAAATGGAAATCGTTAAGGCGCAAAGGCGCCCCGATGTGGTCATGTCCCGGCGCGTGATCGGTTTTCCGGGAGCCGTATCGGTATAGGGTGAGCCACAGTCCGGCCTGAGCGCCGAGATCGGGGCACAGACCCAGGCCCAGCCGCTCGGCGGCGACGCCATCCTCGAACACCCAGTCGAACATGGCCGCCGTCGCGACCTCTCTGATCGCGAGGCGAGGCACTGACGGCACTTCGGCATGGTGGATGGCACGATCGTC
Organism: Azospirillum brasilense; assembly: GCF_003349955.1. GTDB lineage: Bacteria > Pseudomonadota > Alphaproteobacteria > Azospirillales > Azospirillaceae > Azospirillum > Azospirillum brasilense_B. Next base: position 36,542 of record NZ_QLKQ01000062.1, read on the forward strand.
CCCGTTGCGGGGCCGCACCGTGGGCTCGAGATCGCGGATGAAGGGAAGATCGAGCGGCGTGTCGAAAGCCTTCACCGGCTCCGATTCCCACTCGGACACAAGCCAGTAGTTATCGGCGAGCCGCGCCATCAGTTCGTTGTACGCGATCCGTTGGTACTTCTTACCGATGCGCTCGATCCACTTTGAGCGGGTGGTCTCGTCGCCTGCACCATAGTCCCGTGGGAACAGCTTCTTGCTCCACCCGAGGCGCACCGCCCGGCGCGCTATCCATAGCCGCGCCTGTTCCTGGTCTATCAAGATGAGCTCGTCATCGTCGCCTCCGGACCATCCCCTTCTGCCCCCCAGGAATGGTCGGGCATCGGCGTCAAATTGCCTTTGGCCGCGGGTACCGAGCAGTCGTAAGAGCTCGGCCTCCGCTTGGCGTCCCACTTCGGTCAAATAGTTGCTCTCCCCCCGACTGTCCGAGTCGCGTGAGTCTCTCCTGGCCGTCAGTTCGATGATCGACAGAAGGGTGGTGCGCAATTCATCGCCGTCGATGAAGTTCGACCTGAATTGCGCGTAAGCCTCTTCATGCCGCAGCGGACGCGGCTTGGAGAGCCGGATCGACGTGAACGAACTAACGCGACTCTTAACCACGTAGGTCCCGAAGTCGCCGCCCCAGCCGACGGTCGAGTGGAAAATGCTGTGGTCTCCCACCGCCTCGCATTCCGCCCTCACCTTCGCCTCGTCGAGTCCGAACCGCGGCGCAGTGCTTCGATAGGGGGGGCGGCACCGTGATAGGTCGCAGTCCTCGGGAAGCGAACCTCGCTCGGCTGCCGCCTCAATGATCAGGCGCGCGTAGTCGCGAAGCAGCACGTGCTTCGGAAGATCTTCCTTCCTGAAGATATGTTGCCAGACGCTCGCTGCGGATGTAGTCAACCGCTGCGGATTCGGATCGCGAAGGCAGGCTCCCGCTATGGCGGCAAGGACCCGCTCCAGGACGTAGATGTCGTCTACGTCTGCGAATCGCGCGAGGAATCCCTCTTGCGCGGCGGGGCGACGTAACAGGATCTCGGTCGCCGCCTTGGTCGCGCGGTCGCGCAGCGCCCCATTCGTCGAGGTAAAGAGCCAGCCGAGGGTCGTGAGGGCAAGCCGGATCACCTCGTTGCTCGCCGATCCCGGCCCTGGCCCGAGCCCCCATTCCGTAAGGCGCATCGCCGTGCCTCGGACATCTGGCTCACCATTGATCGCGACGGTCCAAAACGCGTCGCGTTCAGGCATGTTGCGCTTGGCGAGGTTCCGGTGCAGCAGTTCGGCATTCCAGGGATGCCCCTCTACGACGGACAACTCGATGAGGAGGTCGGTCGGGGTCCGAGGCCACTCCATCGCGTTCAAGAACTCGACAGCCCGTCGCCCGAACGATCCGTGCTGGCGCCAGCGGATGCTCTCGACGAAGGCATCCTGCACTGTCTCGTCGTTCCACCATCGACGCCAGCCGCCGGGCATATGGTCAACGATCTCGGCCTTCCACTCGTCCGCGAACTCTATTGCGAGTGCGACAAACACGCCCCGCCAGTCGTACTCGACGCCCCAAGGCCCGATCAGGAATGCGAGAGGTCCGTCTTTGTCGAACGGATTCTCCGGACCGGAACAACTCTGCCTTAGGCTTCTGGCGATCAGTTGGTCCTGGATGCGCTGGAAGGCGAATCGCAGTACGTCCTCGCGTGCGTCGAGCGGGTCGTCGAGCGCAGCGGGATCGTACTCGGGAGGATCTGAACGCAGTAGCCCGCGCAGCCGCAGCAGATCCACCCAGGATTGACCGGGTGGAGCCTGGTGGCCCCTGAAGGCTGCGTCCAGTATACGCGCTGCCACATGGCGCTCGATGTAGTCCACCCGTGTGCGAGCCATCTCGGCGGCGATATCGAGCACGCCTCGAATGAGCGGCGCCTCGAACTCGTAGGTCCCGTCGTACTCTGTATGGAGCGTTGCCGCGGCGGCGTTCAGGTAGAACCGCATCATCTCACGCGCGCCACGCAGCCCAAGCGGAAACTGGCATTGTCCCTTCCGCTCAAGTGCCACGCAGGTGGTTCGCAGGAACAGCGGGTTGATGAACTCTGGCGGAAGCCATGGCGAGGGGGGACGCGCTATCCCGCGCCGATCCATGTAAACCGCCGCTGCCTTCTCCTGCTCCCCCGGAGTTTGGAACCCCTCGATTTCGATCTGCGCCGCGTCGACGCGGGCAGCCTGTGCGAACACGCGGTCTGAGTAGACGTCGCGGCACGAGACGCAGAGCGCCAAGCGCGGGCGTCGCCGCACCTCGGCGGCGAAGGCGGCCAGCCGCTCGCGCCAGTAGCGCGCGCCTCCGCCCTCGTTAAGGGCATCGATGGCGATCAGGGCACGCGTTCCTCGCGACGCCGCGGCGGCCTCGAGCGCGCCCAGCAGCGTGTCCGTTGTCATCCCGACCAATTCCAGCCGCCGCGCGATCTGAATGCCCGGCTCTTCGCCATAGGTGAAATCCGTGCCGAGAAGCATTATGGCCGGTTCACCAGCTTCGAGCGCCGCCTCCACCTCCGCAGCCATCAAATGAGATTTGCCGCTCCCGGCCGCGCCCTCGATGATTGCGTACCGAGCTTGGTCTGCGCGCTGGTACTCGGATTTGAGCCGCGCCCCCAGAACCGAGAGGACATTCTCGACTTCGACAATCTCCTCGTGCATGTGCCGGATATGGTAGCCGGCGGTGCCCGTTGTATCAATTTCATCTAGGCTGGAGATGATCTGGCGTGTGGCCGATACCGCTGCCTTGATCACCCCGAGCCAAGCTTCCGTCGGGAAAGTTTTCTCAGCTCTGAGATCGCGGTCTAGCGCAAGAGCAGAGAGCTGGCCAATCGCAACGAACAAGGCAGCGTACTTGCTGGCGACTTCCGATTCGGGGTCGGGCGGGCCGGGCATGGCCCTCACAGCGTCATCCGCAAGGCGCGCGAAGTCGTTCCGCCAGTCCCGACTACCCCTCAGCGCCCGGAAGAGGCGGCTCGCCTGGAGGTCGACGTGGTCTTCGGGATGATAGCGCTCGTCAAGGGCCGCGACGGTTCGTGCGAACTTTTCCCGGAACCACCAGTCTGACAACTCCCTGTCGGCGAACCAGTATTCGCGAAGCCCAGCCGCCGTGGGAATAGCTAGCAGGCGCTCGATCTGGCTTCCGCCGAGGAACTCGAACACGACTTCGCGAGGTTTAGCGGCGGCCTTCCAGCGCTCGCGGTGGTCATTCCACTTCTCTCGCGCGGACGTGCCGCGTCCCTTCTTAACGTCGGTGAGGTCGCACGGCATTGCGATGATGATGCGGACGAGTGCAGGATGCGTGTCGAGCGCGGTCCTCACGGACCCGTCTAGAGCGGACCAGTCGATTTCCCCCGCACGCAGGTAGAACTTCGCTTGGTAGCCAACCTCGCTCCCGTCGACGCACACCCAATAAGCTTCGATGCCGCCGTCGCCACCGGCTCCCTCTATGGGACGGAACTCAGCGGCTCCCAGTGGCGGATCGATCTCGGCGAGATGGCGCACAAGGTCCTCGAACGAGCCGCGCCAGCCGTCTGGACCTCCCCTAAGCCTATTGAAGTCAAGCATGGCCACTAAGGAATATCGCTTCTCTCAGCCGTCTTCCGCTCATGCGTGTCTGTTGGGGCGAAAAGGAGCGGCCGGCGAGCCCGCCTCTGTTGTGAAAGGGAGAGCCGACTCCGAACCCCCTGATGGTCCGCTTTGCGCCATGAGCAGCCATACCTGAAAGGCAGGTCATGACCCGAAGCGGACATAGAGGCAATGAAAATGTAAGCATCCGCCTCTTGCCCATGATGGCCATGAGGTAGCTTTCTGATAGACTAGAAAGCTGACGTTTGAATACGGGCAGCCCTGCCTTCGAGACGAGCAAATAATTATGCATGGCGGTGTCGAAGGTAAGCGGAGCCAAATATTGTTGCAGTCCTAACCTGCAAATCGAAGTCATAATGCTCTGGATCGTCGATCCATTCTTCAGGTCTGTCGGATTTAGCTACCACGTTCCCAGCGGGATCGAGCCATGTCAGCCCCTCAATTGAAGAAAGCGGCGAGACCGAGACATTCTCCATTAGGAAGGTATCGGCTGGACGTATAAGCTTGGCCGGGAGTGCGATTTCCGTTCTTGTACTCGCTATTTCCGACACGCCGCAACGGCTGTGTACCCAATCCCGAATTTCCCGTGGATCGAGAAGGTTGTTTGCATCAGTTTCGGTCGATCTTTCCTCGTAGTACAACTTCGCATCGGCTTCTGCCTGCCGACGGTTCACGGCATTGCCTCTCGCCAGCAAGAAGGCCGCGACGGGATCCAGCGTGCCCCAGTTCACTAGCTCCTTCAGCCAGAACGTAATCCATGGGAGTCCGCTCCTAGGCCAGTCGTCGATCTCGAGCGCACGTACCGGACCGACCCCGTCGACGTTGTCCATCAGGAGGCTGACCAAGCCGCCTAGGCCCCAGTTCCCACGATAGATAAAGTTGTCATTGGCGAACTTGAACCATTTTGTGCATTCATCGGGACGCGGCTTTTGTTTGTGCTGGAGCGTTCCACACGCGAGCCACCAGCGGAGGACGAGCTTCCAGCTCACATTTTTCTTCAGTACCGGTTTGATTTCAAATGCAGGTACCACAGCGAGCGATTCCAGCACCTTTGCGATGAAATCTAGCTGGTCCTCTTGGCTGCGGTGGGCGTAGTCGTAGCCGGACAGCAAGATTTCACGGAGTTGGTCCACGATTTCCATTAGCACCGTCGCCGATCGGGGCGCAAGGCTGGTTCTGTATATTCTTCTTCGTTGCGTGGGGTCGGGATACAATTGGTTGATCACAAGTCCTCGCGTGAGCCAAGCCTGCTTAAGCTCTTCTTCGTTTTTGGCAGCAGCTGCCGCGTATGTATAACTCCATATGCGGGAGAGCTCGCTCTCGATTTCAGCTGGCTCAAGATCCGCCATCTTTAGCTGTTCGATTTCCTGCAATGCAGCGATCAAGATGGCGTCCAGCGGATCGAGCAGGTTAAGGATGTCATTAGCAGTGTTCCTGGCATGCTCTCCTATTACCGCTACGCGGGACAGCCACTCATCAAAACCTCCAACCTCGTCTAGTTCCGCCCACGCATCGCGCAGTGCATCTAATAGATTCTGAAGCGGGCTGTTGGCGTTCACCATCCCGGCACCGGCGTTAGCGGGTGCCTTGCTGGCCTCCAACATTTCCTTGATGAGTGCGTCATATGCTTGCCGCTGCCGGTTCCAGACCATCCTACCGGACGGGTCCTGTTCGATTTCTGGCAGTATCGCCAGTGAGGCTCCCTCCGACGAAACACCTGGACGCCCGGCACGTCCGAGGAGGTTCGTAAACTCCTGGAGCGACATGCGGCTGGTGCCACGAAAAAGGCTTGGGATCAGCACGGCGTTCACAGGGATGTTAACGCCCTCCGACAATGTGGACGTGGCGATGATGACACGGACCAAACCACGATCAATGACCACTTTGAGCCTGCGCGCCAGCAGCGGTGGGAGTTGACCGTGATGCACCGCAATCCCACGCTTCAGGAGTCGGTACTCGGCCGATTGGTCGGTAAAGTAGTCCGCTGCGCTGGCGAGGCACCTCGTCCAAGCCCTGTCATTCTCGTCGATTGCACTGTAAGCAGGCAATTTCTCGTCCTGCCACAGGTCCATAAGGTCGGCGCAGGTTTTGGCGAATCCCCCGACTTGCTGGGTGATCGAGATAAGCACCGCCGGGCGTAGCCCGTCGCTGCGCTCCTTGGCGAGGTTGAGCGCCGCCCACAATGTCGGGCTCCGCATACGAATGTCGGGACCACCAGTGGCCATGCCCCCTGGAACCGGACCAAAGGGAGCTGGGACGTATGGCGTCTCCTCGCTCGTCCCGTTATTGAAGAGAAGGCTCTGCCCGTCCATCAGGTCGTAACGAATTGAGAAGGCGCCTCGCGAGGAGACTTCAAGCTTACCGACCATCTGACGAGTACTTCGATGGTTCGATGTCACGGGAAGGGCGTCTGGGCCGCCGAGCCAGCGGGCTATCGCGGGTGCGGCCTGTGCGGCGACCGCCGAGAGCGCGATGATCCTAAAGTTGTGCGTGTCTTGCGCGCGGAGCAGGCGCATCCCCAGTTGCTCCAGACGGAGCGCTCGCGATGTACCGGCCGCCAGATCGGCCGCCTTTGCTGGATCTAGTTCAACCATGTGGGCCTCGTCGATCACGACGAGTCGCACGCGGTGTAGGAATAGGGCCCCTAAATAGCGGATTAGGGCGTCCGCCTTTTCGAACGTGCAGATCACGATGGCAGGATCGTCAGATTGTGTCCAGGCGTCGGTCGGTCCCCAGTCCACCCCGCCGTACAGACCGGTCACCACCACCGGGCGTGCATCGATGCCTCGGAGATCCTCCGACAACCTCTGCTCGACTTCCGCCGCGAGGGCGCGAGAGGGTACGAGGTACAGGATTAGGTTCCCCGGACTAATGCCTGCGAGTGAGAACGGATCGCTCTGTTCCGCGAAAAGGCCCTGCACGACGCCGAGGGTCGCGATCGTTGTCTTGCCCGAGCCGGTTGGCGTGCAGAGCACGAACGACCCTTCCTCCTGGAGTCGCCTGATCCCATCTACCTGTGCGGGCCACACCAGTGCGCGCCTGTTCATGAAGGCGGCGCGAGCGAATTGCACGAGTGCTTGGCCTGCCCTCTCCGACGAGCCCGCACGCAGCCGCTCGACATGGGGCCACAGGCAGGACTCCGCGAATCGGCGTGCACTGGCTGCGATTAAGCGTGCCAACAAGAAGGAATATGGGTCTCGGCTGTGAAGGAAAGTAAGCGCCAGGCGGTCTAGCTTTGCAAGGGCGCGCTCAACAGGTACTGAACCTCCTGTTCGGAGGTACGCGCAAATTGTACCAATGCATTTCACGACATGCTGTTCGGTTAAACGGCTAAGTTCCAGTTCCTCTTCTTCCGGAGAACCATCAGAGTAAAACGAATTGAGCTCGTGCTCGTCTCGCCAGTAGCGACCGACTGCATCGAGAGCACCGGGGAAGTCGCCACGAAGAAAGTCCCTCAGGATCACGGAGCCGTGCTCGTCTACGGGCATGCGGCGCAGGTGTCCAAGTGCCATCGCTGGTAGTTCAGCCACTTGGTAGATCGCTGCAGCGATCAAGTGCAGCGGCGACCCCGTGGGTCTTATATCATCCTGAGACAGCCATTCGACGATCTGAGCCGCGCGCTGCAGAGATGCCCGCCAGTTCGAACTCGGCGCCTCCTCACGCTCGATCAGGCCGCACTCGACCAGTAGCATCGCCTCGTCAAGGAGCGAAGCTGTATCAGCCTGCGTGTAGCTCGGCAGGCCCGGTCGGGACATATCGCGGCGTAGCTGCTGGCTGTAGAGCTTAGCATGTGCGGCCAAAAGGGCTGGACGGGCCCTCTCCGCACGAACCGACTGGGCAATACGGAGAATTACCTTGTCCACCATCACTTGCCCCTGTAGATGATGTCCACCATGCCCTCGAGGTCAGGAATCTGAAACTCGAGCCCGATCAGCGAATTCTGAAGCTTGTATTCGGGATGGCGTTTGGTCGGATCCATCCAACTCTCCCGGGTAACCGGCTTCTTCGGTTGCGCACCGACGGCGTACGAGACGCAGTCGTACCGACCTACACTCGTATGGCCACTGCGCCAGAGCTCGAGGAGCGCGGCACGCCACCTTTGAGCCTCGTCCGTATTGTACTTTTTTAGGATGTTGATAAGCTCTCGAATACCGCAGTTCCGAAGTAACGTTGTCGAGAGCTTCGCATGCGCTTCGGCGATCGTAGTATTGCTATTCATCCCAACGCACTTCGCCTCGATGACGAGCACGTCGGTTATCACGCCCGCGTCGTTCATGCGAAAGGCAAGAGCGTCATCGCCGGTACGGCCCGGACGCTTCCCGGCTTCCTCGTCCTGATTGAAGGGGAGCCCTCTCACGATACGCTCGTTGATTGACGCCAAGTGCTGGAGTTCGACGGTGTGGAACCGGAAAAGCATGGCTGGCACCTGCCAGTCGGTGTAGCCTTCTGCTCCCCAGTGCTCTACAGCGAGCGCACCGAGCGCCTCACCAAGATATCCCTGCTGCGTGACCCGGTGGAGGAGGCGCGGGAAATTGGCAGCTGGATCCGAAGCAGGATCATCAAACGAGCAAAGTTCGTCCTCGAACCCCTCCCTGAGGCTGCTCCTCGCATCTTCAAAGGCTTCGTCGAAATAGGCGACCACCTCGTCTTTGAATGGCGCCACCAGAGGCTCGCGTTCCTCCCGCCAAAGCCTAAGTGTGTATTTGGAAATGGAATCGGGAAGCGGAACGCTTAAAAGCCACGAGTCCAGCTGAGTCAGGTGCAGTCGTTTCGAACGAATCAATTTCTTGCATCCGGGTCGCTTGGAAAATGGTAGATCATATAAGGTTTCGACCAAAAGGTATATATACCGAGAATCAGGTGCATTGATTCTGCTATGATGCCGCAGCCCATAAAGCCGGAGGTGTCGGTACCGAAGCAATGGCTCAGCGCGGCGAGCCAATCCCGGCAGCTGCACGGACCGATAGGGAGGTCCGCTCCTGTCGCAAAGCGGACGATCCCGCCGCCCAGGAAGGAGCGACATCCGCCAATAGGAGTGTGGTGAAAGGGGAACCTGCTCCGAAAAGCCACTCCCTTGCCAACACGCATGTTCAGGGTCATCATCTTGCGTGCTGAGGCTGTGCGGGTAGAGGGGCTTGCCCCGTCCCGGTCGAAATCCCGACAGCGCTGTAACGGGGCACGCCGCGGCG
>NZ_QLKQ01000063.1 GCF_003349955.1 Azospirillum brasilense
GCCCCAGCGCCCCCCCGGCCAGACCGCCCAACCCCGCCACCAGCGCCGCCTCCATCAGGAACTGCCGCTCGATGTCGGCGGCGCGGGCGCCGACGGCCATGCGGATGCCGATCTCGCGGGTCCGCTCGGTCACGCTGACCAGCATGATGTTCATGACCCCGATGCCGCCGACCAGCAGCGTGATGACCGCGGCGCAGCCGAGCAGCAGCGTCATGGTGTCCTGGGTCTCCGCCGCCGCCTGGATGCGCGCGGTCCCGTCGTGGATCTGGAAATCCTCCTGGCCGTGACGCCCGGCGATCAGGGCGTGGATGGCGTCGCGGGTCTGCGCGATCCGCCCCACGTCGTGCACCGAGACGAGGATCAACTCCAGGTCCGGCTTGCCGATCAGCCGTTGCACGCCGGTGGACAGCGGCACGAACACCCAGTCGTCGGTGCTCTGGTTGCCGGTCAGGTCGCCCTTCTGCGCCATCACGCCGGTGACCAGGAAGGGAATGTTGTTCACCAGCACATGCTTGCCCAGCGGCGACTCCCCGCGCGGGAACAGCCGTTCGGCGACGCGGTGGCCGAGAACCGCCACCGCCGCCCCGGCCCGCTCGTCGGCGCGGGTGAAGAAGGCCCCTTGGGCGACTGGCCAGCGGTGGGTCAGCGGCAGCGACGCCGAGGTCGCCAGCACTTCGGTGCGGTGGTCGATGTTGCCGTGGCGGGCCATCACCGGCGCGGCGAGGAAGGGCATCACGCTCTCGACGTTGGGCAAGTCCAGGATGGCCTCGCCGTCCGCCTCGGTCAGCGGCGTGGCCGGCAGGCGGGGGTCGCCGCTGCCCGCCACGACATAGACCAGATTGACCCCCAGCGCGCCGACCCGCGCCATCACCGCCTGCTTGGCGCCCTCACCGATGGCGAGCAGGGCGATCACCGAGGCCACGCCGATGACGATGCCGAGCAGGGTCAGCGCCGTGCGGAAGCCGTTGGCGCCCAGCGACCGCAGCGCCGCCGACAGGGCTTCCGCCGCGTCGGTCCACAGGGAGGCGCCGGCGTCCGGGCGCTCCGCCGGGGCGGGGGAGGGGGCCGCCGGCGACGGGGCCGCCAGTGACGGGGGTGGGCGACCGCTGTCGGCGACGATGCGGCCGTCGCGCATTTCGATCACCCGGCCGGCGGCCTCCGCCACCTTGCGGTCGTGGGTGATGAGGATCACCGTGCGCCCGGCGGCGGACAGCTCGCGCAGCAGCGCCACCACCTCCGCCCCGCTGGCGCTGTCCAAGGCACCGGTCGGCTCGTCGGCCAGGATCACCGGGGCGTCGTTCATCAGCGCCCGCGCGATCGACACGCGCTGTTGCTGGCCGCCCGAAAGCTGGTTGGGGCGGTGATGGCGCCGCTCCTCCAGCCCCAGGCGGCCGAGCAACTCCACGGCGCGGCCTTCGCGCAGCGCGGCGGGCAGGCCCGCGTAGCGGCCCGGCATCTCGACATTCTCCTGCGCCGTCGTGCCGGGGATCAGATGGTAGTGCTGGAAGACGAAGCCGAAGCCGTCCCGCCGCAGCGCCGCCCGCTCGTCGCCCTCCAGCGCCGTCACGTCGCGCCCGTCGACGCGGTAGCGTCCGGAGGTCGGGCGGTCGAGCCCGCCGAGAATGTTCATCAGCGTCGACTTGCCGGAGCCGGAACTGCCGACGATGGCGACGAACTCCCCCGCCTCGACGGTCAGGGAAACGCCGCGCAGCACCTCGACGGCCAAGCCGCCGCCGCCGGGGCCGCCGCTGGTGTAGGTCTTGCGGATGTCCTCCAGGACGAGAAGCGGGCCGCTCACAGCCGGAACCCGATCTTGGGCGGGCGGCCGTCGTCGGTTTTCCAGCCGACCACGATTCGCTCGCCTTCGGCCAGCCCATCCAGGATCTGGGCGTTGAAGCGGTCGCGCACCCCGACGCGGACCTCGCGGGTCTCGATGGCGCCGCCGCTGCCGATCAGCGTCACGCGGTGCCGCTCCGCCGCCTCGTCGGACGGTGTCAAGGCGGCCGGGGGCGGGGCAACCGGGTTCAGGGCGGCGACCGGCACCGTGACGGCGTCCTTGGCCGCGGCGGCCACGAAGAAGACCTGGGCGGTCATGTCCGGGCGCAGCTCCCCCCGGTCGTTGGCGATTTCGAACAGCGCGGTGTAGAGCACGACGCTGTTGGCGGAGCCGCCGCCTCCGGTGGCGGACGAACCGCCGTTGGCCGAGGCGGGCGGCTTCGGCGGGGCGGGCAGGATCTCCTGCAGGCGCGCGGTCCAGCGCCGTCCGGGATGGCCGAGCGTCGTGAAGTAGAGCGGCATGCCGTCCCTCAGCCGTGTCACGTCGGCCTCCGACACCTGGGTCCACACGGTCATCGCCGACAGGTCGGCGATCCTCATCAGCACCGGTGCCTCGTAGGCGGAGTTGATGGTCTGGCCCTGGCGGGCGTCCACCGCGATCAGCGTGCCGCTCATCGGCGCGTAGATGCGGGTGTAGCCGAGCTGCGCCTCGTCGGCCTGGAGGGTCGAGTCCGTCTGGCGGATCTGAGCCTGGGTGGCCTCGACCTGGGCGGCGGCGATGCGCGCCTCCATGCGGGCCTGGTCGTACGCCTCGCCGCGCCCCGACCCGCTGCGCCGCAGCGCCGCCTGACGGGCGAGCTGGGCCTCGGCGAAGTCGGCGCGCGCCCGCTGCTCGGCCAGCAGGGCGGTCAGGCGGGCGCGTTCCGCGCGCCCGGCCTCGACCTTGGCCTGTTGAAGGGCGGGGTCGATCTCGGCCAGCAGATCGCCCTCGCGGACCATCTGCCCGACCGTCACGTGCAGCCGGGTCAACTGGCCGGACACCTGAGCGCCGACATCGACGTAGGCGCGCGGCTGGATCTTGCCGAGCGCGGTCACCGTGTCCTCGACCGTGCCGCGGCCGACCACCGCCACCTCCGCCAAGGCGGCGGGATCGGCCGGGCGCAGCAGGGCGGCGGAGGCCAGCCCGCCGAGCACCAGCGCGGCGGCGGCGAGGCCGCGGCGGACACCGCGCCGGGAACCGGAAGCCGCCGCCGACCGCCGCGCCGTCATCACCACGTCGCCCGCAGGGACAGCAGGACGTTGCGCGGCTCGCCGTAATAGCCGGAGACGTCGATGTTGCTCAGATACTTCTTGTCGAACAGGTTGTTGACGTTCAGCGTGGCCGACACCTTGTCGGTGATCTGGTAGCGGGCCATCAGATCGACCACCGCGTAGCCGTCGCGGTCGTAGCGCTCGGCGCCGGTCCCGGCGTAGACGTCGCCTTCCCACCGGAGATTGCCGCCCACCGTCAGGCGGTCCCAGGCGCCCGACAGGCGGTAGGTGGTGAACAGCTTGACGCTGTCGCGCGGCACATAGGTCATGATCCGCTGGCCGTCGGCGTTCTTGACCGCGCTGTGGCTGTAGCCGCCGCCGACCTGCCAGCCGGCCATCACCTCGCCGGCGATCTCCAGGTCGAAGCCCTTGCTTTCCGCGCCCTTCACCGCTCGGTAGGCCTGCGTGCCGTCCGGGGCGAAGCGGCCGGGATCGACCTCGCCCAGGTTGTTCTGCTTGATCAGGAACACGGCGGCGCTGGCGTTCAGGGCGCCGCCGAAGAACTCGGCCTTCACGCCGGCCTCGTAGGCGTCGCCGTCCAGCGGGTCGAGGGACCGGCCGCTGGCGTCCTTGTAGTTCTGCGGCTTGAAGATGCTGGTGTAGCTGGCGTAGACCGACCAGATGTCGGTCAGGTCGAGCACGACGCCGGCGTAGGGCGTGAACACGCCGTTCTCCGCCCGCTTGCTGTAGCTTCCCGCTCCCGCGTTCGGGCTGCTCTTCTCGATCTGCTCCCACCGGCTGATGCGGCTGCCGAGGATGACCGACAGCGCGTCGAGCGGGCGCAGGCGGGTCGCGGCGTAGGCGGCCATCTGCCGCTCGTCGGTCTGCGACCGGCCGGTCGGGTTGAGCGTCGGCTGGGCGATGCTGCCGTTCCAGGTGAAGTAGTTGGAGATCGAAGGATCGTAGCCGGGAATGTACCAGAGCGGATGGCTGAGCCCCTCGCGCTTGGCGTAATAGCCGCTCACGCCGGCCATCAGGTCGTGCCGCCGCCCGAACAGGTCGAAGCCGCCGTTCAGGTCGGCGCTGACGGAAGTCTGCTCCAGGTCCGAATTCCAGCGGCCCGCCCAGACGCCCATGCCGGTGCCGTCGCGGTTCAGGTCGCCGCGGGTGCCGAAGCCGAGCAGGCTGTCGTACTCGCGGTTGTTGCGCTCCACGTTCAGCGTCGCCGTCCAGCCGTCCCCGAAGCGGTGCTTCAGCTCGCTGAAGATCGTCAGGTTGTCGTGCATGTGGTAGGCCCAGCGGGCGCCGCTGTTGTAGGAGCGGGGAAGGTCCGTCTTCGTCCCGTCGCTGTAGAACAGCGGGAAACCGGCGTTGGAGGCGTTGTCGGAGCGGTGTTTCTGGTACTCGACGCCGACCGTCCAGGTGGTGTCGTCGGTGACGTCGGCCTCCAGGACTCCGTAGAGCACCTTCTTGCGCCCGTGCAGGCGGTCGATGAAGCTCTCGTTGTCCTGATAGGCGCCGACGACGCGCCCGCGCAGGCGGCCGTTCCCGGTCAGCGGACCCGACAGGTCGGCCTCGCCGCGGTAGCGCTCCCAGGACCCGATCTGCCCCTCGGCGTAGCCCTGGAGGGTCGGGGTCGGGCGCTTGCGGACCAGATTGACCGAGGCCGACGGCTCGCCGATGCCGTTCAGCAGGCCGGAGGCGCCGCGCACAACCTCGACCCGGTCGAACACCGCCATGTCGGAGATGGAGTCGTCGAACCCGTACACGGTCGAGCGCGGGATGCCGTTCACCTGATAATTCGTCACCGGGAAGCCGCGGGCGTAGACCTCGTCCCCGTCGCTGCCCATCGCGCCGCGCTGCATCCGCGTCACGCCCACCGTCTGGTTGAGCACGTCGCGGATCTCGTTCAGGCCCTGGTCCTCCATGCGCTGGCGGGTCATCACGCTGACCGACTGCGGCGTTTCGCGCGGGGACAGGTTCAGCTTGGTGGCGCTGTTGGTCGATCCGATGGTGTAGGACCCGGTTCCCTCGCTGCGGCCGGGGTCGCCGGACAGCCCGCCCTGGACCGTCACCGGGTCGAGCACCGCCGCTCCCCCGGACTGGGCCGGCAGCTTCTCCAGCGTCACCGTGTCGGGATCGACGAAGCGGGCGATCAGGCCGGTGCCGGCCAGCAGGCGGATCAGCGCGTCCTGCGGCGCCAGGGTGCCGGTCACCCCCGGCGAGGACACGCCCTGCGCGATGTCGGAGGGGTAGAGGACCTGGAAGCCGGTGGCCTGCCCATAGGCGGCGAGCACGCCGGGCAGCGGGCCGGCGGCGATGGCGAAGCTGACGGTCCGGCCTTGCTGGGCCACCTGCGCGGGCGCCTCATGGGATGTCACGGGCGCCGCCAGGGCGCCGTGCAGCGCGGTCGACGCCAGCAGCATGCCCAACAGCGCCGGAGTCCAACCGCCCCGCAGCGTGTTCCCCCGCACCGTGTTCCCGCGCGCCGTCTGCCCCCGCAGCCGGCGTCCCCCAACATCAATCATCACCAAGACCCCGTCATTTTGCGAATGAGTTGCATTTTCGTGTATGCAAGTCACGACGTTGTCCGGCGGGAACCACCTCACCTTGATTTTGAAAAAATTTGATGCGGACCGGCTAGATGGAACGGATGATGACCAGACCGGGAACGGGGCGCAGCGTGCGCAAGGGAAGCGTGCGGAGGATGGCGTTCAGGGCGGCGTCCGGCCGGCTGATGTCCACGCTGCCGTCGAAGCGCAGGCCGGCGAGCGGGCGGTCCCACAGCACGATGCGGGCGGGGTGATAGCGGTTGAGATCGGCGATCACCGCGTCGAGCGGCTGCCCCTGGAAGACCAGCCGGCCGTGCCGCCATGCGTTCTCCACCGCCACGCCCTGGCTCAGCAGCGGGCCGGGACCATCGGGGCCATAGGACCGGCTTTGTCCGGCGGCGATGGGAAGGGGGGGCGCCATCCCGGTGGTCAGGCTGGCCGTTCCGGACTCCACCGCCACCACCACGGAGTCCAGGCAGCGGTGCACCACGAAGCGGGCGTCGGCGGTGGCGATCCGCCCGTCGGCGCAGGTGACGACGAAGGGGCGCCCCGGGTCGGGAGCGGTGACGAAATGCGCCCGCCCCCCGGTCAGACGGACGCGCCGTTCCGCGGGGGTGAAGGCGACGGACAGCGCGCTGTCGGCGTCCAGGGTGAGGACCGAGCCGTCGTCCAGCGCCACCGTCCGCCGCTCGCCGATTCCGGTCCTCAGATCGCCCGGCCAGCCGGTCAGGACGGTCACGCCGCCCAGCGCCGCGGCGCAGGCGGCGGCACCGCCGACGGCGCCGAACGCCAGGAAGCGGCGGCGCGTCGGCGCGGCGCGGCGGTCCTTGCGCGGATCGGGCACCCGGTCCAGATCGCCCCACAGCCCGGCCAGCCGGTCGTATTCGCGGCGGTGGGCCGGATCCCGCGCCAGCCAGGCGTGAAAGGACCGGCGGTCCGCCGCGTCGGCGTCGCCGGACTCCAGGCGCACGAACCACGCCAGGGCGGCGTCCCGCGGGGTGTCCGGTAAGTCCGGCTGGTCGCGATCGCGCTCCATCACAGCGCCAGCCGGTCGCGGCAATGGGCCAGGGCCTTCATGACATGCTTCTCCACCATGCTGCGCGAGATGCCGAGGCGGGCGGCGATGTCGGCATGGCTCAAGCCATCGAATTTGTGAAGCAGAAACACCTCCCGGCAGCGCGGCGGCAGTTCGGCCATGGCCTGGCTCAGCCGCTCCAGCCGCTGCTTGTGCTCCAGCGTCGCCTCGGCGTCCGGCTCGTCCAGCGGCCGGTCGAGACCCAGCTCCGCCGGGGCGAAGCGGCGCCCCCGACGGGCTTCCGCGCGCATCCGGTCCAGCGCGATGTTGTCGGCCATGCGGTACAGGTAGGAGCGCGGGTTGTCGATCTCCGGCAGGGCGGTCAGGCTGCGCAGGCGCAGGTAGGTGTCCTGCACGACGTCCTCGGCCAGGCACAGCGACCCCAGGCGCCGGGCCAGATGGCCCGTCATCTCCTCGTAATGGTCGAGCAGCAGACCCAGCAGGGAAGACCGGTCTCGTTCAGCCATGACCTCGGCAACACCCGTTCCCAGAACCGTGAAGGCCACTCCTAATCATGAATGCGAATCATTCGCAATCGATAGATCGATGGGAGGACAAATCTTTGCCATGAGACGGTGAGGGGGTGGCGGCCGGCGAACGTCCTGTTGTCGAGGGGCGTTGCGCCGTCGTTGACCTACCCCTCCGGCTTGACGGTCAGCAGATAGCCGAGCCCATGGACGGTGACGATCTCCACCGCGCTTCCCGCCAGCCGGCGGCGAAGGCGCGACACCAGCACGTCGGCGGTGCGGTCCCCATACACCCACTCCCGCCCGCAGATCGCCTTGCTGATCTCCAGCCGGTCCGACGGCCGGTCGAGCGTGTGGATCAGATGGACGAGCAGCCGGCTTTCGGCCGGGGACAGGACCTCGGTCCGCCCGTCGACCGACAGCCGCCGGGTCTGGGTGTTGAGCTGAAGGGCCGTGCCGACGGTCACGACCCTGTCCTCGGGCGCTTCGCGCGGCGCGTCGATGTGTTTGGCGATGCGCGCCCGCAGCAGGGCCGGCTCGACCGGCTTGCAGATGTAGTCGAGGGCTCCCAGCCCCAGGCCGAGCAGCTGGTCGTGCGAGGCCGACAGGCTGGACAGCACGATGAAGGGCGCCCTGGCGTCGGCCTGGATGGTCTGGGCGAGCAGGAGGCCGTCGGTGTCCGGCAGCCGGCGGTCCAGGATCACCAGATCGAACCGCTGCCGTTTCAGCGCGGCCCGCGCCTGGGCGCCGTCGGCGGCGCAATGGAAGCGGTGCCCCATCTGCGCGACCACATCCTCGACCATCAGCTGGATCAGGACGTCGTCGTCGACGAGGAGAATGTCGGCGGTCTCGGTCACGCTGAGGCGTCCTCCGCGAAGCGGTCCCGCCAATCCGGCGGCAGGGAGCATGCGAGCAGGGCGCCATGCTCGTTCGCCCGCGTCGCCGCGTCGACGGCGCCATCCTCGTGCGCCGCTTCGATCCGGCGCAGCCGGCCGGCGATTGCGTCCAGGCCGAAGGTCGCCGCTCCGCTCGCCAGCTTGTGGGCGAGGGCGGCGAGGGCGGCGTTCCGTTCCGCCGGGTCCGCAGCCTCCAGCATCGTCCGGAACTCCGTCCATCCGCGGGTGAACGCCTCCGCCATCCGCCGCCGGGCGGTCGGCGACAGGCCGTCGAGCAGCCCGCCGCCCGCGCCCGCCGCCGGGCGCGCCGTCTTGCCGTGGATGGC
Organism: Azospirillum brasilense; assembly: GCF_003349955.1. Taxonomy (GTDB): domain Bacteria; phylum Pseudomonadota; class Alphaproteobacteria; order Azospirillales; family Azospirillaceae; genus Azospirillum; species Azospirillum brasilense_B. The sequence continues at coordinate 8,344 of NZ_QLKQ01000063.1, forward strand.
TTTTCCCAGCGCGGTCGCGTCCAGCGGCTTCTCCAGGATGGCCTGGAACAGCCCGGCGTCCTCGGGTGAGGCGCGGACCCAATCGGCGTTGGCGCTCAACAGGATGATCGAGGCCTCCGCCAACGCCGGATCGCGGCGGATCTCGCGGGCGAAGTCCGGTCCGGTGCCGTCGGGCAACCGGTAATCGAGGAGGAAGACGCCATAGGCGTCCGGGGCCGCCAGCAGCAGGGCGCGCGCCTGCTCCAGGGTCTGGGCGTGGTCCACCGACAGGCCCATGCGCTCCAGCATGGCGGCGGTGACCTGGGCGTTGATCGGGTCGTCGTCGACCAAGAGGCAGTTCTGGTGGAGACGGTCCTCCGGCGCGCCGGGGCGGGCGGGCCGCTCCGCCGGGGATGCCGCGGCCAGCGGCAGGCGCACCTCGACGGCGGCGCCCTCCGCCGGGTCGAGGACGGCGATGCGGCCCCCGAGAGCCAGCGTCATCCGCTGCGCGATGGCCAGGCCGAGCCCGCACCCGTTCTGTCCCGTCCGGCGCGGCCGCAACCCGGCGGGCTCGTGCGCCAGCATGTCGCGGATCTCCTCGGGCATGCCCGGCCCATGGTCGGCGACCTGGAAGACCAGCGTGCCGTCCTCCGCCCGCAGGCCGACCAGAACCCCGCGGCCGTCGTCGTGGCGCAGGGCGTTCTGGATCAGGTTGCCCAGGACCTGCTGGGTCATCGACCAGTCCAGCCGGACATGCTCCGGCAGGTCGGGCGACATCTCCAGCCGCAGGGGCACGCCCTGCCGGCGGGCGGGAATGTCCTTGATCCGCACCAGATCGCCCAGGGCCTCGCGCAGGCACACCGCGACCGGGCGCGGTTGCGGCGCCTGATGCTCGAAGCGCGAGAAGCTCAGCACATTCTCCAGGGTCGTGTTCAGCGACCGCGCCGCGATGTCCAGCAGCCCGACCAGCTCCTCCTGCTTGTCCGGGCTGGCCCCTTTCATCAGGCTTGCCGCGCCCAGGACGCTGTGGAGCGGCGCGCGGATCTCATGGGACATCGCCGCGAGGAAAAGCGACATGGTGCGCTCCGCCTCGCGCGCCCGGCCGATCGCCTGATGATGCTCGGTCACGTCGTGCAGAAGCATGATCTGCCAGCGTTCCAGCTTGTGCACCGTGTCCTCGACGGTCCGCAGGCGGATGTCGAAGCAGCGGCTGCCCTGGCGGGTCTGCATCCAGATCGAACGCCATTCCGTGCCGGGGGTGGCGACGATCTGGTCCACCACCGCCTGGAGTTCGCTGCGGTGCGGTTGCAGGGCCAGACGGTAGGTCAGGGCGCCGGCCTCCGACATGTCCAGGAAGAATTGCAGGGCCGCCTGGTTGGCGGTCAGCAGCTCGCCGTCCTCCTCCAGGATGAACACCGGGTTGCGCAGGCTTTCCAGCGCGGCGAAATACTGGTCGCGCTCGCGGGTCAGCCGGCGCAGGCTGTCGCTCAACGCCGCCTCTTGCGGCGCGACGACCGCCCAGGGGGCCAACATCGCCAGCTCGACCTCGTCGAAGAAATCGTCGAGCCTCGCCCGGAAGGCGCCGTCGCTGTCGCCGTCGCCGCCGAACTCCCGCGCGCCGTCCGGCAGGTCGCCCAGCCGGTTGCGATAGGCGCGCCGGTACAGCTTGAGCAAGCCGTTGTTCAGTTCCAGCGGGATTCCCGCGTCGTGGTGCGCCTGCGCGATGTGGCGGAGCCGGTCGAAACGCGGGTCGGTGCGATAGTTGTTGTGGCCGCTGTGCCCATCCCGGCGCAACGGATCGGACAGATAGGCGGCAAGGCTGTCGTTGAGCGCCACGGTGGCTTCGGTCCAGGCCGCCCGCATGGAGCTGGTCTGGTCGGCATAGCCCTTCTGCTTGGCCAGCCGGATGATCTCATCGACCAGCGCGTCGCATTCGGCCCGAAGGGCGTCGGCCAACCACTCGACCCGCCGGTTCATCCGCACCCATCCCTCGGCCGTTGCAGCGTCCGAGGCTCCCGACCCCGGCTCCAGACGGCCAGCTTACGGCCGGTGCGGCCGGTGTAAAGGGCGTCGTCGTTTACATCGCGTTTACATCTTGCTCACAGGCGTGACGCCTATGGGGCCTCCCCCGTCGCTACGCTGCTTCCATCGGTCGGTACCATTCGAAGGAAGCACACGACATGGCACTTCATCGCAGGACCCTTTACCGTCTCACCGGGGGCGCGGCGCTGCTGGGCGTGCTGGGCTTCGTGGTGCTGACCTCGCCGTGGACATGGTCCGCCACCCATCCGGGCCGGACCCTGCCGGACGAGGGCGGAGCCGACCTCGCCAACGGGCGCAAGGTCTTCGTCGCCTCCGACTGCGCGACCTGCCACAAGACCCCCGGCCAGGAGGACGACACCGTCCTCGGCGGCGGCTGGGCGCTCGACACGCAGTTCGGCGTGTTCCACATGCCCAACATCTCCCCCGACCCGCAGACCGGGATCGGCGGCTGGACGCTGGCGCAGTTCGACCGCGCGCTGCGCGAGGGCGTCGGACCGGGCGGCGCCTGGCCGGATGGGCGGAACCTGTATCCGGCCTTTCCCTACACGTCGTACCAGCGGATGACCGGCACCGACGTGCGCGATCTCTACGCCTATCTGCGCAGCCTCCAGCCGGTCGACAACAAGGTGCAGGACCACGAGCTGAAATTCCCCTATGCCATGCGGCGCGGCGTCGGCGTCTGGCGGCTGGCCTTCCTCGACGGCAAGCGCGGCGAGGAAAGCCCGGTTCCGGCCGGTGTCGACGCGGCCCAGTACCGGCGCGGCGAATATCTGGTGGAGGGGCCGGGCCATTGCGCGGAATGCCATTCGTCGCGCGGCCTGATGGGGAACGTGATCGGAAGCCAGCGCTACGGCGGCGGCAAGTCCCCCGACGGCGTCGACTACTTCCCCAACATCTCCCCCGACGAGACGGGGATCGGCTTCTGGTCGGTCAACGCCATCGCCAACTACCTGCACACCGGCGTCAGCCCCATCGGCCGCACGGCGGCGGGCGACATGGCGGAGGTCGTCAAGAACACCGCGCAGCTTCCGCGCGAGGACCTGCTGGCGATGGCCGTCTACCTGAAGCATCTGCCCGCCGTCCACAAGCCCGCGCCCGGCATGCCGGAACCCAACCGGACCGACACGCTGGTGATGCTCCGCAACGCCGTCGTCGCCGCGCCGACGCTGCCGACCACGCCGGAGCAGGCCATCGCCCAGGGCGGCGACGCCTGGGTGGTGGGGACCAAGCCGGTGTGGCTCGATCAGGCCGGTGTCGGCGGGTCGGCCCCGGAACAGGGCAAGCTGCTGGGCGGCGCGCCGGTGCATGTCGCCGCCCGCAACGCCGACCGGCTGGAGCTGGTGCTGAAGGGCTGGCAGATGGCGGAGGCGCCGTCGGTCGTCTATCAGTCGAAGGGGCATCGCGTGATGCTCGCCGTGCTCGACGGGGCGGCGGCGTCGGCCGTGAAGCGCGGCAAGCCGGAAACCGACGCCGACACCGGCCAGTCCTGGGTCCCGGTCGAGGTCACCCTGTGGTCCGACGCCGCCAACCTGAACGCGGACCGCAAGGCGCTGTGGGATTACAGCCAGGCGACCTACCAGAAGGCGTGCTCCGCCTGCCACGTGCTGCCGGACAAGCAGCACTTCACCGCCAACCAGTGGGTCGGCACGCTGAAGGCGATGAAGCGCTTCACCTCCTTCAACGACGACCAGTACCGGCTGATCCTCACCTACCTGCAGAACCACTCGAAGGATCTGCGTCCGAACGGCAAGGAGGCGGCGAAATGAGCGGAGCCACGACGCACGCCGTTTCCGGGGGGCCGGACCTCGCTCCGGTCGCCGACTGGCTGGCCCGGCAGTTCCTGTCGCCCCCCACCATCGAGCAGGTCGAGGCGGCGCGCACGGTGCCGGGGCAGATCGCCCTGCGCCGGTTCGGCGAGGAGCTCGGCCAGCCCGCCGCGGCGGACGCCCTCTGCCAGCTGCTTGCCGCCGGTCCGGCCGCGGAGGTGACCCTGGCGGTGCAGCGGCGGCACACCGCCCTGTTCGAAGGCATCTTCCGCCAGCGGTCCGTTCCGCCCTACGCCAGCCTGTGGGACGGCACCGGGCGGCTCTGCGGCCCGGCCGTCGACCGCATGCGGGCGGCGCTGCGCGATCTCGACATGCGGGTCGGGGCGGACTGCGCCGAACCGCCCGACCATGTGGCGATCCAGCTGGCGGCGCTGGCGGAGGCGATGCGGCAGCGGCGGACCGCGACGGTCGCCGATCTGCTGGACCAGATGCGGGTCTGGACCGGCCGCTTCGCCGGGGCGCTCATCAGGGCCGACGGCGTCGGCTATTACGGCAATCTCGCGCGCTTCCTGCTCTCACTGCTCGACCGGGCCGCGGACGGCTCCGCGACGGTCGCCCATGACGGTGCAGCCGCAGCGATCTGAAAGGTCAGACCATGAACACGACAAAGAACTTGACGATGACCGGCGGTCCGCGGCTTTCCAAACGGACGTTCCTCAAGGGTTCGGCGGCGGCGCTGGGCCTCTCCGGCCTGCCGCTGCTCGCCCGCGGCGCCCTCGCGCAGGCGGCGCCGCGCAAAATCCTGTCCGGCTGCCACTGGGGCGTCTTCTACGGACAGGTCGCGGACGGCCGCGTGACCGAATTCATCCCGTGGGAAGGCGATCCGGCGCCGTCGCCGCAGCTGCCCGGCGTGATGGACTCGATCTATTCGGAATCGCGCATCCGTTACCCGATGGTGCGCCGCGCCTGGCTGGAACAGGGCCCCGGCGCCGATCCGGACGGGCGCGGCAGCGGCGATTTCGTCCGCGTGAGCTGGGACAAGGCCATCGAACTCGTCGCCGGGGAGATCACCCGCGTCCGCGCCCAACACGGCCAACAGGCGGTGTTCGCCGGCTCCTATGGCTGGAAGAGCCCCGGCAAGCTGCACAATTGCCAGACGCTGCTGCGCCGCATGCTGAACCTGACCGGCAGCTACACCAACAGCTCCGGCGACTATTCGACCGGCGCCGCGCAGGTGATCCTGCCCTACGTGTCAGGCTCGATCGAGGTGTATGAGCAGTGCACCACCTGGAAGAACCTCGCCGAACATTGCGAGCTGATGGTCTTCTGGGGTTGCAACCCGCTCAACAGCTCGCAAATCTCCTGGCAGGTCGCCGACCATGGCGCCTGGCCCGGCATCGCGCTGATGAAGGCGGCCAAGACCAAGGTCCTGTGCATCGACCCGATCCGCACCGAGACCTGCCAGGAGCTGAACGGCGAATGGCTGGCGCCGCGTCCGCAGACCGACGTGGCGATGATGCTCGGCATCGCCCACACCCTCTACACCGAGAAGCTGCACAATCAGGACTTCCTCGACCGCTACACCAACGGCTTCGACAAGTTCCTGCCCTATCTGCTGGGCAAGACCGACGGGACGCCGAAGAGCGCCGACTGGGCCGCCGGCATCTGCGGCCTGCCCGCCGACACGCTGCGCGATCTGGCCCGCCGGTTCGCCGCCAAGCGGACCATGCTGGCGCTCGGCTATTCGACGCAGCGCCAGCATCATGGCGAACAGATCCATTGGATGCTGATCACGCTGGCCGCCATGCTGGGCCAGATCGGCCTGCCGGGCGGCGGCTACGGCCTCAGCTATCACTACGCCTCCGGCGGAGCGCCGACCCACACGACGCCGATCCTCAAGGCGATCGACGATGCCTCCGGTCAGGCGAGCGACGGGGCGGCCTGGCTGTCGCAGAGCGGAGCGGTGTCGATCCCGGTCTCGCGTCTGGTCGAGACCCTGCTGAATCCCGGCAAGACGATGGCGTTCAACGGGCATGAGATCACGCTCCCGCTGATCAAGCTCGCCTACTGGGCCGGCGGCAACCCGTTCTCCCACCAGCAGGACCGCAACGAGATGCTGCGCGCGTGGCGCCAGCTCGACACCTTCATCGTGCAGGATGTGCAATGGACCGCGTCGGCCCGCCACGCCGACATCGTGCTGCCGGCGACCACGTCCTACGAACGCAACGACATCGAGCAGGTCGGGGACTACGCCCTGAGCCACATCGTCCCGATGAAGAAGATCGTCGACCCGGTGTTCGAGGCGCGCAGCGATTTCGACATCTTCGCCGCCATCGCCGACAAGCTGGGCAAGGGCTACGCCTTCACCCAGGGCCTCAGCGAGATGGACTGGATCCGCGGGATCTACGAATCGGCCAAGATCGAATCCCGCGCCAAGGGCATGGAGATGCCGGTCTTCGACGTCTTCTGGAACAGCAACAAGCCGCTGGCCTTCCCGCTCGGCAAGGAGCAGGCCGACTTCGTGCGCCATGCCGACTTCCGCGCCGATCCGCTGCTGAACGCGCTGGGAACGGCGTCGGGCAAGTTCGAGCTGTATTCGACGGCCATCGAGAAGTACGGCTACGACGATTGCCCGCCGCACGCCACCTGGATGGAGCCGGTCGAGCGGCTGGACGGACCGACGACCCGCTATCCCCTGCATGTGGCCGCCAACCACCCGCAGATGCGCCTGCACTCCCAGCTCTGCGGCACCGTCAATCGGCAGAGCTACGCCATCGCAGGCCGTGAGCCTTGCTGGATGAATCCGGAGGACGCACGGGCGCGCGGGTTGTCGGACGGTGACGTGGTGCGTGTCTTCAACGACCGTGGCCAGATCCTCGCCGGTCTGAAGATCACCGACGACATCTGCCGCGGCGTGATCCGCATCAACGAAGGGGGCTGGTTCGACCCGGCGAACGCGCGGGAAATCGGCAGCCTGTGCCGGTACGGCGACGTCAACAACCTGACGACCGGGCTGTCGACCTCGAAGCTGGCGCAGGCCAACTGCGGGCACACCGGGGTCGCCGAGGTGGAGCGGTTCAAAGGAAGCCTGCCGCCCGTTGTGGTCTTCAGCCAGCCGGCGTGAGGACCGGGGCGTTTCCAAACGGTCTCTGAGACCGACCCGGGATCACGAGGCGGCAACCCACATGTCCGTCTCACGGAGTGGGGCCCGCCGCCGATCCCGGGTCGCCGCCCTTGTCCAGCCTCAGGCCGCTTCGCCGATGGTCAGCGCGATGGTGCCGACCTGGGCGATCGAGCCTTCGATCCGGTTGCCGGGCCGGACCGGGCCGACGCCCTCCGGGGTGCCCGTGTAGATCAGGTCGCCCGGTTGCAGGTGGTAGAGGGTGGACAGGTGGGCGATCAGCTCCGGGATCGACCAGATCAACAGGGTCAGGTCGGAGGACTGCTTGGTCTCGCCATCGACCCGCAGTTCGAGCGTGCCGCTGGTCGGGTGGCCGCACGCCGCCACCGGGACGATCTCCGACAGCACGGCGGAGTCTTCGAAATCCTTGCCGATGTCCCAGGGCCGCTGCTTGGCGCGGGCGGCGAGCTGCAGGTCGCGCCGGGTCATGTCGAGGCCGCAGGCATAGCCGTAGACCACCTCCAGCGCCTGTTCCCGCGCGACGCGGAAGGCCGGCTTCCCGATGGCGACGACCAACTCCATCTCGTAATGGTAGTTCTCGGTGGCCGGCGGGTAGGCGATGGCCGCCCCGCTCGGGACGTAGGTGCCGGGGGACTTGGTGAAGTAGAAGGGCGCCTCGCGGTCGACCGGCACGCCCATCTCGCGGGCATGGGCCTCGTAATTGCGGCCGACGCAGAAGATGCGGTTGATCGGGAAGCGGGCGTCGGTGCCGCGGACCGGGGCGGCGGGAAGCGGCGCTGGATCGATGACATAGCGGGTCAAGTCGGTTCGTCCTTGGATGGGGTTCACGTTACTCGGCGTCGGGCTGGCGGCCGGGCTCCGCGGCCTGGAAGGCGGGCAGGGCGCGCGCCGCTGCGGCGACGCGGCGGATGGTGGGATAGGCGTCGAGCGGGCAGTTCATCCGCTCGGCGTTGAAGACCTGCGGGACGAGGCAGGCGTCGGCCAGCGTCGGCTCGTCGCCGAAGCAGAAGGCGCCGGGCTGCGGGCTGGCCGCCAGCATCGCCTCCAACCCGCGGAAGCCTTCCGCCACCCAATGGGCGTACCAGGCGTCGCGCGCCTGCTCGTCCAGGCCAAGATCGTCGCGCAGGTGGTTCAGGACGCGCAGGTTGTTGACCGGGTGGATGTCGCAGGCGATGGCCAGCGCCACCGACCGCACCCAGGCGCGGGCGAACGGGTCGCGCGGCAGCAGGGCCGGGGTGGGATGGGTCTCGTCGAGATACTCGATGATGGCGAGCGACTGGGTCAGCGCTCGGCCGTCCTCGACCAGCGCCGGCACCAGCCCCATCGGGTTGACGGCGAGATAGCCGGCTGCGCGTTGCTCCTTCCGGCGCAGGTGGATGAAATGCTGCTCCGCCGTCAGTCCCTTCAGGTTGAGCGCGATGCGCAGCCGGTAGGCCGCGGACGACCGGAAATAGCCGTAGACTTCCATCGCCATGCTCCTCAGTCCTTCACCCGGTTGCCGCGGTCTTCGCGCCACAGCCCGAGCTTCTGTTGGGCGATGCGGTCGGAATAGCTGAAGATCACCGCATCCTCGTCGGCGTGGTGGCTCACCCATTTCCAGCTCGGCACCACGAACACGTCCTTCGGCCCCCAGGCGAAGGGCTGGCCGTCGATGGTCGTGGTGCCGCGGCCCTCGACCACCGCGAAGATGGTGGCGTCGGTGCTGCGATAGGCGCTGCTTGCGAAATCCTTGGGCAGGAGCTGCATGAAGGCCGACATGGTCGGCATCGGCGAGCCGCCGTCCACCGGATTGACGAACCGCATCTTCAGCCCGTGGCACGGGTCCCAGTCCTGCTGGCGGCGCATCGTCTCCAGCGCCTCGCGGGTGCGGTCATAGGGATAGTTGAAGATGGGGGAGGAGGGCTGCGTTGCCTCGTAATCCACCGGCAGCATGTTGGCGCCGAATTGCGCCATCGAGTGGCCGACCGGGCGGGTCACCGGTCGTTCGTCCTCCGGCGAGGATTCGGCGAAGGAGGCGTCGTAGAAGGAGACGGTCGGGATGTCGAGCCCGTCGAGCCAGATCATCGGCTCGTCGCTGTGGTTGCCGTGGTCGTGCCAGGCGCGCGGCGGGGTGATGACGAAATCACCGACTTGCATGATGGTGCGCTCGCCGTCCACCGAGGTGTGAGCCCCGGCGCCGTCCAGCACGAAGCGCACCGCCGACTGGCTGTGGCGGTGGGCCGGCGCCACCTCGCCCGGCAACACCAATTGAAGCCCGGCGTAGAGCGAGGTGGTGATGCGGTTCTGGCCGGGCATGCCCGGATTCTCCAGCATCAGCACGCGGCGCTCCGCCTCCTTGGCGGTGATGAGGGAGCCCGCTTCCAGCAGCAGCTCCTTCATCTCGGCGAAGTTCCACAGATGGGGCACGCAGGCGCTGCGCGGCTCGCGGGTGATGATGGCGCCCATCACCGACCACAGAGGGTTCAGGTTGCGTTTGCTGATCTTGTCGTAATAGGCCTGCCGCTCGGGCGTGTCGGCGGGCGGTCCGGAGATGGACATGTCCTCTGTTCCTTTCTGTCATACCGGCGGCGCATGAACACTTCCAGTGCGCGCCGCCGGTAAAACCCGACAGATCAATGCCATGGCATTGATCGAGAGGGTGATACGGACGACGCCTTCAGGCGCCGTCCGTATCAGATGGCCGCACCCAGGCCGGTCACGCCGTAGAGCCAGGCGACGCGGTCGTAATGCTGCTCGCGGCTCGAATTGCCGAGAACGGCGTTGCGCAGCGCCGCCTGGCCGCCCGCCGGGTGGTAGACATATTCGCCCATGAGGCGGGAATTGAGCTGGACCCGGCCGGTGCGGGCGAAGCGGTCGCGGTTGTAGGCGGCGAAGGCGGCGTCCAGGTCGCCCTCCGCCTCCGCCATGTGGTGCGACAGGTTGACCGCGTCCTCCAGCGCCATGCAGGCGCCCTGCGCCAGATATTGCAGCATCGGGTGGGCGGCGTCGCCCAGCAGAACGGCACGGCCGTCCACCCAGCCGGGCGTCGGATCGCGGTCGCACAGCACCCACAGCTTCCAGTTCTCGCCGCGCTCGATGATCCGCTTGGGCCGGTCGGCGATGTGGCCGAAGCCCTCGTACACCACCTCCCTGGTCACCGGCACGCCGGCCACCGCCTCGGCGGCGTCGTTGTGGCAGGTGACGACGAGGTTGAAGACCTTGCCGCCCTTCAGCGGGTAATGGACGATGTGGCATTTCGGGCCGGCCCACAGCGTCGCCGCGTTCCAGCGCAGATCCTCCGGCATCTGCTCGGTCGGGATGACCGAGCGGAAGGTGGTGTGTCCCGACACGCGCGGCTGGGCGTCGCCGACCACCTGGGCCCGCACTTTGGAGCGCAGCCCGTCGGCGCCGATCAGCGCCGAGCCGGTCAGCCGCCCGCCGTCGCCCAGCGTCACGGTGATCGACGCGCCGTCCTGTTCGTAGCGCTCCACCGACGAACTGGTGCGCAGCTCGATCAGGTCGCTGGTCCGGCAGGCGTCGAGCAGCACCATGTGCAGGTCGGCGCGGTGGACGACGGCGTAGGGATTCTTGAAGCGCCGGCGGAACGGCTCGTCGAGCGGGATGGCGGCGATGCGCTCGTCGCGGACGGCGTCCATCAGCACAAGATGGTCGATGTAGACGGCCTTGGCCCGCGCGGCGTCGCCGACGCCGAGATAGTCGAAGGCGTGGAAGGCGTTGGGGCCGATCTGGATGCCGGCGCCGATCTCCCCCAACGCGGGGGCCTGTTCGAGCACGATCGAGCGGAAGCCCTTGCGGGCCAGCCCCAGCGCGGCGGCCAAACCGCCGATGCCGCCTCCGGCGATCAGGATGGGACGGTCGGGCATGTGTGTGTTCCTCTGCGTGATCTCTGGTCTTTCACAGCGTGGCGAGCAGCCCGCCGTCCACGGGGATGACCTGTCCGTTGATGAAGCCGCTGGCCGGGCCGGCGAGGAAGACCGCCACCCCGGCGATGTCGTCGGGCGTTCCCCAGCGCCGCGCCGGCACGTCGCTCTCGATGTAGCTCTGGAAGGCCGCGTTCTCCTGCATCGCCACGGTGAAGCCGGTGGCGACGAAGCCGGGGGCGATGGCGTTGCAGGCGATGCCGAGCGGCCCGTATTCCACCGCCAGCGCCCGCGTCATGGCGGCCAGCCCGCCCTTGGCGGTGGCGTAGGGGCTGATGGTGCCGCGCGCGCCGAAGGCCGCGACCGACGCCATCAGCACGATGCGCCCGCCGCGCCGCTCCACCATCGACGGCAGCACCGCCTGGCAGAGGTTGAAGGCGCCGTCGACATGGGTCCGCCACAGCGACGCCCACTCCTCCGGCCGGTAGTCCAGGAACGGCTTGCGGATCTGGTTGCCGGCGTTGCTGAACAAGCTGTCGACGCGGCCCCAGCGGTCGAGCACCGCGGCGACGCCGGCCCGCACCGCCGCCGGGTCGGTGACGCTGAAGGGCACGGCCATCGCCTCCAGCCCGTCGTCGCGCAGGCTCGCGGCGGCCTGCTCCGCGCGGTCCGCGTCGAGGTCGTTGACGGCGACGCGGGCACCGGCCTGCGCGGCGGCGCGGGCGGCGGCGAAGCCGATGCCGCCGGCCCCGCCGGTGACGAGGAAGACGGAGCCGCCGAGCCCGAAGCGGTTTTCCAGAAAGGCCTGAGCGGACATGCGCCGGCTCCTGTCGGTGGAGAGGGGAGGGAAGGGAGGATCAGAGCTTCTGCAGCTTGCAGGCGCCCGACGGGGCGGGGGTCGCCTGCTCGGCCGGGAAGGACATCGTCACGACCGGGCGCAGCTTGCCGCCCGTCTCGGCGACATGGCCGAAATAGTTGGGCAGGATCAGCTGGTTGTCCTCGGGCCGGAAGGCGACCCGGCCGAGGATGGTGTCGAAGCTGCCGCCGCTCATCGCGCGGGCGATGTCGATCGGCTTGACGCTCTTGGCCTTTTCGACCGCCTGGAAGATGACCTGCATGCCGAGATAGGTCTCGCCCTCGAAGTTGGAGGGCTGGTCGCCGTTGTAGTGCTTGGCCCAGGCGGCGACGAAGCTCTTGTTCTCCGGCGTGTCGAGGGTCGCGCTGTAGTTGATGATGCCGTGGATGCCCTTGGCGGTTTCGCCCATCGCCTGCACGGTGTTGTCGGTGACGAAGCTGACCCCGGCGGTGAAGACGCTGTCGAGCAGGCCGAACTGGCGGGCCTGGGTGGCGAAGCTGACGGCGTCGCGCCCGGCCAGCGCCACCCACAGCCCTTCGGCGCCCGACGCCTTGATCTGCTGGATGTAGGCGGCGTAATCGGTGGCGCCGAGCGGCGGGTAGAGTTCGGCGACGACCGATTTGCCGTTGGCGGTGGCGGCCTCCTTGAAGCCGGTACCGGAGCCGCGGCCCCAGGCGCCGTCCATGCCGATGATCGCCCATTTCTGTTCCTTGCGGCCGGCAAGCCAGGGATTGACCACCGCCGCGTCCTGCGCGTCCTGGTGGTTGACCCGGAAGGCGCGGCGGACGCAGGAATCGCCGGTGATCTTGTCGCTCTTGGTCACGGTGGCGACATAGAGCGCGTCCCAGCGGTCGAGCATCGGCGCGATGGCCAGCGCCTCGCCGGACGCGATGACCCCGGTCAGCACCTTGTAGCCTTCCAGCGCCAGCCGTTCGGACTGCTTGCGGGCGAGGTCGGGCTTGGCCTCGGTGTCGAGGATCTTGGCCTCGACCTTGTGGCCGGCGACGCCGCCCTTGGCGTTGACCTCGGCGATAGCGAACTCGACGGCACGCTTGGCCTGGTTGCCGAGGTCGGCGTAGGTGCCGGACATGGCGGTCGGCACGCCGATCTTCAGCATGTCCTGGGCGTGTGCGGTGCCGGAAAGGGTCAGCGCCAGCGCGCTGGCGGCGCCGAGGGCGCGAAGCTTGAGGCTGTTCGTCCGGGTCATCGTTTCCTCCATGATTTTGTTTTCTTCCGTCTCCCGCTCCGGGAGAGGGCATTCACACCGCGATGTGCTTCTTCAGGCTTTCCTTGGTCAGGCCGGCCATGGCGCCCTGTTCCGCCACCTCGCCCTTGGACAGCACGTAGTAGCGTTCGGCCACCCGGCGGACGAGGCTGTAGTTCTGCTCGATGATCAGCAGGCCCGTGCCGCCGTCGGCGACGTGGCGCAGGTTGTCGGCCAGCTCGTCGACGATCACCGGGGCCAGCCCCTCGCTCGGTTCGTCGAGCACCAGCAGATGCGGGTTGGCCATCAGGGCGCGGCCGATCGCCAGCATCTGCTGCTGCCCGCCCGACAGCGCCGTCCCCGGCGTATCGGCCCGCTCCTTGAGGATCGGGAACATCGCGAAGACCCGCTCGACGGTCCAGGCGCCCTTGCGGCGGACGGCGGCGCCCAGGATCAGGTTCTCGCGCACCGTCAGGTTGGGGATGATGCAGCGCCCCTGCGGCACGACCGAGATGCCGGCGCGAGCGGCCGTGAAGTGGCGGATGTCTCCCACCGCCTTGCCGGCCAGCCGGATTTCCCCCTGCATGCGCCGGGCGATGCCGAGGAAGGCGTTGACGATGGTCGTCTTGCCGACCCCGTTGCGGCCCAGCACGGCGACCCGCTCGCCGGCGTCGATGCGCAAATCCAGGTCGTGCAGGATGCGGGCGCCGCCATAGCCGGCGACGACGTTGCTGAAGGCCAGAAGCTCGCTCATGCCGCGCTCCCGAGATAGGCGGTGACGACCTCGGGCGAGCGCCGGATCTCGTCCGGCGTGCCTTCGGCCAGGACGCGGCCCAGTTGCAGGACGGTGATGCGGTCGCAGATGGAGAAGACCACCTCCATGTCGTGCTCGACGATCAGGACGGTCACCTTCCAGCGCTGCGCCAGATCGCGCAGCAGGGTGGCGAGCCCCAGCGATTCCCGCATCGACAGCCCGGCCGCCGGCTCGTCGAGCAGCAGCACGCGCGGGCGTCCGATCAGCGCCAGCGCCAGATCGAGCCGGCGCTGCTCGCCATAGGCGATGTCGCGCGCCCGCGCGTCGCCCAGACCGGTCAGCCCCAGCTCGTCCATCACCTCGTGGACGTTGGGCTTCTCGGCCTGCCGGGCGGCGATGTCGAGCTGCTCGCGCACCGACAGCTCGGGGAAGATGTTGGTCTTCTGGAAGGAGCGGGCCATGCCGTGGCGGCGGCGCTCCTGCACGCCCATCGCGCCGATGTCGCGGCCGTCCATCCTCACCTGCCCGGACCAGACGGCGGCCCGGCCCGACAGCACGTCGATCAGCGTCGACTTGCCGGCCCCGTTCGGCCCGATCAGGCCGCGGATTTCGCCGTGGGGAACCGCGATGTCCACCGTGTTCACCGCGAGGAATCCGCCATAGGGACGGGTCAGGGCCGTTCCCTCGATGGCGTAGGCGCCTTTCATCGATCCATTCATCGGCCCGCTCATGCCCGGCCTCCCGTCCTGCGCAGAAGGCGCCCGGCCAGTTCCGCCAGGGTGCCGGCGATGCCGGCCGGCATCAGCACGGTGACGACGATCACGGTGACGCCGATCATCGCCGGCCAATGCTCGGTCAGGTTTCCCGCCAGGTCCTTGAGGAAGAAGAAGATCACCGCGCCCAGCGCCGGCCCCCACAGCAGCCGCGAGCCGCCGATGACCGCCATGATCAGCGCCGAGCCGGACAGGCTCCAGTGCAGCACCTCGGGCGAGACGAAGCCGTTGTAGAGCGCGAAGAGAAGCCCGGCCAGCGCCGCCACGAAGGCGGAGATGGCGTAGGTCGCGGCGCGCGGCAGCACCGTGCGGTAGCCGATGAAGCGGGCGCGCTCCTCGTTCTCGCGGATCGCCTCGGTCAGCCGGCCGAAGGGGCTGCGCACGGTGACGTAGAGGCCGAAGATGACCAGCGCCAGCAGGCTCCAGCACAGGACGAACATCGTCTCGGGTTGCTGCACGGCGGCGATCGGCAGGCCGAACAGGGTGTCGGGCAGCGGGATGGCGAAGCCGTCGTCGCCGTTGGTCAGCCCCTGCGCCTTCATCGAGAATTCGTGGAAGGCCTGCCCCACCGCCAGAGTCAGCATGGAGAAGGCGACGCCGGGAACCCGCACGATCACCAGCCCGAGCAGGAAGGCCGTCAGCGTCGGCACGGCGAGCGCCAGAACCAGCGCCAGCTCCGCCGGAAGCACCTCGTGGCGCAGCAGCAGGCCGAAGCAGTAGGCCGACACCCCGTACCAGGCGGCGTGGCCGAAGCTGACGACGCCGTTCTGGCGGATCAGGAAACCGACGCCGACCGCCAGCATCCCGCCGATCACCGCCTGGGTCAGCAGCGTCAGCACCAGCACCGAGGCGACCACGCCCGGAAGGCCGAAGCCGGCGGCCAGCGCCACGGCGAGCAACAGCCAGGACACATGCGACAGGCGGGGGGCGACGACGCGGGCGCCGGTGAGGTTCATGGTTGCGCGGCTCATACGTGGCTCCCTGCGAATCCGGTCGGCCGCCACACCAGGACCGCGACCATCAGGAGGAAGGGCACCATCGTCGCCGCCCAGGGGACGTAGATGATGCCGAGATTGTGGATCTGGCCGATGGCGAGCGCCGCGATCAGCGCGCCGGAGAAACTGCCGAGCCCGCCGACCACCACGACGATGAAGGATTCGATCAGGATCGACCCGCCCATCGACGGCGACAGCGCCAGCAGCGGGGCGGCGATGGTGCCCGACAGCCCGGCCAGCCCGGTGCCGACGGCGACGACCAGCGCGCTGACCCGGTCGGTGTTAACCCCTTGCACCGCCGTCGTCACCGGATCGATGCTGGAGGCGCGGACGAACAGGCCGACGCGGCTGAAGCGCAGCCACAGCGCGAGCCCGACGCCGACCGCCGCCGCGACGGCGATCACCATCAGCCGGTAGGCCGGGAAGGGCTGGCCCAGGATGTCGACGCTGCCCGCCAGCATCTCCGGCAGCGGCAGGGTGTGGGTGTCCTTGCCCCAGACGGTGTGGGCGAGATCCTCCAGGATCAGCAGCAGCCCGAAGGTGACCAGCACCGTGGCGATCGGGTCCTGGCGGCGCAGCGGCCGGAACACCGACACGTCGAGCAGGACGCCGGCCACCGCCAGCACCACGGCGGCGCCCAGGACGCCCGCCCAGAAACCGGCCACGGTGGCGATGCTGAAGCCGACATAGGCGCCGATCATGAACAGGCTGCCATGGGCGAAGTTCACCACCCGCCGCAGCCCGAAGATCAGCACCAGACCGACCGACACGATGAAGAGCAGGCCCCCGTAGACGAGGCCGTTGAGAACTTGGATCAGCAATGCGTTCGCCATCTTGGGAAACCCCTCCGATGCCGGTCAGCGCAGATAGGCGCCGCCGTTGATGTCGAGCACGACCCCGCTGAGGAAGGAGGCGGCGGGCGAACAGAGGAAGGCGATCGGCCAGGCGATCTCGTCCGCCGAGGCCACGCGCGGCACCAGCTGCGCCGCCACCGCCGGGGAGGGCTGGCCAGCGATCATCGCCGTCGCCGTGGCGCTGGGGGCGACCGCGTTGACGCCGACGTCGGGCGCCGCGCGGCGGGCCAGCCAACGGGTGAAGGCGTGGACACCGCCCTTGGAGACGACGTAATGCGCGCCCGTGGTCGACATGGTGCCGCCGGTCCAGCCGGCGACCGATCCGACCAGCACGATCCGCGCGCCGCCGCGCGTCCGCATGCCGGGCAGGAAGGCGCGGGCGAACTGCATCGGGGCCAGCAGGTTGACGTGGATGATCTCGTGGAAGGACTCCTCCCACTCCAGCGAGTCCCAATCGTCGAAGGCGATGGCCCCGGCGTTCAGCACCAGCCCGTCGACGCCGCCGACGGCGTCGGCCAGCGCGTCGATGGCGGCACGGTCGCGGACGTCGCAGACATGGGCGGTGGCCCCGTCACCGACCGGCGCCAGCTCCTCCGCCAGGGCCGAGCAGTCGCGGATGTCGGTCAGCACCAGTTCGGCGCCCAGCCGTGCGCAGGCCCTGGCCGTGGCCGAGCCGATGCCGCCGGCCGCCCCGGTGATGAGCACGCGCTTGCCCTTCAACGCGAAGGGCGTCGAACCGCATGGAAACGTCATGGCGTCCCTTTCCCTCTGTTTTCTCGCGGAGCTTCGCGCAAGGGGGCAGGGCAGGAGGCATCCGGCAGCCGGCCTGCCGCCGCGCCTGTGGGCCTTGCCCGCCGGGGGATTCGTCGTCCCCGGCCGTGCCTTGGCTGTCCGCTTGTTTTCTGAAAGACCGCTTCTTCTGGAAGATCGCTTTTGAAAGACCGTCCGCTGGACGACCGCCGATCCCTTCGGCGATGCTCCGGCCGACGCGTCTCGCGGGCCAATTCATAAGTATGCTGTCAGAAAGCTAACTGTCAGTATGTATACTGTCAATCAGTTTTTCAGAAGATCGGAACCGCGGATTGTCAATGCGACGGATCGACGCCGGGAGGGTTAGGATCGCGCCATTCCCCACACACCCCCACACACAAGGCAGGAGGCCTCCATGCACCGCGCGTTCAGCCATGACGCCGCGTCGATCGGCATCGTCGGGGCGGGCACCATCGGAAGCGGTTGGGCCGCGCTTTTCCTCGCCACCGGACGGCGCGTGACGGTGGTCGATTCCGACCCGCAGGCGATGGCTCGCCTGCGGCCCGCCATCGAGGCGGCGGCCGGTGATCTGGTGGCGCTCGGCGTCGGCGATCCGCGCGCCCATTGGGACCGGCTGACCGCGGCCGGCGGCGACTGGAGTTCGCTGGCCGGCGTCGATCTGGTCCAGGAGAACGGGCCGGAATCCCTGGCCGCCAAGCGCGCGATCCACGCCGCCGTCGAGGCGGTGGTGCGGCCCGAGGCCCTGATCGCGTCGAGCACCTCCGGCCTGATGCCGAGCGATCTGCAGGACGGGGCCCGCCATCCCGACCGGATCCTGATCGGCCACCCCTTCAACCCGCCGCACCTGCTGCCGCTGGTCGAGCTGGTGCCGGGCCGGCAGACGGCGCCCGAGGCGGTGGCGGCGGCCGAGGCGGTCTATCGCGCCGTCGGCAAGGTGCCGGTGGTGCTGCGCCGGGAAATCGCCGGCCATCTGGCAACCCGCCTCGTGGCGGCGTTGTGGCGCGAGGCGGTCTATCTGGTGGAGCAGGGCGTCTGCGATCTCGACGACATCGACCGCGCCATCGCCGCCGGGCCGGGACCGCGCTGGGCGGTGCTGGGGCAGGGGCTGTCCTACCATCTGGGGGGCGGGGCCGGCGGGTTGGCCCGCTTCCTGGAGGTGTTCGACGCGCCGATCCGCTCCTGGTGGGACGATCTCGGCACCCCGGTCTTCGACGCCGACAGCAAGCGGGCGCTGGTCGCCGGGGCCGAGGCGCTGGAGGCGTCGGTGGGCGGGCGCGACGCGCTGATCCGCCAGCGCAACGAGGCGCTGCTGGCCGTGTTGCGCGCGCCGGGTCCGCTCTCGGCCCGGCGTCCGGACGGAGAGCGGGCACCGGACTGATCCCCTGTGCTCCGGGACGGGAATGGGCGGCGTCAGCGCGCCGCCGCCCGCTCCTCCCGACCGGCCATGGCCTTGCCGGGGGCATCGCTCTTGCCCGCCGCGTGCATGGCCACCCGGTAGGCGAAGACCAGGGCCGGGCCGAGCGTCGTCCCCGGGCCGGGATAGGTGCCGGCCATGATCGAGGCCATGTCGTTGCCGCAGGCGTAGAGCCCCCGGATCGGGTCGCCGGACTCGCCGAGCACTTGGCCGTCGGCGTCCGTCGCCAGTCCGGCGCTGCAGGCGATCTCCGCCGGCCAGACCGCGACGGCGACGAAGGGAGCCGCCTCGATCGGCTTGAGGCACGGGTTCGGCTTGTTCTCGGGATCGCCGTTGAAGCGGTTCAGCTCGCTGTCGCCCTTGCCGAAATCGAGGTCGCTGCCGGTCCGCGCGAAGCCGTTGTGCCGGCGCACGCTGTCCGCCAGCCCGGCCGGATCGACGCCGATCTTGCGCGCGAGTTCCTCCAGCGTCGGGGCGGTGGTCAGATAGCCGCTCTTCTCGTGCGGCGCCAGGTTCCGGGTGCCGGGATGCACCACGCCGAGACCGTACTTGGCGACGAAGGCGGAGTCGCAGACCAGCCAGGCCGGCATGGTCGGCACCAGCTTGTGCGAGTCGAACATCGCCTCGACGAAGTCGTGGTAGGACGCGCCCTCGTTCACGAAACGCCGGCCGGCGGCGTTCACCGCGATCAGGCCGGGCTTGGCGCGGTCGAGCGCCAGATGGGGGAACAGGCCCCTCCAGTTCCCCGTCCGGCGCGTCACCGACACCGGCGTCCAGAAGGCGCCGCCGCGATGCTGCTCGCCGTCGATCTTCGCGCCGGCCGCCTGGGCCAGGGCCAGCCCGTCGCCGGTGTCGGTCTCGCAGGCCAGCGAATGGACCGGAACCGGCTGCGGCATGAAGGCCTCGCGGAATTCGCGGTTGTGGGCGAAGCCGCCGGTCGCCAGCACCACCCCCTTGCGCGTCCGCACCCGCAGCGTCCGGCCGCCGCTGTCCACCACGGCGCCGATCACGCGACCGTCTTGGCGGCCATCCTGGCGGCCGTCCTCCCGCACAAGCTCGCGGATGGCGGTGTCGAGCCGGATGGGCACCTTGTGCTTGCGCAGGCTGTAGAACAGGCGGGCCACCAGCGCGTTGCCCATGGTGATGCGCGTGCCGCGCGGGTATGTCAGCCGGTCGGACAGGTAGCGCAGGAACAGCTTGGCCGAATAAGTGAAGTTGGCCGCCGATTTGAAGCGGCCGATCAGGCGGGGGATGTCGTCCTTGCCGACCATCATGCCGCCGAAGATCATGAACTCGCCGATGGGCGGCCGGACCAGCCGGAAATCCTCGCCGAGCAGGCGGCCGTCGAACGGCTTCGGCACGATCGCCCGTCCGGTCACCGCCGCCCCCGCCATGTTCTGCTGATAGTCCGGGTGGCGCCCGCAGGGCAGGAACTGGACGTCGGTGCGGCTGTCGTAATAGTCGATCGCCGCCGGCCCGGTCTCCAGATAGACGCTGCGCAGGTCGCGGCCCTTGGTGCCGCCGACCAGCCGGTCCATGTAGATCTCCGCCCGCTCCGGGCTGTCGTCGTAGCCGGCCCGCCGGCTCTGCGTGTTGCCGGGTATCCAGAGAGTCCCGGCGGAGGTGGAGGCGGTGCCGCCGATCTGTCCGGACTTCTCGCAGACCATCACCTCCAGCCCTTCCAGGGCGCCGACCAGGGCGGCGGCCATGCCGCCCGGCCCGGCGCCGGCCACCAGAAGATCGACCTCGGCGTCCCACGCTGTAACGTGTGCCATTCCTTGTGCTCTCCGTTTCCTCCCGCGCGGTCGAAGGTTCTTATCGTCGTTTGACCTTTCGACCGGCTGCGGCCTTGCCGCGTTTCGTGTTTCCATCGGTGACGGCGGGCGGTGCACCGGTGTCCTCGGCCGTCTCGCGGTCGACGACCAGCCGCAGCGACGATGGCAGGGTGTCGTTGTGCAGGTTGACCAGCTGCGTCAGGAGCTGGATGAACGTCTTGCGGTCGGCCGGACGCAGGGGTTCCAGGATGCGTTCCTGCACCCGCTCGACCGCCGCGGTGACGGTGACCAGCATGTCCCGCCCGGCCGGCGACAGGTACAGCAGCTTGATCCGCTTGTCCTCCTCGCTCGGGCGGCGATAGATGAGGTCCTTGGCCTCCAGCCGCTCGATGACGCCGCCCAGCGTCGAGCGGTCGAAGGCGATCAGCCCCGACAGCCGGGTGGCGTCCACCCCCGGATTCTCGTCGATGGCGACCAGGGCCGCATATTGCACCGAGGTCAGATCGTGGACCGTGCACTCTTCGGTGAAGAGGGCCGTCGAAATCTGCTGTGCCCGCCGGAGAAGATGTCCGGGCTTGGCGTAAAGTTCATCCATGGCCATGCGCGCACCTGTCGATCCTGTTCATGTTGCGGTGATACTCCCATACGGAAGCCGCTGGCAGCACAACCCGCATGACCTGTATCCGTATTCTTTCGCAATCCCGGCCGCAATTCCCGGCGGTCGGCGGGCGCCCCGTCCCTTGGGTGCGGAACCGTCCGTCCCTCCCACGATATTGACAGGATGCAATCAGTATGTAAGCTGATATTACGTATGCTGTCAATATCGCGATGCCCGCATCCGGCGTCCCGGCTGGACCAAAGGTGCCGGTGCGGCGCCGTTCCGGAGCATCGCTGTTCCGCCCGCCATCGGGCTCCCAACCGAGGAACCTCGCATGTCCCCCCTTCGCATCGCCGTCGCCGGTGCCGGCGTCATCGGCAAGACGCACATCGACGCCATGTCCGACCCCCGGCAGGACGCGCATCCATGCCGGCTGGCCGCCATCGTCGATCCGGGCGAGGGTGCGCGCGCGCTCGCCGAGCGGCACGGCGTGCCGCACCATGCCGACATCGGGGCGCTGCTGGAGTCCGGTGAATTGCCGGACGGCGTCATCGTCGCCACCCCGAACGCCACCCACACGCCGATCGGCATCGCCTGCATCGAGCGCGGCATCCCGGTGCTGGTGGAAAAGCCGATCGCCGACACGGTGGAGGCGGCCCGGCGGCTGACGGATGCCGCCGAGCGTGCCGGCGTGCCGCTGCTGGTCGGCCATCACCGTCGCCACAACCCGATCCTGCGGATGGCGCGCGAGGTGATCGGGCGCGGCGATCTCGGCGCGCTGGTGACGGCGACGATCCTCTACACCTTCCTCAAGCCCGACGGCTATTTCGACGCCGTTTGGCGGCGGGAGGAGGGCGGCGGCCCGATCCTGATCAACCTGATCCACGAGATCGACACCCTGCGCTTCCTGTGCGGCGACATCGAGAGCCTGCAGGCCTCAAGCTCCAACCGGACCCGCGGCTTCGCGGTGGAGGACACCGCCGCGGTGCTGCTGCGGCTGCGCAACGGGGCGCTGGCGACCGTCAGCCTGTCGGACGCCGCCGCGACCCCCTGGAGCTGGGACATGACCACCGGCGAAAGCCCGCAATTCGCCCGCCAGCACGTCCCCACCCACTTCTTCTCGGGCACCCACGGCTCGTTGACGGTGCCGACCCTCGAACTCTGGCGCTACGAGGGCGGGCGCGGCTGGCTCGATCCCTTCACCCGGACGGCGTTGCCGCTCAAGCCCGGCAACCCCTACGCCCTGCAACTGGCCCATTTCGCCCGGGTGATCCGCGGCGAAGAGGCACCGCTGGCCGGCGGCTCCGACGCCACCGAGACCCTGCGCGCGACCCTGGCGGTCAAGGAGGCCGCGGCCACCGGCCAGCCGGTCCGGCTGCTGGATGCCTGACCGGGCCGCCTGACCCGGCGGAGCTGCGCGCCGCCGCGCAGCTCCGCCCCTCTTCCTCGGGTCAGGCCAAGGCGGTGTCCGGCTGCCCGGTCGTGACCGGCAATTCGCGGATGGGCGAGAAGGAGGTCGGATACAGGATCCGGTTCTCCATGGTCATGATCATCGGCCGGATCTTGGCCAGACAGCCCTGCCATTGCGCGTTTCCGGCTAGCCGCGCCCGCCTCGCCCGCCGGTCCTCCAGGTCGGCGTAAGCCCAGAGATGGACGAGCTGGTTCTGGGTGCCGAACTCGGTCACGAAATAGCCGAGGAAACCGCCCAGGATCGGCTTCTGCGCCGGCAGCCCCTCCGTCTCGTAGATGCGCAGATACTCGGCGAGGCTGACGCTGGTGTGCAGGACATACGTGCGTTCTTCGACGACCACTGGAAACTCCCTGTCGATGCTGTGCCGATGTTTGGGGTGGCCGGCCGGTCCCGGCGTCATTGCTTGGCGACGAGGCTGCAGGCCGGGTCGGGCGCCTTCCAGGCCTCGTCCGTCGGAATGGTCGAGACCAGCGTGTAATAGTCCCAGCGCTCCTTCGACTCCTGCGGGGCCTTGACCTGGAACAGGTACATCGGGTGCAGCTTGCGCCCGTCGATGCGGACCGAGCCCTGGCCGTAGGCGTCGTCGTCGGTCGGCAGCTCCTTCATCCGGGCGACGACGGCGCGGCCGTCGGCGTCGCTGCCCAGTGACTTGACCGCTTTCAGGTAATGCGTCACCTGCGAATAGACCGAGGCTTGGTAGGCGGTCGGCATCTTGCCGTGGCGTTCGAAGAAGCGCTTGGAGAAGGCGCGCGTCCTGTCGTTCAGATCCCAGTAGAACGGAACGCTGAGCAGGGTCCCCTGCGCCGCATCCAGCCCGAGCGCATCGATGTCGGTCAGGTACACGGTCAGGCCGGCGAATCTCTGGCCGCCGTCGAGGATGCCGAACTCCCGGCCCTGCTTCACCGTGCTGGTGAAGTCGGCGGTGGCGTTGGCCAACCCGATCACCTTCGCGCCGGATGCCTGCGCCTGCAGCAGGTAGGAGGCGAAGTCGGCCGAATTCAGCGGCGCCCGCACCGAACCGACCACCGTGCCGCCGGCCTGCTTCACGATCTCTCCGGCCTGCTTCTCCATGTCGTGGCCGAAGGCGTAGTCGGAGGTGATGAAGAACCAGGAGGTTCCGCCCTGCTTGACGACCGCCCGCGCCGTGGCGTTGGCCAGCGCGTAATTGTCGAACGCCCAGTGCACATGGTTGGGCGAGCAGGAATCGCCGGTCAGCCGGTTGGTGTTGGAGCCGGACACGATGGCGACCTTGTTCTTGTCGCGGGCGATCTCGACCACCGCCAGCGCGACCGAGGAATTGGCGATCTCCGCGACCATGTCGACGCCCTGGACGTCGTACCATTGCCGCGCGATGGCGGCGCCGATGTCGGGCTTGTTCTGGTTGTCGGCGGCGATCACCTCGATCGGCGTGTCGCCGATGCGGCCGCCGAAATCCTCGACCGCCATGCGGGCGGCCGTCACCGATCCCTGGCCCATGATGTCGGCGTAGAGGCCGGACTGGTCGTTGAGGACGCCGATGCGGACGACGTTGCCGGTGTAGGCGGCCGATGCGGTTCCGCTGGCCGGCGGACCCAGGGTCAGGCCCAGGGCCAGGCCCAGCGCGAGAGCGCGCGTGTTCATGATGTCCCTCCCACGGTACTGCTTGTTTTTGGATGGCGGCGTGCGCTCACCGCTCAGCAACCGTCGCATATTGACAGTATGCGTATAATCAGTGTACATCACGATTGCGTGCTGTCAATAATCAGCTATACGGCGTTTCCCGCCGCCCCATCGGCCCAGCCGGTCCGGCTTCCAGACCGCAGCCGCAGGCCCGACGTCTCCGCACCACCCCCGCAAACTTGGGATCAGGGACCATGTCGCCAGAACAGAACTATCCGGCGGTTCGCTTCGTCGTCCGACACGGCTTTTGGCTGGCCGTCGTCGCCGGGCTGGCCCCGCTCTTCGTGGCGGCGGTGGCGCTGCTGTCCGGCTGGGGCGGCGGCGCCGCGCTGGTCCTGGCGCTGAGCGCTCCGCTGCTGTTCCTGGTGATGAAGGCGTTCGCGGAGCTGGTCGCCATCATCTCCGACATGCTGCTGCCGAAGTAGGCGCCGGGCGGCAGGCTCACACGCAACCGACGGGCAAAACGCCCGCGACGCACATTCCGGGAGGGAAGAGACCGCATGAAAACCGATCTGGTCGTCATCGGCGCCGGCATTGCCGGGCTGGTCACCGCGAACCGCGCCGCCGAACTCGGACTGGGCGTCGTCGTCCTGGAGAAGGGCAGCGACGACCGCTACCTTTGCAACTCCCGCTACACGGGCGGCGCCTTCCACATCGGCATGCGCAGTCTGAACCGCCCGGTGGAGGAGGTGAAGGACACCATCCGCAGCGAAACGGACGGCTTCGTCGACGAAGCCCTGGTGACGATGCTGGCGACCGAGGCGCCGCGCGCCGTCGATTGGCTGCGCCGCCAGGGAATCCGCTTCATGAAGGCGGGCCCGCGCGACTGGCAGGACACCGTGCTGGCCCCGCCGGCGTTGCCGCAGCCGGGATTGAACTGGGAAGGGCGGGGCGGTGACACCCTGCTGCGCACGCTGGGCGGCGCGCTGGAGAAGCGCGGCGGCCGCATCCACCGCGGGGTGCGCGCCCGCGACCTGATGATGGAGGGGGGCCGCTGCGTCGGGCTGCGGGCCGAACGGAACGGCGAGACGCTGACGGTCGAGGCGCGGGCCGTGGTCATCGCCGACGGCGGATTCCAGGGCGACCCGGACCTCGTGCGCGCCCATGTCTCGCCGGTTCCCGAGGCGGTCCGCCAGCGCGGCGCCGGCACCGGCGGCGGCGACGGGTTGCGGATGGCCGCCGCCGCCGGGGCCGCGCTGCGCGGCACGCCCTATGTCTACGGCCACATCCTGTGTCAGGACGCGCTGACCAACGACAAGCTGTGGCCCTATCCATGGCTCGACGAACTCGTCATGGCCGGGCTGGTGGTGGACCGGAGCGGCGCCCGGTTCGTCGACGAAGGCCGCGGCGGCGTCTATGTCACCAACCGGATCGCCAAGCTCGACGACCCGCTGGGGGCGACGGTGATCTTCGACCGCCCGATCTGGGACGGGCCGGGGACCGAATCGATCATTCCGGCCAACCCGCACCTGCCCCGCGCCGGCGGAACCATCATCGAGGCCGACACGCTGGAGGGGCTGGCGGAGAAGCTCGGGATTCCCGCCGACCGGCTGGTGGCGACGGTCGCCGCCCACAACGCCGCGGTGGATGGCGGCGACACCGCCGGCCTGACGCCGCCGCGCAGCACCGGCCGCGCGCGTCCCTTCCCGATCCGCAAGGCGCCGTTCCAGGCGATCCGCCTGGTTGCCGGCATGACCTACACCATGGGCGGCATCGCCATCGACGAGCACGGCCGGGTCAGGCGCGAGGACGGCACGCCGATCGGCGGCCTGTTCGCCGCCGGGGCGACGACCGGCGGGCTGGAGGGCGGCGACGCCATCGGCTATGTCGGCGGCCTGACCAAATCATCGGTCACCGGGCTGCGCGCGGCCGAGGCCGCCGCCGCCGAGCTAGGGCACAATGGGCTTGACGGGAGCGGGGTGGGGCGGTGAGGCCGGGGATGGAGAGCCCGTCCACCGGCGAAACACCGGCCGCGTTGCCACGGCTGTGCCAACCGGTCGCCCTGCGCGGGACGACGCTGCGCAATCCCATCGTCATCTCGCCGATGTGCCAGTATTCGGCGGTGGACGGCGAGGCCGGCG
The DNA here is from genome assembly GCF_003349955.1 of Azospirillum brasilense. GTDB lineage: Bacteria > Pseudomonadota > Alphaproteobacteria > Azospirillales > Azospirillaceae > Azospirillum > Azospirillum brasilense_B. Next base: position 34,339 of record NZ_QLKQ01000063.1, read on the forward strand.
ACTGGCACCGGGTGCATCTCGGCCGCTTCGCCATGGGCGGCGCCGGCATGGTGATGGTCGAGGCGACGGCGGTGACCGCGCAGGGGCGGATCACGCCCGGCGATCTCGGCCTGTGGGACGACCGGCAGATTCCCGGCCTGCGCGGCATCGCCGGAACGCTGAAGGGGCTCGGCGCGGTTCCCGGCATCCAGCTCGGCCATGCCGGGCGCAAGGCGGCCACCCAACGGCCCTGGCAGGGGCATGGCCCGCTCGCCGCCGCCGACGCGGCGCGCGGGGAGCCGCCCTGGCCGGTGATCGCTCCGAGCCCGCTGCCCGTCGCCGATGGCTGGCCGGTGCCGGCGGAGCTGGACCGCGCCGGTCTCGCCGCCCTTGTCGAGGCTTGGCGGACCGCGGCGGCGCGGGCGCTGGAGGCGGGGTTCGAGGTGGTGGAGCTGCATTGCGCCCACGGCTACCTGCTGCATCAGTTCCTCTCGCCGCTCAGCAACCGGCGGACCGACGGCTATGGCGGCGATCCGGCGGGGCGCTGCCGCTTCCCGCTGGAGGTGGCGGCGGCGGTGCGTGCGGTCTGGCCGGCCGACCGGCCGATGTTCGTCCGCCTCTCGGCGACCGACTGGATCGAGGGCGGCTGGACGATCGAGGACAGCGTGGCCTTCAGCCGCGACCTGCGGGACCTCGGGATCGACGTGATCGACTGCTCCTCCGGCGGCATGACCGGGGTTTCGGCCACCGCGGCGGCGGTGCCGCGCCATCCCGGCTTCCAGGTGCCGTTCGCCGGTCGGATCCGGCGGGAGGCCGGGATCGCGACCATGGCGGTCGGCCTGATCCTCGACGGCCGGCAGGCGGAAGCGATCCTGCGCGATGGGGAGGCCGACCTCGTCGCCATCGGGCGGGAGGCGCTGGACGATCCCAACTGGCCGCTGCACGCCCGGCAGCAGCTGTGCGACGGACGCTTCGACGGCTGGCCGGAACAGTCGGGCTGGTGGCTGGCCCGCCGGGCGCGGACGCTCGACCGCAAGCAGGACTGACGCAAGCGGAACCGACGACGCCGGTATCGGACAACGACAGGTGGCGGACCGGCGCGCTCCCCGTGGCGCGGCGGAGGCCTACCCATTGGAAAAGGGATCGACATGAACGCGGATGTTGTTCGCGAAGAGACGGACATCGTGGTGGTGGGCGGCGGCGGCTCCGGCCTGACGGCCGCCATCTTCGCCCGCCGGGAAGGCGCGCGGGTCATTCTGCTGGAAAAGCACACGGAGCTGCGCGGCAGCACCGGCCTGTCGATCGGATCGATCACCGCCACCGGCACCCCCCATCAGCGCCAGGCGGGAATCGTCGACGATCCGCAGGCCCATTTCGAGGATATGGGGAAATTCGCCGTCAAGCTCGCCGGCGACCGTGCGGCGGCGGCCGACAACGAGGAACTGCGGCGCATCCTGGTGGAGAATGTTCCGGCCAGCGTGGACTGGCTGATGTCGCTGGGGGTGACCTTCTATGGTCCGATGCCGGAGCCGCCGCACCGGCAGCCGCGCATGCACAACGTGCTGCCCAACTCGCGGGCCTACATCTATTTCGTGGGGCGCGAGGCGCGCCGCGTCGGCGTCGACGCGCGGGTCAACGCGACGGTGGAGCGGCTGCTGGTGGAGGATGGCCGCGTGGTCGGTGTGGCGGCCCGGATCGACGGGCGGCCGCACGAGTTGCGCGCCCGCCGCGCGGTCGTCCTGGCGACCGGCGACTACTCGTCCAGCCCGGACTGGAAGCGGCGCTTCAACCCGGCGGTCGCCGAGGTGGACGGCGTGAACACGACGAATGTCGGCGACGGGCACCGGTTCGGCGAGGAACTCGGCGCCGAGGTGAAGTTCGGGGAGATCGTCTACGGCCCGAACCTGCGCTTCATGCCGCCGGCCAAGCCCAGCGCCCTCCTGCGGCTGCCGCCGCACCGGCTGCTGACCGGCGCCATGCGCCTGGCCCTGGAAAGGCTGCCGACCTGGAGCCTGCGCCCCTTCATCCTGTCCTTCGTGACCACCTATCTCAGTCCGGAGCCCTCGCTGTTCCGCGAGGGGGCGATCCTGGTCAACAAGCGCGGCGAGCGCTTCACCGACGAGCTGGACCGCCCGAACTACGCCCTGGCCGAACAGCCCGACAAGGTGGGCTATATCGTTTTCGACGACGCGGTGGCGCGCAAGTTCGGCAAATGGCCGCACTTCATTTCGACCGCCCCCGGCGTCGCCTACGCCTACCTCCAGGACTACAAGCGGACGCGGCCGGACCTCTACCATCGCGGCCGGTCGATCGAGGAGCTGGCGGCCTCCATGGGGGTGCCCGCCGCGGCGCTCGGCAAGGCGGTCGGCGCGCACAACGCCTCTCCCGGCGCTCGGCCTCCCATCGGCAAGGGGCCGTTCCATGCGCTGGGACCGGTCAAAAGCTGGATCATCCTGACGGACGGCGGCCTGACGGTGAACCGCAACCATCAGGTGACGCGCGGTGATGGGCAGGCGATTCCGGGCCTCTACGCCGTCGGGTCGGTCGGGCAGGGCGGTCTGCTGCTGGAAGGGCACGGCCATCATCTGGCCTGGGCCTTCACGTCCGGCCGACTCGCCGGCATTCATGCCGCCCGCAACGAGTCCGGGATCACGACGCGAATGTGATTTCGGGCTGTGTCGCGTGAGCGGAACCAGCGCGCACCGGCGCCACGTGGGGCAGCAGCAGGGTGAACGCGGTTCCGGCACCGTCACGGCTGTCGACCTCGATGCGTCCGGCGTGCGCTTCCATGATGCGCCTGACGAGATAGAGGCCGAGGCCAGCCCCGGCACGCCGCCCGACGTTGGGCGACCGGTAGAACTTCTCGAAGATGTGGTCACGGTCGGCCGGCAAGATCGCCGGTCCCGGGTTGTGAACACGCAGCCGCACCGTGCCATCCTCGACCGACAGGGTCACGGTGACCACGCAGGGATTGGAGTATTTGACCGCGTTGTCGATCAGATTCGACAGAGCCACCGACAGCAGCGACGGATCGGCCATGACGGTCGTCGGCCCGTTCGGCAGATCGACGGCAAAGGCGGCGTGACGGTGCAGCAAGGCCAAATCGGCGCACAGCGATCGCGTCGCGTCCACCGCGTCCAGCGGCTGCAAGGCCGGGGTCAGGCTCGCCGCCTCCAGCCAGTCCTCGGCGAGGCAGTCCTCGACCAGCTTGTGCATGCGTTGCGCGGCGCGTCGGATGCGGGCCAGCTTGTCGATGCTCTTTCCCGCCGACCCGTTCCCCATCCCGGTCAGGTCATCCACCGCCACGTGGATGACGGCCAGCGGGTTGCGGAACTCGTGAGACACCATGGCGAGAAAGTTGCGCTGCTCCGCCATGGCCTTGCGCTGGATTTCCAAGGCCGTCTCGGCCTTCCGGCGCGCGGCGTCCAGACTCTGTTCCAGATCCTTGTGGACGGAGATGTCGTTGAGGTTGACGATCAGCGCTTCGCGCCGCGCGAATCCCACCGCGGCGGCGGACACGCGCAGCCACAGCCGCCGGCCGTCGGGCAGGCGGGCCAATGTTTCCGACTCCCATGGCTCGCCCGGCGGACGGCTCCGGGCCTGGAGCATGGTGTCGGGCTCTCCCGCCGCGCCCAGGTCGATCAGATCGGGCAGCCGCGCGCCGATGGCGGAGCCTTGGATGGGGGCCAGGAGGTCGGCGGCCCGCTGGTTCAGGAAGGCGACCGTCAGGCTGTCCGGAAACACCACGAGGATCGGTAGCGGCGACGAGCTGACCAGATCGCTCAATTGCCGCTCGCTCTCCGCCAGCAGCCGGGCGACCCGTTCCCGTTCCCGCACCTCGCCGGCCAGGAGTTCCGCCCGCCGGGCCTCCTGGGTGGCCAGCCGCTCGGCGACCATCAGCACCATGCCGGCGCAGCCGATGAAGGTGAAGGGAATGTTCCAGATGAACAGGACCAGCGCCATGGCGCCGCCGCCCCCGGCGTTCGGCACCATGGTCATCGAACTGCCCAGGGCAAAGGCGACGCGAACCGCCAGGATCGCCGCGTTGACGGCGAACAGGCCGATCACCAGCCGCCGGCCGATCACGCTGCCGTCGTCCCGTCCCACCAGCGCGGCGACGGTGGCGATGGACAGGACGAGCAGCCCGGCGCTGACCAGCGCGACCCGCGCGTTGCCGTCGTCCAGCAGCCAGAGCAGGGGCGTCCCCACCAGAAAGGCGGCCAGATAAGGAACGGCCGGGAGGGGCGGCAGACCGACGAACCGCCGCATCCCCGTGTAGATGAAGCCTTGGCCCAGCAGGAGGATGCCGTTGGCGACGGCGATGCTCAGCCACTCCGGCACCGGGGCGGGGAGCATGCGCAGCAGGAAGAAGACGCCCACCAGGATGTTGCCCCACGCCCAGCCGCGCGGACCGGGCACCGAAGTGTGGAGCTTGTAGAGAAGCGTGGCCACCAGAGCCGACAGGAAGATCATCCCGCCGGTCATGGCGAACAGTGTGTTGCCGTCCAATTGCATGGGCCGCCCCTTGTCCCGCCCGCCGCCGCCTCGAAACCGCGCCGCTGCCATCCGCGTCCCCGCACGCAGGGCGACAGGCGACAGGCGTCGGGCACGAGCACGCCCTCTGCTTTAATTCCTGTTGTCACTCTATCGAGCGATGGCTTAGAGACACAGCACCGTCTTTTTTCACACGCCGCGATTCGCGTAAAGGACAGTTATGACGCCCGACGACGTTTCGGTTTTCCTCGTGGAGGACGACGAAGATTTCCGGGACGCCCTCGCTGATTGTCTTGACGGGGCGGGCTTTCAGGTCCGTGCTTTTGCGGATGCGCTCAGTTTCTACAAGGGTTCTCTGTCCCTGCGACCGGACGTTGCGGTGATCGACATCAACCTGCCGGACGAAAGCGGGCTTGAGGTGCTGGGCCACGTCACCGCTCTGGGCGTCGGCGCCATCCTGCTGACCGCGCGCGGCACCACCAGCGACCGGGTGGCGGGGTACGAGGCCGGGGCCGACATCTATTTCGTCAAGCCCGTGGACACGCACGAGTTGATCGCGGCGATCCGCGGGCTGGCCGCCAAGGGCCGTCGCCGCCTGGAGGCCGCCGGAAGGGGCGCGGAAGCCCCGGCGTCCGAAGGCACCCCACCGATCTGGCGGCTGAAGCAGCGGTCGCATCTGCTGGTCGGTCCGGACCTGCAGGTCGTCCGTCTCGCCGACCAGCAAACCCGGCTCCTGGCTGCGCTCGCCCTGCACGCGCCCAACGCCGCGCCGCGGGACGACCTGCTCGCTGCGCTCGGGCACAACCCGGAATTCAGCGACCGGCAGATCCTCGACTCCGCGATCCGCCGGCTGCGCCGCACCGTCGAGGTGGCCGCCGGCATTCCTCTCGCCGTAACCACCATTCCGCGGGTGGGCTACGCGCTGGGCGATGGCATCGTCCTCGATCCGAACTGAACGTCACGGACGTCGCCGACACTGTCAAGCCGGTCAGAAACCGGTCAGATCCGCGTCACCTTTTGTCCATGTGATTGGTGCGGCTTCTTCTCTATCGTCCAAACCGCCACTTTTGGTGTGCGCAACGCAGCTGAAAGTCGTGGATTTGGCACAATTCTCTAAGAAGACCAGAGAATAAGTGAAATGAAGCCGGATTTTTTAAAGCACCCGCCACGCAATCCGTCCAGCTTTACTCTGAAACCTGCGCTCCTGTTGCGCAGGGACCCGGCGGCATAAGCGGGGCAGACCCGTTCCCGGCGCCTGAGAACTCCAGACTTTGAACACCGACCGAGGCCTCCGCCGCTCGGAGAGCCTTCGCGCATCCTGACCGTCCTTCCGAGGGGAAACACGACCATGGCCGATCCGAATTTCACGCTGCTTGGCACCGCCCTGTTCGGCATCGGAAAAGTCGGACCCAACGGCGTGGCGGGACAGGCCACCCCGGTCTTCGTCGACATCGACGGCGACGGCGATCTCGACGCGCTGATCGGCGATGTGAACGGCGGGCTCACGCTCTACCGGAACGTCGGGACGAACACCTGGCCCTCCTTCACCCTGGCCGGCACGAACCCCTTCGGCCTGAGCAACGTCGGCGGCTGGTCATCCCCGGCCTTCGCCGACCTCGACGGCGACGGCGACCTCGATCTGTTGATCGGCAGCGATTCCGCGAACAGCACCAACGGCTCCCCGCTCACCGGGCGCGGCTACCTGTTCTATTTCCGCAACGTCGGCACGGCGACCGCCCCCAGCTACGTGCTGGCCGGCACCAACCCCTTCGGCCTCAGCAGCACCGGCTTCTACGCCAAGCCGACCTTCGCCGACCTGGACGGTGACGGCGATCTCGACGCCATCATCGGCAGCGGCAGCGGCGACCTGTACGTCTACCGCAACGTCGGCACCCGGACGGCGCCCAGCTTCTCCCTGGTCGGCGTCAACGCCTTCGGCCTTGGGAAGGTCGGCAGCGAGAGCATCAACATGTCCTCGCCGACCTTCGCCGACATCGACGGCGACGGCGACCTCGACGCCATCATCGGCACCAACGCCGGCGACACGGTCGTCTACCGCAACATCGGCACCCGGACGAACCCGAACTTCTCGCTGGTCGGCACCAACCCCTTCGGCCTCGCCGACAGCGGCAGCTACGCCCGTCCGGTCTTCGCCGACCTGGACGGCGACGGCGATCTCGACGCGCTCGTTGGCGAGCAGGGGGGGCGGATCGTCGCCTACTGGAACGGCCCGGCCCCCGTCGCCCCGCCGACCGGCCTGTCGCTCAGCGTCCTGACGGACAGCGGCCTGCGCGGCGACCGCATCACCAACAACACCAAGCCGGCCATCACCGGCACGGCGGTCGCCGGCTCGACCGTGGTCCTCTACGACGGCACCACGGCCATCGGCACCGCGACGGCGGGCAGCGGCGGGCAGTGGACGATCACCCCGACGGGCACGCTGGACGCCGGCGGCCACACGCTGACCGCCAAGACCAGCCTGAACGGCGGCACCTCCTCCGCCTCCACCGCCCTGGTCGTGACCATCGACCTCACCGGCCCGACGCTGGTGTCGGCGACGGTGAGGGGGACGATCCTCACGCTGACCTACTCGGAGACGCTGTACAGCGACATCATCAACAAGTCCGCCTTCACGGTGACGGTGAACGGCGTCGCGGTCGAGATCAGCAACGCCTCCGTCAACGGCTCGCGGATTCTTCTGACCCTCGCCAAGGAGGTCATCCGCTACAAGACGGTGACGGTGGACTACACGCCGCCGCAAACGGGGTCGATCCAGGACGCCAGCACCAACCCCGCCGGCGGGCTGACCGGACAGGCGGTGGTCAACAACTCGCCGGGCGATCCGAACTTCCTGCCCCCCTCCACCAACCCGCTGGGGCTGGGCAACAGCGGCAGCAAGGCCCGGCCGGCCGTCGCCGACCTGGACGGCGACGGCGACCTGGACGTTCTGATCGGCAACGCCAACGGCGATACGCTCTATTACCGGAACGTCGGCACGCCGACGAACCCGACCTTCACCCTGGCCGGCACCAACCCCTTCGGCCTCCGCAACCTCGGCACGTCCGCCACGCCCACCTTCGTGGACATCGACGGCGACGGCGACCTCGACGCGCTGGTCGGCGATCAAAGCGGCAACATCTTCGTCTACCGCAACGTCGGCAGCCGGACGGCGCCCAGCTTCACGCTGGTCGGCACCAACCCCTTCGGTCTCGGCGGGGTCGGCAGCGCCGCGGCCCCCGCCTTCGCGGACATTGACGGCGACGGCGATCTCGACGCGCTGATCGGCAACACGGCCGGAAATCTGGTCCTCTACCGCAACATCGGCACCGCGTCGGCGCCCAGCTTCGTGCTGGAAGGCACCAATCCCTTCGGGTTGGGCAGCGTGACCGGCGCCGCCGCGCCGACCTTCGTGGACATCGACGGCGACGGCGACCTCGACCTGCTGGTCGGCGACGCGAACGGCGACACGGTCGTCTTCCGCAACGTCGGCTACAGCTATTTCCCCAGCTTCACGCTGGTCGGCACCAACCCCTTCGGCCTTGAGACGACGGGGAACCGGGCGACGCCGGTGTTCGCGGACATCGACGGCGACGGCGACCTCGACGCGCTGACCGGCAACGCGGACGGCAACCTGATCGTCTCGCGGCAGGTGCCGCCGCCCGACGCGCCGGAAGGGCTGACCCTCGACCCCGCGTCGGATCTCGGCGCGGCCGGCGACCGGATCACCGGCGACGCGACCCCGACCATCACCGGCACGGCGCTGGCCGGGCTGACGGTGGTGCTGTACGACGGCGCGACGGCGCTGGGGACCACCACCGCCGACAGCGACGGGCTGTGGACCATCACGCCGGGCACCGCGCTGGCCGACGGACCGCGGACGCTGACCGCGAAGACGACGAACAGCGACGGCACCTCGGCGCCGTCCAAGACCCTGGTCGTCACCATCGACACCACGCTGCCGGTCCTGTCCTCGGCAACGGTGAACGGCGCCATCCTGACGCTGAGCTACAACGAGGCGCTGGACCTGATGTCCAAGCCGGCAGCCTCGGCCTTCACGGTGAAGGCGGGCGGCGCGACGGTGGGCGTGACCAACGTCGCCATCACCGGTTCGGTCATCACCCTGACCCTGGAATACGCGGTCCTGCGCACCGATACGGTGACCGTGGACTACACCCCGCCGCAGACAACTCCGGCGCGGGACGTCGCGGGCAACGGCACCGCCACGCTGACCAGCCAGCCGGTGAGCAACCAGACCGACCCCTACTTCAACCTTCTGGGCACCAACCCGTTCGGCCTCACCAACGCCGGGGCGAACGCCACGCCGACCTTTGCCGACATCGACGGCGACGGCGACCTGGACATGCTGGTCGGCATCCGGAGCGGCGACTCGATCTTCTATCGAAACGTCGGAACAACGACGGCGCCCAGCTTCACGCTTGAAGGCACGAACCCGTTCGGCATTGGAAACGTCGGCTCCTACTCCTACGCCGCGCCCACCGTCGCCGACATCGACGGCGACGGAGACCTTGACGTCTTCATCGGCAACGCGTCCGGCAACACGATCTTCTATCGCAACGTCGGGACGGCGGCGGAGCCCAGCTTCACGCTGGTCGGCACCAACCCGTTCGGCATTGGCCAGAACAATTATGCAGCTCCGACGTTCGCGGACATCGACGGCGACGGCGACCTCGATCTCTTCGTCGGCGGCATGTACGGCAACGTCCACTTCTACCGCAACGTCGGGACAACCGCGGCGCCCAGCTTCACGCTGGTCGGCAACAATCCGTTCGGCCTTACGAACATCGGCGGCGAAGTCCGGCCGGTCTTCGCGGACATCGACGGTGACGGCGACCTCGATGCCATCATCGGAAACAACAACGGCGACGACGTGGTCTTCCGCAACGTCGGAACGACGGCGGCGCCCAGCTTCACGCTGGTCGGCACCAACCCGTTCGGCCTCAAACCCCACGGCTACCAGGTCCGGCCAACCCTCCTGGACATCGACGGCGACGGCGATCTCGACCTCGTGATCGGGAACAGCGGCAACATGGTCGTCTACCTGCAGGCGCCGCCGCCGCCCGGCGCGCCAAGCGGCCTCGGCCTTGCCGCCGCGTCCGACAGCGGCGTGGCCGGCGACCGGATCACCAACAGCACGGCTCCCGTCATCACCGGCTCGGCCGCGTCCGGAGCGACGGTGGTGCTGTACCAGGGCGCCACCGCGATCGGCACCGCCACCGCGGTCAACGGGCAGTGGACCATCACGCCGACCGGCACCCTCGCCCAGGGCAGCCACACCCTGACCGCGACGGCCACCCGCGATGGCAGCACCTCCCCGGCATCGACCGCTCTCACCCTGACCATCGACACCACGGCGCCGAACGCCCCGGCGGTGACCAGCGCGGCGCTGACCAACAGCACGGCGCCAACCCTCGCCGGCACGGCGGAGGCGAACAGCACGGTCACCGTCACGGTGGGTGGGGCGACCTACACCACCACGGCCGCCCCGGGGACCGGCGCCTGGAGCGTGGACCTGTCCTCGGCCACCCCCGACTCGGGCACGCTGAGCCTGAACGCCAACGGCGCCAACCCCGTGTCCGTCACGGCGACCGACGCCGCGGGCAACACCTCTGCGGCCGGCACCCAGTCGCTAACCATCGACACGACGGCGCCGGATGCCCCGGCGGTGACCAGCGCCGCCCTGACCAAGGCGGTGAAGCCGACCATCAGCGGCACGGCGGAGGCGAACAGCACGGTCACCGTCACGGTCGGCGGCGCCACCTACACGGCCACCGCGTCGGGAACCGGCGCCTGGAGCGTCAACCTCGCCACGGCCATTCCGGCCTCCGGCTCGCTGGGTCTGAACGCCAACGGCACCAACGCCGTGTCCGTCACCGCGCGCGACGCCGCCGGCAACGTTTCCTCGGCGGGGACGCAGACGCTGACCATCGACACGACGGCGCCGAACGCTCCCACCGTCACCAGCGCGGCACTGACCAACAGCGCGGCGCCCACCCTCGCCGGCACGGCGGAGGCCGGCAGCACCGTCACCGTCACCATCGGCGGGGCGACCTACACGACCACGGCGACCGGCGGCACCTGGTCCATCGACCTCGCCACCGCGACGCCGGTCA
>NZ_QLKQ01000064.1 GCF_003349955.1 Azospirillum brasilense
CACTCGGCCGCCCCCCGCCGCCAGCGCTCACGAGCCCGCACCTCCCGACGCCCGCGCGCCCTCGGGCCACTCCAAGGGCGCCGATGCCTTCCGCAAAGGCGATCTCCCCTACGGCGAGGGCACCCGCGACGACGGGTGACTGCGCAAAAAAATGTCCCTCCTCCCGGCGGGAAGAGGGACATCGTCATGGCGTCCAATGGCGGCGGGGCACCTGCCCCAGTCTTCCGAAACAAATGGGCCGTCTGGCGAGTGTTCGGAACCGGCTGCCGATCAGAAATAGCGCTCCGGCACGCGCAGCACGTCGTCGGGCATCACCGGCGTGGTGATCGGCGCGCGGCGCAGCTCCTTCTTGGGATCGGCGCCGCGGGTGATCAGGACGTAATCCTCCTTGGCGCGGTAGGTGTAGCCGCCGGCCATCGCCACCGCGGACAGGGCGGTCATGCCGTTGACATACTGGTACTGGCCGGGGTTGCGGACCTCGCCCAGGATGAAGAAGGGCCGGTGGTTCAGCACCTCGACGCTGACCTTGGCGTCGCGGACGTAGCCCTGCGACAGGCGCTTGGAAATGTCGGCCTCCAGCTCGCGCGGGGTGTGGCCGCGGGCCGTCACCTCGCCGATCAGCGGCATGGCGACCTTGCCCGAGCCGTCGACGCGGAACTCGCCGGAGAGCTGCTCCTCGCCGAAGACGATGACGCGCAGCGCGTCGCCAGCCCCCAGGCGGTAGTCCGTCATCTGGGCGACGCCGGGCGGTTCGAGAGGGGCATCCTGGCCACCGGCGCAGCCGACCATCGCGGCGGCGACCACGGTCATTCCGAGCGCGCGGAACACGTTACGTCGATTCATCCCTAACCCTTCTCCATAGCTCGTGAGGACATCGGGTCCGCGCTCCGCGGATGGAGCCGCCGAACCCTGAGCGGTCACGGAGGGAGACTAGCAACTCGCACGCGCTTGGGAAAAAGTGGAGAGGAAGTAACGCCAACGGAGGAAAAGGATTCGCGTCACCGTATAGGCGGAAATGCAAAAGGGGCGCCCATCGGAAGATGAACGCCCCTTTTGCATGCCCTGGACGACCTGATTACATCTGAGCGCCAACGCGCAGATAGACCAGATTGTCGGAGTAGTCGAAACCACTGAGGTTCGAGTTACGCTTTTCGTAAGTATAACCGCCATTCACAAAGACATAGCGGCTCAGCTGGTAGCTGGCGCCGGCCCCCAGCGTGTAGACGTCGTCGGTGCGGTCCACGCCGTTGAAGTCGTCCTGGCGCCATTGGACGCGGGCGTTCAGCAGCAGAGTGCGCAGAAGCTCGTGATCCACGCCGACGGCGGCGACGGTGCGGTTGTAGCTCGATGCGATCTGGCTGCCGCGGGCGTAGGTCGATTCGCGGACCTGACGGCTGAGCGAACCGGTGACCGAGGTGAGCTGGGTCACCGACCAGTTCAGGCGGCCGCCCACGGCCAGACCACCGAAATCCTTCAGCGTCGGATCGTCGTAGGTCCGGCTCAGATAACCGGCATAGATCTCGCCGTTGATCAGGCCGGTCAGGTCGGTGGATAGGCCGCCGACGACCTCATAGCCGTCCGAGTCGCGGTTGACGCCGCCGAAATCCCGGCTCAGCCGGTAACGGGTCCAGTTGTAGGACCCCTGGACGAAGGCCTCGTAGCCCTGGATGAACTCGTAGCCGACGCGGGCCGTGCCCGTGTAGTTCCAGCGGTCGCGGTCATCCTGCGACTCCTTGCTCCCGTTGGTCAGCTCGGCGTCCTGGTAGGAGGTGTACTGGGCACCGCCGGTCAGGCGCATACGCAGGCGGTTGAAGCGCTGGTTGAAGGACGCCTCGCCGCCGTGGGTGAAGTAGTTCACCGGTTCCGCGAAGCGCGGCACCACGGTGCCGGTGCCCAGCGACACGTCGAAGTTCGGGTCGGACCGCCCCTCGTGGTCGCGGCGGCTGAACAGCAGGCCGCTGACCGAGCTGTCGCGGGTGATGTCGTAGCGGCCGTCCACCTGCGCCCGGTAATCGGCGTAATTCTCCGACGAGTAGTCGAAGAAGCGGCCGATGTTGCCGGAGGCCGAGAAGTTCAGGGCGTGGTTGTTGAAATCCGAACGCACGTCGACGCGCGGCTGGGTGACCCAGATGAAGTCGTCGCGCCTGTCGTTCTCGGTGGCGAAGACGTTGCTTTCATAGGTCAGGCCGGTCTCGATGCGCGGCAGGATCCGGAACGATCCGGCACGGATGCCGAGCTGTTCGACCTCCGGACGGCGGCGCTCCAGCACGGATTCACCGCGCTGCAGTTCCTGGGCGCTCACCGGCGTGGCCGCGGGCAGCGCCGTCAGCACGGTGGACGCGAGCGCGAGGGCGAGGAAGGGCAAGGAGCTGGGCTTCATGGGTCACCGCGCTAGGCTGAAATCAGTGGCTCGTATCGGGCGGCCGAATGGCCTCGGAATGTGCATTCGCCGCTCCGGCAGAAGCGGACAGTCGCTGCAAAGACAACTCAAGGCGTGATGTCCGTGCAACAGTGAAGCCGTTCAGCCGTGGTTTTTGCCCGCGCCTGTGTTGTTGGCGCAACAAGACTTGCGTCAGACGGGCGCTCTATTGCCATACGCCCGCACCATTAGAGCTAAGGTCATACGACCACGAAAAGACACACGCCCGCCGCCCCGGGAACCAGCCGTTGGCGGCGTCCGTTCATGCAAAGGCGGTTCTGAGCCGCGCCAACCTGACCTTTGCCAACCCGACCCATGAGGACGCGCCGAGCATGACCAGACCCCTGACCACGCCCCCGCCGCCCAAATCGCCGCGCCACCCGGGTGACGATATCGTGATGCCACCCTACACACCGGGGAGTGTTCCACCGCCCGATGGCGACCTGCCGAGATCCGACCGCGAAAGGACTCCGCCACCGAACACTTACCCGCCGAAACAAAATCCATAATCGAAATGCGGATAACGCTCCGGAAGGACCAAAACACACCCGCATATGCAGATTGCGCCCTAGTCCCTCCGGCAAGATTCTTGAAGCGCACGACTCATCTTCGTTCGCGAGTGCTTTTCATTGCAAATAGTGCCCGGTCCTAGACTGTGGCTCTATGCCGCAGCAACGAGCGTTGCCTATCGCGACTTCCACGCCTAGGCTTTGAAGCGAAGCCTGCTGCATTTGGCGCACTCCCGGGAACACTCCCCGGGTCCGGCGCCGGACCTGTCGCACGGTGTTCCGCCGACACCCGCCGCAACCGGAAACGGTCCGGCTCCGCAACGCTCGTGTGCGCCCATGGATCAGATCGCCCATCCTCCGACCGACGATTACCTGCTGACCGGGCAGGTGCACTATCGCCTTCGCCGGGCTCACCAGCGCGCGTCCTCCATCTTCATGGACATGATCGGCGACTCCCAGCTCACCCCCACCCAGTGGGGCGCCCTGGTCACGCTGCGGACCGAAGGGTCGCTGTCGCAGAACCAGCTGGGCCGGCTGACCTTCATGGACCCGGCGACCACCCAGGGCGTGATCCTGCGCCTGGTCGAGCGCAAGCTGGTGGAGCGCCAGCCGGACCCGCAGGACCGGCGCCGCACCAGCGTCAGCCTGACCCGCGCCGGCCAATCGCTGGTCAACACCCTGCTGGAGAACGCCACCCGGGCGCATCACCGCACCCTGGACCCGCTGACCCCGGAGGAGCAGGCGACCTTCCTCATGCTTCTCTCCCGCCTGATGTGAGACCGGCGGCTCCGGCACCGGCCCGCGGAAAACTGGCGTGGTGCGGCGCAACGGAACGGTGACTTTTGCGGTGGGTTTGCTATGAACGCAGACATTGCGTTCACGCTGCCGTTCCAAGCGTTCGGGCAGCCGCCAACCGCGCCGGGATACCGCCGACCATGAACCGCCGCCATTTCCTGCTCGCGCCGGGCGCCGCCGCCCTCGCCGCCGCCCTTTGCGTTGCCGCGCCGTCGGCATCCCACGCCCAGGCGGAAAGCCAGCCGATCCACGTCGGCGAGATCAACAGCTACACCGGCCTGCCGGCCTTCACGATCCCCTACCGCCAGGGCTGGCAGCTCGCGGTGGAGGAGGTGAACGCGGCGGGCGGCCTGCTCGGCGGGCGCAAGCTGGAGGTCGTCTCCCGCGACGACGCCGGCAAGCCGGACGACGCCGTACGCGTCGCGCAGGAGCTGCTGTCGAACGAGAAGGTCGAGCTGCTGGCCGGCACCTACTTCTCGCACGTCGGGCTGGCCGTGGCGGACTTCGCCGCCCGCAACAAGCTGCCCTTCGTGGCGGCGGAGCCGCTGACCGACGCCATCACCTGGACCAAGGGCAACCGCTACACCTTCCGCCTGCGCCCCAGCACCTACATGCAGGCGGCCATGCTGGTGGAGGAGGCGGCGAAGCTGCCGGCCAAGCGCTGGGCCACCGTCGCCCCCAACTACGAGTACGGCCAGTCGGCGGTGCAGTGGTTCCGACAGCTCCTCTCGGAGAAGCGTCCGGACGTCGAGTTCGTCGCCGAACAGTGGCCGGCCCAGGGCAAGCTGGAGGCCGGGCCGACCGTGCAGGCGCTGGCCGCGGCCAAGCCCGACGCCATCTTCAACGTCACCTTCGGCGCCGACCTCGCCAAGTTCGTGCGCGAGGGCGAGGGGCGCGGCCTGTTCCGCAACCGCACCGTCGTCAGCCTGCTGACCGGAGAACCGGAGTATCTCGACCCCATGAAGGACGAGGCGCCGGAGGGGTGGATCGTCACCGGCTACCCGCAGGAGCAGATCGACACGCCGGAGCACAAGGCCTTCCGCGAGGCCTATGTGAAGCGCTTCAACGAGCCGCCGCGCCAGGGCTCGGTCGTCGGCTACGCCACCTTCAAGGCCATCGCCGCCGCCGTGGAAAAGGCCGGCTCCACCGACGCCGAGAAAGTCGTGGACGCGCTGTCCGGGCTCGACCTGTCCAGCCCCTTCGGCCCGATCACCTTCCGCGCGCTCGACCATCAGGCGACGATGGGCGCCTATGTCGGCAAGACCACGGTGAAGAACGGCCAGGGCGTGATGACCGGCTGGCGCTACGCCGACGGCGCGGACTATCTGCCGTCCGACGAGGCCGTCCGCAAGATGCGCCCGGAGTAAGGGGCGGCGTTCTTGCCCCCACCCTTCCCACGGCTACGCCGCGGGCCCCTTCCCTCCCCCGCTCCGCAGGAGAGGGATTTTGATCCCCTCCACCGCATAGCGGGGGAGGGCTAGGGAGGGGGCAAAACCTCGCTCCCCCGCCGACCCTGCCGAAAAGAGCCGATGTCCTTCTACCTCGTGCAATTCCTCAGCGGCCTCGCCACGGCGGCGACGCTGTTCCTGGTGTCGTCCGGGCTGACCATCGTGTTCGGCGTGACGCGGATCGTGAATTTCGCGCACGGCTCCTTCTACATGCTGGGCGCCTATCTCGGCTGGACGCTGGTGGAGCGCTGGGGCGGCACGCCGCTGGGCTTCTGGGGCGCGGTGGCCGCCGCCTCGCTGGCGGTCGGGCTGCTCGGCGCGCTGATGGAGGTCGGGCTGCTGCGCCGCCTCTACCGCTCGCCGGAGCTGTTCCAGCTGCTCGCCACCTTCGGCGTGGTGCTGGTGATGCAGGACGCCGCCTCGTGGATCTGGGGGTCGGAGGATCTGCTCGGCCGGCGGGCGCCGGGGCTGCGCGGCTCCGTGGACATCCTCGACCAGCCCTTCCCGCTCTACGACCTCGTGCTGATCGGGCTGGGACCGCTGGTGCTGGGCCTGCTCTGGCTGCTGTTCAACCGCACGCGCTGGGGCACGCTGGTCCGCGCGGCGACCCAGGACCGCGACATGGCCTCGGCGCTCGGCGTCGATCCGGCGCGGCTGTTCACCGGGGTGCTGTTCCTGGGCTCGGCGCTGGCCGGGCTGGGCGGCGCGCTCCAGGTCCCGCGCGAGGCGGTGAACCTGCACATGGACATGGCCATCGTGGTCGAGGCCTTCGTCGTCGTCGTGGTCGGCGGCATGGGCAGCCTGACCGGCGCCTTCGTCGCCTCGCTGCTGATCGGGCAGTTGCAGGCCTTCGGCATTCTGGTCTTCCCGCAGATCACGCTGGTCCTGGTCTTCCTGTTCATGGCGGTGGTGCTGGTGATCCGCCCCTACGGCCTGCTCGGCCGCGCCGAGGACGCGCCGCCCACCGCCGCCAGCCCCGGCCCGCCGCTGATCGCCGCGGCCGGCATGGCGCGCTGGGTGCCCGCCCTGCTGCTCGCCCTGCTGGCCGCGGTGCCGCTGGTCGCCGGCGACTACGCGCTGATCGTGCTGACCGAGGTGGTGATCCTGGCGCTGCTGGCCGCCAGCCTGCATCTGCTGATTGGGCTGGGCGGCCTCGTCTCCTTCGGGCACGCCGCCTATTTCGGGCTCGGCGCCTACGGCGCGGCGCTGCTGGTCAAGCATCTGGCCGCCCCCATGCCGCTGGCGCTGGCCGCTGCCCCGCTGCTCGCCGGGCTGGGGGCGCTGGCCGCCGGCTGGTTCTGCGTGCGACGGTCGGGCCTCTACTTCGCCATGCTCACCCTGGCCTTCGCACAGATCGTCTGGTCGGTGACCTTCCAGTGGTACGGTTTCACCGGCGGCGACAACGGCATCCTCGGCGTCTGGCCGCCGGATTGGGCGGCCGGCAAGGCGGCCTATTACTGGCTGACCCTGGCGCTGGCCGGCGGCGCGCTGCTGCTGCTGCGCCGCGCCGCCTTCGCGCCCTTCGGCTACACGTTGCGCGCCGGGCGCGACTCCGCGCTGCGCGCCGAATCGGTGGGCATCAACGTGCGCCGCCACCAGTGGCTGAGCTTCGCCCTGGCCGGCTCCGCCGCTGGTCTGGCCGGCGGGCTCTACGCCTTCGCCAAGGGCAGCGTCTTCCCCACCCTGATGGCCGTGCCGGTGTCGGTGGACGCTCTGGTCATGGTGCTGATGGGCGGCATCCAGACGCTGAGCGGCCCGGTGGTGGGCGCCGCCCTGTTCCACCTGCTGGAGACCGAGGCGATGAGCCGGACCGACTGGTGGCGGCTGGTCCTGGGCGCCGTCATCCTGGTGCTGGTTCTGGCCTTCCCCAAGGGCGTCGCCGGCTTCGTCCGCGACCTGTGGACCCGCGGGAGGGAGTCATGAGCCGCCGTCTCGCCGTCGAGAACCTCCAGCGCGCCTTCGGCGGCGTGCAGGCCGTGCGCGGCGTGTCCTTCGCGCTGGACGCCGGGGAGGTGCTGGCGCTGATCGGACCGAACGGCGCCGGCAAGACGACCTGCTTCAACCTGCTGAACGGTCAGCTGCGCCCCGACGCGGGCACGGTGCGGCTGGACGGGGTGGACATCGTCGGCCTGCCGCCGCGCCGCGTCTGGCGGATGGGCGTCGGCCGGACCTTCCAGATCACCGCCACCTTCGCCTCGATGACGGTGCGCGAGAATGTGCAGATGGTCCTGCTCTCCGTCCACAGGCGCCTGTTCGGGCTGTGGACCCCGGCGGCGGCCGGGTTCCGCGACGAGGCGATGGCCCTGCTGGAGCGCGTCGGCATGGGCGCCCAGGCGGAGCGTCCCTGCGGCGTGCTGGCCTATGGCGACCTGAAGCGCGTCGAACTCGCCATGGCGCTGGCCGGCGATCCGAAAATCCTGCTGATGGACGAACCCACCGCCGGCATGGCCCCCGGCGAGCGGCAGGAGCTGATGGCGCTGACCTCTTCCCTCGTCCGCGAGCGCGGCCTCGCCGTCCTGTTCACGGAGCATGACATGGACGTCGTGTTCGGCCACGCCACCCGCATCATCGTGCTCGACCGCGGCCAGCTGATCGCCGAGGGCTCGCCCGACGCCGTGCGCGCCGACCCGCGCGTCCAGGCCGTCTATCTGGGAGGTGCCGCATGACCGGCCGGCCGCTTTTGAGCGTCCGCGGGCTCCAGGCCTGGTACGGGCGGGCGCACATCCTGACCGGCGTCGATTTGTCGGTGGAGCGGGGCGAGGTGGTCGCCCTGATGGGCCGCAACGGCGCCGGCAAGACCACGACCATGAAGGCGGTCATGGGGCTGCTCGACCGGCACGCCGGCTCGGTGGTCTTCGACGGGCGCGACGTCTCCGCCCTGCCGCCGCACCGCATCGCGCGGCTCGGCCTCGGCTACGTGCCGGAGGACCGGCGCGTCTTCACCGACCTGACGGTGGAGGAAAATCTGGAGGTCGGCCGCCAGCCGCCCCGCGACGGCGCCCCCCACTGGACGCCGGAGCGGCTCTACGCCCTCTTCCCCAACCTCGCCGAGATGCGGGGCCGCCGCGGCGGGCGGATGAGCGGCGGCGAGCAGCAGATGCTGACTCTGGCCCGCACGCTGATGGGCAACCCGTCGCTCCTGCTGCTCGACGAACCGTCGGAGGGGCTGGCCCCGCGCATCGTGCAGCAGATGGCCGACGCCCTGCGCGCCCTGAAGGCGGAAGGGCTGTCGATCCTGGTGTCGGAACAGAATCTCGCCTTCGCCGCCGCGGTCGCCGACCGCGCGAGCGTCATCGAGAAAGGGCAGATCCGCTTCGAAGGCCCGATGCGGACGCTGCTGGAAGACGAAGGAGTGCGCCGCGCCTATCTGGCGGTGTGAGGAGGCAGGCGGCGCGGAGGCGGTTCACACCAGCATGTCGAGGACGCGCTTGGTGTTGTCCTGCGCGGCCTGCATCACCTTGACGTTGGCGGCGAAGTCGGTCTGGGCCGAGGAGAGGCTGACCACCACCGCCGGGTCGAGGTTGCCGGCGGCGAGCTGCGCCCCCGCCTCGTCGGCACGGGACTGGGCGCCCTGAAGCCCCGCCAGGGCGGAGGCCTGGGCGTCCTGCAGAGACGGCATCCGCGGTGCGCCGAGCGCGCCGATGTCCATGGTGGAACCTCTCGATTGGCCGAAGACCACCCTACCCCTTTTTCGGCGGAAAAGCGATGGAGACCGGCGGGCTGGTTCAGCCCTCCGCCAGCCAGACGGCCAGACGGTCGAGAAAGGCGCCGGCTTCCGCCGGGTCCTTCAGGCTCCATCCGGTGGCGCTGGGGGCCGGCGGGTCCATGACGCGGATGCCGACTCCCCGCCCCTCTCCACGCGCCGCCAGAGCGCGGAAGGCGTCCTCGTCCGTCTCGTCGTCACCGAGGTAGAGGGGCAGCGTCTCCGGACCCGCCAGACCCAGCGTGTCGAGCAGCGACAGCACCGCCTTGCCCTTGTCCCACGGGACGTTGGGCCGCAGCTCGTGGATTTCCTTGCCGCCGGTGACGCGCAGGTTCGGAAAGGCCGACGCGACGTCCCGCACCGCGTCGCCGACCGGCGCCTTGCGCTCCGCGGCGACCCGCCGGGTGTGGATGGCGATGGCGAAGCGTTTGCGCTCGACCAGAGCGCCCTCGACGCCGTCCAGGCGCCGCCGCAGCTCCGCTTCCGCCGCGTCGAGATCGCCGAGATACTCCTCGCCGATCTGGGTGCGCAGGCCGGGGCCACGGATGTCGAAGCCGTGGCTGCCGGCGTAGATCAGGTCGTCGATCCCGACATGGCGGGCCACATCCTCCAGGTCGCGCCCACTGACCACCGCCACCGGGCACAGCCCGGCCAGCCGCCGGATCACCGCGCGCACGGACTCGTCGAGGAGTGCCAAGTCGGGCCGCTCCACGATGGGCGTCAGGGTCCCGTCATAGTCGAGGAAGACGGCGGGCCGGCGGTCGCCCAGCATCGCCGCGAAGGCGTCGAACCGGACGAGCGCCGATGGCTTGCCTTCGGTGGAAGCGGGGGACGGCTGGTCGGTCACGGGCGGCTCTCCTTCGTTGTCCGGGCGTTGTCCGGGGCATCGCCGGTGGGCGCTGTCGCGCGGGCGCACGATCGGATCAACGGGAAAGCGCGCCATCAGGTCCGGATGCATCGTTCAACGATGTTATCGCATCCGATACGATTGTGACTCTCCGGTCACAGCGACCCCGGAAAAAGCAACGGCCCCGCAAGGGGCCATTGCTTCGGGGTTTCCACCCACCTGAGATCTTTGTTAATTTTGCAGCGCAGCAAGAGATTGCTGCTTCGCCCTTCTTGGGCGTTTCCTCCCTAAACTCAGGCCGCTGTTCGTCAGCGGCCTTTTTTCTGCCAGAAACCTGTCCCTTCTGGCAATCCCTAACAAACACCATACCCCAACAATTCCAGCGGCATAATCCATACGAAGCCAAGGGATTTGATCGCGCGACGTCCCCTTGCGCCGCAAGCCGCGCCGGGTTTTCCTGTCGGCCCACCGCCGATCCCCGCCGCAGCCCATCGGGTGCCGAATTGAGCCTCGCACACTGCCCCGCCGACGACCGGCCGCTGAAAGCGCTCGTCAACGCCACGCTCCACACCGGCGACTCGGTGCTGGCCGGCGCCGCCCTGCTGCTCGACGGCCCGGCCATCGCCGCCATCGTCGCACCCGAGGCGATTCCGCCGGAGGCCGAGGTGGTCGATCTCGGCGGCGGCATCCTCGCCCCCGGATTCATCGATCTCCAGGTGAATGGCGGCGGCGGCGCCCTGTTCAACGACACGCCCGACCCGCCGACGCTGCGCCGCATCGCCGAGGCGCACCGCCGCTTCGGCACCACCGGCCTGCTGCCCACCCTCATCACCGACTCGGCCGAAAAGCGCGCCGCCGCCGTCGCCGCGGTGCGCGCCGCGCTGGCGGAGGGAATGCCCGGCGTGCTCGGCATCCATCTGGAAGGCCCGCACATCGCGCCGGAACGGCGCGGCGTCCACGACGCCCGCTTCATCGCGGCCCCCGACGCGGGCGACCTCGCCCTGCTCGGCGGCCTCTCCGGCCTGCCGGCCCTGGTCACTCTGGCGCCGGAGGCGGTTCCGCCGGAGCCGATCCGCCGGCTCGCCGCCGCCGGCCTGCGCGTCGCCGCCGGCCACAGCGCCGCCACCTGGGCGCAGGCGAAGGCCGGCTTCGCCGCGGGCATCACCGGGGCGACCCACCTGTTCAACGCCATGAGCCCGCTCGGCTCCCGCGAGCCCGGCATGGTCGGGGCCGCGCTGGAGGACGATGCGGTCTGGTGCGGCATCATCGTCGATGGGCACCATGTCCATGACGCCTCCGTCCGTCTGGCCTGGAAGGCGAAGGCCCGCGGCCGGCTGTTCCTGGTGACCGACGCGATGCCGCCGGTCGGCGCTCCCGAAGATCACCCGGCCGGCACTTTCCAGCTCTACGGCGAGGACATCCGGGTGGAGGACGGGCGTTGCGTCAACGCCGACGGCACGCTGGCCGGTTCCGCCCTGGACATGGCGACGGCGGTGCGCAACGCCGTGGAAAGGGTCGGCATCCCGCTGGACGAGGCGCTGCGCATGGCCGCCGCCTACCCGGCCGACTTCATGGGCATGGCGGGACGGCGCGGCCGCATCCGGCCCGGCCTGGCCGCCGACCTCGTGCATCTCGACCGGCGGCTGCGGGTGCGGGCGACCTGGATCGGCGGCAAAATGGCGCTTTCGTGAAACACCCCCTGCACGCGCGTGCGAAACTGTCGTATAGAGGCCGCAGAATTTCGACCCTCACACGCAGCTTCGAGGAGAGTTACCCATGGACATCGCCCTGATGGTTCTGGCCGTCGTGTTCTTCTTCTGGCAGACCGTTTCCGAGTGATCGGAGGCCGGGTCTCCGGACAAACGAAAGGGCGGCTCCCCGGCGGAGCCGCCCTTTCGCGTTTCTGACCCATCCGTTCGGCCCCCCTCAGTCAGCCAGCGCGCCGCCATGGATCTGCGGGTGCTCCAGCCGTGCATGGGCGGAGGCGACCAGCCTCAACGTCTCCATGATCGTGCCGATCGCCTCGTTCAGGTCGGCCCGGCCGGCGGGCACGGGCATTCCCGACAGGACCGATTCCAGGTCTTCGGCGGCGTCCTGAAGAAGGACACAGGCCTCCTCCAGCTGACGTTTGGCCAGTACGCCGTTTGCAGGATGCGACGGCGCCGCCTTCTGCATATTGCGATAGGCATTTTGATTTGCAGTTTGCAGCGAAGACCCGCGCCGCCCCTTCTGAAATCCCGTGATGAAGCCGAACATGGGCCCTCTCCCTTCCGTGTCGGAGGGTATAGAGCAAAAGCCGCGCCAATTTCGAAACATCGGCCGAAGGGATCACCCCCTGGGCCAAAGCCACGCCGCGCCACGCATACCGCTTTCGGCGCCATGGCGCGCGCGGAGGAAGCGGGTGCGGGGGGCCGGGCTCAGCGCCCAGCGTCCCCACAGGGCCGGCACCGCCTCGTAGAGCCCCGGCAGGTCCGACAGGCCGCCGCCGACCACCACCGCGTCGGGGTCGAGCAGATTGATGACGGCGGCGAGCGCGCGGGCCAGCGCATCGGCATGGCGGTCCAGCGTCGCCCGGGCTTGCGCGTCGCCCAAGCGGGCACGGGCGGCGATCTCCGGCGGGGCCAGCGCCTCCCCCGTCCGCCAATGGTGCAGGCGTGCCAGTCCGGCGCCGCACAGCAGGGTCTCGATGCAGCCCTCCCGCCCGCAGCCGCAGGGCAGCGACGGGCCGTCCTCCGCCACCCGCCAAGGCAGCGGGTTGTGCCCCCACTCCCCGGCGAGCGCGTTGGCGCCGGGCAGGATGCGCCGGTCCGCGACGATCCCGCCCCCGACCCCGGTGCCCAGGATGATTCCGAAGACCAGCGGCGCTCCGGCCGCCGCCCCGTCCACCGCCTCCGACAGGGCGAAGGCGTTGGCGTCGTTGGCGATCCGCACGGGGCGGTTCAGCGCCCGCGACAGGTCGGCGGCAAAGGGCCGCCCATCCAGCCAGGGCAGGTTGACCGCGCGCACGGTGCCCGCCGCGCCGTCGACGACGCCGGGCAGGCACAGGCCGACCGTGGCGTCGCGGCAGCCCGCCCGCTCCTCAAGCGCCGCCACGGTGGCCGCCAAGGCGCCCAGCGTCTCCGCGTAGCCGCGGGGCGTGTCGGCGCGGTGCCGCGCCCGCTCCGTCCCGTCGGGGGCCAAAAGGGTGGCGGCGATCTTAGTGCCGCCCAGATCGACGCCGATTCGCATCGGACCCATGCCCATGCGGGACTCCCAAGCGCGGATGGAGAATGAACGGGGGTGGAAAAAGCAGTCCCCCCTATAGCGCAGCGCTCCGCCCGAATCAGCCATCCCGACGCACGCCTTCTCCATAAGAGGTGGCGGTCCCGTCCCTTTGCACCGTCGCAGGACGGCGGCGGGCCACTAGAGTCAGGAGTGTCACGTCCCATCAATTGGATTGCGCGCGCCCCCATGGACCGTTCCGCTCCGAAAGCCACGCCATCCTCGAATCGCTCTGCGGCGAAGGCGAAGCCCCAACCCCAGGCCGCCGGCCTGCGCCCCGACCAGACGGAGGTCTTCGACGGCCTTCTGCTGGCCCTGCTGGCGCGCAAACGGCTGCTGGTGCTGGTCGGCGAGGCCGGGTCCGGACGAGCGGCGGTCTTCCACCAGCTCGTCGAGCAGGTCGGCTCCGACGGGGCGCTGGTGCTTCCGGTCGCCGCCAGCGCCGGGGCGCAGGTCGAGGATCTGGTGTCCGCCGCCGGCGACGCCGCCCTGCCGTCAGACAGCGACGACCGCGATTTCGACACGCTGATCGAGGAGCTGGAGGAGCGGCTGGACCTCGCCGGCACGGGCCTGCTGGCGGTGGAGAACGCGGGCGTGCTGGCCGCCCCGGCGCTGGCCGACCTGATCGACCTCACCCGTTCCGAGACGCCGAGCGGGCGTTTCCTCCAGGTCCTGCTCTGCGGCACGCCGGAGATGGAGCGGACCTTGGCCCGCCCAGGGCTGGCCGAGGCGGTGCGCGAGCTTGGCGTGATCTACCGCATGACGCCCGGCGCCGGTCCCTCCGTCGCGCCCGCCGCCGCGATTCCGTCCGCTGGGCCCGCCGCCGGGCCGGCTCTTACCCCGCCGCGCGCCGCTCCGCCGCCGCCGCGCCGCGCGGCGGAACGCGACGCCAACGACTGGCCCGCCAACGACTGGGACGCGCCGGACGGCTGGACCATACCGGAGACCGGCGCTCCGGTCGCCGATCTGCCGGTCAAACGCCCACGCCGCCGCGCCGCGCTGGCCGGGGCGGCGATCACCACCCTGATCCTGCTGGGCGCCGCCGGGGCCGGCGTGACCCTGGCCGTTCCCGGCGCCACGCCCGAACGGGCGCTCGATTACGCCCGCCAGGGCTGGCAGGACCTCCGCGGCTTCGTGGCGGAACGGGTGACCATTCCGTTCGGTCCGTTCGCGGACGAGCCCAGCCTGGGCAGCCGGGGTCCCGACACGCTGGCGGTCCCCCGGCCGCAGAACCCCTATCTCGCCTCGCTCCCCGCCGAGGCGGGTGTGCCGGTCGCCGGCCCGGCGCCGACCAGGGCCGACGCGCCGCCGCCCGCCACGCGCACCATGAACGCCACGCCGGCTCCAAACCCGGCCCCGGCCCCGACTCCGGCCCCCACTCCGGCGATGGCGGCAAAGCCGGAGCAGCCGCCCGTCGCTCCGGCGGCCCAGACGCCGAAGCCGCCGGTTCCGGCTGCCGACCCGCTGGCCGCGGAGCACACCCAACCGCCCAAGCCGCGGGCGACCGAGTACCGCACGGAGCAGAGCGAAGGCCCGACCGGTTCCGCCACCCTGCCGCCGCTGGTCGATGAGCCGGCGCCCCAGATGGCCGCCCCGGCGATGCCCCAGCCCGCGACCCCCACGGCGTCCACGCCCTTCTCGGCCAGCGACAACGGCCTGAATCCGCGCGTCCGCACCCTGGTCGATCAGGCCCGCCGGCAGATCGCCGCCAAGCTGCTGACCACGCCGCCGAACAACAACGCCTACGAGACGGTGTCGCGCCTGCGCGAGATCGCCCCGGCGACGCCGGAGATCCAGGACCTTCTGACGACCATGGAGGACACCTACCGCCGCTGGGCCGCGCTGGCGGAGCGCGACGGCAATTGGGACGAGGCGCGGCGCTTCTACGAGCGCGCCCTGATCGTCGCCCCCAACACCGGCGACCTGCGCGACCGCATCAAGGCGGCCGGCGAAGGGCGTGTGCTTCCCGCGACGGCCACGGCCTCCGCCGCGCCCGGCACCCCGCCGACATTCCCGGCCACCGCCGAGGTCCGGCCCGGACTGGACAGCCGCGACGGCGCCATCGCCCTGATGCGCCGCACCGACGAGCTGAAGCGCGCGCTGGACGGCGGCGCCGATCCGAACAAGCGGGTGGACAACGGCAAGACCCTGCTGATGCTGGCCTCCGAACAGGGGCTGACCGACGCGGTGCGGCTGCTCATCGACCGCCGCGCCAAGACGGAGCTGCGCACCGCCGACGGCGCCACCGCGGTGATGTACGCCGCCTGGGGCGGGCACGAGGCGGCGATCCACGCGCTGGCCGCCGCCGGGGCCGAACTCGACGCCACCAACGACGACGGCAAGACCGCCCTGATGGCCGCCGCGGCCCGTGGCCATGAGGGGGTGGTGAAGATCCTGGTCGACCGCGGCGTGTCGGTGGACCGGGTGGCCAGCCACGGCTGGTCGGCCCTGATGTACGCCGCCAACAACGGCCACGACCGCGTGGCCCGGATGCTGGTGGAGCGCGGCGCCAACCCGTTCCGCATGGACACCGCCGGCAACTCCGCCCTCACCCTCGGCGCGCTGCAGGGCCACATGCAGGTGGTCGAGGCGCTGAAGCCGCACTGAGCGGAACGGCACGCACGAAAACGGCGGGCGCCCCAGGGACGCCCGCCGTTCTTGTGTGTGGACCCTGTGAACCGTTGCCCGTTCAGGCGGCTTTGATCTCCGCCAGGAAGCTCTCGATCTCCTTGCGCAGCGTTTCCGACTGGCGGGCCAGCTCGCCCGACGCGCTCATCACCTGACCGGCGGCCGCACCCGTCTCGCCGGCGGCCAGCGTGACCTCGGTGATGCTGCCGGAAACCTGATGGGTTCCCGTCGCGGCCTCCTGGACGTTGCGGGAGATCTCGTTGGTCGCGGCGCCCTGCTCCTCGATGGCGGCGGCGATGGCGGTGGAGATGTCGTTGATCTGGCCGATGATGCCGCCGATGGCCGAGATGTCGCGCACCGCGCCGTCGGTCGCGCCCTGGATGGCGGCGATCTGGGCGGCAATCTCGTCGGTCGCCTTGGCGGTCTGGGAGGCCAGATGCTTCACCTCGCCGGCGACGACGGCGAAGCCCTTGCCGGCCTCGCCGGCCCGCGCCGCCTCGATGGTCGCGTTCAGCGCCAGCAGGTTGGTCTGGCTGGCGATGTTGGTGATGAGGCTGACCACCTCGCCGATCTTCTGCGCGGCCTCGACCAGACCGCGCACCGTCTCGTTGGTGCGGTTCGCCTGCTCCACCGCCTGCCCGGCGATCTGCGAGGAGCGCGACACCTGCGTCGCGATCTCGCGGATCGAGCTGGCCATCTCCTCGGTGGCCGAGGCGACGGTCTGGACGTTGGCGCTGGTCTGCTCGGCCGCCGCCTGGACGGCGGTCGCCTGGATGTTGGTCCGCTCGGCCATGGAGGTCATGCTGTGGGCGGTGGCGTCCAGCTCCGAGGCGGCGGCGGCGACCGTGCGCAGGGAGGCCGCGGAGGAATCTCCGAAGCGGCCCACCAACCGTTCCACGGCTTCCGCCCGGCGCTGCTTGGTCGCCTGCTCCGCCGCCTGGGCGGCGGCGAGCCGGTCGGCCTCGATCAGCCCGTCCTTGAAGACCTGGACGGCACGGGCCATGGCGCCCAGCTCGTCCTTGCGCTGCGCGCCGTCCACGGCGACCGTCAGCTCGCGCCCCGCCAGCCGGTTCATCACCGCGGTGAGCTGCTGGATCGGCTTGGAGACGCCGGCGATGATCACCAGCCCCATCACGGCGCCGAGGATGGTCACGACGGAGATCGCGATGATGAGCAGGGTCTTGCTCGACCCGTAGGTCGCCTCGCCCTGGTCGGCGGCGATGCGGCCATTGCGGATGTTGAACTGGATGAGGTCGCGCATGAGCGCCTGGGCCTTGCGGAACTCGACGCGCGATTCGCCTTTGTAGAGCGCCGTCGCCTCGTCGTTGCGATTGTCGCGGGACAGCGGGAGCACCTTCCGCTGGCTCAGCTCCTGGTAACGCTCCCAATGGCCCATGAGCTTCCGGAACGTCTCGGTCTCATAGCCGGGCGTCAGCATGGATTCATATTTGCGGGCAGCGTCCTGGAAGTTCTCCAGGGCCACCGCCATGGTCTTCTCCTCCTCGGCCTGCTGGGCAGGCTCGATGGTCAGGATGTGCACGGACTCCAGAATCCGGTAGAACTCGAAATAGTCGGTCATCCGGGCGATCTCGCCGACGCTCGGCAGCCAGTTGTCGCGGATGTCCTTCCCCGCGTCGTTCACCGTCGAAATGCGGTCTATGCTGAAAAGACCCAAGCCGATGATGAACATAACCAGTATGGAAAACGAAGACACGATCTTCGTCTTAATCGTAACGTTCGAGAGAACAGACATCCGATACTCCCTCCACGAATTCACAGACAAATCAGTGCGCTGACCTGTGCGAAGCCTTGTTTTGATTGATTTTTCCATGCGCCGCGAAGGGTGCCGCCCGTGATGAACCACGCGATCCCGCAGGATGGCGGATCACGCGGGGGGTGCCCCAACGCACAAGCACACCGGTCGCACGCTTGATCTCAAGACGGGTTGTTGATGCCCTTGGTCTAGGCCATTGGCCCTTTGGATATTTGGCACCGCACGCACATGAAAATAAGAACTGCGCTTGACCCCATTTTTATCGCATGGAACAAGTAAATCGACGGTTAAAACGCTTTGAAAGCTCCAATCTTTTTTCTTTTTATTTGTTACATTCAAGTTTTTTAAAATTTCCCCCTTGAGAAACTTTTGTTTCGCCGCCGAGTCACAGAGCTTCAAACGATGCCGCAGGGAAAAAAAGGCCCGCGGGCGCGATGCGCAGCCGCGGGCCGAACCACGAAAACGTGCAGGTCGGGATGGATCAGAGAGCGGCGAAGCGCGCCAGCATGGCGGCGTGCGAGCGGATGCCATTGTGCAGGCACTTCACCTCGAACTTCTCGTTGGGCGAGTGGATGCGGTCATCCTCCAGCCCGAAGCCGACGAAGATCGAATCGAAGCCCAACGCCTGCCGGATGTAGCCGCCGACCGGGATCGAACCGCCGCTGCCGACCAGCGCCGGCCGGTTGGCGAAGACGTCGCCCAGACCCGCCATGGCGGCGCGCAGATAGGGGCTGTCGGTCGGCACCTGGACGCCCGGTGAGCGGCCGAACACCTTGATCTCCCACCGCCCGTCGGTCGGGGTGCGCTCTTCGAGGAAGCTCTTGATCCCGGCCAGGATCTTCTCCGGGTCCTGGGCCGGCACGAGGCGGCAGGACAGCTTGGCCGAGGCCTTGGAGGCGATGACCGTCTTGGACCCTTCGCCGGTGTAGCCGCCCCAGATGCCGTTGATGTCGCAGGTCGGGCGCGACCACAGCCGCTCCAGCGCGCTGCGCCCGGCCTCGCCCGCCGGGGCCGTCAGCCCGACGCCGGCCAGGAAGGCGCTCTCGTCGAAGCCGAGGTCGCGCCACATCGCCTTCTCCTCGTCTGTGGGCTCGGCCACGTCGTCGTAGAAGCCGGGGAAGCGGACGCGGCCGTCCTCGTCGTGGATCTGGCCGAGGATGCGGGTCAGCGCGTTGATCGGGTTCAGCACCGCGCCGCCGAACATGCCGGAGTGCAGATCGTGGCTCGGCCCATGCAGCGTCGCCTCGACATAGAGCAGGCCGCGCAGCCGCGTGGTGATGGCCGGGGTGTCGATGTTCCAGGCGTTCGTGTCGGTGATGACGCAGACGTCGGCCTTCAGCTCCTCCGCGTTGGCCTTCAGGAAGGGCAGCAGGTTCGGACTGCCGGTCTCCTCCTCGCCCTCCAGCAGGACGGTCACGCGGATCGGCAGGGTGCCGTGCACGGCGTGCCAGGCGCGGAACGCCTCGATGAAGGTCATCACCTGGCCCTTGTCGTCCACCGCGCCGCGGGCGACGATGCGGCGGCCATGCTCGGCCTCGACGATGGCCGGTTCGAAGGGCGGGCTGTTCCACAGCTCCAGCGGCTCCGCCGGCTGCACGTCGTAATGGCCGTAATAGAGGATGTGCGGCACATCCCTATCGTCGGAGGCACCGCCCGGCCCCGGATGGTGGGCGACGACCGCGGGATGGCCGGCCGTCTCGCGCACGGAGGCGTCGAAGCCCAGCCCGCCCAGCTCGCGCACCAGCCAGTCGGCGGCGCGGCGCACGTCGCCCTTGTAGGCCGGGTCGGTGCTGACGCTGGGGATGCGCAGCAGGTCGCAGAGGCGGCCCAGGGAGTCTTCGAAACCGCGGTCAACCTGCTGGAGAACGGGGTCGGCTGACAGGACGCTCGACATTCGGAACTGCCTTCGGTGTGAATGATGGCAGCGATGGTAGCGCATCGCGCTTCCGCGCCAAGCTCCACAAAGCGCAGGGGTGCCATCCTCGCGAAGGCGGCGTTCCAGGTTCCCGCCACGGGAAGCACAAGGATGGCGGAAGCCGGCTCCGCCTTCGCGAGGATACCCCCGGAAGCAGACGAGTCAGACGGTGAGATACCGCCGGACCTCGCTCTCCTCCAGCCCGTCGCGGCTGCCCGCCAGCATGACCTCGCCGCGTTCCATCACCGCCCAGTCGTCGGCCAGATCGCGGGCGAACTCGAAATACTGCTCCACCAGCAGGATCGCCATGGTGCCCTTGTCGCGCAGATAGGCGATGGCCCGCCCGATGTCCTTGATGATGCTGGGCTGGATGCCTTCGGTCGGCTCATCCAGCACCAGCAGCCGGGGCCGGGTCACCAGCGCCCGCCCGATGGCGAGCTGCTGCTGCTGCCCGCCCGACAGGTCGCCGCCACGCCGGTCCAGCATGGACTTCAACACCGGAAACAGCTCGAACACCTCGTCGGGGATCGAGCGGTCGGCGCGCTTCAGCGGCGCGTAGCCGGTCAGCAGGTTTTCCCGCACCGTCAGCAGCGGGAAAATCTCGCGCCCCTGCGGGACATAGGCGATGCCGCGCCGCGCCCGTTCCGATGGGGCGAGCTTGGTGATGTCGCCGCCGTCCCAGGCGATGGTGCCGCCGGTCACCGGCTTCAGCCCGACGATGGCGCGCAACAGCGAGGATTTGCCGACGCCGTTGCGCCCCAGCAGGCAGGTGACCTTCCCCACCTCCGCCGTCAGCGACACGCCGCGCAGCGCCTGCGCAGCGCCGTAATGGAGATCGACAGACCGTACGTCGAGCATGCTTGCTTTCTCCTGAATCCCTTCTCCCCTCCGGGGAGAAGGTTAGGATGAGGGGGCGGCCGCAGGCCGGAAAAGCTCTGCAAGGAGGCTGCGTTTCCGCCCTTCGGGCGCCCCCTCACCCTGCCCCTCTCCCCAGAGGGGCGAGGGAAATACATTTGCGTCACCGGCCCAGATAGACGTCGATGACCTGCTTGTTGGCGCTCACCGTGTCGAGCGAGCCTTCGGCCAGCACCGAGCCCTCGTGCAGCACCGTGACCTTCACGCCCAGTTCGCGGACGAAGACCATGTCGTGCTCGACGACGATCACCGAATGCTTGCCGGCGATGTCCTTCAGCAGATGGGCGGTCTGTTCGGTCTCGGCGTCGGTCATGCCGGCCACCGGTTCGTCGACCAGCAGCAGCTTCGGGTCCTGGGCCAGCAGCATGCCGATTTCCAGCCACTGCTTCTCGCCGTGCGACAGGCTGCCCGCCGGGCGGTCGCGCCGCGGCGACAGGCGGGTGATGTCGAGGATCTCCTCGATCCGCGCCCGGTCCTCCCGCGTCGCCGAATAGGTCAGCGTCTTCAACGGACGGCGCGGCGCCTTCAGCGACAGTTCCAGATTGTCCCAGACCGTGTGCATCTCGAACACGGTGGGGCGCTGGAACTTCCGGCCGATGCCCAGGTTGGCGATGGCCGGCTCGCGCAGGCTGGTCAGGTCGGTGCGGCCCTCGAACAGGATGGTGCCGGTGTCGGGCCGGGTCTTGCCGGTAATGACGTCCATCATGGTCGTCTTGCCGGCGCCGTTCGGCCCGATGATCGCCCGCATCTCGCCCGGTTCGATGACCAGCGACAGGCTGTTCAGCGCCCGGAACCCGTCGAAGCTGACCGACACGCCGTCGAGATACAGCAGGGTGTCCTCGGTGCTCATCTCTCTCAGACTCCCTTCTGGTCCGCCGGCTTGGCGGTGACCGTGGCGCGCGCCGGCAGCCGGTCGCGGAGCTGCGCCGCCAGACCGAGGATGCCCTTGGGCAGGAACAGGGTGACCAGGACGAACAGGCCGCCCAGCGCGAACAGCCAGAACTCCGGCAGCGCCGCCGTGAAGTAGCTCTTGCCGAAATTCACCAGAACCGCGCCCAGCACCGGGCCGGCCAGCGTGCCGCGCCCGCCGACGGCGACCCAGATCACCGCCTCGATGCTGCTGGCGGGAGAGAATTCAGACGGGTTGATGATGCCGACCTGCGGCACGTAGAGCGCGCCCGCCACGCCGGCCATGCAGGCCGACAGCGTCCAGGCGAACAGCTTGTAGCGGTCGGTCTCGTAGCCCAGGAAGCGCACCCGGCTCTCGGCGTCGCGCACGGCGATCAGCACCTTGCCCAGCTTGGACGCCACCACGGCCGAGGCCAGGATGTAGCCGGCCGCCAGCGCCACCACCGTCGCCACGAACAGCCCGACGCGCGTCGAGGCGGCCTGGATGTCGAAGCCCAGGATCTCCTTGAAGTCGGTCAGGCCGTTGTTGCCGCCGAAACCCATGTCGTTGCGGAAGAAGGCCAGCATCAGCGCGAAG
The DNA here is from genome assembly GCF_003349955.1 of Azospirillum brasilense. Classification (GTDB taxonomy): domain Bacteria; phylum Pseudomonadota; class Alphaproteobacteria; order Azospirillales; family Azospirillaceae; genus Azospirillum; species Azospirillum brasilense_B. Next base: position 21,701 of record NZ_QLKQ01000064.1, read on the forward strand.
GTCAGCGCCTGCGTGATGATCGACAGGTAGACGCCGGTGACCCGCGAGCGGAAGGCGAACCAGCCGAAGGCGAAGGCCAGCAGGCCCGGCACCAGCATCACCATGATCGCGGCGAACCAGAACTGGTCAAAGCCGTGCCAGTACCAGGGCAGCTCCGTCCAGTTCAGGAAGACCATGAAGTCCGGCAGGTCGGCGTTGCCGTACATGCCGCGCGAGCCGATCTGCCGCATCAGGTACATGCCCATGGCGTAGCCGCCGAGCGTGAAGAAGGCGGCGTGCCCCAGCGACAGGATGCCGACGAAACCCCAGACGAGGTCGAGCGACAGCGCCAGCAGCGCGAAGCACAGATATTTGCCGAGCAGCGCCACCGTGTGGGTGGAGATGTGCCAGGGCGAGTCCGGGGCGGTGCCCAGCGCCATCACCGGCACCGCCACGGCCAGCACCGCCAGGACGGTCAGCAGAACGCCGGCCTTCTTGTCGAGGCCCATCAGGAAGAAACGGGTCAGCATCGGATCAGGCCTCCACCGCCCGGCCCTTCAGCGCGAACAGGCCGCGCGGACGCCGTTGGATGAACAGGATGATGAAGATCAGCACAAGGATCTTGCCCAGCACCGCGCCCGCGTAGGGCTCCAGGAACTTGTTGACGCCGCCGAGCGCCAGCGCGCCGACCAGCGTGCCCCACAGGTTGCCCACCCCGCCGAACACCACGACCATGAAGCTGTCGATGATGTAGCCCTGGCCCAGGTTGGGGCTGACGTTGTCGATCTGGCTCAGCGCCACGCCGGCCAGCCCGGCGATGCCGGAGCCGAGCCCGAAGGTCAGCGCGTCCACCCGCGCGGTGCGGATGCCCATGGCGTTGGCCATGCTGCGGTTCTGGGTCACGGCGCGGATGCTCAGCCCGAACCACGTCTTGCGCAGCGCCACCAGCAGCGCGCCGAAGACGAGAAAGGCGAAGACGACGATCCACAGCCGCCCGTAGGTGATGGTCAGGCCGCCCAGCTCGAACGCGCCGGACATCCAGGACGGGGCACCGACCTCGCGGTTCGTCGGCCCGAAGATGGAACGCACCGCCTGCTGGAGCGCCAGCGACAGGCCCCACGTCGCCAGCAGCGTTTCCAGCGGGCGCCCGTAGAGCCAGCGGATCACGCTGCGCTCGATGGCGACGCCGACCGCGCCGGAGACCAGGAAGGCGACGGGCAGAGCCACCAGGATGGAGAAATCGAACAGGCCCGGCGCCCACTGGCGGAAGGCCTCCTGCACCAGGAAGGTGGCGTAGGCGCCGATCATCACCATCTCGCCGTGCGCCATGTTGATGACGCCCATGACGCCGAAGGTGACGGCCAGCCCGATCGCCGCCAGCAGCAGCACCGAACCGAGCGACAGGCCGTACCACAGGTTCTGCGCCGCCCCCCACAGGGCGAGCCGCTGCTCGACGGACGCGATGGCCTTCATCGCGGCGTCCTTCACCGCGTCGCTTCCGGTGTTGGCAGCGCCGTTCAGCAAGGCCCGCGCGTCCTGGTCGCCGCGTTCCTGAAGCACAGCGACGGCGGCGATCTTGTCGGCGTCGGGCGCCTCCCCGGCCAGCAGGACGGAGGCCCGCGCCTGGGTCATCGCGCGGCGGACGCGCTCGTCGGTTTCCTTGGCCAGCGCGGTGTTCAGCGCGTCCAGCGCGTTGGCGTCGCGGCTCTTGAACACCGCCTCCGCGGCCTGCCGGCGCGTGCCGGCGTCGGGGCTCATCAGGGTGAGCGCGCCGAGCGTCGCGCTGATCGTGCGGCGCAGGGCGTTGTTGATGCGGATCTTCTCGACCGCGTTGCGGTCCGCCTCGCCCAGCGCGGCGCCGGTCAGCGGATCGGTCAGGGCGTAACCGTTGCCGGCGCGCTTGGCCACGACCACGGCGCCGTCCGCCTTGCGGACATGCAGATCGCCGGCCTGGAGGGCCTCGATCACCGGCACGACGGCGGGATCGCCCGTCTCGGCCAGCCCGGCGATGGCCTTCTCGGTCTCGGCGTAGCTGCCGGCGCCCAGGCCGCGGACCAGCGGTGCCAGATCGGCGGCGAAGGAGGCAGGAGCGGCCAGCGCCAGAAACGCGGCCAGCAGCCAGCAGAATGCGCGGTGCATCGCGGTTCCTGTGATGTGTCGGAAGTCGTTTTTAGAGAAGGGCGTTGCCCCCACCCTTCCCGCTTCGCGGGCCCCTTCCCTCCCCCGCTGACGCAGGAGAGGGAACAATCCCCTCCCCTGCGTCAGCGGGGGAGGGTTAGGGAGGGGGCATCACGCAGCCGTAAGCTTACTCAGACCTCAAGAAGCCTCACGACCCCTTGCCGCCGCACTTGCCGGTCTTCACGTTGAAGTTGCCGCAGGACATCGGGGCGCGCCAATCGGAGATCAGGTCCTTGCTGTCCGGCAGGAAGTCCGACCACTCGTCGCCGGCCACGAGGCCCGGCGTCTTGGAGACGGTCTCGAACTGGCCGTTCTCCTGCACCTCGCCGATCAGCACCGGCTTGGTGATGTGGTGGTTCGGCAGCATGGCCGAGTAGCCGCCGGTCAGGTTCGGCACGGCGACGCCGACGAGGCTGTCGATCACCGCATTGCTGTCGGTGGTGCCGGCCTTCTCGACCGCCTTCACCCACATGTTGAAGCCGATGTAGTGGGCTTCCATCGGGTCGTTGGTGACGCGCTTGTCGTTCTTGGTGAAGGCCTGCCACTTCTTGATGAAGTCGCTGTTCTCCGGCGTGTCCACCGACATGAAGTAGTTCCAGGCGGCGAGATGCCCGACCAGCGGCTTGGTGTCGATGCCGGCCAGCTCCTCCTCACCCACGGAGAAGGCGACGACGGGGATGTCCTGCGCCTTGACGCCCTGGTTGCCCAGTTCCTTGTAGAAGGGGACGTTGGCGTCGCCGTTGATGGTCGAGACGACGGCGGTCTTCTTGCCGGCCGAGCCGAACTTCTTGATGTCGGCGACGATGTTCTGCCAATCGGCGTGGCCGAACGGGGTGTAGTTGATCATGATGTCCTCGGACTTCACGCCCTTGGACTTCAGGTAGGTTTCCAGGATCTTGTTGGTCGTGCGCGGGTAGACGTAGTCGGTGCCGGCCAGCACCCAGCGCTGCACGCCTTCCTTTTCCGCCAGATAGTCGACGGCGGGGATGGCCTGCTGGTTCGGGGCGGCGCCGGTGTAGAAAACGTTGCGCGAGGACTCCTCGCCCTCATACTGCACCGGGTAGAACAGGACGCTGTTCAGCTCCTCGAACACCGGCAGGACGGACTTGCGGCTGACCGAGGTCCAGCAGCCGAACACCGCGGCCACCTTGTCCTTGCTGACCAGCTCGCGGGCCTTCTCGGCGAACAGGGGCCAGTTGGAGGCGGGATCGACGACGACCGGCTCCAGCTTCTTGCCGAGAACGCCGCCCTTCTTGTTCTGCTCTTCGATGAGCATCAGCATGACGTCCTTCAGCGTGGTCTCGCTGATCGCCATGGTGCCCGACAGGGAATGGAGGATGCCAACCTTGATGGTGTCCTGGGCCGACGCCGGGGCGGCGAAGCCCACGGCGAACGTGACGGCAAGACCCGCGGCCGCCGCAAGGGTGCGACCGGTCTTGAAGCCCGACTGGAACCCCGTCTTCAACATTGTGAATACCCCCCGTTCTTTGGTCTGGCGCCCGCCTCAGGCGCCCGGGGGTGTCCTTCGCAAATGTGATGCCACGACGCGCCGCAGAAGGGCCGGATCAGGGAATCCGCAGCGATTTGCAGCCCAGTATTCGCTTACGAATTATGCATGCCAGCCTTTTTATGATCGAATTTTATTCACTTCTGGCGAAATGGCTGATTTTTAGGCAACCATTCACACCGAAGACCGATGCCGTTCGACACAGACCTCCAGCACCTCATCCAAAGGTCGTGCCCACCAGCGGCGCGAGAATATTTCAACCTCCGAATAGCCTTGGAATCCAACGGCTTCCACCCAACCACGGATCATTGGTATATCAATCATTCCGTCGCCCATCATGCCCCGGTCCTCCAGCAGGTCGGCGGTCGGCACCAGCCAATCGCACACATGGAAGGCACACAGGCGATTTCGGCCCGCACGGCGGATCTGCGACTCCAATTCCGGATCCCACCAGACATGGTAGACGTCCAACGCCACGCCCAGCGCGCCGGTTCCCTGCGGGTCCAGCCGGTCGCAAAGGTCGAGCGCTTGGCCCATCGTGTTCACGCAGGCGCGGTCGGCGGCATACATCGGGTGCAGCGGCTCAATGGCGAGCGGCATCCCGGCGCCGCGGGCGTGCTCCAGCAGTTCGGCGATGCCGTCCTCCACCTGGGCGCGGGCCAGGGCGATGTCCTTGGACGGCGGAGAGCCGGGGCGGGAGAATTGCGGCAGCCCGCCGACCACCAGCACGAGGCAGGGGGCGCCCAGCGCCACAGCCTCGTCCACCGCGCGGCGGTTGTCGTCGCGCACCTCGGCCCGGCGGTCGGGGTCGGCGGGGAACATGCCGCCGCGGCAGTAGCCGGACAGCTCCAGCCCCAGCTCCTTCACCGCCCGGACGGCGCGGTCCAGCCCCACCGCCGCCACCTGATCCCGCCAGGGGGAGACGGCCCGGATGCCCTGGCGGGCGCAGGCGTCGAAGATCTGCAGCAGGTCGCCCTGCTTGCGCACCGTGGCCGTGTTGATGGACAGCCAGCGATGATCGCCGGAGAAGTCACGCATGATCTGGAATCTCCCATCATTCTCGTCCCCTCTCCCCCTAGGGAAGAGGGTCAGGGTGAGGGGGCCCCGCGATGCCTGAGCGTACGGTCCCCCGAGAACCCCCTCCCCCGGCGCCTTTGGCGCCACCCTCTCCCCAGAGGGGAGAGGGGCTGACGTCACACCGCCTCGATGCCGCGGACGGCCAGGACGTCGGCCATGCGCCACACCGCCTCCTCCGGATCGCGCAGCAGCCCGGCCTTGTCGGCCAGCCGGAAGATCTCGGCCAGATGCAGGGTGGAGCGCGTGCCCTCCTGCCCGCCGATCATCGTGAAATGGTCCTGGTGGCCGTTCAGGTAGGCCATGAAGACCACCCCGGTCTTGTAGAAGCGGGTCGGCGCCTTGAAGATGTGGCGGGACAGCGGGACGGTCGGCTCCAGGATCGCGTGGAAGCGCCCCTCCTCGCCCGCCGCCAGTTCGGCCAAGGCCGCCGCCGCTGCCGGGGCGATGGCGTCGAAGATGCCCAGCAGAGCGTCGGAATGGCCTTCCGCGTCGCCGGCGATGAGCTCCGCGTAGTTGAAGTCGTCGCCAGTGTACATGCGCACGCCGGGGGCCAGACGGCGGCGCATGACGATCTCCTTGTCCTTGTCGAGCAGGGAAATCTTCACCCCGTCGACCTTGGCCGCGAAGTCGTTGATGATGCCGACCGCGGTGTCGAGCGCCACCGGGAAGTCGTTGGTCCCCCAGTAACCGGCCAGCGCCGGGTCGAACATGTCACCCAGCCAATGGATGATCACCGGCTGGCGCACCTGGGACAGGATGCGGCTGTAGACGCGGACATAGTCGTCCGGCCCCTTCGCCACGCGGGCCAGCGCGCGCGACGCCATCAGGATCACCCGCCCGCCGAGGTCCTCGACCGCGGCGACCTGCGTCTCGTAGGCACGGATCACGTCGTCGAGGGACCGCGCGTCCTCCGGCGCCAGATGGTCGGTGCCCGCCCCGCAGGCGATCAACGCGTTGCCGCGCGCCTTCGCCGCGGTCAGGGAGCGCCGGATCAGCTCCAGCGAGGCGTTCCAGTCCAGCCCCATGCCGCGCTGCGCGGTGTCCATCGCCTCGGCCACGCCGAAGCCGAGGTCCCACAGATGCTCTCGGAAGGCGATGGTGCGGTCCCAGTCGATGGCCGGGGTCAGCCACGGGTCGTTGTCGGCCAGCGGGTCGGCCACCATGTGGGCGGCGGCGTAGGCCACGCGGTTCAGGGGCCGGTCGGTGCGGGCGGGGAAACCCCGCGCCGGGGCGACCTCGTAGCTTTCCAGCGACCGGTCGGCGCGCGGCAGCTTGATGGTCAGTGCCATGAACAAGGCCCTCCGGTCAGGCGGTCAGCGAGGGAACGTCGACCCAGCGGCGTTCCTTCCAGCTCTTCAGCGCGGCCTCGACGAGCTGAACGCCCTTGGCGCCCTCGATCAGGCCGTGGTCGAAGGGGGCGTCCTCGACGACGTGGCGGATGAAGGACTCCCACTGCGTCTTGAAGCCGTTGTCGGTCGGATGGTTGTCGGGCACCGGCTGCCACGTCGCGTAGAAGTCCATGGTCTGCTTCTGGTCCGGGTTCCACACCGGGCGCGGCGTGCCCTGGCGCGGCTGGATCACGCAATCGCTCAAGCCCGCGACGGCCGAGCCGTGGGTGCCGTCCACCTGGAAGGTCACCAGATCGTCGCGATACACCCGCGTCGCCCAGGAGGAGTTGATGTGGGCGATGACGCCGCCCTCCAGCTCGAAGGTGGCGTAGGCCGCGTCGTCGGCAGTGGCCTGATAGCGCTTGCCGTGCTCGTCCCAGCGTTCCGGGATGTGGATGGCGCCCAGGCAGGAGACGCTCTTCACCTGCCCGAACAGGTTGTCGAGCACGTAGCGCCAATGGCAGACCATGTCGAGGATGATGCCGCCGCCGTCCTCCTCACGGTAGTTCCAGGAGGGACGCTGCGCCGGCTGCCAGTCGCCCTCGAACACCCAATAGCCGAACTCGCCGCGCACCGAGAGAATCTTCCCGAAAAAGCCGCTGTCGCGCAGCATCTTCAGCTTCTGCAGGCCGGGCAGGAACAGCTTGTCCTGCACGGTGCCGTTCTTCACCCCGGCCTCCTCGGCCAGCCGGACGACGCGCAGCGCCTCCTCCAGGTTGGTGGCGATGGGCTTCTCGCAATAGACGTGCTTGCCGGCGCGGATCGCCGCCTGAAGCAGCGTCGGGCGCATCTGGGTGGTGCCGGCGTCGAAGAAGATCGTGTCGTCGGGGTTCGCCAGGGCCGCGTCCAGATTGTCGGCCCAGCGCTCCACGCCGTGGCGCTGGGCCAGCTCGCGGATCTTCTCGGCGTTGCGCCCGACCAGGATGGGGTCCGGCATGACGCGGGACCCGTCGGACAGCGTGACGCCGCCTTGCGCCCGGATGGCGAGGATCGACCGGATCAGGTGCTGGTTCATGCCCATGCGGCCGGTCACGCCATGCATGATGATACCAAGGCGCTTCGTGCTCATGTCGATGACTCCCTAGGGGATTATTCGTTCTGCAGAGGGGACAGGCGGTCCCATCGGGGCTGCGCCGCGCTGGCGAAGCCGGGGACGGCCAGGGTTTCGGTCGGCAGGCTGCCGCCCGCCGTGGCGAGGCGGACGATGCCGTCCCGCCGGGTGTAGAAGCCGGGATGCGCGTCGAGGAAGGCGTCGGCCTCCGGCGCTCCGTCGAAGCCGTTTCCGTACTGGTGGCCGTTGCGCTCCGCGTCGGCGATGCCGAGCAGCGCGACCAGGGCCGTGTCCTGTTGCACCGCCAGCCCGGCCTGACAGGTCAGGTCCTCCGCCGCGACGAAGTGCGGCGCGCCCCAGGCGGCGCAGCGCGCCCGGTTGAGAATGGCCTTGTAGAGACCCTTGCAGGACTTGGACGACACGCCGCGGTAGCCGGCGGCGCGGGCGCGCGGGAAGGCGTCGTAGCCGTCGTCGGACTCGTCGATGATGAAGGGGATGCGTTCCGCCACGGCGCCCAGCGGCGCCTCCAGCGCGCGCTCCCGAGCCAACGGCTGCTCGATGTAGTGCAGGCGCCCGCGGAACCCGGCCAGCGCCGGCTCGCGCTCCAGCCCGTCCAGGAAGGCGGCGAGGGCCGCGGCGTCCACGTACTGCTCGTTGCCGTCCAGCGTGGTCCGGTAGTCGCCCGCCGCCGCGTCCAGCACGCCGGCGATCGCCGCCAGGCGCGCCAGGTCGGCGGACGGATCGCCGCCCAGCTTGATCTTGAAGCGGCCCAGCCGCTCCCGCGCCAGCAGGGCGCGCAGGCTCTCCGGCTCGTCGAGCAGCCCGACCGTGTGGCGCAGCGCCACGGAGGCCCGCGGCTCCAGCCCGGCGAGGAAGCGGTCCAGGTCGAAGCCCGCCAGATCCGGCGTCAGCCGCGCGTCGATGCCGGCGCGGTTCGCCCGCATGCCGGTGAAGACATCCATGTTCAGAACCCGCAGCAGCCCGTCCAGCACCGCCTTGTCGATCAGCGCCGGCCCGTAGGCGGCGGTCAGGTCGGGCAGCCCGGCGGCCCGGCAGGCCACCCGCTGCGTCTCGTAGGCCGCCGCGTGGTGCCCGAAGGCGGTGTCGGCGCGGTCCGTCCGGTAGGCGTCGCGGGCGAGGCGCAGGGAGCGGCGCAGGCCGTCCACCGTCTCGTCCGGGCTGCGGTCCGGGCGTTTGTCGAACCACTTCGGCATCATCATCTCGGCGGTGCCGCCCCACGCCTCGCCGACGCCGTCCACATGGACCAGGGCGCGGACGAAGGCCTGGGGGGCCGCCTCCACCGTCACGCTGCCGAAGCGGAAGGGCTTCACGAAGCGGACGGGGCGTTCATAGAGGTCGATGGCGCGGATGGCGAGGAGGGGTGCGGGGCCCCCACCCTTCCCGCTTCGCGGGCCCCTTCCCTCCCCCGCTTCGCGGGAGAGGGTGTCAATCCCCTCCCTCGCCGAAGGCGGGGGAGGGTTAGGGAGGGGGCAAGACTCGTCCATCTCCTCACTCCCCCTCAATCCAGATGCCCTTGGGCGTTGAAATGCGCCCGGATGCGCTGGGTCAGCTCGATGAAGACCGGGTGCCCCATGACATCCAGCGAGCGCGGGCGGGGCAGCGGCACCTCGTAGGTCGCGGCGATGGCGCCGGGACGCTCCGACATCACCATCACCCGGTCGGCCAGGAACACCGCCTCGGGGATCGAGTGGGTGATCAGCAGCACCGTCTTGCCCGTCTCGTGCTGGATGCGCTGCAGCTCGACGTTCATCTTCTCCCGCGTCATGGCGTCGAGCGCGCCGAACGGCTCGTCCATCAGCAGGATCTTCGGGTCGTGGACCAGCGCCCGGCACAACGAAGCGCGCTGCTGCATGCCGCCGGACAGCTGCCAGGGGTACTTGTTCTCGAACCCCTCCAGCCCGGTCATGCGGATCAGCGCGCGGGCGCGCTCCAGATACTTGTCGCGCGGCAGGCCGCGGACCTCCACCGGCATCATGATGTTGCGCAGCACCGTCCGCCAGGCGAGCAGCACCGGGCTCTGGAACACGATGCCCACATCGTCGTGCGGCTCGGTCACCGTGGTGCCTTCGATGGTGATGGCGCCCTCGCTGACCGGCAGCAGGCCGGCGACCAGCTTCAGCAGCGTGGACTTGCCGCAGCCGGACGGGCCGACCACCACCAGGAACTCGCCGTCCCGCACGTCGAAGGTGATCGGGCGCAGGGACGGCACCTCCCCGTCGCGGCTGCGGTAGGTCTTGGTCACGCCGTCGATCTGGATCAGGGTCTTTTGCGACAGGCGGGCCGTTTCGGCCGATCCGACGACTTTCAACTGGGGCTGAGCCATGTCCCTGCTCTCCTGTCCGTCCGGCCTCACTGGCCCGCCGCGGCGGGATCGGGGAGGAAGTCGCGGGTGTAGAAGGCCTTCGGGTTCTTCTTCGCCGCGGCGTCCAGACCGCCGTACTCGACCAGCAGGTCCACGGTCTCGGCCATGTTGGCGTCGGTGACGCGGAAGGGCCGCTGCCCCTTGGTCTCCGCCGTGCGGTAGAGCGGCGTGGTCAGCTCGAAGCCTTCCAGCAGGGTGGCTTCCTGGCCGCCCTTGGGGTTGGCCTTGAGGATGGCGGCCACGGCCTCCTTCGGGTTCTTCTCCGCCCCTTCGACCGCCTTGGTCGTCGCGGCCATGAAGCGCTTCACGAGGTCCGGCTTGTCCTTCAGCGTGTCGGTGTGGGCGATGATGCCGGAGGAGACCATGTTGACGCCGTAGTCGGCGAAGCGGATCGGCGTCACCGACTTGCCGGTGGCGTCCTTGATCTTCATGCTCTGGTCCATGACGTAGCCCAGCAGCAGGTCCGCCTGCCCGTTGATGACAGCGTTCAGCTTGGTCTGGGCGTCGCCGGACACGACGCGGAAATCGCTGTCCTTCAGGCCGGTCTTCTTCAGGAACAGCGGCCAGATCTGGGACATGCTGTCCCCCGGCGTCATGGCGACGGTCTTGCCCTTGATGTCCTCGGGCTTGCGGATGTTCTTGTCGGTGAAGCCCATGGCCGACATCGGGCTGGTCTGGAGCAGCACGCCGGGCGAGGTGACCGGGGCGCCCTTCACCGCCGCCTTCATCATGGTCGGCACATCGACGTAACCGAAATCGACGGTCTTCGCGGCCACCGCCTGGGTCGTCACCGCCGAACCGCGGCCCTCCTGGATCTCCAGGTCGATGCCCTCGGCCTCGTACAGGCCCTTGTCCTTGCCGTAGTAGAAGGGGGCGTGCTCGCCATACACGTACCAGTTCAGCATCAGCACGACCTTGTCCGCGGCCTGGGCCGGCAGCGTCGTGGCCGTGAGGGCGCAGAGCGCCGCGAAGAGCGTCCGTTTCATCTCGTCTCCTCCCAAAGATTGTCCGGCCGAAAAGTGCCCGGCGTCGCTTTTGGTTTTGTGGTCGGCGTTACGACGTCGGGATGTAGTTGTGGCGTTGGCTCGCGTGCCAGGGGATGGCGAGCCGCTCGATCACGTCGATGACCCAGAAAAGCACCACCCCGATCAGCGCCAGCACCACCAGGGCCGCGAACATCAGGGGAAGTTCGAAATTGCCGATGGAGCGCTGCAGGACGAAGCCGATGCCGGAATTCGCCCCGACGAACTCGCCCACCACGGCGCCCACCACGGCCAGCGTGATCGACACCTTCAGGCCGGCGAAGATGGCCGGCAGGGCGTGCGGCAGGCTGACCATGCGGAAGGTCTGAAGGCGCGTCGCCTTCATGGACTTGGCGAGGTCCATCATGTCGCCGTCCACCGACTTGAAGCCCTGCACCGCCGACACGACGATGGGGAAGAAAGCCAGCAGGAAGGCGGAAATCACCTTGGGCAGCAGCCCGAAGCCGAACCACACCACGAACAGCGGCGCGATGGCGACCTTCGGGATCGACTGCGAGAAGACCAGCAGCGGGTAGACGTAGGATTCCACCGTCTTCGACCCGGCGATCAGCATGGCGATGGGAATGCCGAACAGCACCGACAGGGCGAAGCCGCCCAAGGTCGCCAGCGTGGTCGGCACCGACGCGGCCAGGAGCTGGTCCCAGTCCGCGGCGAGCGCCAGGGCGACGTCGCCCGGTTTCGGTATCAGATAGGGCGGGATCGCGAAGATCCGCACCGACAGGTCCCACAGGACGGTCAGGACCACCAGGAACAGCACCGGCCGGAACCAGCCGGAATTGAGCAGGCGCAGCAGCGTGGCACCCGCCCCGCCCCGTCGCGCCGCCGTTCCCGAAGCGGGACCGCCACGGGACGCATTCCCGTGAGCCGCCGCATCGACAGCCATCGCTCCTCCTCCCCCGGTCGTTGCGGCGCCAAGGCGAGGCGCTCTTTTAACCGGCTGGTTAAAAGTAAGCCCGGCGCGGCAAAGCGGTCAACCCTGCCAAAGAGGTAGGACGGATGGTCAGGTATGCGAATTGTTCATGATGAAACCACCAGCGGATTCACGCCCGCAGCGACGACAGGATCAGCTCCACCATATGGTCCAGCCGCTCCGCCTTGGCCTCCTCGGCCAGCAGATCGCGGCCGAAGATGACCGACAGGGTGTGGACGTTGGACAGGTAGAAATAGGATTGCCCGGCGATGGAGATGTAGAGCTGCACCGGGTCCACCCCCGCCCGGAAGATCCCGGTGGCGATGCCCCGTTCCAGCACGTCGGCGATCATCTGCACGAAGGGCGAATGCATGGCGTGCACCTTGTCGGAGGTCTTCAGCAGCTCCGCCCGGTGCAGATTCTCGATGTTCAGCAGCGCCATGAACTCGGGATGGTCGAGGAAATACTGCCAGGTGAAGTGGATCAGCCGGGCGATGGCGGCAGGCGGGTCCAGCGTCTCCAGGCTCAGCGTGCGTTCGGTGGCGCGGATGTGCTCGTAGGCGCCCTCCAGCACCGCCAGATACAGGCTCTCCTTGTTGCCGACATGGTAGTAGAGCATGCGCTTGTTGGTGCCGGCGACCTCGGCGATCCGCTCCACGCGGGCGCCGCCCAGCCCATGGCGCGCGAACTCCTCCGTCGCGGCGGCGAGGATGCGGGCGCGGGTGCCCTCCGGATCGCGGGTGACCTTGGCGGGCTTGGCCGGCTTGATTGGGGCCGGCTTGGATGTGGAAGCGGAAACGGTCTTCTTCGGGTCGGTCAGCGTGTCCATCCAGGCCGGTCCTCGCATGGCGCGGCCGGAGGGCGAGCCGCAATGCCTTCCAATGTGGAGCATATCAGCCGAAACGGAAAGACGAAGCGGCGCTACCGACTCAAGAGCGTCGCGCCGCGCCAGATGCCGGGCTGCATCGCGCCGGCGGCGTCGATGGCCGCCCCCGGACCGTCCTGGATGCCGCCGCGGAACTGCCCGACATGGCGGGTGCCGCCGCGCATCGACAATTCGCCCGGCCCCGCCGGAAGCCGGTCCACCACCACGCCGTTGAACCGCTCGCCGTTGGTGAAGGCCAGCTCGCCATGGCCGTCCACCCGGCCCTGGCGGACCTCGCCCGCGTAGGAATCGCCGTTGGCGAAGCGGTAGACGCCCGGCCCGTTCGGCACGGCGTTCACGAAGGCCCCCTCGAAGCGGTCGCCGGACGGGAATCCCAGGACGCCGTAGCCGGACATCTGGTCGTCCTTCCACTCCCCCTCATAGACCTGACCGTTGGCGAAGCGGTAGACGCCGACGCCGTTGCGGCTGATCGTGCCCTGAAGGGAGAAGTTGCCCAACCCGCGGTTCCACGCCCCCTCATAGACGTCGCCGTTGGGGAAGCGGTGGACCCCGTAGCCCGACTCCCCGCCGCGGGCCTGACCGGCGGCGCGGCGGGCGGCGGCCTGGGCCTCGCGCGCCTTCGCCTCGGCCCCGCGCCCGGCGGTGGCGGACCGCGACGCGCGGGCGGCGGCGTTGCGCCCCGCCTGCACGGCGTCGCGGTAGGGTTCGGCCAGCCCGGCGAGGACCGGGTCCGCGCCGGACGCCGAGCGGCCCGCGGCGCTTTCCCCGCTGCTGTCGGGAAGGGCGGCCAGCCGCGTCGGACCGGTCGTTCCGGACAGCGCGCCGGCCACCGGATCGACGTCGTTGCGGACCACCGTGGGCGGCGGGTAGGCGCTGGGCGCCGCACCTCCCATGGATACAGCCTCTCCCGACCGGCCCGCCAGCGTCCCGGTGGTGACGTAGCCCTCCTGCCCCGACGAATCCCGCACCAGCACCCAGCCGGAGTCCGGTGCCGCCTGGAGCAGCGTCACCCGCTGCCCCTGCTCCAGATCGCGCAGGCTGCGCGCGCCCAGAACCGGGCGTGCGAACAGGTTGGCGTCGCGCGCCACCGTGTAGACGCCGGGAGCCAGCATCGCCGGCTGGGGCGGTTGCTGGGGCGTCGTCGGTTGGGAGGAGGCGACCGGCACCTCCTCCGGCTTGGCGAGGTTGCTGGCGAAGGCGAAGCCGGTCTTGCCGTCCTGCTCGACGCGCAGCCAGCCGCCGTTGCGGCGGGTCCGCCCGGTGACCGTGACCTCGCTGTCGTGACGCAGCGTGCCGACGACCACCGCCTTGGTGTCGGGACCGGCACGCAGGTTGGTGTCGCGCGTCACCACCCGCTTCTCGTTCAGCGGGTCCACCTCCACCTCGGCGACCGCCGGAGCGGCGGGCTTTTCCTCCGCCTTCTGCGGCAGCGGCTTGGGTTCGATCGGCTTGGGTTCTATTGACTTGGATTCGGCCGGCTTCGGTTCGGGGGCCGTCGCCTCCACGGCGGGCGGCGCCTCCTCCGTTCGGGCAACGACGGGGGCGGACGGCGCGCGCGGGCCGGGCACCAGCACAAGATCCGTGCCCAGCCGGTCCTGAAGCCAGGGGTGCTGCGTCCCCCGCGTGCGTCCGACGACGGTGCGGGCGACCTCGGCCAGCGCGTCGCGCAGCGGCACGCCCGGCTTGACCATCTCCTGCGCCAGGGCGGCGGAGAAGGCGTCGGCCCCCTTGCCGGACGCCGTGGCGGGCGGGGTGCCGGGCCGGTGCGAATAGACGACGAACAGGTTGTCGAGCGCCGCCGGGGCGGCCAGCGCCGGCTTGACGGAGCGCCCCTCCTCGCCCATCGCCGAAGCCAGCCGGTCGGCCAGCGGGTGGGCGGGCACCGGGTCGAACACGGCGACGGCCTTGCGCCCGCTGCGCTGGATCTCCTTCAGCGCGTAGTCCAGCTCGATGGTGTCGAAGATCACGTCGTATTCGGAGCCGGGCTTGGCGTCCACCGGCACCAGGAAGCCCTTGGCCGACAGGCTCAGCGCCACGCCGGAGTAATAGAGGAAGCCCAGGTCGGCCTGCCCCAGCGCGTCCTGGAAGCGGGTCAGCGCCGCGACCATGCCGCGGTGATCGAGGTTCTCGGCGGCGGTGACGGTGAAGCCGGCGCGGCGCAGCGCGTCGGCGACGACCGCCGCGTTGGCGCCCACCCCGGCGGCCGGGCCGCCCTCCTGGTATTGCGCGTTGCCGATCACCAGCGCGACGCGCTTGTCGTCGGCGAACGCCCGAGGGGCGAGAGCGGTGTTCGCCGTCACCAGGACCAGCGCAACAGTCCAAACGGCGCTCCGGGGCCAGCGCAACACGTCGATACCCTCCACTTCAAACCTTCTTTGACCACCCCTTTAGGGAGTCACGGGCCGCGGCGGCTGTAACGAATTTGGTCGAAGCCGCCAGCGGCCTCCTGTTTTCGGGCCGTCCGCTCCGCAGATCGCCATGCCTTGAACGGCCAAGTCTAGCGCATTGGCCCAACACCGATTTCTGCAATTTCGGGGGCGCCGGGGTCCCATCCGCAGACGGTGCGTCCCACCAACGAACGCGCGCGGAGTCAGTTCAGATCGCGGGCCACCCGCAACCCATCGGCGAAATAGCGCACGTCGGCGTCGTAGCCGATGCGGGCGGTGACGGCGATGGCGTCCTGCCCGTCCCGCCAGGAGCCGCCGCGCAGCACCCGCTTGCGACAGTCGCCCTCCGTCCAGGCGCCGCCGTCCGCCGGGGCGCCCTTGTAGCCGGGGTTCCAGCAGTCGGCGACCCACTCCGCCACCCCGCCGCTGGTGTCGTAGAGGCCGAAGGCGTTGGGCTGGAAGCTGCCGACCGGCGCCGGCAGGGAGCGGTCGGCGGCCCCGCCGCAGTCGCGGCAGTTGGCCAGCCGCGCCCCCGGCGTCAGGCTGTCCCCCCAGGCGAAGCGCGCCGCGCTGCCGCCGCGCGCCGCGTATTCCCATTCGGCCTCGCTGGGCAGGCGGTAGCGCTGGCCGGTCTTGCGGCTGAGCCACTCGGTGTAGGCCAGCGCGTCCTCCACATGGATGTTGTGGACCGGCGTGTCGTCGGAGGGGTTGCGCATCCGCGGCATGGCGGCGCAGCCGCCGCCCTCCACGCAGGCCCGCCAGTTGGCGACCGTCACCTCGTAGACCCCGATGGCGAAGGGCTTGGCGAAGGTGACGCGGTGGGGAGGACGCTGGCTGGCATCGCCGCGCTCGCTGCCCATGACGAAGCTGCCGGCGGGGATGCGCATCATCGGCGGGCAGGCCGGGCAGTCCTGGAAGCTGCTGCCGTTGCCCTGCGCCCGCCCCTGCGAGCCCCCCGGCTGGACCGGTGCGGCGAGTGCCAGCCGCTGACGGTCCTCCGGCCCGGCGGGGCGCAGCGCGGGGCCGCGAACGAAGCCCTGCACGCCGCCTTGATTTCCGTCCTCCAGGGCCACCCGATACCAGTCGGCGTCGGCCACCCGGCCCAGCACCCGCACCGCGCCGTCCTTGGCCAGGGCGCCGACCCGTTCCGACCGCGCGTCCGGCCCGGCGCGCAACTCCGCGTCGGCGACGGCGACGTACATCCCCTCCCCGGCGGTGTCGAGCTGGAGTTCCGGCGGCGGAGACGCCTTGCCGCCGGGTGATCCATTGCCCGTTCCATTGCCAGACGAGCCGCTGTTTCCCGCCCCGCCCGCCGGGGTGGCGGCCGCGACCTTGGCCGATTCGGCGCGCAGCCGGTTCAGCCGGTCGCGCGCCGGGGCGGCGAAGGGGCCGGTGCCGAACAGCCGCAGGAAGGCGTCGAGCGCGTCGGCGTCGCGGCTGTCGCGCACGCGGCGCCACAGCGATTCCTCCAGATCGGCCTGCGGCGGCGCGGCGCCGGCCTCCTCGACCTCCAGAAGCGCGCTCATCGTCGTGCGCCCGCCGCGCCCGTCCTCGACCAGCACGCTGAACACCCCGGCGCGGCCGGCCGGCGCCCGCTCCGGGTCGAAGGTCAGCGCCGTAAGCCGCTCCGGCGCCAGCTTATCGCCGGGCTTCAGCGGGGTGGTGCCGTCGCGCACCTTGCCGCGTTCCGGAACGGCGCTGACGGTGAAGGTTAGCGGATCGCCGTCCGGATCGGTCGGCACCTCCAGCCGCAGGCTGTTGACGACGGCGCGCACGCTGCGCTCGGCGACGGCGACCGGCGGGCGGTTGCTCGGCTTGATGACGATCGGCACGGCGCCCCGCGCCACCCCGCCGCGCCCGTCCATCACCGCGAACTCGAAGCTGCCGGCGTCGCCGAGGTGGGTGGCGTCGGCGCGGAAGGTCGCGGCGGTGAGCTGGTCGAGCGTCAGATAGTCGCCGATCAGCACCACCCGGTCGCCGATGCGCACCCCGCCGCCGCGCGGCAGGCCGGTCACC
This sequence comes from Azospirillum brasilense, assembly GCF_003349955.1. Taxonomy (GTDB): domain Bacteria; phylum Pseudomonadota; class Alphaproteobacteria; order Azospirillales; family Azospirillaceae; genus Azospirillum; species Azospirillum brasilense_B. The sequence goes on from NZ_QLKQ01000064.1 coordinate 38,506, forward strand.
TGGGCGAAGAGCTGGTCGTTGTCGGGATCGCTGGGCCGCGCGATGCCCAGCCCCTCCGTCCCGCCGCGGTCGAAGACCTCCAGCGTCTTGAAGGCGGCGAGCTGCGGCGGCCGGTTCTCCGGCAGCGGGTTGAAGTAGAAGGGGGCGGCGCCCAGCGAGCCGTAGAGGAAGGGCTCCTGCCGGCCCTGGGTGACCTGCATCACATCGTCGCGCACGCGGCGGAAGAACAGGCTCAGCTCCAGCCCCGGCACGTCGAAGTTCTTCAGCAGCGACGCGGTGTAGGGGCTGTGGTCGCCCTGCCCGTCCTCGGCCACCGCGTCGGCGCGGGTGGCCATGGCGACCAGCGTGTCGGTCGGCGTGTCGTCGACGCGGGCAAAGCCGGAATGCACCTCCGTCTTCTTGGTGCCCGACCGCACCAGCCGGTCGGCGAAGGGGTTGTTGCGGCAGGCGTCCAGAATCAGGATGCCCAGTTTGCGCGCCTGGGCCAGTTCGCCCATCGGCAGGTTCAGCGGCAGCGCCTCGTAGACCAGATCGCGCTCGCGCTCCAGCCGGGCGTCGGCGGGGATCAGGAAGTTGGTGCCGCCGACCTGCATGCCGTGGCCGGCGAAATAGAGCAGCGCCACGTCGGCCTGCGCCGCCTGGATGCCGAAGCCGCGCAGCGCTTCGGCCATGCCGCGGTTGTCGAGGTCGTAGCGCTCGTCGACCGTAAAGCCCAGCTTGCGCAGGGCCGCCGACATGGCGCGGGCGTCGTTGCGCGGGTTGGGCAGTTCGGTGGCGTGGCGGTAGGCACCGACACCGATGACCAGCGCGATGCGCTGCTCCGGCGCGGGCGCCGCCAGGCCGGGCGCCACCCACCCCGCCACGGCCAGCAGCAGGCCGGCGGTGATCGCCAGGACGAGACGGAGGGAGACGAGACGGCAAAGACGCGCAGCCATGGTCACCCCATGCCATGGTCACCGGACGGCGGAGCGGGAACGCTCACACGTTCCAATCCCTCCAGTATTTGGCCGCGCCACCCGGAACAAGAGGACAAAACCGGCTAAGGGCTTCCCGCAGGCGGGGGCATGGCCATCCGCAAGAAAGACGGGGCCGGCGGCGGGCGGCGCGGCGAATGCGCGAGCCGGGGCTATGTTGTGCTTTCCCTTTGCCCGAAAGGTTTCTATATGACCCCTTCGACAACACAGGGATCATGCCATGCCGCCCGCCAAGCCGACGGTCGCCAAGATGACCGAAACCGAAATCGCCCGTGTGCAGAGCTATCTGCGCAAGACGCTCGGCAACGACAAGATCATCATCCAGCCGCCCGAGAAGGCCGGCCAGTCCGCAGAAGTCATGCTGGGCGATGAGTTCGTCGGCACCCTGCACCGTGACGTGGACGAGGGTGAGGTCTCCTACGCCCTGCACGTCGTCATCCTGGAAGAAGACCTGCCGGCAGCCCCGACGGCCCGTCGCTGAGTCACGCCTTTCCAGCGCGGTCCTCTCCCGCCCCGTGGCGGGAGGGGCGTCTGCGCATCGGCGATGTCAAGCTTAGCGCCCCTCAGCCCGGCCGGCTGTGGCGGCGCAGTTCCGCAGCCAGTCCGGCCATCAGCGTCTCGCCACCCGACAGGGTGAGGCCGCGGACCAGGACCAGCGCCGGCAGATGGTTCCGGCGCAGCAGAAGCAGCCGGTAGCCGGCGCGCGGACGCCGCCCCTTTCCGGGCTTTTCCTCCTCCATGTCCACATCCCCTCCGGCCAGCGCCAGTTCGCGTTCGTGCTGCTGCGGGGTCATCGTCTGGATGCGCGCCACGAACAGCGGGCGCTTGCCCTGCGGCGGGTAGAGCGCCACGCCGCGAATGGTGTTGTGCGGGATGAGCTGCCCATGGGCGGTCAACCCCTCCGGCGCCACGACCAGCCGGACGGCGCTGCGCCTTGCGGCTCGCAGCAGCGTGATCACCCACATCAGCAGAAGCGGGATCGCGCACAGCATGCCCAGCCAGCGCAGCATGGAGGCCGCCGGCTCCAGGGTCAGTTCAGCGACCACGACGAAGCCGGCCAGCAGGATCGCCGCGTAGAGCAGATGGGCGAAGCGCTGGGGCGGCACGCTGGAGGGCGACGCCTCGAACACCGTTGACTGCCCCTTGTCCTCGCGGGAGATCTCGACCTCGGGCATCCCGTCCGCATCCTCGTCACGCCGCGCAGGCCGTCCTAATACCTCCGACGCGCGCAACTTGCCAGCGGGGCGGCGTCCGGCATTCCAGGCACCTGTCCGGACATCCGGACAGCCGCGGCGCGGGGAGGCTCCGCAGAATTGCGGAAATCCGCCCTTCCGCGCCCTGGCCAAGCTCTGGCACGGGCATTGCTTTCCATGGCAACGAAGCGTCCCGTGGCCGCGTCGTTCCCTGTGGCCATGGCGGCGATTCCTCCAAAGCATCTGGCCGGCCGCACCGTTGTTTCCATGACGGGTGCGACCGGCACTTTTTTGGCGGATGCAGCGTCAGGTCCCGGCGGGCGGCTCGGCCCCCTCGGTCGGGAAGTCGGCGGGAAAGGTAATCTCCAGCATCTCCAGATCGTCGGAATGGGCGATCTCCACATGCCGGATGCCCGGCGGCTGGTGCACGCTGGAACCGGCCTGCAACAGCACCTCCCCCACGCCTTCGTAAGCGAACTTCACCCAGCCCTTCAGCACGTAGACCATCTGGAAATCCAGCGCGTGCCGGTGCCAGCCGCCATGCGACGGCTCGCCGGGGCGGGCGCGGATGACGTGGGCGCTCGCCTTGCCCGCCGTGGCGGCGCGGATGCCCAGGTCGCGGTATTCGAAGAAGGGCCGCAGCCCGTCGCGCTTGAAGTCCGCCGGATCGGCGTGGCTGACCGCGAAGGTCACTGAATCGTTCGCCGGCGCGTCGTTCTTGGACATGCCGTTTCCTCCCGTTGTCATTGATTGCACCGAGTATGACCGAAAGCCGCGTATACGGCATACCCCCGCCGCGCACGGCGCCATTGCGGCGGATGCAGGGCGCCGCGCTATAGTGATGCCCGCCGCGCGCAAGACGTGGCCGCCAAGGAAGAAATGCCCGATCGGGAGGAAAGCATGGATCACGCCGTCGCGGAGTCCGCCGGACAGCCGCCGCTGCCGCAGGACGTAGCCGTCAATCCCATCCGCTCCGCCGCGGACTGGCAGGGCCAGCGCGCCGCCTGCGCAGCCGATCCCGGCGCCTTCCACGGCGCCATCGCCGCACAGACGATCCACTGGTTCGACGGCGCGCACTGGCTGATGCGCGATGCCGACGGCGTCTGGCGCGGCTGGAACGCCACCACGGGTGAGACGGCCGAGCGGGCGGACTGGACGCCCTGGACGCAGGCCTTCGACGGGTCGGAGGCGCCCTTCTACCGCTGGTTCGCGGGCGGGATGACCAACGCCGCCTTCAACGAGGTGGACCGCCACGTCCTGTCCGGCCACGGGGCGGAGACCGCCTACTGGTACGAGGGCGACCGCTGGGACGCCGCGGCCAACGGCGGGCGCGGCGGCCCGGTCCATCACGTCACGCTGACCCGGCGCGAGCTGCTGATCCGCTCCGCGCTGGCCGCCCTGGCGCTGCGCGGGCTGGGGTTGAGGCAGGGTGACCGCATCGCGCTGAACATGCCCAACATCCTCGACCAGATCGTCTGGACCGAGGGGGCGAAGCGCCTCGGCGTCATCTACACCGCCGTCTTCGGCGGCTTCTCCGACAAGACGCTGTCCGACCGCATCGAGAACGCCGGCGCCCGCGTCGTCATCACCGCCGACGGCGCCAGCCGCAACGCCGAGATGGCGCCCTTCAAGGAAGCCTACAGCGACCCGGCGCTCGACCGCTTCGTCGCCCTGCCCACGGCGCTGCGCATCACCGAGGAGGTCCTGCGCGCCAAGCTGGGAGACGACACCCTGATGGAGCCGGTGCGCCGCGGCTTGGCGGGCGAGATCACCGTCGCCCCCGCCGACGTGATGCGCGAGCTGGGCCGCGCGCTGGACCGCGCCGGGACGCTCGACGCCGCCACCGTGGCGGACCTGCGCGCCAGCGTCGCCGAGGCGCTGACCGCCGCCCCGCCACGGGTCGAGGCGGTGATCGTCGTCCGCCACGCCGGGCTTCCCGACATTCCCTGGACCGAGGGCCGCGACGTCTGGGCGCACGAGCTGCTGGCAAAGGCCGAGGCGGAGCTGTGCGCCGCCGCCGGCTTGGACAACATGGAGGCGCTGCGCGCGCTGGACGACCGGGCGCTCTACGCCGCCGTGGCGAAGGCGGTTCCCTGCGTGCCGCTGGACGCCGAGTATCCACTGTTCATCATCTACACCTCCGGTTCCACCGGGAAGCCGAAGGGCGTGGTGCATGTCCATGGCGGCTACGTCGCCGGCCTCGCCCACACCATGAAGGTCAGCTTCGACGCCCTGCCGGGCCGCGACGCGATCTACGTCGTCGCCGATCCCGGCTGGATCACCGGCCAGAGCTACCTGATCACCGCCAGCCTCGCCGCCCGCATCCCCGGCATCGTGACGGAGGGGGCGCCGGTCTTCCCCAACGCCGGGCGCTTCGCCTCGATCATCGAGCGGCACAAGGTCACCATCTTCAAGGCGGGCGTGACCTTCCTGAAGACGGTCATGACCCACCCGGAGAACCGCGCCGACGTCGAGCGCTACGACCGCTCGTCCCTGCGGGTCGCCACCTTCTGCGCGGAGCCGACCAGCCCCGCCGTCCAGGCCTTCGGCATGGCGGTGATGACGCCGCAATACATCAACAGCTACTGGGCGACGGAGCATGGCGGCATCGTCTGGACCCACCCCTACGGCAACCCCGACCAGCCGCTGCGCGCCGACGCCCACACCTACCCGCTGCCCTGGGTTCTCGGCGACGTCTGGGTGCCCGAAAGCGAGCCGGACGCCACGGGCCGCGTCGCCTTCCGCCCCGCCGAGGTCGAGGAGAAGGGCGAGATCGTCGTCACCGCCCCCTACCCCTACCTGACCCGCACCATCTGGGGCGACGCGGACAACGTCGGCAAGCCCGGCTGGAAGGGCGACTTCGACCGCTTCGTGGCGACCTATTTCGGGCGCTTCCGCGACGCCGACGGCAAGCCGGTCTGGGCCTACTTGCAGGGCGACTTCGCGCGGCGCTACGGGGACGGCCGCTTCAGCCTGCACGGGAGGTCCGACGACGTCATCAACGTGTCCGGCCACCGCATGGGGACGGAGGAGATCGAAGGCGCGATCCTGCGCGACAAGCAGATCAACCCCGACAGCCCGGTCGGCAACGTCATCGTGGTCGGCGCCCCCCACCGCGAGAAGGGACTGACCCCCGTCGCCTTCGTCCTTCCCGCCAAGGGCCGCGACCTCACCGCCGACGACGAGCGCCGGCTGAAGGATCTGGTGCGCCAGGAGAAGGGGGCGGTCGCCGTCCCCTCCGACATCCTCGCCGTCCCGGCCTTTCCCGAGACGCGCTCCGGCAAATACATGCGCCGCTTCCTGACGGCGATGATGAACGGGGAGCCGCTGGGCGACACCTCCACGCTCCGCAACCCGGAGTGCCTGACCGACCTGGAGGCCCGCATCGCCGCCTGGACGCGCGGCCAGCAGCGCGCGGAGGAACAGACCCTCATCGAGCGGCAGCGCTTCCTGTCCGTCCAGTACGACCGGCTGGCCGAGGGCGTGCGCCTGGCAACGGTCACCATCGACAACCCGCCGGTCAACGCCCTGTCCGACCGTCTGCTCGACGAGCTGGACACGCTGGTCGCCCATCTCGCCCGGCGGACGGACGTGCGCGCCGTGGTGATCACCGGCACCGGCCGCAACTTCGTGGCCGGCGCCGACATCCGCCAGCTTCTCGACGAGGTGCGGGACGAGGACGAGGCCCGCGCCCTGCCCGCCAAGGCCCACGCCGTCTTCTGCGCCCTCGCCGCGCTGGACAAGCCGGTGTTCGCGGCGATCCGCGGCGTGGCTCTCGGCGGCGGCTGCGAACTGGCGATGGCCTGCCACGTCCGGGTGGCCGATCCGCGGGCGCGGCTGGGCCAGCCGGAGATCAACCTGTTCCTGCCGCCGGGCTATGGCGGCACGCAGCGTCTGCCGCGTTTGCTTCTCCGGAAGGACCCGGAGCGGGGGTACGGGCGGGCGCTGGAGATCCTGCTGTCCGGGCGCCAGATCGACGCCGGGACGGCGCTGGAGTATGGGCTGGTCGATGTGGTGGCGCGCGGCGCGGACGACGCGCTGACGCTGGCGAAGGCGATGGCGCGGGAGGCCGCCCTTGCCCCCACGAACACCCTTGCCCCCACCCTAACCCTCCCCCGCTTCGCAGGGG
>NZ_QLKQ01000065.1 GCF_003349955.1 Azospirillum brasilense
CTCCCTAACCCTCCCCCTCTGCGAGGTGGAGGGAACTGCCGCCGCTTCGCGGAAGGCACCCTCTCCCGCAGAGCGGGGGAGGGTCGGGGAGGGGGCAAAGTTTCCAGTAGGTTCAGTTCACCAGCGGCGGGCGGCGCATCCCCGGCAGGGGAGAGGGATTGCTGCGTTGCGGCCGGTCGCCACCGGATGCGGCCTGCTCCGCGGCGTCGAGCATGGCTTCGGCCTGCTTCTGCACGGCGGCGGCGCGGGCCTGGTCCATGGGGTCGGTGCTTTCCTTCCGGACATAGCCGGCGGCCTGCTCGGCGAGGTCGAGGGTTTCCACCACCTCGTCCATCGTTTCCTCCAGCGCGGTCACATCGACCTTTTTGCCGGTCATTTCGTCGTCTCCCGTCGTTGCGGTCGGACAAGCCAACAGGAGCTGGGCGTTCGCCGTTCCCGATTTGGTAATCCGTGCAGCCACCGGAAAAAAATCGGGAAGAGCGTGGGAATAGTTTTTTGCAGCGCACGTTCGTCTGTGTGTCCGGTGGCGCCCGCCACCCATCCTACCCAGGCTTGCGAAATCCCCACATGAGCAACCCGAAGCGTTCGATCCGGTCTGCGGCCTTGGCCGCGGCGATGCTCGCCGTGACTGCCGGCCACGCGTCCTTCTGGTCCTGGCGCAACGCGCCCACTCCTGTGGACGCCGTGCCGGGTCGCATCGAATCCGTCTCCTACTCCCCGTCGGGCCGCAGCTACGACCCGAACCACCAGCCGGTGGTCGATGCGGTGGAGCTGGACCGCGACATGACCGCCATCGCCGGCTTCGCCGACGGTGTGCGCACCTATTCCACGCTGGGCTCCCAGGGCGACGTGCCGGCCATCGCCGCCAAGCATGGCCTGGACGTCACACTGGGCGTCTGGCTGAGCGACGACAAGGCGCGCAACGAGCGCGAGGTCGCCCGCGCCATTGTGCTGTCCCGCACCGTGCGCGGCATCGAGCGCGTCGTGGTCGGCAACGAGACGCTGCTGCGCGCCGAGCTGACCGACGCGGAGCTGGCCTCCTACATCCGCCGCGTCCGCGCCGGCGTGCCGAAGCACATCAAGGTCGGCACCGCCGACGTGTGGTCGGAGATCGTCAAGGCCAAGGAGACCATCGCGGCGTCGGACTACATGGGCGTCCACGTCCTGCCCTACTGGGAAGGCGTGCCGGTGGACAAGGCGCTGACCTGGATCCGCGACCGGCTGGACACCGTGCGCAAGGCGCATCCGGGCAAGCCGCTGTTCGTGGGCGAGGTGGGCTGGCCGTCGGGCGGCGAGAACTTCCACGACGCCTACCCGACGCCGCAGGCCCAGGCCTTCGTCGTCCGCAACTTCGCCGCCGAGGCGGGGATGCTCGGCATCGACTACAACGTGGTCGAGGCGTTCGACGGCGTGTGGAAGTCGAGCATCGAAGGCTCGCCCGGCCCGACCTGGGGCGTGCTCGACGCCGACCGCGCGCCGAAATGGCCGCTGGCCGGCGACGTCCCGGCGCCCTGGGGCGACCGTGCCGGCGCCGCCGTGGCGCTGACCCTCGGCCTCGCCTTGTCGGCCTTCGCCGCCTTCCGCCGCCGCACCAACATGACCTACGCGCTGGCCGCCTCGGTGGGCGCCAACATCGTCGGCTTCGGCGTCGGCTCGGCCGTCGCCGGCGCCTACGCCGAATATTTCACCTTCGGCGCGGCGACCACCTGGGGTTCCGCCTTCCTGCTGGGCGCGCTGATGATGTCGGTGGCCTTCGCCGACCTGACCGAGGTGGCCCGCCGCCTGTTCACCGGCCGCGCCCCGGCCCTGCTGCCGCGGGTTCCCGCGGTGCCGGAGCACAAGCCGATGGTGTCCGTGCACATCGCCGCCTGCCGCGAGCAGCCTGACGTGCTGGCCGCCACGCTGACCTCGCTGGCCCGCGTCGACTACCCGGACTACGAGGTCGTCGTCCTCATCAACAACACCGAGGACGAGGCGCTGGTCCGCCCGGTCGAGGAGCTGTGCGCCGAGCTGGGTCCGAAGTTCAAGTTCCACTGGTACAAGACGATTTCCGGCTTCAAGGCCGGTGCGCTGAACGCCGCGCTGCGCCACACCGACCCGCGCGCCGAGATCGTCGCCGTGCTCGACGCCGACTATACGGTGGAGCCGGACTGGCTGAACAAGCTGGCCCCGACCTTCGCCGACCCGCGCGTCGGCATCGTCCAGGCCCCGCAGGAGCACCGCGACGGCCATGAGACGCCGCTGAAGGCCGCCATGACCGCCGAGTACCGCCCCTTCTTCGACGTCGGCATGCAGGAGGGTCTGACCTCCCAGGCCTTCGTCTGCCACGGCACGATGATCATGCTGCGCCGCTCCGCCATGGAACAGGTCGGCGGCTGGTCGGAGGAGGGCATCTGCGAGGACACCGAGCTGGGCATCCGCATCCTGTCGGCCGGCTACCGCGCCGCCTACACCGACGAGCGTCTGGGCCAGGGCCTCGCCCCCGACAACTTCATGCAGTTCCGCAAGCAGCGCGACCGCTGGGTCTTCGGCTCCACCCAGATCCTGCGCGCCCACTGGCGGAAGTTCCTGCCCGGCGCCACGGAGCTGACGCTCGGCCAGAAGGTCGGCTACCTGACCAACTGGGCGCGCTGGTGGTCCGACGCGGTGGGCGTGCTGGCCGCCGGTGCGGCGGTCACCTGGACCTTCGCCTCGCTGGTCCTGCCGCTGCACCTGCCGCCGGTCCAGGCCACCGCCGCGGTGCTGGGCGCCCTGGTCCTGCGCGCCGGGTCGAGCCTGCTGGCCTCGCGCTACGCCTCCGGCAACTCGTGGAAGGAGAGCTTCGGGGCCTGCGCCGTGGGCATGGCGCTGTCCACCACGGTGGCGCTGGCCGCTCTGCGCGGCGTGGTCCGCAAGCGCGACGCCTTCCGCGTCACCGCCAAGGGCGGCAAGCGGACCCAGGGCGCCTTCTGCGCCAAGCCGGAAGCCTGGCTGTCGGGTGCGCTGCTGGTCTCCGCGGTGACCGCGTGGCTCGCCAACCCGTTGGGCACCCTGTCGCTGGAGCTGTGGGCGATCCTGCTGACGGCGATGGCCGTGCCCAACCTGATGGCCGTGGGCCTCGCGATCGGCGACATGCTGCCCGCCGGCACCCCGCGCCCGGCGCCGCTGCCCGCCCCGCAGGGCGTGGTCCAGCCCGCCGCCGCGCCGGCCAAGGCCGCCAACGAGCCGGTCGCCGCGTAACCGCGCAGCTCTGAACGGAGAAAACCCCCTTGCCGCCGGCAAGGGGGTTTTTCTTTGTCGATGGTTCAGCGCTTGCCCTTCTTCCCCTGGATGCTGGTGATCTGCTGGGAGGCAAAGTTCCCCTGGCCCATGGCGGCGTTGAAGGCGGTGCCGACGTTGTTGAACTGGATGCCGCCGCTGGCCAGGGCCGCGGGCAGATGCGGCAGCGGGCCGAAGTTGGTCATCATCGGATCGAAGAAGCCCTCGGGCGGCAGGCCGCCGTTGCCGGTGGTCACGCCCGGCTGGGGTTTCGGGGTCGGAGCCTTCGCCGGAGGCGGGGCCTGCGTCGGAGCGGCGGCCTGGACCGGGATCGGCGTTTGACCGACGGGAGCCGGCGCGGCCGCCTGCTCCGCGACTCCGCCCCCAGCGCCACCACCGGAGCCGTCGCCGCCCTGGATGACGTACTGCTCCGTCACGTTGCTGTCGCCGAAGGACAGGGCCAGCGAGCTGTCGAAGTTGTTCACGATGAAGGGCGCGTCGATGAAGGTGAAGTTCGGCACGATGGGTTCCGGCGGCGGCTGACGGCTGGCGGCCAGCGCCTGCCCCTTGTTGAAGCCGCCCAGGAAGCCGGCGTCGCCGCGGATCTTGGCGATGGCCTGCTGGTGGGTGGCCTGCCGGCTGACGGTGGGGTTGGTCACCGTCGCCCCCGGAGGCGCGCCGCGCCGGGCGGCGTTGACGAAGACGGGCTGGCGCGGCAGCAGCGGCGGCATCCCCATGCCCATCCCCATCGACATGCCGACCGCCGCGCCGAGCTGCGGGTTGACGGAGAAGCCGCCGGCGTCCTGGGCGGCGGCGGCTCCGCCCAGCAGCGCCAGGGCGGCGAGGCCGGACAGCAGCGGCGCGAAGCGGCGGATGCGGATCATGGCGGGGCTCCTCTGTTCGGCGGTGTGCGCTGATCCTAGGGCGGCCGGGCGGGGCGCCGCTGTGAGGCGGACCACAGCTGGGGCGCTTTACGCCTCTTCCTCAAAAGGGAAGTTCTTGCCGAAGGGGTGATCGGGCATCGGGGCGGCCTGCGGGGGCATCGGCGGCATGGGCATCGGCTTGAGGTCGGGCTGCGACGGGCCGCGGCGGCAGGCGGTGTGGCCGTTGACGGTCTCGCAGGTCAGCGCGCCCGGCCCGGTCACGCAGGTCGTCCGGTCGTTGACCGTTTGGCACGACAGCGAGCCCGAACCGCGGCTGCACACCGTCTTCCCGTTGACCGTCTGGCAGGCGAGGTTCTCGGCGGCGGCGGTCTGCGGGGTTCCGGCCAGGACCAGGATGGCGGCGAGCGCACCGAAGACCGGCAGGGCGAAGCGGAGCATGGCGGCAGTCCTCCCATGAGGAATCCGAAAGGGGGCGCCGCCTTGCGGATTGGCGGCGCCGGTCGGGGTGGATCACTGGGTCTTGAGACTATTGGGCCTTGAGACCGAACAGATTCTGCCCGGCGGCGTTGCCGATGCCGGCGGCGACGTTGGTCGTCACCCCGACGTTGGTGTCGAGCAGGCCGCCCTTGCCGAAGCCGAAGGTGACGCCGGTGACGTTCTGCTTCGCCTTGTTGCCGATGCCGGCGGCGACGTTGGTGGCGACGCCGACGTTGGTGTTCACCAGCGACCCGCCGGTGCCCTGCTGCATGGTGAAGACGTTCTGCTTGGCCTTGTTGCCGATCCCCGCCGCGAGGTTCGTCGCGACGCCGACGTTGGTGCTGGAGAGCGATGGCGCCGCGGCGAAGGGGCTGCCGAAGCCCGGCTGCATCATCATCGGGTTGACCGGCATGCCGCCGGTCTTCAGGTCGTTGGCGAAGGCGTGGGGGGCGGCGAGCAGCGTGGTGGCGGCGACGGCGATCAGGGTCAGGCGGCGCATGGGCTGGGTCTCCTCCGGGGCTATGGGGCCGTGTGTGGCTCGATGTCCGTGGAGGAGAGGGTAGGCGGGTGCCGCCCCCGCCGCTGTGGCCTGGGCCACAGTCGGGGCGTGATTTGAGACGGTTCTAGAAGTCCGCTTGTCCGATCGGCTCCGCCTCGGCGTCGCGGTGCTCCAGGCTGGCGCGCACGGTGCGGCGCAGGTCGTCGGGCTGGATGGGCTTGTGCAGCAGGGCGCATTGCGCGCCGGCGGCCTCGCGCAGCCGGTCGGACGAGGTGTCGCCCGTCAGCAGCACCCCCGGCAGATCGGGTCCGAAGCGGCGGCGCAGCGTGTCCATCAGCATCAGCCCGGTGTCGCCGTCCGGCAGGCGGTAGTCGGTCAGCACGAGGTCGGGAGCCAGCGCGCCGTCCACCAGCTCCAGCGCTTCCGCCACCGAGCCGGCTTCCGTCACGCGGTAGCCCCAGCCGTCCAGCATCAGGGCCAGCGCCATGCGGATCACCGCGTCGTCCTCGACCAGCAGGACGGAGGCGTCGCCGTCCGCCTCACCGCTTCCGGCGGCGGAGTCGTCCGGTGAATCGCCGCAGTGCCGCTGGTCGAGAATGGCCCCCGCCGGCAGGGTGACGGCGAAGCAGGAACCCCTGCCCGGCGCCGAGGTCACCTCGATGGTGCCGCCGAGCATGTGGACGAGGCGCCGCGCGATGCTGAGCCCCATGCCCAGCCCTTCCCGCCGGTCGCGGGCGATGTTGCCGATCTGGTAGAAGTCCTGGAAGATGCGGTCGAGCTGGTTCTCCGGAATGCCGATGCCGGTGTCCCACACCTCGAAGCGCAGGGCGCCGCCGCGCCGCCGCGCGCCGAACAGCACGCGGCCCTGCCGCGTGTAGCGGATGGCGTTGGTCAGCAGGTTGCGCAGCACCCGCTCCAGCAGGCCGCCGTCGGTGCAGACGCCCAGCCGCACCGGCACGGTGCGCAGCGTCAGCCCGGAGGAGGCGGCGACCGCCCGGAACTCCCCGTGCAGCCGCTCCATGATCGACCCCACCTCCACCGGTGCGGAATGGGGGGTGACGAGGCCGGCTTCCAGCTTGGAAATGTCGAGCAGGCAGTCGAGGAGCCCGCCGAGCGAGGCCACCGTGTCGCGGAGCTGGGTGGCGATGCGCCGCGCCTCCTCGGGGATCGGCTCCTTCAGCAGCAGCCCGGACAGCAGGGTCAGGGCTTGGGCCGGCTGGCGCAGGTCGTGGCTGGCCGCCGCCATGAAACGCTCCTTGGCGTCCAGCGCCACGTTCAGGTCGCGCTCCATCGACTTGATGGCGGAAATGTCGGTGACGCTGGACACCACCGCCTCGGGCCGTCCGTCGGCTCCCGGCACCGGATGGCTGGAAACGCGCAGCCAGCGGGTCGGAGCCGCCGCCTCGTCGCCCTCGGCGATGCCGACGATCTGCTCGACCACCGGCTTTCCGCTGTCCACCGCCTTGGCGGCGGGCGGCAACCCGGTCAGCCGGGCGCCATCGGCGCCGATGAAGCGCCGCCGCGCCGCGCGGCCCGCCCGGTCGCCGGGCTTGCGGCTCTCGAAGGGGTGGGCAAGGGGATCGAGCAGCACGCCCGCCGGGCCGGCCATCAGCCGTTCCGCCATGGCGTTGGCGACCATCACCGTGCCGTCGCCCGAACGCATCACCAGCCCTTCGGACAGCGATTGGACCAGCGTGCGGTGCCGTCGCTCGCTCTCGGCGAGGGCCTGTTCCGCGGCCCGGCGGGCGGTCACGTCGCGGAAGGCGACCACCGCGCCGGTGATCGACCCGTTCTGGAGAATCGGGGAAACGGTCAGTTCCGCCACGAAATCCTCGCCCCCCTGGTGCCGCAGGAGCCCGTGGGCCACCTGCCGGACCAGCCCGTCGGCCAGCGACAGCGTCAGGGCGCGCCGGCCTTCCTCCTCGGCGTCGCCACCGATCAGCGCGGCGAAGGAGCGGCCGACCAGCTCGCTGGCGCCGAAGCCGGTCATCGACTGGGCCGCGGCGTTCACGAAGGTGACGGCGCCGCGCGCGTCCAGGCCGCAGATGCCGTCGGCCACCGCCTGAAGGATGTGGTGATAGGCGGCACGGGTGCGCTCCGCCTCGTCGCGGGCGTCCTGAAGCTCGCTGACCCAGGCGTTGCGCTCCGTCACGTCGGTGATGGTCAGCAGGACGTCGCCCTTGTCGACCCCGTCCGGCCCGGCCTCCAGCTCGACGACGCGCGCGTCGGTCAGCCCGTCGATGGCGCTGTGGGCGCCGACGAAGGCGTATTCCTGCCGCGTCCATTGCCCGGAGTCGCGCAGCCGGGCCAGCGCCGTGAACAGGCGGCCATGATCCAGCGACTCCACCATCAGGGTCAGCGGGCGGCCCTTCAGCCGGCGGAGCGGCAGGCCGAACTGCCGCTCCGCGGCGGCGTTGGCCTCGCAAATGATGCCGGCGGCGTTGACGGTGAAGCAGGCCAGCGGCACCGACTGGAAGAGCTGGAGATACTGGATGCGCGAGGCTTCCAGCGCCTGCTGGGCGGTGCGCAGCTCCTCGTTCTGGATTTCCAGCTCGGCCTGATGGACGTACAGCTCGTGCAGAACCTCCTTGAGCGTGGTCGCCGAGACCTCCGCTCCTTCGAAGCCGCCCGAGTTGAGAGCCTGTTCCGCGCGCTTGCGAAGCCGTTCGTTGCGGAATACGTTCACGCGGCGCCCCCGGCCGTCTGGTTCTTGGCAGTCAATGGTCCGGATTTCTTCTGGCCGTTCCGCCGTCCGCTGGCGCGCAGTTCCATCCGCTTCCGGTTGGTGATGTCGATGTGGCTGACCACCGCTCCCCCTGACAATCCGGCCAGACGGCAGGCGTGCATCATGAACCAGCGCTCCTCCTTGTCGGAGTGACAAGGGTATTCGATGGTGAACTGCTCGATGTCGCCGGACAGGATCCGGCGCAGCCCGTCGTTCACGGCACGGGCGATGTCTTCGCCTTCGGTTCCTTCCTCGGCGTTGCACACATCAAGATAATTGGTTCCCGGCCCGCAGCGGTCCAGCGCCGGGGCGCCGTTCTTCTCGCCGAACATGCGCCAGGCGTGGTTGACCATGGTGATGGCGCCATCGGAATCGATGACCGCCACATGCTCGGGCAGGCTGTCCAGCACCGTCTGGAGTCGGTGCTCCGCGGCCTTGGCGGCGGTGACGTCGACAAAGGTGACGACCACACCGGCCACCTGATTCTTTTCGGTCAGGTACGGAAGGATCCGCGTCTGGATCCAGCGGTCGCCGCGCACCGGGACATGGCGTTCCACCGGTTTGTGGTCGTGGAAGACCCGTTCGATGTCCTTGAGGAAATCCGGATACTCGATGTTGGTCGACAGGTGTGAGATCGACCGCCCGACGTCGCGCGGGATGATGTTGATGAAGCGCGCCGCCGCCGGGGTGAAGCGCCGGATCACCATGCCGGCGTCCAGGAAGACCGTGCCGATCTCGGTCGAGCGCAGCAGGTTGTCCAGGTCGTTGGTGACCTCCGTCAGCTCCTCCACCTTCGCCTGATACTCGGCGTTGACGGAATACAGCTCCTCGTTGACGGACTGCAACTCCTCGTTGGTACTCTGCAACTCTTCGTTGGAGGCGAGAAGCTCCTCGTTGGTCGCCTGCAGTTCCTCGTTGGCGGTCTCCAACTCCTCGATGGTGGCCTGCAGGTTCTCGCCGCGGGAAACCAGCTCCTGCTCCAGCCCGCGGATGCGCTCCGCGGTGTCGGTGTCGAAGTCGAAATCGCTGTCCGGCAGGGCCAGCGCCGGGGCGCTGGGGTCGAGCACGATCAGCGCGAAGCGCCGGCCGGTCTTGCGGGCGACGAAGGGCTTCACGCGCAGGCTGACGGCGGGCAAACCCTCGCGGTCCTTCACCGGGATGTTCGACAGGGCGAATTCCTCGCCGGAGCGGAAGGCCCGCGTCAGCGCGGTTCCCACCACCATGGAAACCGAGGAGGGCAGAAGTTTCAGCGCGTTCAGCGTGGCCTCGCCCGGCGGCACCTTCAGGATCGTCGACGCCTCGCCGAACACGTGCATGATGTTCATCTGCTCGTTGACCAGCAGGCTGGGCGGCACATAGGCCCGCATCAGGGTCGAGATCGCCTCGTCGATGGCGGCCCCTTCCTCCTGCGCCTGCGACATGGTCTCGTCGCCATGGCGGTGCACCGGGGCGGCGACGGTGGGGACGAGCAGCCGCGACAGCCTGTGGGTGCCGGTGCGCAGGCTCTGGAACAGCTTGTTCCGGCTGTCCAGCACGTGGAACTCCGCCGACAGGTCGCCCAGCGTCTCGCTGGTGCCGAGGAACAGGAAGCCGCTCTGCCGCAGCGCGTACTGGAACAGGCTCAACACCTTCCGCTGAAGGGGCGAGTCCATGTAGATCAGCAGGTTGCGGCAGCTCACCAGGTCGATCTTGGTGAAGGGCGGATCGCGCATGATGTTGTGGGCGGCGAAGACCACCATCCGGCGGATGTCGCGCGACACCAGATAATGGTCGCCGCGGGCGATGAAGTAGCGGGTCAGCCGCTCGTGCGACACGTCCTCGGCGATGGAGCGCGGGTATTCGCCCAGGCTGGCGATCTCGATGCTGTCCTGGTCGATGTCGGTGGCGAAGATCTTGACGTCGAAGGACCGCCCCATCCGTTCCTGCGCCTCGGCGAAGAGGATGGCGATGGAATAGGCCTCCTCGCCCGTGGCGCAGCCGCAAACCCAGACGCGCACCATGTCGGTGGGGCTGCGCTTGGCCAGCAGGGTCGGGATGACCTTGTCGGCCAGGGAGGCGAAGGCCCCCTCGTCGCGGAAGAAGCGGGTGACGCCGATCAGCATCTCCTTGTAGAGGCTGACCGTCTCGGCGCTGTTGCGGCGGAGCAGGGCGGCGTAGTCGCTCATCGAATCGAGGCCGGCGGTGTGCATCCGCCGCTCGATCCGGCGCAGCAGGGTCGCCAGCTTGTAATGCGAGAAATCCACCCCGGTGACCGAGCGGATGGCCGCCACGATCTGCGCCAGGGGGTCGTTGTCGCGGTCCTGCGGTTTGGTCGGGACGGGCAGGTTGCGCGACAGCACACGGCCGGCGTGTTCGATCAGGCAGCCCGGCAGCTTGTCCGCCGTCTTCACGGCGTCCACCTGCCCGGTGGCGATCGCGCTGCGCGGCATGCCGTCGAACTGCGCCGATTCGGGGTCCTGCGCGGCGGTGAATCCGCCCGCCGACTTGATCGCCAGCAGGCCGCGCGTTCCGTCCGACCCGGTGCCGGACAGCACAACGCCCAGCGCCCGCGGCCCCTGGTCCTTGGCGAGAGCGGTGAAGAAGATGTCGATGGGCAGGCTCATGCCCCCGGCGGCGTCCTTGGCGGTCAGGATCAACCGCCCGTCCTCGATGGACAGGTGCTTGGCGGGGGGCAGCAGATAGACGGTGTTGCGCTCCACCGCCATGCCGTCCGCGGCCTGCACCACCGACATTGCGGTGTGCTTGGCCAGCAGATCGACCATCAGGCTCTTGTGGACCGGCGACAGATGCTGGACCACCACATAGGCGAGGTCGCTTTCGCCCGGCACGTTGTCGAAGAAGCGCTGGAGTGCTTCCAGACCGCCGGCCGACGCGCCGATGCCGACGATGCAGCAGACCCGGTCACGCCCTTCCGGATAGGGGCCGTAGACGGAGACCGTGTCCTCACCCTCGTCGGGTGGCGTGGGGGCGTCGGCGATGGGGTGATCGTTGTCTTCTGGTTCCACGGAGCACTTCGGGTCTGCGGGAGTAAAGGACGGTCTACTGAATTATTTGCCGTCCGACCGTGACATTCAAACCCTCCCTCGCGCGGTGCCTTTCCTTTTTCATGCGCACCGGCGGTTTTAAAACGGCGAAGGGTTAGGCGGCTATATAGGAAGCGTTCCTGCCAGTCAATCCGGACAATCCGCCCCCTTCAGGAGCCGCATCGCGCCGGCATTCGGAAGATCAGGCGCGGAGCGGCGTGTGTTCTGTCCTTGACGTTGCGCATATGACTAATGGATTTTTGGCGATGTGTTTAATGATTTTCAATTTCAGCTTCGGCGCGGCGCTGAGCCGAGACTTTCGAATGTACGGTGATTTTCCATATCCATTTCCTTTCAATGCCCCGAGAGCGATTGCGTGAATTCATTGTACTCAGACGTCTCATTCCTTTTTGCGATCGCCGTGCTTCATGGCGGGGGTGAAAGATAAAAATCGATGGGATTTGCCACCAGCGCACAGCTTACCCAGAAGGTATGATGTGATACGGGCACAACACTGTGCAGGATCTGTTGCCCCGTTCGCTTATGTCGCTTTACGCGATTGGCGCTTTGCGCAATCTTTAATCCGTAGCCACTAATCATGAGAAACGTAGGAAAGGAGTGCGCCAGATGGAGCGCGAGGACGAATGTGCTCTCGACCGATATATCGCGGCGATTCCGCTTAACCTGAGAGTAGTGGCCAGGGCTGCTTACGAGGAGCTGTCGAACAATCCCTTCCTGCCGGTCTTTTCCAAGGACGAAATCGCGCGGTTGGTCTGCTCGCCAGGATTTCAGAGTTACTTGGAAAGTGAAAACCGGACCAACGCCGGTCCGTTGATGATGCTCTGTTCGGCGGGGTTTGCGACGCGCCATTGACGACGCATTTCTGACGAGACGCAGCCGTCACAACGCGACGCAGCCACTCTCCTGCAGGCCGGCGGCCACCCCGCCGGCCTGAATTTTGTCCGACGGTTTTACCGTTCGAGGCCCAGCGGCGGCATGCGGGCCTCCACCGCGCCGCTGCTGGCCGCCTTGATCAGCGGGGCCAACTCGGCCAGCGCCGGGCGCAACCCGGCCAGAACCGCCACGGCTTCCACCAGATCGCCCTTGCCCGAGGCGAGATCGAGGATTTCCCGGATCAGCGGCTTCGGGCGCGGATAGCCGGTCACGGTGACCGGATCGTCCGGCGCCAGCTTCGCCGCCTGCTTGGCGAGCGTCAGCGCGGTGGCGACTCCGCCCAGCTCGTCGATCAGCCCGAGATTTTTGGCCTGGGCGCCGGTCCACACGCGGCCCTTGGCGGCGTCCCGCGCCTGTTCGGGGGTGAGGTGCCGGGCCTCCGCGACGCGGGACAGGAAGGTGGAATAGCTGCTGTCGATGATGGCGTTCAACCGCTCCTCCCCGGCGGGGCCGAAGGGACGGAAGGGCGACCACAGGCCGGCGTTGGGGGCGGTGTCGAGGACGCCCCAATGCACGCCCAGCCGCTCCGACAGGCCGGCGACCGACATCTTGCCGGCGACCACGCCGATGGAGCCGGTCACGGTGGCGGGGGAGGCGACGATGCGGTCGGCGGCCAGCGCGATCCAATAGCCTCCGGACGCCGCCGTGCCGCCCATGGTGGCGATCACCGGCTTGCCCGACTGGCGGGCCTTGACCAGGGCGCGGCGGATCGTCTCGGACGCGGTCACGCTGCCGCCGCCGCTGTCGATGCGGAACAGGATGGCCTTGACGTCGGGATCGTCCACCGCGTCCTCGATGGCCGACACGATCGTCTCCGACCCGGCGGTGACCTCGCCCAGGCCGGGCTTGCCGCTGTCGCCGCCGGTGATGGTGCCGGTGGCGTGGATCAGCGCGATGGTCGGGCCGCTGCGGTTGGGCGGGCCGGCGATGCCCAGATAGTCCGCCGCCTCCATGGTGTCGGCGCCGGGCGCCGCCCCGGCGCGGCGCAGAGCCTCCTCCCGCGCCTCGTCGGCATAGCCCAGCCGGTCGACCAGCTTGGCGTCCACCGCCTCGCGGTCGATCAGGGGCGCGCGGTCCATCGCCGCCTTGACGGCGGCGGGGGGAAGGCGGCGGCTCACCGCCACGCCGTCGACGATCTGGTTGGTCAGGTCGCCGAGCAGGGATTCCATCATCTCGCGGTGGGCGGGCGTGAAGTCCGTCCGCATGACGCTGTCGGCGAGGCTCTTGTACTCCTCGCGCTGGAAGACCTGCGGCTGGATGTCCAGCTTGTCCAGCGCGCCGCGGGCGAAGGGGATCTGCGCCGACAGGCCGGTCAGGCCGAGCAGCCCCAGCGGCTGCATCCACACCTCGTCGAAGGCGCTGGCCAGCAGGTAGGAGCGGTTGCCCGCCCCGGTGTCGCCGTAGGATTCGGCGAAGGCGATGGCGAAGCGGCCCGACGCGCGGAACCGCTCCACCGCCGCCCGCAGCTCTTGCACCTGGGCGAAGCTGGCGCCGTCGCCGCCGAAGCGGGCGAGCACGCCCTTCACCCGCGGGTCGGTGCGCCCACGCTCCAGCGCGTCGAGCACCTCCTGGAAGGTCGTCTCGTGACCGAGGAAGCTGCCCAGCCGGTCCACGCTGCCTTCCGCCAGCGGGTCGCGGAGGTCC
Organism: Azospirillum brasilense; assembly: GCF_003349955.1. Classification (GTDB taxonomy): domain Bacteria; phylum Pseudomonadota; class Alphaproteobacteria; order Azospirillales; family Azospirillaceae; genus Azospirillum; species Azospirillum brasilense_B. The sequence goes on from NZ_QLKQ01000065.1 coordinate 13,444, forward strand.
AGCTCCAGCACCACGGTGTCGGGCAGGGAGGGCTCGTGCCGGACCGCCAGGACGACCCCGGTGACCACGGCGGCCACCACGAGGAAGCCGATGAGGGCGAACAGGCGGACAAAGAACCTCAGCATCCGGGGGCTCCGGTGGTTGCGCGGCGTCAGCGGTCCTGCTTGTGGTAATCGCGGTTCGGCATCATGTCCACCGCCGAGGCGACGCGGTTCGACATGTTGTAGAAGGCGGCGGTGTCGGCGATGTCGAAGATGTCCTCCTCGCCGAAGCCGGCGTCGCGCAGCGCCTGCCGGTCCGGCTCGCCCATGGTCCAGGGCTCCTTGGTCAGCTTCCATGCGAAATCGAGCATGGCGCGCTGGCGCGGCTCCAGCGTGGCGGCGCGGTAATTGAAGGCGAGCATCTCGCCCAGCTCCGGATCGCCGGACAGCTTGCGCACCGCCTGCCCGTGGGCGACGAGGCAGTAGTAGCAATGGTTGGCCGAGGACACGACCACGGCGATCATCTCGCGCTCCAGCTTGGACAGGCCGCTCTCGCCGACCATCAGCTCGTTGTAGAGCTGGGCGAAGGTGCGCAGCTTCTTCGGGCGCAGGCTGTAGGCGCGCAGCACGTTGGGGACGAAGCCCAGCTTCTCCTCGCACTTGGCGAAGAGCGCGGCCATGTCCGGGTCGAGGTCGGGCGTCTCGGGAACGGGCAGGGCCATGACGTGATCGGGCTGCGGCATCGCGGTGGTCTCCTCCGGTGTGTCGGCTTCGTTTCGGCCGGCGTCGTTTCGGCCGTCAGGGTAGCCGGGCGGCGGCGCTTCGCAAAGCCCCACCTCCGGTCAGTCTCTCTTCACCGAGGGTTGCAACCCAGCCTTTCGTGCGTTGTCTCTCGCCAAGCCATGGTTGACCATGCGAAGACTGCATCCACTTCCAAAGCAGTGGTTCCAGCGATGAACGATCCGGGCGGCAAAGGCGCGCCCAGGCTCGGCCTCCTCTCGGTTCTGGTGGTCGAGGACAGCGCCTTCATCCGCAACGTGCTGACCGCGACCCTGCGCACCATCGGGGTGGGCGCGGTGCATGCCGAGCCGGGTGGGGCGGAAGCCATCCGCTTCCTGGAGGAGCGCCGTGCCGCCCTGCCGCCCGGCACGGCGCCGGTGGACGTGATCATCACCGATCTGGTGATGCCCGAGGTGGACGGGCTGATGCTGTTGCGCTGGCTGCGCTGCAGCCCGAAGTCGCCGGACCGCTTCCTGCCCGTGCTGATGCTGTCCGGCGCCGCCGACCGCCATTATGTGGAGCAGGCGCGCGACCTGGGCGCCACCGACTTCATCGCCAAGCCCTTTTCGGCGGCCATCATCGCCAGCCGCCTGCTGGCGGCCATAGCGCGGCCGAGGCGCTTCGTGCTCGCCAAGGGGTATTTCGGACCGGACCGGCGGCGGACGCAGCGGTCGGTGGCGATGGATTGCCGGATGACCGGACCCAGGGAAATCCTGGTGGTGCACAGCGCGTCCAGGGCGGCGGGCATCGACCGCTATCCGGTCGTCCATTTCGACCTGCCCAACCGGCTGGGCGCCAAGATGGGCATCGCGCCGAAGGACCCCGTGCCGACCCTGCCCGACGAGGTGCTGGCGGCGGCGGAAGCGGAGATCCAGAACCGGGCGGGCGATTACGCCACCTGGATCGCCGGGGAGGTGGACGAGCTGGCCCGCCGCGTCGACCGGCTGGGCGCGGACGCCGCCGCGGTCCCAGCGCTGGCGGCGCAGATCAACCGCTCCGCCCACGAGATGCGCGGGCAGGGCGGCATCTTCGGCTATCCGCTGATCACCCGCATCGCCAAATCGCTCTACGAGGCGACGCAGGGCGGCTTCCCTGCCGTCACCGGCAACGAGCGCCTGCTGCTGAAGGCCCATGTGGACGCGATCAAGGCGGTGATGGCCGGGCGGATCAGCGGCGACGGCGGGGCGATGGGCCAACAGCTTCTCGCCTCGCTGGACCGCGCCAAGAAAAAATACGCCAAGCCGGAGAGCGACGGCGATCCGGGCTGACCTCCCATTTGAAAAAACAGCCAGCACTGAAGCCGTGTCGCGATTCAGCATTCGTGTGTGGATCGAGGTTTTGCTTGGTCTGGTGGCCTGTATTGACAAGAAGGCGAATGAGGAGTGGTTTTTCCGGGACCGCTGATGCCAGAAAGACGATCGATGGGCGCAAGGGACACATTGCGGCGGGCATGGTTGGTCAGCCTGTAAGGTGAATCTGAACACCGCAGATGTCTCCGACTCCGCCGGAGCCCAGAAATGCCTGGGGGCGGGTTCGCGGTCATACCGTGGTGGTGAATCGTTGAACGAGTCTTCGGGTGGATGACCCGCTGGAGAGGTCTGGTCCGCGGCTATGAAGCCCGGATCAGGTATGACGCAGCTCACCATGGCAGGCCCGCAATCCCGCAATCGCTTGGGTTGTCAAGTGACCTCCCGGCACAGATTGCGTACGTTTCTGTCATGTTGGAAATAAAGTATGGGGCTGTTCGCAAGGGGAATCCGCCGCAAGGCCATCTCCCAAAAAACGTTTGTCTGAGATGCATCGTACATTGACGAGAGTATATATTATAAAATACAATTTAAAAAATCTTTGGGGAAAAATCATGTACAAGTACTTGTATTGGGTGAGATTGGACGCTGAAACGACAGGAGAAATGTATAAAATATTTCTGATAAACATAGCAAAGCTTGGTGGCGAGCCCGTCGGGCCCGGAAGAAGTTTTCAGTGGGTGGTGAGTAGCTCTTCCAATAATAAGGAAAATATAGCTACGGCATGCAAATCTGGCTTAAGCTCAAGCAAAGATATTGTTCATGTGGAAGAGATAACAAGGACAACGATTTTACAAAAACATCAATATTGCATGAGTGTCATTAAAAAGATTTTTGGGAAAGAGGATTATAAATTTCCTTACCCAAATTTCAGCGATAAATTAAGTTAGATAATTTTCTGTGTGATGCGTGATTTTAAGTTTGCTCAAAAATTCAAGCCGTGACGCGTCGTTTGGCGGCGAATCAAAGCATTGCTTGGCTGTGCTGCTCTCGGCGGCTTTTCCGTGATTGCGAGAGCCTATTCGAGACAAGCCTGCCGCGGCTCTCACCGCGATGAGCCGTAGCATGCTTCGGCGCTTGGCTCGACCATGGGGCGCCGCAATTCCGCGAACAGTCCGTAAGCGCCCTTTTTACTTCCAGCGGATTCCCGCCTCGCGGCGGATCTCCTCCATGCGCTCCAGCGCCGGCTTGAAGCCGGTCAGGGAGAAGCGCACCTCCGCCTTGCCGCCCGCCGGGGCGGAGCCGACGGCGGAGACCTCCTTGGCCGGAGTCAGCCGCTCGACCAGCTTGGCGTTTGTCTCCGGATCGACCACCGCGCAGGTGTTGGTCTCCCACTCGAAGCGTTCGCACGGGTATTCGGGTCGGAACAGCGCCCGGTCCACCCAGACGCGGACGATCTTCGACAGGTCCATCGTCTGCTCGTCCAGCCGGAAGCGCATCCCCTCCAGCCAGCGCTCGCTGGAGCGCAGCCAGACGAGGCGCGACCGCCGGTCGCTGCCGGGGCGGGACAGCAACTCGCATTCGACGCGGCGCGGCTCGCTCCAGACCTGGCAGTAGAGGCGCCAGTCCTTGAAGGTCTCCGCATGCTCGCGGTAGGCCGGGGCCGGGGCCGGGGCCTGGGATTGGGTCTGGGATTGGGTCTGGGTTTGGGCGGCGGCGGGAAGGGCGGCGACCAGCAGGAATCCCGCGATCACGCCGCCACACCACGCCGCCGTCCTGCGTCCCCGCATCGGGCTCAGCCCCGCGCGTAGGCGCGGTGGCGCAGCAGATGGTCGGCCAGAACGCAGGCCATCATTGCCTCGCCGACCGGGACGGCGCGGATGCCGACGCAGGGGTCGTGGCGGCCCTTGGTCAGGATGTCGGTGTCCTTGCCCTGCAGATCGACCGTCTGGCGCGGGGTGAGGATGGAACTGGTCGGCTTCACGGCGAAGCGCACCACAACGTCCTGCCCGGTCGAAATGCCGCCCAGGATGCCGCCGGCGAGGTTGGACCGAAACTCCGGCTCGCCGTCGGGGCCGGCGCGCATCTCGTCGGCGTTCTGCTCGCCGGTCAGGGTGGCGGCCTCGAAGCCGTTGCCGATCTCCACACCCTTGACGGCGTTGATGGTCATCATGGCGCGGGCGAGATCGCCGTCCAGCTTGTCGTAGAGCGGGTCGCCGAGCCCGGCGGGCAGGCCGGAGGCCACCACCTCAACCACCGCACCGATGGACGAGCCGCTCTTGCGGATGCCGTCCAGATAGTCGGCCCATTCGGCGGCGGCCTGCGGGTCGGGGCAGAAGAAGGGGTTGTTGTCGACCTCCGCCCAATCCCAGCGGCTGCGGTCCACTTTGTGCGGCCCCATCTGCACCAGCGCGCCGCGCACGGTCACGCCGTCGCCCAGCACCTTGCGCGCCACGGCACCCGCCGCCACGCGGCAGGCCGTCTCGCGCGCCGACGAGCGCCCGCCGCCGCGGTAGTCGCGGATGCCATACTTCTTCCAATAGGTGTAGTCGGCGTGGCCGGGCCGGAATTTGGACGCGATCTCGCTGTAGTCCTTGGACCGTTGGTCGGTGTTCTCGATCATCAGCGAGAGCGGCGTGCCGGTGGTTTGCCCTTCGAAGACACCCGACAAAATCCTGACCTGATCCGGTTCCTGGCGCTGGGTGGTGTAGCGCGACTGGCCGGGGCGGCGCTTGTCAAGCCAGGGCTGGATGTCCGCCTCGGTCAGGGAGAGCAGCGACGGGCAGCCGTCCACCACCACGCCGATCGCCGGCCCATGGCTCTCGCCCCAGGTGGTGAAGCGGAAAAGCGTTCCGAAGCTGTTGCCGGCCATGGCGAGGACCCCCGATGCGACGCGATGTTGCCGTACATTGTACGGTGGAGCGCGTTTCTTGCGGCGTTTCGGCCGGCGCGTCAAGCGCGAGGGGCTTAAAAAGCGCCCTTCTGCTCGCGCCGGCGGTCGAGTGCCACCTCGAACTGGCGCAGCAGCTTGTGCGTGGCTTCGAAGTAGAGCTTGCGCTGCGGGTTGTTCTTCATGCAGCGGGCGTCCAGATGGGACACGCTGGTCAAGGCGGAGACGCAGTAGCCCAGCAGCCAGTAATGGGATCGGATCTTGCGCAGATAGTCGCGGAAGGGTTCCGGCTGGCCGGCCATGAAAGCGGAGAAGCTCGCCTCGTAATCGGCGAGAATCTGCCGGATGTCCATCAGCGTGGTTTCCAGCAGCTTGCCCACCTTCTCGATGTGCATCAGAAGCTGGGTCTCATAGGGCTTGTGCATGCGGATATCGACCGGGATGCACTCCCGCGACTTCAGCCAGTTCAGGATGATCCGCGCCCGCGGCGCGATGCGGCGAAGCTGGTACTCGTAGAAGGTCGTGCCCTTCCAGGCGCTGAAGATCTGGTCCGCTTCGCTGCGGTCGATGCCGAAGGCCGAGACGAACAGGCCGGCCTCCTCAAGCTCGGGATTCCAGATCGCCTCCAGGAAGCGTTCGATGCTCTGGGCACCGCTGCCGCCGCCGTCGATGGCCTTGCGGACGATGGGTTCGATGCGCGCCCGGATGAGGCGGCGGAGCTGCTGGTCCTCGGTGTCGCTGATCGCCCAGTGCCGCTTGTCCACCGCGACCTTTTCGCCTTCGAAGCACGCCTTCAGCAGGAAGGCGTCGAGCGACGGCACGCTGTCGATCAGGGTGAGGGTGCGCAGGTCCGCGGCCGCGGCCTCGCTGTTGGCCTCGCCGATGCCGAACTGTTCGGCCAGTAGGAGGTTGCTGTTGCGGGCGCGCAGATAGATGGCGAGGCCGCCCGCTTCGGTGTGTTCGACGCTGTGCGGAATGTAGATGCCGGTTTCGACCGGGCGCGATGCGGCGTCGCCGTCCTCATCCTCGTCGGCGATGGGGTTGGCGTAGTCGTCGGCGTCTTCATCGAAATTCGGATACTTGAAGAGAATGGCCTTGTTCAACCCACGGGCACGAAACAGGCGGTTTTCTTCGGGGATCTCGCGGGTGATGGTGATCAAGTTCATCGAGACGCTGGAGCCGCCGTAGAGAATTTGCTCCAGAATCGGGGACACCGAATCCGATTGACGCCGTGCACGCATCCGACCGTCACCTTCCGCAACCTTCCGTATGTGTGAAGAATAGCGGTATGCTGCGGCGCGCAAAAGTAAGTAATACGACGTTCGGTAAAAAATGTCTCAAATGGGGTAAGGACGTTTCCGGCGGGCGTTCCGGAACGAACCGGACACGCCCGCCGTCGCCGGAAGCCTGGATCAGGCGGGCTTGCCCGCGCCGCCCAGCGACCCCAGGAGCTGCGACACCTCGGCCGCCGCGTCCACCGCGACCATGCCGACGGTGTGGTAGCCGGAGTCGACGTGCATGACTTCGCCGGTCACGCCGGTGCCGAGATCGCTCAGCAGGAACAGGCCGGCGCCGCCGACCTCGCCGATGGTGACGTTGCGCTTCAGCGGGGCGTTCAGCTCGTTCCACTTCAGGATGTAGCGGAAGTCACCGATGCCGCTGGCGGCCAGCGTCTTGATCGGACCGGCGGAGATGGCATTGACGCGGATGTCCCGACCGCCCAAATCGACCGCCAGGTAACGCACGCTCGCCTCCAGCGCGGCCTTGGCGACCCCCATCACGTTGTAGTGGGGCATCACGCGCTCGGCGCCGTAGTAGGAGAGGGTGAGGAGGCTGCCGCCGTCCTTCATCAGCGGAACGGCGCGCTGCGCCACCGCGGTGAAGGAGTAGCAGGAGATGTCCATCGTGCGCAGGAAGTTGGCCCGCGTCGTGTCGAGATAGAGGCCGTCCAGCTCGTTCTTGTCGGAAAAAGCGATCGCATGAACCAGGAAGTCCAGCTTGCCCCATTCCTTCTCGATGGCGGCGAAGGTCGCGTCGACGCTGGCCTCGTCGGTGACGTCGCAGGGCAGCAGCAGCGGGGCGTTGACCTGCTCGGCCAGCGGCTTCACACGCTTCAGCAGCGCGTCACCCTGATAGGTGAAGGCCAGTTCGGCGCCATGCTGCGCCAGCGTGGAGGCAATTCCCCAGGCGATCGACCGATCGTTCGCCACGCCCATGATCAGGCCGCGCTTGCCGTCCATGAGCGGCTTCGGGTTGGACATCCGTACCTCGTGCATCCAGAGTATGCTTTGAAAAGTGGGCCGCATCCTACACGAAAGACCGGCCCGGTCAAACCAAGGCGGGAGGCGTCCTGTGGCTGAAACCGAAGGCACTTCGAAAGGGGCGTGGAACCCCTTTGTGCGCGTTCGGGAAATCGGCGGCTTCATCGCCTATTCCTCCATGCGCTTCTACAACGACAATTGTTTCCAGACCGCGGCCTCGCTGACCTACACCTCGCTGTTGGCGCTGGTGCCGCTGATGACCATCGGCTTCGCGATCTTTTCCGCCTTTCCCGCCTTCAACGCGCTGCAGTCGCGCATCCAGACGCTGCTGTTCAAGAACCTCGTGCCGGAGAACAGCGACGCCATCCTGCAATATCTGGCGGCCTTCATGGCCAACGCCGGGCAGATGCCGGTGTTCGGCATCATCGGGCTGGCGATGTCCGCCGTCCTGCTGATCTGGACCATCGAGGGGTCCTTCGCCACCGTCTGGCGGGTGCGCGAGCCGCGCTCCTACGTCACCCGCATCCTGTCCTTCTGGGCGGTGGTGTCGCTGAGCCCGCTGTTCGCCGGCGCCAGCCTGTCGCTGTCCAGCACCCTGTGGACGGTGCTCCAGTTCGCCCATCTGGAGGGCTTTGCCGACCCGCTGGTCGGGATCGGGGCGATCCTGCCCTTCATGCTTCAGCTCGTCGGCTGCACGCTGCTCTACGTCATCATCCCGAACCGCGAGGTGGGGTGGATGGATGCCGCCTGCGGCGGAGCGGTCGCCTCGCTGCTGCTGGAGACGTCCAAGGCCGGCTTCGCCATGTACATGAAGGAGTTCCCGGCCTACCAGACGATCTACGGCGCGCTGGCGACCGTGCCGATCTTCCTCTTCTGGCTCTACATCGCCTGGTCCACGGTGCTGTTCGGCGCGGTCATCACCGCCTCGCTGCCCGAATGGCGGGCCGGCAAGATCACCCGCGGCGGGCCGGAGGGGCTGCTGCCCGCGCAGCGGCTGGGGCTGGCTCTGGCCGTCCTGCACGAGCTTCTGGAGGGCGCGCGGCTCGGCGTCGGCCTGCGGCGGCGGACGCTGGTCGGGCGCGTGCCGGTCGGCACGGTGCTGATCGACGGCATCCTGGAGCAGCTTCGCGACGCCCATTGGGTGGCCCACACCACGCACAACGCCTGGGTCGTCACCCGCGACCTCAGCGAGGCCACGCTCTACGACCTGATGAAGGCGCTGGGCATCGGGCTGCGCGGTTCCGTCCGCGGGCTGGGCGGGCTGGAGCTGCCCTGGCAGGACCGCACGGCCCAATTGCTGGAGCAGGCGGAGCGGAACCAGGAGGAGATGCTTGGCGTGCCGATCAAGGACCTGCTGTCCGACCGGCCGCTGGAGACGGGGCCGCTCGAAGCGGGGCCGCGGGAGCCGGAGTCGCAGGACACCGGAGCGGCGGGGGAGGGCTCCGGCGCGGTGCCGCTGCGGGCGAAACGCTGGCCCTGAAGGCTCGCCGGGAACGCCGGCCTTGTGGGCGTTTAAGCCCGGTACTTGGCGATGAGGTCCGCGGCGAAGCCGTCGAGATTGTTGTCGGCGGGCAGGGTCTGGACGTAGGAGCAGCCGCGGCAGGCGTCGATCTCGTCGCGGCGGCCTTCCAGATGCTTCAGCCGGAAATCGCGCAGCCGTTCGCCGTTCCAGATGTCGCGCAGCGACTCCTCGGCGACGTTGCCGACGATGGTGCCCATGCGCCAGTCGGCGCAGCAGACCGACACCTCGCCGTTGAAGTTGATGGCCAGCTTCAGGAAGGGTTCCGAGCACACCTTCCGGGCGGTGTCGGGGGCGGCGGCGAAGGCGCTCTCCTCGGCCAGCGCCTCGCCATGCAGGGGATGGACGAACAGGCTGTCGGCGATCGGCGTGAAGGTGTCGATGAAGCTCTGCCGCTCCTCCTCCGTCAGCTCCACGTTGATGATCTTGCAGTGGAGGTGAAAGTTGCGGCCCAGCTCGGTTTTGCGGCGGTAGAGATAGGCCACGTTGTCGACGATGGTCTGGAAGCGGTCGAAGCGCCGGGTGACCCGCTTGTACATGGCATCGCTGGCCCCGTAGACGGAGACGCGCATGGCGTCCAGCCCGGCAGCCAGCAGGGCGTCCGCCCGCTCCGGCGTCAGAAGCGAGCCGTTGCTGGTCATCTCGACATGGCGGGCCAGCCCCTGCGACTTCAGACGATGGACCATGTGTTCGATCCGCGTGTTCACCAGCGGCTCGCCGTCCTTGTAGAGATGGACGGATTTGATCGGCGCGTCGAAGTCGGTGATGTCGTCGGCGATCTTGGCGAACAGGTCGAACTTCATGGCGCCGCGCGGGCGGCCGACCTCCTTCAGCAGCTCCGGGTTGCCGGTGGCGCAGAAGACGCAGCGGAAATTGCAGCCGTTCGACGGGTCGATCAGCAGCGAGAAGGGGGTGGTCAGCGGCAGCACCTGCGACAGGTCGTTGCGGTCGCGGTGGCGGCCGTAGGGAATGTTCGCGGGGGCGGCCGCTTCGGTGCTCACTTCGGTCATGACCTTCGCCGGGCAGGGCTGCGGAAAGCGTTTGACTAGCAAGGGATCACGCGCACCGTAAAGGAATCCTTCATTCCGGAAACCGGACAGTGGCCCGGCGCCCCCAATGCCGTGGGCGCAAGGTGGATTCCAAGGGTATGCTCGACAATTTCTCCCATCGCGTCGTCTACAGCGACCGGCGATTCTACGCCTCCTTCCCGTCCACGGCGACTCTGGCCGACGGGCGGGTGCTGGTGGCCTTCCGGCGCGCCCGCGACCACCGTTGGCTGCACGGGGAGCCGGCGGAGGGCAACGGCGACTTCGCCAGCGTCGACCATGTGGACTCGCGCTCCCACCTCGTGATCCAGCGCTTCACCCCGGATTTCGAGCCGGAGGGCGCGCCGCAGGCTCTGCCCACCGACCCGGAGGCGGGCGACCAGGACCCCAGCCTTCTGGTCCTGCGCTCGGGGCGGATCGTCCTGGGCAGCTTCGGCTGGTACCCGATGCCGGCGCGCCACGGCCTGCGGCTGCGCGAGAAGGGCGTCCACCTGCTGGGCAACGCCGAAACGTCGGGCACCTTCTTCCTGTTCTGGGGCGGCAGCACCCGGGTCAGCGACGACGGCGGGCGGCACTGGTCGGCGCACCGCTACCTGCCGGAACTGCCGGACCAGGGGCCGATCCTGCCCGGCCTGCGCCCGATGTTGGGCGGTGCGGTGCGCGGGCGGGCGGTGGAGGCGCCGGACGGCACGCTCCTGATGGCGACCTACACGGGCGGCCCCTACACCAGCTATCTGTTCGCCTCCCGTGACCGGGGAGAAAGCTGGGCGCTGCGCAGCACCATCGCCCGTGACCCGGCGGGCCGGGCCGGTTTCTGCGAGACCGCCCTGCACCTGACCGCGGACGGGCAACTCGTCGCCTTCCACCGCACCACCGGGCTCGGCGACCGCCTCGCCACCTCGGTCTCCCACGATCTCGGGGAGAGCTGGGCGCCGTGGATCGAGAGCGCGGTCATCGGGCATCCCTACGACGCCTGCCCGCTGCCCGACGGGCGGCTGCTCGTCGTCTACGGCTACCGTCACCAGCCCTACGGGGTGCGCGCCCGCGTCTGGGACAGCCGGCGCGAGACGCTGGAAAGCGCGCCGGAGATCGTCATCCGCGCCGACGCCCCGTCGCCCGACGTCGGCTATCCCTGGGCGACCGTGCTGGCGGACGGGCGGGTGGCGGTCTGCTACTACATCTGCGACGCGGCGGGCATCCGGCACATCCAGGCGACGCTGCTGCGCGTGAGCGGCTGATTGACGGGACTCCGCGCACCTCCTATCGTCCCCGGCCATACCGCAATCCCATGTTCCGGGGAGTAGAGTGTCCATGAAGCCCGCCCGCCGGCCGTCGAACCCGCTGTTTTCCTCCGGCCCCTGCGCCAAGCGGCCCGGCTGGTCGCTGGACGCCCTGGATGGCGCGCTGCTCGGCCGCTCCCACCGCTCGAAGCCGGGCAAGGCAAAGCTGAAGGAGGTCATTGATCTCACCCGCGCCGTCCTGGCAATCCCCGGCGACTACCGCATCGGCATCGTCCCGGGCTCCGACACCGGGGCGGTGGAAATGGCGCTGTGGAACCTGCTGGGTGAGCGCGGCGTCGACATGATGGCCTGGGAGAGCTTCGGCAAGGAGTGGGTGACCGACGTCACCAAGCAGCTCCGCCTGTCCGATGTGCGGACCATCCAGGCCCCCTACGGCGAACTGCCGGACCTGTCGCAAGCCGATTTCCGCCGCGACGTGGTGTTCACCTGGAACGGCACGACGTCGGGCGTGCGGGTGCCGAACGGCGACTGGATTCCGGCGGACCGCGAGGGCCTGTCGATCTGCGACGCCACCTCCGCCGCCTTCGCCATGGATATTCCCTGGAGCAAGATCGACGTCGCCACCTGGTCCTGGCAGAAGGTGCTGGGCGGCGAGGGCGCGCACGGCATGCTGGTGCTCAGCCCGCGCGCCGTGGCGCGGCTGGAGAGCTTCCAGCCCGACCGCCCGCTGCCCAAGATCTTCCGCCTGACCAGTGGCGGCAAGCTGATCGAGGGCATCTTCGTCGGCGACACCATCAACACGCCGTCCATGCTCTGCGTGGAGGACGCCATCGACGGGCTGCGCTGGTCGCTGTCGGTCGGCGGCCTGACCCAGCTCATCCGCCGGTCGGAGCAGAACCTGCGCATCGTCTCGGAATGGGTGGCGGCCTCGGCCTGGGCCGGCTTCCTGGGGGACGATCCGGCGACGCGCTCGTGCACGTCGATCTGCCTGCGCTTCACCGACCCGGAGGTGACCGCCCTGACGCCGGAGGCCCAGGCCGACTTCGCCAAGAAGCTCGCGGCGCTTCTGGAGAAGGAGGAGGCCGCCTTCGACGCCGGTTCCTACCGCGACGCCCCTCCGGGCCTGCGCCTGTGGGGCGGCGCCACGGTGGAGAACGAGGACATGGAGGCGGTCCTGCCCTGGCTCGACTGGGCCTTCGCCACGGTCAAGGCGGAGACCTTCGGGCGCTGAACCTTGACGTTGGTGCTACTGGGTAGTACTTGGTTGGAGGGGGAGAGCAACGCATGACCGTGAAGACCTCGATCTCGCTGACCGACGAACAGGAAGCTTTCGCACGCAGCCTTGTCGAGACCGGGCAATATCCAAGCCTCAGCGCGGTGCTCCAGCGCGGTCTCGACATGCTTCGGCGCGACACCGAGAGAAGCAACGCTGAGATCGAAGCGCTGCGGCTCCTGATCGACCAGCGCCGCGCCGGTGCGTTCGTCGATCTTGATGACGGCGAGGCTGAAACCCGGGCGATGCTGGAGCGCAAGCGGCGTGCGCGTGCGGCTCTATAAGGTCCGCCGTGCGGCCTCCGTTACCCGAGACCTCGACCTGATCGAGGATCATCTCGTCCAGGCTTATCGGGACCTGGGCGACGATGGGGAGCGCGCGATGGAACGGGCTGCCGGGCGGATCGGCGACGCTCTTTCCTACATGCGGACGTTCGAGGCCCATCCACACCGTGGCACCGAGCATCCGGACCTTCGATCCGGCATCCGCACCATCACCAGTCGGAACTTCATCTTCTATTTCGAAATCGATGAAGGGCTGGTTGAGGTCCGGATTCTCGCCGTCTTCTTCGGTGGGGTGAATCACAGCCACCAGATACTGGACAGGCTGCGCGGCTGAGCCACTTCGGCGCGGCCTTTTTCATGGCCCGCTCAATCCCGCCAGAAGCTCGGCAGAATCAGCACCAGCACGGTGAAGACCTCCAGCCGGCCCAGCAGCATGGCGAAGCTCAGCACCCATTTCGCGGCGTCGGGCAGGGGGGCCATGGTGCCCGCCGGGCCGACCACCGGCCCCAGCCCCGGCCCGGCGTTGGCGAGCGCGGAGGCGACGGCGCTGGCCGCGCTCAGATAGTCCACGCCCATCGCGGCGACCAGCAGCGACAGGATGCCGAAGGCCGCCATGAAGGCGAAGGCGAGGTTGATGACCGAGCCGACCACATCCTCGTCCAGCACCTTGCCCTGGTAGAGCGGGACCAGCACACGGTTCGGCTTCAGCATCCGCTGCATCTGGTTCAGCATCGACAGGGCCAGCACCTGCCAGCGGAAGATCTTGATGGAGCCCGCCGTCGATCCGGTGCAGCCGCCGATGAAGTAAAAGAAGAAGAAGGCGACGACGGCGAAGCTGCCCCAGGTCGAATAGTCGGTGGAGACGAAGCCGGTCCCGGTGATGATCGAGGTGACGTTCACCACCGAATGGCTGAGCGCGTCCCGGAAGGGCAGGCCGACCACGATGAAGGCCCACAGGGTCATGGCGACGCCGGCCACCAGCAGGATCGCCAGCAGCGCGTTCACCTGACTGTCGCCGAAGACCGGCGCGTTGCGCTGGCCGCGCAGCAGGCGGATGTACCAGGTCAGCGGCAAGGCCCCGCCGATCATCGAGAACGTCGCCACCCACAACACCGCGTGGGAGTCGAACCAGCCGAGCGAGGCGTCCTTCGTCGAGAAGCCGCCGGTGGCGATGGAGGCCATGGCGTGGTTGATCGCGTCGAACCACGTCATGCCGGCCAGATGGTAGGCCACCGCTGACAGGACGGTCAGCGCCAGATAGATCATGGCGATGGCGCCGGCGGTGTCCTGCACCGTGGCAAAGGGTTTGTCGCCCTTGTCGGAGGACTCGGTGCGGAAGAGCTGCATGCCGCCGACCCGCAGGATGGGCAGCACCGCGATCGCCATGACGATGATGCCGACCCCGCCGAACCAGTTCAGCAGCGACCGCCACAGCAGGACCCCCGGCGGGGCGTCGTCCAGCCCGACGATCACCGTGCCGCCGGTGGTGGAGAGGCCCGACATCGCCTCGTAATAGGCGTCGGTGAAGGACAGGCGGGCGGCGGAGATCATGAAGGGCAGGGCGCCGAAGGCCGCCAGGACGCACCAGGACAGCGTTGTCAGCAGGAAATGCTGCTTTACGGTGAAACGCGCGTGCTCCTTGCTCGACGTCGCCAGGACCATGCCGCCGCTGACCGCCAGCGTCGCCGCGCTGGAGCCGACGAAGGCCGTCCAGTCGCTGTTGCCCGCCGCGGCGTCGGCCAGCGCCGGCGCCAGCATGCCGAGCCCCAGGATGGTCAGAAGGATACCGATGATGTGGAAGACCGGTCCCAGCGCAATTCCATTGCCGACGCCATTGCCCAAGGCTGTGCCCTTCGTCGCCGCGGAGGCCGATGGCGGCGCCCCGTCTTGTCCCGATGTGATGCGCTGATTATCCAAAGGGGCGTGTGCTGTCCATCCGCATCGGAGCGGCCGGTCCATGCGTGGCTCACACGAAGCCGGCTTCTCCCAACATCCGGTAGAAGTCGCGCAAGGCGCGCTGCTGCGCCCCGTCGTCGGGCAGGTCCTCCACGTATTTCCGGTCGAACTGCGGTTGGCGGAGATGCTCGACGACGCGGCGCCGGACCATTTCCAGGGCCCGCCGGCTGCGCAGGATGCCCGGTGCGCAGACTTGAAGCAGACGGTTCGCCCGCAGCCGCAACGCGTCGCCGGGATCGTCCAGCCGCTCGACCACCCGCTCCTCGGTGATGTAGGCCACCAGGAGCGCGTCGAGGTCGGCGGTCAGGCGGGTCCGTGCCTCCTCCGGCAGCGCCGAGTCGGCGGCTTGGCAGTAGAGCAGGGTCAGCGCTTCCAGATTGTCGCGGGGCGGCAAGCGAGGGTGGATGAAGCGGCCATAGCCCGCCGGGGTGCCGGTCAGCGCGTGCAGCAGCCGGGCGATGTCCCCGGCGTGCCCATGGCCGAGGTCGGAGTCGGCCAGCGCGAGCAGGAAGCGCACCCGGTCCCGCGCGTCGGGGATGCGGCCGGCCACCTCCGCGATGGCCTGCTTGCGGCCCGGCGCTCCGCCGCCCTCCAGGAAGCGCAGGTAGCGCAGGACCAGCGCCTCGGCCATCGGCCCGCCGCCGGCCGGTCCGTCGGGGCCGAGCGTGCGCTTCAGGATCTCCTGGAAGGCCTCCATCTCCAGAGACGGGTCAGAGCGGTAGAGCGGCTGCGTGCCCTTCAACTGGCGGCGCACCAGATCCAGGATGACCAGCCGCGTCTGGTCGAGGTCGTGGAAGGCGAGAAGCTCGTTCAGCTGGACGGCGCGGTCGCCCTCCGCCCGCTTGGCGGGGGACAGGCGGCCCCGCGACAGGTCGATCAGGTTGCACAGCGCCTCCGCCAGGCTTCCCTGGGCGCCGAGAAGCTCCTGCGCGACGGAGGGAGCGCCCAGGACGTCGGCGATCACCCCGTCGAGCAGCCCCAGCGGCCGGTCGGCCGCCGCCCCGTCCTCCCGCGCCAGTTCACCCAGGAAGTCCAGCTTGGCCAGCCAGTTGCGCATCTGCACCAGCTCGCGCGACAGCACGACGCGGGCGAGGAAGTCGCGCTCCTCCGCCGGCAGGCTCGAATCCAGCCGGTCGAACATGGGGCGGAAGCCGGTGGCGGCGATGGGAGGCAGGTCCTTGCGCGCGGCGGCGGCCCGCGCCCGGTCGGTCAGTTCGTGCATCAGCCGGTTCAGCGCGTCGCGCCGCCCGCGCCCGTCCGTCCCGGCCTTCTCCGCCTGGAGTGCTGCGACCCGCCCGACCGCGGTGGGCACGAGGTTGTCGGTGTTGAGAAGCCGCGCCAGTTCCGCGTGGTTGTGCAGCACCTCGGTCGGGGTGACCACCGCGCGCTCCACGTAGTTGCGCAGGACGCGGTTCATCGTCATGCGGCTCTGCACGCCGTAGCAATGGTCGAGCGTCAGGCAGAGCGCCGGCGCCTCGTCGATGGGGGAGGCGGCCACCGTGCGGGAGACTTGGCGGAACTCCACATGGACTTCCGTCTCGACATGGCGGCCGTCCGGGCGCCGCCAGTCGCGCACCACCCGCATGCCCTCGATCCGGCCGCCGGACAGCGCCTTGCGGCCGAAGGCCAGCGCCTCCGCCTCGGTGTCGAGGCGGGCTTCCAGAACCCAGTGGTCCTGGGCGTAGATCTGCACTTCGTAACTGGCGGACGGGCGTGCCATGGCGTCGTTCCCCCGCTGCTGCCGGCACGGTTCGTACACAGGATGCCGGAGGTTTCGCATCAAACTCAACAAGGATTCGATTGGAATACAATTCTGTTTCGAACCTTTCCGGGCGGGCGCCTGTCGTCGGCGCAGGGGAGACGGGCACAGGCTGCGGGGCTTTTCCGTTTGCATGAGGAAGGGGGGTGGGGTATTGACCCGCTCCGTATGCCCGAGCACCGCATGCCCACCGGACTTGCGGGCTCTCGCCATGCCGACGGTTTGCCACTTATTCGACGAGACGACGCAGGCCATGCCCGCTGATTCCCTGAGCTCCGCCCTGTTGCCCGCCGGACTGCACGATGTGCTGCCGCCCGAAGCGGCGCACGAAGCGGCGGCGGTGGCGCGCCTGCTGGCGGATTTCACGGCCCACGGTTATGAGCGCGTCGAGCCGCCGCTGGTCGAGTTCGAGGACCATCTGCTGTCCGGCTCCGGCGCCGCCATGGCGAAGCAGACCTTCCGGCTGATGGACCCGCTGTCGCAGCGCATGATGGCCGTGCGCGCGGACATCACCCCGCAGATCGTGCGCATCGCCACCACCCGCCTGAAGAACGGCGCCCGCCCGGTGCGGCTGTGCTACGCCGGACCGGTGCTGCGCGTGAAGGGCTCGCAGCTGCGTCCCGAGCGGCAGATCACCCAGGTCGGCGTCGAGCTGATCGGCCCGCTGGAGGCCGAGGCGGACGCCGAGGTGATCCTGCTCGCCGCCCACGCCCTGGAAGGGGTGGGGGTGCGGCACCTGTCGGTGGATCTCTGCGTGCCGACCATGGTGGCGCGGGTCTGCCGCGGCCTGGGGCTCGGCGAGGAGGAGACCGCCCGCCTGCGCGAAGCGCTGGACAAGAAGGACGCCGCGGCGGTGAGCGCGGTCGGCGGTCCGGCGGCCTCGCTGCTGCAGACGCTGATGGCCGCCTCCGGCCCGGCCGAGCGCGCCATGGAGGTGCTGTCGGCGCTGCCGCTGCCGGAAACGGCGGAGAAGGACCGGCGCCGCCTGACCGACGCCCTGCGCCTGCTGCGCGCCGCGCGCCCCGATCTGACGATCACCGTCGATCTGGTCGAGCACCGCGGCTTCGAGTACCAAACCGGCCTCAGCTTCACCCTGTTCGCGCGCGACGTGCGCGGCGAGCTGGGGGCGGGGGGCCGCTACCGCGCCGGGGTTCGTCCGGGCGTGGAGGAGGAGGGCGAGCCGGGGACCGGCTTCACCCTCTACATGGACACGCTCCTGCGCGCCGTTCCGGCGCCGGAGCCGGCCAAGCGCGTGTATGTGCCGCATGGCACCTCCTGGGCCGCAGCGGGCAAGCTGCGCGCCGAGGGCTGGGTCACCGTGGCGGGGCTGGCCCCCGTGGCGGACGCGGCGGCGGAGGCCCGGCGGCTGGATTGCGGCCACCGGCTGGACGGCGGCACGGTCACGCCGCTGACTTGAGACTTCACGAGAGGCGACCCCCGCGCCGCGGGGGCGCCTTTGCATGGGCAACGTTTCTTTCTGCCTTCTTTTTTTGCGGAGACACACATGGCCAACGTGGCGGTGGTCGGCGCCCAGTGGGGCGACGAGGGCAAGGGCAAGATCGTCGACTGGCTGTCCAGCCGGGCCGACGTGGTGGTGCGCTTCCAGGGCGGTCACAACGCCGGCCACACGCTGGTGATCAACGGCGTGACGTACAAGCTGAGCCTGCTGCCTTCGGGCGTGGTTCGGCCGAACAAGCTGTCGATCATCGGCAACGGCGTCGTCTTCGACCCCTGGGCCTTCATCCGCGAAGTGACGGCGATCAAGAGCCAGGGCGTGGACGTGTCCCCCGCCACGCTCCAGGTCGCCGAGAACGTTCCGCTGATCCTCCCGGTCCACAGCGCGCTCGACAAGGCGCGCGAGGAGGCCCGCGGCGCCGGCAAGATCGGCACGACCGGCCGCGGCATCGGCCCGGCCTATGAGGACAAGGTGGCCCGCCGGGCCATCCGCCTGTGCGACCTCGGCGACGAGGCGGTGCTGAAGGAGAAGGTGGACGCCCTGCTGGCCCACCACAACCTGCTGCTCCGCGGCCTGGGCGCGCCGGAGATGACCCCGGCCGACATCCTGGACCCGCTGCGCGAGATCACCCCGCAGGTGCTGCCCTACGCCTCGGTCGTCTGGAAGACGCTGGACGAGCTGCGCCGCGCCGGCAAGCGCATCCTGTTCGAGGGCGCGCAGGGCCAGATGCTCGACATCGACCACGGCACTTATCCCTTCGTCACCTCCTCCAACACGGTGGCCGGCAACGCCGCCGCCGGCAGCGGCATGGGCCCGCGCGCCGTCGGCTATGTGCTGGGCATCTGCAAGGCCTACACGACCCGCGTCGGCTCCGGCCCCTTCCCGACGGAGCTGTTCGACGACGTCGGCGAGCTGATCGGCCAGCGCGGCAAGGAGTTCGGCGTGGTCACCGGCCGCAAGCGCCGTTGCGGCTGGTTCGACGCCGTGATGGTGCGCCAGGCTGTGAAGACCGGCGGCATCGACGGCATCGCCATGACCAAGCTGGACGTGCTGGACGGCTTCGACGAGATCAAGGTGTGCGTCGGCTACCGTCTGGACGGGCAGGAGCTGGATTACTTCCCGGCCAACGCCGGCGCCCAGGCCCGCGTCGAGCCGATCTACGAGACCTTCGAGGGTTGGAAGGACAGCACCCAGGGCGCCCGCTCCTGGGCGGAGCTGCCGGCCCAGGCGGTGAAGTACGTCCGTCATGTGGAAGAGCTGATCCAGGCCCCGGTGGCCCTGCTGTCCACCAGCCCGGAGCGCGACGACACCATCCTGATGAACGATCCGTTCCAGGATTGAGCCGCAAACGCGGTTGACGAGTGGTTGAGGCGGGCCCCCACCCAACCCTCCCCCGCTTTCGCAGGGGAGGGCTTACTCTCCTCCCCCTGCGAAAGCGGGAGGAGGTCGGGAGGGGGGCCCGACGCGACCACTTCCCCCGCGTTAACAGTTTGTTTGCCCTTTTCGAGCGACTAAGGCTGGCACACGCTCGCAGGCTCCGGGGATTCGAACGCCATGCCATCCGATGCCATGACCGCAGCCGCCGCGGATCGGATGATGGCGAACGCCGAGCCGGTCAAGCTGGCCGAGCGGTACGAGATCATTCCCAGCGCGCCGCTCGCCGCCCTCAACACCATCGGCGGCAACGCCTACACGGCCAAGCCGCTGCGTGACAAGCGCTCCGAAGCCTTCGCCATCATCGGCCACGGCGCCACGCTGGCCCGCACCGACATCGCCGCCACCATCGCAAGCCTCGACAACCAGGCCCACATGCGCCTGCTCGACTGGGGCATGGTGGACTGGCCGGCGAGCCAGGGGCGGCGCCTCTGCATGATCTTCGAGCGCCCGGCGGGCAAGCGGCTGATGAACAGCCTGACCGAGGCCGCGGACCCGATCCCCGAAGACCATCTGACCCGCCAGATCATCCATCCGCTGGTCGCGGCGCTGAAGGAGCTGTCGAGCCGCGGCGTGGTCCATGGCGCGATCCGTCCGACCAACCTCTACTACCGCGATCTGGCCTCCAGCAGCCTGATGCTGGGCGAATGCCTGTCCACCCCGCCCGGCTACGGCCAGACGGTCCTGCTGGAGACGGTGGAGCGCGGCATGGCCTCGCCGGCCGGGCGTGGCACCGGCACCATGGCCGACGACCTCTACTCGCTGGGCGTCACGCTGCTGCTCCTGCTGCTGGGGCGCAACCCGGTGGGGGCGGCGGAGGACGAGGCGATCCTCCAGGCCAAGATCGAGCGCGGCTCCTACCCGGCGCTGGTCGGCCAGATGCGCCTGCCGCTGGCCATCAGCGAGGTGATCCGCGGCCTGCTGGTGGACGATCCCAAGCAGCGCTGGACGCTCCAGGACCTCGACCTCTGGGTCGCCGGCCGCCGCCTCAGCCCGAAGCAGCCGCAGGTGCCGCGCCGCGCCGCCCGTCCGTTGGAGTTCCAGGGACAGGATTACTGGCATTGCCGGACGCTGGCCCGCGCCTTCGCGCGCCATGTGGCGCCCGCCGCCACGGTCATCGAGGGCGGCGAGCTGGACAAGTGGCTGCGCCGCTCCATGGGCGACGACGCGCGGGCCGAGGCGGTGGCGAACGCGGTGCAGACCGCCTCGACCACCGGCAAGGGCGGCAGCATGGCCGAACGGCTGGTCGCCCGCGTCTGCATGGCGCTGGACCCTGGCGCGCCCATCCGCTACCGCGGCAAGGCGATGATGCCCGACGGCATCGGCACCATGCTGGCCGACGCCTTCCTGCGCGGCGAGTCGCCGCAACCGTCCGCCGAGGTGCTCGCCAACCAGCTTCCCATGTTCTGGGTGAGCGTGCAGAGCGACTTCAAGCCGGAGTTCGTGCCGATGGTGCAGAACTTCGATCAGGTCCGCGGTCTGCTGGACCGCACGGGCCACGGGCTGGGGGTGGAGCGCGTGCTCTACGAGATGAACCCAACCATGCCCTGCATCAGCCCGCTGGTCGCCAAGCAGATGCCGACCAGCCCGGCGGAGCTGCTGCGCGCGCTCGACTGGATGGGGGCGGGAAGCGAACGGCACAAGGACCCCATCGACCGCCACATCGCCGCCTTCCTGGCGGTGCGGCACCGGCGGACCGACGAGATGCTCTACACCCAGCTCGGTTCCAGCATCGAACCGATGCGCCGGGTAATCGCCATGCTGACCATCCTGGCCGACGTGCAGGCGCGCACCGGCACCGACGGGCTGTCGCACCTCGCCGCCTGGGTGGTGTCGCTGCTCGACCCCGCGTTCCGCCGCTTCCACAGCCGGCCGCACCAGGACAATGTGCGCAAGCTGGCCGACTCCGCGGCCCACAACGGGCGCCTCGGCGACCTGCTGAAGATCGTCGACGATCCGGAGGCGCTGCGCCGCGACAAGCTGGAGTTCGAAGCGGCCCAGATCGCATACCGCGAGGCCGACGCCGAGATCAACAAGTTGCGGCAGAGCATCGGCGACCGGAACAGCATCATCGAATCGTCCGGTCGGCAGGTGGCGGCCATCGTGTCGAGCCTGCTGTCGACCCTTCTGGTTGGCGGCATCATCCTCTTCTTCGCCTTCTGACGGCGGCCTTCAAACCAAGGATCGGGTGGCACCCATGGCGCGCGGCGGCAAGAGCGGCGGAAAGAAGAAGAAGCGCAAAGGCAGCATGCTGACGCTGATCCTGCTGATCATCCCGGCGGGTCTGGTGGTGTTGCCCACCTCGATCCTGTTCGGAATCGGCATGATCCCGACCATCGTCGCCTACGTCACCGACCGCGACCCGGAGAAATCGGCGCCGATCACCGTCGGCGGGCTGAATTTCTGCGGCTGCATGCCCTACGCCATCGAGCTGTGGAAGCACAACCACACCATTGGCGCCGCCGGCAAGATCTTCATGGACCCGCTGGCCTGGCTGGTGATGTACGGCGCGGCGGCGATCGGCTGGGCGCTCTACTTCGGCATTCCGCCGATGGTGGCGAATTTCGAGGTGATGCGCGCCGAGAAGCGGGTGAGCGCGCTGAAGGATGTGAAGGTCGGCCTCGTCCAGGAATGGGGGCCGGAGGTCGCCGGCGACCTGTTCGACGAGGCCGGCGGTCTGTCGGCGGACGAGCAGGACCCACTGGCCGAGCCCGCCGGGGCGTGAGGGTACCTCCGATCGCTTCCGATATCCCCTCTCCCCTCTGGGGAGAGGGTTAGGGTGAGGGGGGGGCGCATGGCGGGATGTTCGGCAAAAGCACAACCCCCTCACCGCCCGCTTCGCGGGCACCCTCTCCCCGCTTTCGGCGGACCGGAGGTCCGCCTGTCGCGTCAGCGCAAACGAAGTTTGCGCGTGAGCGGAGGGGAGAGGGTTAAGAGGAGACCGTTACCCGGCCAGCTTCTGCTCCACCGCGGCGTTGCGGATGGCCTTCTGGAGCTTCTCGAAGGCGCGCACCTCGATCTGGCGGACGCGCTCGCGGCTGATGCCGTACTTCTGCGAGAGGTCCTCCAGCGTGGTCGGGTTGTCGCGCAGGCGGCGCTCCACCAGGATGTCGCGCTCGCGCTCGTTCAGGTTCTCCATGGCGGCGGTCAGCAGCTTGCGCCGCTTGCCCAACTCCTCGTTCTCGGCGAGCGAGATTTCCTGGTTCGCCGTCTCGTCGACCAGCCAGTCCTGCCACTCGCCCTCGCTGTCGGCGCGCAGCGGCGCGTTCAGCGAATGGTCGGGGGCGCCCAGCCGGCGGTTCATGTTGACGACGTCCTGCTCCGGCACGTCGAGCGTCGTGGCGATGTGGCGCACCTGCTCGGGCGACATGTCGCCCTCCTCGATGGCCTGCATCTGGCCCTTCAGGCGGCGCAGGTTGAAGAACAGCTTCTTCTGGGCCGCCGTGGTGCCCATCTTCACCAGCGACCAGCTGTGCAGGATGTATTCCTGGATGGCGGCGCGAATCCACCACATGGCGTAGGTCGCCAGCCGGAAGCCGCGGTCGGGGTCGAAGCGCTTCACCGCCTGCATCATGCCCACGTTGCCCTCGGAGATCAGCTCCGACAGCGGCAGGCCGTAGCCGCGGTAGCCCATGGCGATCTTCGCCACGAGCCGCAGATGGCTGGTCACCAGCTTGTGCGCGGCGTCCGAATCCTCGATCTCCTGCCAGCGCTTGGCCAGCATGTACTCCTCCTCCGCCGCGAGCATGGGGAACTTGCGGATTTCCTGGAGGTAGCGCGAGAGGTTGCTTTCGGAACTGATGACCGGAACGCTGGATATCGTCGCCATGTTGGACCCTCTCCGACGGCTGTTGTTCGTGCCTTCTCACGGGCACACGGCCGTTCACTGTTCTGCGCCGCCTCGCCGTCCGCTTGCCCGTTCGATCCGCCGGGGATGGTCACGGATGCAAGCGTGAGCGTTGGTGGCTGTTGACGCGAAGAATAACCGACTTCTGCGCGCGGGTATAGTGGATTACAGGGATTCTAAGAAATCTGACAAATCTTTAATATCCGTGGGTAGCGGCGCCTGGAAGCGCACCGTCTCCCCTGTTGCGGGATGGCGGAAGGTCAATCCCACGGCGTGCAACGCCTGCCGTGGAAAGCCAACAAACCGCTCGCGATCGGGTTCCGGCAGGGCAGAGGCGTGCTTGCCGCCGGCGCGGCCGGCACGCCCCTTGCCGTAGAGCGGATCGCCCACGATGGGGTGGCCGATGTGCGCCATGTGCACGCGGATCTGGTGGGTGCGCCCGGTCTCCAGCGTGCATTCGACCAGCGCCAGCGCCGTGCCGAAGGAGCGGACGACGCGGTAGCGGGTCGCCGCGTGTTTCCCGCCGCCGGTGACCACGGCCATCTTCTTGCGGTCGCTGCCGCTGCGCCCGATGTTGCCCTCGATCCGGCCCTCGCGCGGGGAGGGGACCCCCCAGACGAGCGCCTGGTAGGTGCGGCTGAGCGTGCGGCCGGAGAACTGCTCCGTCAGCGCGTGGTGCGCGCGGTCGTTCTTGGCGACGACCATCAGGCCGCTGGTGTCCTTGTCGAGGCGGTGGACGATGCCCGGACGCCGCACGCCGCCGATCCCCGACAGGCTGTCGCCGCAATGGGCGAGCAGGGCGTTGACCAGCGTGCCGTCCGGATTGCCGGCGGCGGGGTGGACCACCATGCCCGCGGGCTTGTCGATCACCAACACGTCCTCATCCTCGTAGACCACGTCCAGGGGTATGTCCTGGGCCTCGGGCTGTGCAGGTTCAGCTTCGGGTATGAAAACGTCGAAAGTTTGTCCGGGCCTGACCTTCACGGACGGGTCGGTGACCGTCCGCCCGGTGCCATCCTGCACGCAGCCCTTCTCCAGCAGCACCTGCACACGCGACCGCGACAGGCCGGGAAGCCCCGTCGCCAGGGCTTTGTCGAGCCGCTGGCCGGCGGCGTCGTCCGGAACGCTCCAGCGCTGCCGCGTGCCTTCGCCGGTTTCGCCGTCCTGCGTTCCGGTGTATTCGTCCTCATCGTCGTCGAATTCGGTGCGTTCGGGCATCGTTCGGCAAAACTCCTCACATTCGCGCGAGAGTGGACCCCAAACCGTGCAGTTCCTCAAGGCACTCATCGTCATCATGGGCGTGATGATCATCGCCGGCTTCGCGTTCCTCGGCGTCGAACTCTACAAGCGCATCAACGATCCGGAGCGCCGGGCCGCCGTCGACGCCGAGCGAGCGATCACCGCCGCCGGCCGGACGGAGGAGGTTGTGCTGGGCCTGCCGGCGGGCGCGCGCCTGGGCGAGCCGGTGGCGGTGGGCAACCGTGTGGTCTTCCGCGTCACCATACCGGACGCCGCGGACCGCCTTTATGTGATGGACCCGCGCACCGGCGCCATCGCCGTGACCGTCACCGCCGGAGCCGCCGCGCCATGACCGACGCCATCCCGACCACGCCCTTCCTGTACGACTTCCGCAGCGACAATGTGGCCGGCGCCGCGCCGGAGGTGGTCAACGCCCTGGCCGCGGCCGCGGTCGGGTCCGCCGACCCCTATGGGCAGGACCCGCTGACCGCCAGCGTCACCCGCCGCCTGTCGACCCTCTTCGAGGCCGAGGTGACGGTGTTCCCGGTCGCCACCGGGACGGCCGCCAACGCGCTGGCTCTGTCGGCCCTGGTCCCGCCCTACGGCGCGGTCTACTGCCACCAGGAAAGCCACATCCACGTCGACGAGTGCGGCGCGCCCGAAATGGCCACCGGTGGGGCCAAGCTGGTGCCGCTGGCCGGGGAGGGCGGCAAGCTGACCCCCGCCGCGCTGACCGCGGCGCTCGGCGGTGCGGGCATCGGCGTGGTGCACCGGGTGCAGCCCGCCGCTCTCAGCCTGACCCAGGCGACGGAGGCCGGCACGGTCTATCGTCCGCAGGAGGTGGCGGCCCTGTCCGACGTCGCCCACGCCCACGGCATGGCCGTGCACATGGACGGCGCCCGCTTCGCCAACGCGGTGGCCCGGCTGGGCTGCGCCCCGGCGGAGGTGACCTGGAAGGCCGGTGTGGACGTGCTGTCGCTGGGCGGCACCAAGGGCGGCTGCCTCGCCGCGGAGGCCGTGGTGTTCTTCAACCCGGCGCTGGCCGAGGATTTCGGCTTCCTGCGCAAGCGGGCCGGGCATCTGGTGTCCAAGGGCCGCTTTCTGTCGGCGCAGCTCGACGCCTGGCTGGCTGACGGCCTGTGGCTGCGGCTGGCCCGCCACGCCAACGCCATGGCCGACCGGCTGTCGCAGGGCCTTGCCGCACTGCCGGGGGCGGAGCTGGCCCATCCGGTGGAGGCCAACGAAATCTTTGTGCATCTGCCCGCCGCGGTGGCCGATGGGCTGGAGGCGGCGGGCTATCGCTTCTACCGCTGGGAGGGGGATCTGCTGCGTCTGGTCACCGCCTTCGACACGCCGCAGGCCGTCGTGAATTCTTTTCTGAAAATCGCCAAGGATCTGTCAGAAAAGGCTTGATCGGACCGGGTGGGTTCGCTAAAAACCCGCCACGCCGACGACGCCACGTCGTCAGACGACGAAAGACTGTCCCCTTCGTCTAGAGGCCTAGGACACCGCCCTCTCACGGCGGTAACAGGGGTTCGAATCCCCTAGGGGACGCCACTTTCGTTCGGCTGGCAACCGAGCATCGCCCGATGAAGGTCCCCTTCGTCTAGAGGCCTAGGACACCGCCCTCTCACGGCGGTAACAGGGGTTCGAATCCCCTAGGGGACGCCATCCTTTCCGGCACCACGATCCACGGCCCGCCTTTCGGCGGGCCATCGTCGTTTTGGCATTACCGCTTTGTGCCGCCCGTCCGGGTGGACGTGCTCAACTCGGCGACCTCCTCCTGCTTGGCGGCGGGCAGGCCGGCCGAGCGCGCCACGCTCGAATCGTGGGGGTGGACGCGGCGCGGGTAGACGCTGTGGACCTTGACCACGTAATCCTGCGTCTCGCGGTAGGGCGGGACGCCCTTGTACTGGACCACCGCCCCTTCGCCCGCGTTGTAGCCGGCCAGCGCCAGGGTCACGTTGCCGTCGAAATAGGCCAGCAGCCAGCGCAGATACTTCATGCCGCCGCGCAGGTTCTGCTCGGGGTCGAAGGGCTTGGTCACGCCGAAGCGCTCCGCCGTCTCCGGGATGAGCTGCATCAGCCCCATGGCGTTCTTTTCCGACACCACATCGACGCGGTAGCCGGATTCCACGGCGATCACCGCCAGCACCAGATCGGGGTCGAGCCCGTAGCTGGGAGCCATTTTGGTGACCATGGCGCGGATTTCCTTGGGCGGCATGCGGATCACGCCCCAGCGCACGCTCGGCGGTTCGCAGCGGTCGGGAGCCTTCCCCGCCGTGCTCTTGCCTGTCCCGACCTTGACCATCTGCGCCGCGTCCTCGTTGCCCAGCAGCGCGGCGCGGCGCA
Organism: Azospirillum brasilense; assembly: GCF_003349955.1. Classification (GTDB taxonomy): domain Bacteria; phylum Pseudomonadota; class Alphaproteobacteria; order Azospirillales; family Azospirillaceae; genus Azospirillum; species Azospirillum brasilense_B. Next base: position 40,009 of record NZ_QLKQ01000065.1, read on the forward strand.
GCCAGGAGCGGCCGAGATCCTCGTCCTTCGACACCGCGCCACGGCCGGCCATGTGCATGCGTCCGGCGCGGTAGGCGGCTTCGGGATAGTCCTGGCGGGCCGCCCGGCAGTAAAGGGAGAGGGCCATCCGCTCATCCCGGTTCACGCCTTTGCCGACCTCGTAGCGCATGGCCAGCTCATATTGGGCGCGGGCGCTGCCCTTGCTGGCGAGCGCCTCCAGCGCGCGGATCGTGCGCTCGGTCGAGCTTTGGAAGGCGGGGGGCTGGGCCGTCGCCGTCTGCACGGCCGGTTGGGCGGATGCGTCCTGGGCCATGGCCGGCGACGCCGTCAGAAAGGACGCGATCAGCCCGCCGGCGGCCAGCGCCACCGCGCTTTTCACCGTCTTGACGCAGCTTTTGCCGATTGGTGAAGCCGACCGGTCTTTCGGCGTATGCGGGAAGATCGCCGCCTTAGAGCCAACGTCCGGCTGTCCACGAAAGACGTAATGCGATATGGTTCCGGCCAAGAGAGGAAGCGGAACACAATGAAATAAGACTTCCGCTAAGGGACGGAAACGCCGCCTATACACAGAAGAAGAACCGCTGGCAGCGGACCTGCGGAAGGATGAATGAGCGAATTCATCGTTGGCCATAGACATGGCTATCCCGCAAAGGAGATTTGAGGTCGGTTGGTTAAAGCCAGCCGGCCTTTTCCTTTTGAGCAAAGTCATGAAGCCTCCCGTATGTCCGGAGACGATACCTCATCCCCGAACGAATGCTACGGGAGCAATCGGGCAATCCATGGCATTTAGGGGTAATCTCGCCAAATTGTTAAGGGGCTTAGCCTTTTTCCCAACTGGCAGCCCCTGAGGCGCGCCATTACGTACTGATGGACCGACGATTGTCGTTGGAGAATCCGGTTAAGCCCCGCGCGCTTTCGGCGCTCGGCGGGGTCCGGAGCGATGGTTCGGGCGTTGTCAGACGCGCCCGGCATGATCGGGACATCTTTCGGTACACAGGGAGGCAGCGTTCCACCGATGGCGAACCACGTCGCGAGTTCCTTGCGCCGTCCGGCAAGCAGCCCCGCGCCGCTTGACCCCGTCGCCCTCAAGCCGGTGATGGGAAGCCGCCGTGCGGACGAGGACGAGTTGAACGTTGCGGTCGAAGCCGAGGATGGCGTCGAAGCCGACGATCCGGCCGTCGAAGACGCGGCGGAAGCGCCCTCGGCGCCGTTGGCGCCCCCCGATCCGGCGATCATCGCGCAGATCGAGGCGGAGATTCCCCGCCTGCGCCGTTTCGCCCGCGCCATGGTGCGGGACGCCACGCTGGCCGACGATCTCGTCCAGGAATGCCTGGAGCGCGCCCTGTCGCGCCTGCATCTCTGGCGGCCCGGCAGCAACCTGCGCGCCTGGCTCTTCACCATCCTGCGCAACCTGCACATCAACGGCATCCGCCGCCGGCAGGCGGTCGTGGACATCGACGGGGAAGGGCAGGCGGCGATCGGCGCCGCCCATGGCGGCCAGTTCGTCCGCTTGGAACTGCGCGACCTGAAGCGCGCGCTTGGCCTGCTGCCGACCGAGCAGCGGGAGGTGGTCCTGCTGATCGGGCTGGAGGGCATCTCCTACGGCGAGGCCGCCGACATTCTCGGCATTTCCATCGGCACCGTGAAGTCGCGCCTGTCGCGCGGACGGCGGGCTCTGCGCCAGCTCATGGAAGGGCACAGCCCGACGGACGAGGACTGACCGGTCCTCGTGTCTTCCCCTCTGACGCCGGGCGCACAGAGAAACCGGCAACGCTCCGGGTGGGGCGTTGCCGGTCAGGTGCGAGGCTAACATCGAGAGGCTTTCGGGGTACTCGCGAGCCCGGCCTTGCGAGACGTGAAAGACCGGACAAGGGCGCGCTGCGGGAAACGCCCGCCCGGACGGTTCCGGGCGGGTGCTGGGTCTAGCGGCGCCTGACCAGGCCCAGAATCAAACTCGCCGCGAACAGGATCAGGAAGAGGAAGAACAGGATTTGCGCAATGCCCGAAGAGGCCGATGCAATCCCGCCAAAGCCGAGCGCGCCGGCGATCAGCGCGATCACGAAGAAAACAAGTGCCCAATAGAGCATCCTAACCTCCCTCGCTCGGTCCGAAGCGCGTTACGGCTCGTCCGGCGCGCAGTCTGTTGAACGTCGTACTCTGTGAAGAGCGTGTCAGTATTGTGCAGAACACGACTCAGCTTGCAAAGGTTCCCGGCCCCGGCCGCCGTAAAGAGCTTTTTTTGGGTAGGGTCGGTTCCAAAAGGGGGAGGGGCATCCCGATAACGCTGGCTTGACCGCAACAACCGCCGATGAGCGCTGTTGTCGGGGTCGCCAGCCTGCTTGGTTCCGGCCGGGCGGGCGAAAAGGCGCGGCACCGCTCCGCCGGTGCGAGACGCCCTATCGAGAGAAGAGGATGCCATGAACGCCAAACTGTCCCTCGCCGTTCTCGCCGCGACCCTGGCCGCCGCCCCCGCCGCGATGGCCCAGACCTACCAGAACAACGCGCCCCAGGTGCCTTACGAACGCTCCAGCCCGTCGGGCCTGCCGACCACCAGCCCGCAAGTGGAAAGCCTGCCCAACGAGCGGGCGGAGCCGTGGACCGATCAGACCCAGAACCGCCAGACCCAGAATCGGATGCCCGACGGCCGCATGCCCGACCGGGTGACCAGCGGCAGCGCCGAATCCACCGTCGGCGCCGGCACCGCGGGCACCTACGGCAGCACCGGCACCTATGCGGCGCCCGGCACCTACGGTTCGACCGGCACCATGAACAACAGCATGCCGAACAGCGGCGCGATGGGGACCACCGGTTCGGCCACCGGCTCCATGCACAACACCATGCCCAACTCCATGCAGGGCAACCGGCAGGTCATCATGAACGTCGACCCGAACACCGCCCAGCGCGCCGAGCGCGGCCAGAACCGCAAGGAGCTGATGCAGACCTCGCTGCTGAACTACTTCAGCGCCGCCGGCTTCACCTCGGTCCGCGATTTCCGCAAGCAGGGCGAGAACTACGTGGCGGAGGCCCAGTCGGCCAACGGCACCTGGAGCACCGTGCTCCTCGACGCCAACACCGGGACGATCTCCGAAATCCGCTGATCCCCGGCACTTGCGGATCTCGGTTTGCCGCGGCTCAGTCCATCAGCCGCGGCCATGATCCGGTCAGGCGGCCGTAACCCGCCGAAACCGACGCGTTGTACAGGGGCAATGGCTGGCGCAGCCGTTGCCCCGCGTCGCGTCCAAGGGTGCGCACCGCGGTCGCCAGCCGCCCGTCCGGGGGCCAGGAGCCGCCGGGGCTGAAAGGCACCGTCAGCGCGATTCCCTGCTCCAGCCGCCCGCCGTAGCGGCTCTGCGCACCCTCCGGCCCCTCGGTCCAAGTGACCTGGGCGGACAGGCGGACCCCACCGTCGAAGGCTCGCATCAGTTCGACCGTGCCGCCCCAATCCCCGCCGAGATAGCGGCCCAGCCGCAGCACGCCCGTGGTGGCGGCTCCCGGCGCCTCCCAATAGAGGCTGGCGTGGCCGGTGTTCCGGCCGCTTTCCGCGGCGAGGCGCAGCGCGTCCTTGGGCGGGCGCTTCCAGACGCGGTTGAGGTCGAGCCCGAGCGCCCAGCGCGCCGTCGGGGGGCGGTACAGCGCCTCGCCGCCGACGCCGCCGAACATTTCCTCGACATGCCCCAGGGACAGGCGCGTGCTCCACCTCTCGGAAGGTGCGGCCAGCCACGCCGCGTACAGCCGCTCGACCGTGGCGCTCCGGTCGGCGTAGCGCGGCAGGTCGCTGCGCACCGGGGCCGCCGCCGGGATGGCGTTGGTGTCGAGGAGGTGGAGGCTGTGGCTGACGTTCACCCGCAGCCCGCCGCTGAAGACCAGCCCGCGGAACGGTTCCACGGTCAGCACCGCGTCGCTGTAGGTCCGCTGCGCCAGCGGGGCGCTCTGCTCGAACAGGCTGGCCTCCACCGTTGGGGTAATGCTCAGGGCGAGCCGCGTCGGCCAGTCCGGAGGGGGGCCGGCGGAGCGTTCCACGCGGGTCGTCCGCCAGATCTCCTCGGGGCTGCCGCGCTTGCTGGCCGCCTGCTCGACGGCGCGACGCGACAGGGTGACGGCGGTGCCGTCCAGTCCGTTGCTGCCGGTGACGACGGTCAGCCATTCGACCTCCGGCGGCGCGCCGTCAGCCAGCAGGCGGGCGGCGCGCCCAACCTCCTGCGCCAGCGGGGCGGTGCCGTCGCCCGCCGGGTCCAGCCACAGGGCGGCGCGGTCGCCGTCGATCCGCGCGGTGCGGGCGGGCAGCCGGTGAAGCCGGGCCAGGGCGGCGATGTCCGGGGCGGGCAGGGC
>NZ_QLKQ01000066.1 GCF_003349955.1 Azospirillum brasilense
GGAGGGGACCATTCTCCCTCCCCTGCGAAGCGGGGGAGGGCCGGGGTGGGGGCAAACGCCGCGCTACAGCAGCCCGTCGGCGAAATCGGTGATCAGCGCCGACAGGAACAGGTCGAGCAGCACCAGGACCGCCGCCGCGACGCCGGAGATGTCCAGCGCCGTGCGCATGACGAACCATTGGTAGGTCAGCATCGCCAGCATGATGCCGAACACCAGCCCTTCGGAGATCGGGCCGGGCAGAAGCCCGGTGGCGGCCAGGATCACCACCGGCAGATAGATGCCCATCTGCACGACCGACGACCAGTTGTAGGCGCACAGGAAGTCGATGAAGCGGCTCTGCCGGTCCAGCAGCCCGCTCACCCCGTGCATGACCACGGGGAAGGCCGTCCAGCTGATGACGTAGGCGATGGCCTCCACCACCACGAGCTGGAACAGCGGCGTGTCCGGCACCTGGTCCCACAGCCGGATCGCCAGCAGCAGCGTCCAGGCCGGGGCGACGATCACCGCGGCGTAGAAGGACTTCCACGCCCCTTCGGGGGTGCGGTCCAGATGCTGCAATCCGGTGGGGTCGAACCGGGCCAGACGATAGGCGCCGAAGACGGAGGTGGCGACGTCCCGGGCGGTCAGCGGCATGTTGCGGTCACCGGAGGGTGGGGGGAACGGGCGGAGGGGGCCTTACGTCAACCGATCCGGTCGAAGACGTTCCGCAAAACCTCGCCGTAAATGTCGGTCAGGCGGGTCAGGTCGTCCAGCGCGGTGTGCTCGTCCACCTTGTGCATCGTCTGCCCGACGAGGCCGAACTCGACCACCGGGCAGAAATTCTTGATGAAGCGGGCGTCCGACGTGCCGCCGGTCGTCGAGTACTCGGGACGGCGCCCGGTGACGCGCTCGGCGGCGTCCGCCACCAGCTCGGTCAGCGGGCCGGGCGGGGTCAGGAAGCTGTCGCCCGACACGAAATGGTCCAGCTCGTAGGAGCCGCCCACCCGGTCGAGCCGCTCGCGCAGCCACGCCAGCAGCGTGTCGGCGGTGTGCAGGTCGTTGAAGCGGATGTTCAGCGTCGCCTTGCCCTGCGCCGGGATGACGTTGTGCGCCGGGTTGCCGACGTCGATGGTGGTCAGCTCCAGGTTCGACGGCTGGAAATGCGGGGTGCCGGCGTCCAGCGGCTCCGCCGTGATGGCGGCCAGCATGCGGGCCAGCCGGGGTAGCGGGTTGTCGGCCAGATGCGGGTAGGCGACGTGCCCCTGCGCGCCGTGGACGGTCAGGAAGGCAGTCATGCTGCCGCGCCGCCCGATCTTGATCATGTCGCCCAGCGCCTTGGGGTTGGTCGGCTCCCCGACCACGCAGGCGTCGAGCGTTTCACCCTTGGCCTGCAGCCAGTCCAGCACCTTGCGGGTGCCGTTGATGGCGACCCCTTCCTCGTCCCCGGTGATCAGCAGGCTGATCGAGCCCTTGGGCGTCCCGCCTTCCTTCACAAAGCGGGCTGCTGCGGCGACGAAGGCGGCGATCGCCCCCTTCATGTCCACCGCACCCCGGCCGTAGAGGCGGCCGTTGTGGATCTCCGCGGCGAAGGGATCGATGGACCAGCCCTTCAGCTCGCCGGGGGGCACCACGTCGGTGTGCCCGGCGAAGCAGAAGTTCGGCCCCTCCGTGCCCAGACGGGCGTAGAGGTTGTCCACCGGCGCCGTGCCCTCCTCCTCGAACCGCAGGCGGTGGCACACGAAGCCCAGCGGCGCCAGCGCCGCCTCCAGGACGCCGAGCGCGCCGCCGTCCTCGGGCGTCACGCTGGGGCAGCGGATCAGGGCCTGCGCCACCCCGACGGGATCGCAGGGGTCGAAGGAGGGAGCGGCGGCGGTGGTCATCGTGGCGTCTTCCCCGGCGTCAGTCGCGCAGCAGGTCGTTGATGGAGGTCTTGGCGCGGGTCTGCTCGTCCACGCGCTTCACGATCACCGCGCAGTAGAGGCCCGGACCCGGCGTGCCGTCCGGCAGCGGCTTGCCCGGCAGGGTGCCCGGCACCACGACGGAGTAGGCCGGGACGCGGCCGACGAAGACCTCGCCGGTGTTGCGGTCGATGATCTTGGTGGAGGCGCTGATGAAGACGCCCATGGACAGCACGGCGCCGCGCTCCACGATCACGCCCTCGACCACCTCGGAGCGGGCGCCGACGAAGCAGTCGTCCTCGATGATGACCGGATTGGCCTGGAGCGGCTCAAGCACGCCGCCGATGCCGACGCCGCCCGACAGGTGGACGTTCTTGCCGATCTGCGCGCAGGAGCCGACGGTGACCCAGGTGTCCACCATGGTGCCGCTGTCGACATAGGCGCCGACGTTGACGAAGCTGGGCATCAGGATGACGTTCGGCGCGACGTAGGCGGAGCGGCGGACCACCGCGCCCGGAACGGCGCGGAAGCCGGCGGCCTGGAACTGCGCCTCGGACCAGCCTTCGAACTTCGGCGGCACCTTGTCGTACCAGGAGGCGCCGCCCGGCGCGCCGGGGATCGTCTCGTTGGCGTTCAGGCGGAAGGACAGCAGGACCGCCTTCTTCAGCCACTGGTTCACGACCCAGCCGGCGTCCGTCTTCTGCGCGACGCGCAGGTCGCCGGAGTCGAGGCCGGACAGGGCCTCCTCGACGGCGTCGCGGACGGCGCCCTTGGTCGAAACGTTCAGGGTGTCGCGGGTTTCCCACGCGGCGTTGACGGCGGATTCGAGGCTGGCGTGGCTCATGGCGGCATTCGCTGGGCTGTCTGTTCGAGGGTTCGGAACATGGGCCGGGCCGCGCCGCCTTGTCAACGTTGCCTTGTTTTTAAAGGGTTCCTACGGAGGGGGCGGGGCCTCGCGGCCGCCGCTCAGCCCGCGATCTCCTCCAGCCAGGCCGGCAGGTCGTCCACGGTGTGGTCGATGTGGCTGCCGGTGCCGACTCCGCCCTCGTCGGGGCGGGACCAGTCGGCCTCGCTGCGCACCCACACCGTCGTCATGCCCAGGGCATGGGCGGGGACGAGGTTGCGGGCGATGTCCTCCACCATGCAGGCGCGGGCGGGGTCGATGCCGTAATGATCCACCAGGATATCGTAGGGCCGCGGGTCGGGCTTGGGCACGTAGCCGGCCTCGACGATGCCGAAGGTCGCCTCGAAGCAGCCGTCGATGCCCAGCTGCCGCGTCACGTTCTCGGCGTGGCGGACGGAGCCGTTGGTGTAGATGATCTTGCGCCCCGGCAGCCGGTTCAGCGCGTCCGCCAGGCTGGGGCAGGGGGCCACCGGGCTGACGTCGATGTCGTGGACGTAATCCAGGAAGGGCACCGGATCGACGTCGTGCTCCACCATCAGGCCGCGCAGCGTCGTCCCGTGCTCCCGGAAGAAGCGCTTCTGCATGACGCGCGCCTCGTCGTAGGTGATGCCGAAATGCCCGGCGATGAAATCGCCGATGCGCCGGTCCACCTGGGCGAACAGGTTGCAGGAGGCGGGATAGAGGGTGTTGTCGAGGTCGAAGATCCAGACCCCGGTGTCGCGAAGGGAAGCCATCATGAGCTGAAGAATGGGGCTTCGCCGGCCCGCCCGCAAGCCGCTTCGCCGCGCGGCCCGATTCCGGTCGCGCGCGGTGGTGGGCTCAATGGGAGGTTGCGTATGGCAGCCACCCGGACCGCCTGAAGAAAGATTCAGGATGGTTGCGCATTTTTCCGGTATACTCCGCGCCGCGCAGTCTCAGGTTCGCACCGTGTCCGCAGACCCAACATCCGACGTTCCGCCGGTCAATCCGCCCGGCCCCCTTCCGACCTCCACGCTTCTGGCCGCCTTCCCCGGTCCGGCGATCCGGTTGGATTCCGCCCACGTGGTTGCCGCCGCGAACGCCGCCGCGGACGAGTTGCTGTCTGCCGGCGGGCGCTGGCTGGCGGACATCCAGGGGTGGCTGGCGACCTGCAGCGTGGCGCCGGGCCTGCGCTCCCTTCCGGTGGAGCTGCCGCGCGGCGTGATGATCGTCGAATGGGCGGCCACGCCGCTGCCCGACGGGGAAATCCTGCTGCTCGGACGCGACGCCACGCTGGAGCGGCAGCTCCGCCAGACGCTGATCGAGTCGCGCCGCCGTTACAAGGATCTGGTCGAGGTTTCGAGCGATTTTGCCTGGGAAACGGGCAGCGACGGGCGATTCGTCTTCGTCACGCCCAAGGGCGCGCTGGGTTACACCCCCGATGCGTTGATTGGTCGCAACCCCAAGGATCTGGCGGTGGCCGAGTGGGGCGACCTGCCGTTGCCGTTCGACAGCCGCCGTCCCGTCGATCAGGCGGAGCTGTGGCTGAAGCGGGTGGACGATCTGCCCGCCTGCTTCGTGGTGTCGGCGGTGCCGCTGTTCGGGCCGCAGGGCGACTGGATGGGCGCGCGGGGCGTCTGCCGGGAAACGACGGAGCAGGTGCTGCGCTCCGCCGAGCTGGCGCGGGTGCGCAACCGCGAGAAGATGCTCGCCCACATCGTCCACACGCTGCGCGACCAGCTCGACGCCCAGCAGGCGCTGCGCGTCGCCGCGGTGGAGACCGCCCGCGCGCTGGGCGCCGACGGCTGCCGCATCTACCGCGCGACGGACACGGGTGCCCTGCGTCCGGCCGCCGATTTCGCCGCGGAGATCCCGGAGGAGTTGCTGTCCGACCTGTCGCGGCCGGTTCTGGAGGAGATCGCCGCCGGCGAGGACGCGCAGGAGCTGACCTTGGGAGCGAACCGGCTGCTGGCCGCCCGGACGGAGCACCGTCAGGCCGTCAACGGCGCGGTGGTGGTCTGGCGCGGCGACGATTCCGATCCCTGGGACGAGGAGGACCGGATCCTGCTGTCCGGCGTGGCCGATCACATCGGCATCGCCCACGCGCATCTGGCCTATCAGGAGCGATTGCGCCGCCTGTCGGAGCGCGACGGGCTGACCGGCCTGTTCAACCGCCGCACCTTCTTCGAGCGGCTGGAGGAGGTGCTCGGCCGTCCGGACACCGGGCCATCCGCACTGCTCTATGTGGACCTCGACAACTTCAAGGCGGTGAACGACCTGCACGGCCACCAGCAGGGCGACGCCGTACTGATGGCCATCGGCGGGCTGCTGACCAACGGCGTCCGGCCCGGCGACCTGCCGGGGCGGCTGGGCGGCGACGAGTTCGTCCTGTGGCTGGGCCGCACCGACGAGGCGCAGGCCGTGGCGGTGGCCGAACGGCTGCTGGCCGGCATGGCCGCGCTGCGCCATCTCTCCGCCGGGCCGGACAAGCCGCTCGGGCTGTCCATCGGCATCGCCGTCCACCGGGTGGGGAGCGAGACCCTGCAGGAGCTGACCGACCGCGCCGATTCGGCGATGTACGACGCCAAGAAGCGCGGAAAGGGTCATTACGCCGTCGCCCCCCTCCCCATGGACGCCGCCGCCGTGGCGGACCCCATGGCGGAGGCGTCCCGATGACCGTCGGCGGCGATCCCCAGCTTCTCGATCCCGCCGACTACGAGGCCGCCAAGCAGATGGCGCGCAGCGCCGATCCGGCGGTGCGCCGCCGCGTCGCCGCGTCGCCCGAGACCCGGCCGGAGCTGCTCTATTTCCTGGCCGCCGACGCGGCGGCGGAGGTTCGCGAGGCCATCGCCACCAACGCCGGCACGCCGCGGCAGGCCGACCTGATGCTGGCCAAGGACCGGGAGGTCGCGGTGCGCGGCGCCCTGGCCCAGAAGGTCGCCCGGCTGCTGCCCGACCTGTCCGCCGACCAGGCGTCGCAGATCGAGCGTCTGACGCTGGAATGCCTGGAGGCGCTGGCCCGCGATCAGGCGACGGAAGTGCGCGGCATCCTCTCGGAGGCGCTGAAGGAGCTGCCCGGCGCGCCGCACGGCGTCATCAACACGCTGGCCCGCGACGTGGAGCTGTCGGTCTGCGCCCCGGTCCTGCAATTCTCGCCGATCCTGACCGACGAGGATCTGGCCGACATCATCATGCGCGGGCCGGTGGCCGGCGCCCTGTCGGCGATCGCCGGACGCAAGCAGATCTCGGCCTCCGTCGCCGACGCCATCGCGCGGTCCGACGACGAGGCGGCGATGACCGCCCTGCTCGCCAACCCCTCGGCCCAGATCCGCGAGGAGACGCTGGACCGCATCCTCGACCAGGCGCCGCAGCACGAGCCGTGGCACGCCCCGCTGGTGCGCCGGCCGCGCCTGCCGGCCCGCGCGGTGGCGCGTCTGGCGAGCTTCGTCGCCGACAACCTGCTGAAGGTCCTGCGCGAGCGCACCGACCTCGACCCCGCCGCCGCCCGCGCCCTGGCCGAGGGCGTGCGGGCGCGCGTCAACCGAGGGGCCGGTGGCAACGGCGGCGCCGGAGCCGGTGTCGCCCGCGGCCTCGTCGATTTCGGGGAGGAGGAGCTTGGCCATCTGCCCGGTGACAAGGACAAGGCGGCCGAACGCCCGTCCGACAAGGCGGCCCGGCTGAACAAGGAAGGCAAGCTGACGGAGAAGCTGCTGGAAGGCGCGCTGGCGGAAGGCGACCGGGCCTTCGTTCTGGCCGGGCTGGGCGAGCTGGCGCAGCTTCCCATGCCGATCATCGACCGCATCATCGGCACCCACGCCCCGCGCGCCGTCACCTCGCTGGTCTGGCGCTGCGGCCTGTCGATGCGCTTTGCCCGGCAGGTGCAATTGCGCATCGCCCAGATTCCGCCAAAAACCGCGCTTATGGCAAAGGAAGGCGTCCTCTACCCGATGTCCGACGACGAGATGCGCTGGCAGCTCGCCTTCTTCGGAGTCGAGGAGAAAGTCTGACGCCGCGCCACCACACGGACCCGTTCATGCGCGCCCTGGCCCTGCTGCTGTTGTTCCTCGGTCTTTCCTTTCCCGTCATCTCCCTTCCGGCCGCCGCCGCCCCGCCGCCCGCCTCCCCGGAGGAGCGGGAGGTCGCGGCCGTGTTCGACAGCGCCCGCGCCGCCCTGGCGCAGAAGCGCGGGGCGGCGGTCGTCCCGCTGCTGTCCCGCGCGTCGGTCGACAAGCTGGAGCAGGTGCGCGGCGTCGCCCGCAGCGGCAACGACTCCGGCCTCGCCAAGCTGGAGCCGGCGGAGAAGTTCGCCGCCATGGGCCTGCGCCGCTACGTCAGCCCGGCCGACCTGCGCCGCATGTCGCTGGGCGAATTGGCCGACCACGGCATGAGGAACGGCTGGCTCGGCCCCAACGTCATCGGCAGCAGCGGGCTCGGCCCGGTGCGGGTGCGCGGCGACCGCGCCTCCGCCCTGCTGATGGTCGACAACCGCCCGGCCCTGGTCCCCGCCGACTTCGTGCGCGAGGGCGGGGCCTGGAAGATCGACCTGACCGGCGTCTTCAGCTTCGGCAGCCAGATGCTGAAGGGCTTCGCCGCCATGTCGGGCAAGAGCGACGAGGCCTACATCGAGGACATGCTGCAGAAACTGCCGGCCAAACCGGCGCCGATGCACCGCTGACCGGCCGGGTGCCTGCCATCGGGCGGGGGAGTGCCGGTTTCGCGTTACACCTCCTGCGACGGGGTGGGCCGTTGCGCGGAATCCGGAGATTGCGTTAGAGTCGCGCCACACGCACGACGCGTTGGTGCCTTTCATGACCGCTCCGGATGGCTATCCCTTCGCCGCGTTGACCGAGGCGGACGCCGGGTTCTTCCCGTCGGCCAGGAGCGTCGGCGCCCCGCCGGCCATCCCCTACCGGGTTTCCTGTGCCCGCGTTTTCGCGGAGGCGGTGGTGCGTCTGGCCGTCAGGCGCGGCACCGACCTCTCCGCGCTCACCGCCGCCGCGTTGCTGCTGGTGCCCGACCGGACGCCCGATCCGGGGACGCCGCCGCAAGACGATGCGGAGCGGGCGGTGCTGGAGCTGCGGCTGCCGCCCGGCCACAGCGACGCGGCGATCCGCCGGTCGCTGGCGGCGGCGCTGGCGCTGGCCGAACCGGGCTGCCGGCTGATGCCCGCCGAGGAGGCGGGGCGGCTGGAAGGGGCGGTGGAGACGCTGACCTACCGAAACAAGGCGCTGGCCCACGCGCTGGAGCGGGTGTCCTTCCGTCCGCTGGACGGCAAGCTGACCCAGGTGCGCGACGCCGCCCAGATGTTCGGCTTCGTCAACGAATGGTGCTTCGACGAGGACCGGGTGGTGAAGCGCTTCCGCGAGCTGGCCCCGGTCTATCACCCGGACACCGGGGTGGTCGCCTGCCGCGACCGCATGGCCCAGCTGATCGACGCCCGCAACCTGCTGATCAACCACGTCCGCACGGCCTACCGCTCCGGCCCGTGGACCCGGCGTTCCTGAGTCCGGGAAAGGATCAGGTGCCGGTCATCTCCTCGACCCCGATGGCGTTGGTCAGGCTGGTGCCGTCCAGCACCGTCCCGTCGAGGTCCGCGCCGGTCAGGTCGGTGCCGGTCAGGTCGGCCTCGCTCAGATTGGCGCCGCGCAGGTCCGCCCCGGCGAGGTTGGCGCCGGACAGGTTCACCTTGCGCAGGTCGGCGTCCTTCAGGATGGCCATGCCCATGCGGGCGCGCTGCAGGTTGGCCCGCCAGACGTGGCTGCTCGACCCCTGGATGTGGACGGGGCCGAGCTGCGCCTCGGTGAGGTTGGCGCCGGTCAGGGTCGCCCGCTCGAAATTGACGCCGCGCAGATCGGCCCTGGTGAAGTTCACCTTGCGCAGATCCGACAGCGACAGGTCGGCGATGGCCAGCGAGGTGCCCATCATCGAGGCGCCGCGCAGCGTGATGCATTGCAGGATGCCGGCGGACAGGTTGATGCCGTCGAGCTTGCGCCCCGACAGGTCGAGCGAGGAGAGGTCGGCGCGCTTGCCGTCCTTGCCGCCGCTGTCGATCCAGGAGACGTGCAGGGTCAGGATGTTGCGCAGGTCGTCGTCCGGATTCTCCAGAACCTTCGCCATCACCGCGGCGGACAGGTTGGGGGAGCGGAGCTGGGCCGCGTCGAGGATGGCGCCGATCAGGTTGGCGTTGGTGAAGTTGGCGCGCCCGATGGCGCAGTTGGTCATCACCGCGCCGGACAGCCGGGCGCCGGACAGGTTGGCTTCCGACAGGTCGGCGTCGGTCAGGTCGCAGCCCGTCAGGTTGGAGTTCGTCAGGTTGGCGCGCATGAACTTGGTGCCGCGCAGGATCGCGTCGGTCAGGTCGGTCTGCATGACGAAGGCGTTCGCCACCTTGGCCCGCGACAGGTCGGCGCCGCGGATTACCGCCGCCGTCAGCTCCGAGGTCAGGACCGAATCCTCGAAATTGTGCGGCATCATCTCGCCCGACGGGGTGTAGTGCAGCAGCGTGCCGTCGCGCAGGTCCACCTCCACCAGCATGGCTTCCGACAGCACGGCGCCGCGCAGGCAGGCGCCGCGCAGGTCGGCGCGGCGCAGATCGGCCTTCTCCAGGTTCGCCAGCCGCAGGTCGGCGGCGTAGAGGTTGGCGTTGGTCAGGTTGGCCCGGGTCAGCCGGGCGCTGAACAGCTTCGCCCCGGACAGGTCGGCGTCGGACAGGTCGATGCCGGACAGGTCCAGATGCGACAGGTCGCGCATCTTCAGATTCGCGCGCACACCGCCCGGCTGGCTTTTCCGGAAAGCCTGATGGCGGAGCAGGATCGTGTTCAGCTGACTCTGCGTCAGCTTCGTCCGCGGCGTGTTCGTTCCGAAGCCTTGCGCGGGGGGCATCAGGGAAATCCCGGGTTGGAGTCGCGGCACACTCTAAAGGGGAGCCGCGAAGAAAAAGTTAACAATCGGTAACGCTTTATTCAAGTACGCCTCGAATGCGTTCTATCGCGGGCGCTGGGCCGGGGCCGCAAAGCCCTTGGTTGTGTATGGAAATAGTGACCTTTTGCGCGCCGTTGCGCAAGAGGCTGCGCGCGGGCGGGCCGTCGCAGGGCAATCGCTTGAGATGGGGACGCCGCCCGGTCGGGGGCAAGATCGACACGGATTTCACGGATTTGAACACGGATGGCACGGACGGACCCGTTCCAACCGCAAGCCGGACGCATCGGGCCGATCGGCTCCGTGAAATCCGTGTCGATCTTGTCCGCGTCTTCGGCACACGGCGTTCGGGCGATTGCCCTGGCGGGCCGTCGCTGCGTTGTTGACTCCACCCCCGGCGATGCGTATGGTCCGCCGACCTGCATCCGTCGAGCCATCGACCGGGTACCATCGGCCTGCGTGCCGAGGACCTCCGCCAGTCCGCGAGTTTCGCGCACTGGCTCGTTTGTGCTTGAGCCGATCGCGTTCGAGCGGATGGAGACCGAAACTGAGGACCGCTGACCCATGTTCGATGGCCTGACCGGACGCCTGGGCGACATCTTCGACAAGCTGCGCCGCCGCGGCGCGCTGAGCGAGGAGGACGTCAACGCCGCGCTGCGCGAGGTGCGCGTGGCGCTGCTGGAGGCCGACGTCGCCCTGCCGGTGGTCAAGCAGTTCGTCAACCAGGTCAAGGAACGCGCGATCGGCCAGGAGGTCCTGCGCTCGATCACCCCCGGCCAGCAGGTCATCAAGATCGTCCACGACAACCTCGTGGAGATGCTGGGGCAGGGCGAGGAGATCAACCTCAACGCCGCCGCCCCCGTGCCGATCCTGATGGTCGGCCTGCAGGGCTCGGGCAAGACCACCAGCACCGCCAAGATCGCGCTGCGCCTGAAGAACCGGGACCGCAAGAAGGTCCTGATGGCCTCGCTGGACGTGCGCCGCCCGGCGGCGCAGGAGCAGTTGAAGGTTCTCGGCGAGCAGACCGGCGTCGCCACGCTGCCGATCGTTCCCGGCCAGGACCCCGTCGCCATCGCCCGCCGCGCCATCGAGACCGGCCGGCGCGAAGGCTACGACGTGGTCATGCTCGACACCGCCGGCCGACTGTCCATCGACGAGGAGTTGATGGCCGAGGTCGCGGCCGTGCGCGACGCGACCAGGCCGGCGGAGACGCTGCTGGTCGCCGACGCCATGACCGGCCAGGACGCGGTGACGGTCGCCACCAACTTCAACGACAAGGTCGGCATCACCGGCATCCTGCTGACCCGCGTGGACGGCGACGCCCGCGGCGGTGCCGCCCTGTCGATGCGCCAGATCACCGGCAAGCCGATCAAGCTGCTGGGCATGGGCGAGAAGATCGACGCCCTGGAGGCCTTCCACCCCGACCGCATCGCCGGCCGCATCCTCGGCATGGGCGACGTCGTGTCGCTGGTCGAGAAGGCCGCCGAGACCATCGACAAGGAAGAGGCCGAGAAGCTCGCCCGCAAGATGGAGAAGGGCCAGGGCTTCGACCTCGACGACATGGCCTCCCAGCTCAAGCAGCTGCGCAAGATGGGCGGCATGTCCGGCCTGATGGGCATGCTGCCGGGCATCGGCAAGATCAAGAACCAGCTCAAGGACGCGAACATCGACGACGGGATGATCAAGCGCCAGGAGGCGATCATCTCTTCGATGACGAAGAAGGAGCGCAAGCACCCCGAGCTCATCAAGGCGTCGCGCCGCAAGCGCATCGCCGCCGGCTCCGGCACCAGCGTGCAGGAGGTGAACAAGCTGCTCAAGCAGTACGACACCATGCGCGGCATGATGAAGCAGGTGCAGAAGCTGGGGCAGAAGGGGCTGATGCGCCACGGGCTGCAGAGCCTCCTGCCGAAGAATTTCCGGGGACCAACCTGATCCCCGGCGAAAGCAACCGCGCGATGAGCGCGATCATGTTCAACCGCCTATCAAGCGACTACACCAAGGAAGCGACTGTCCCATGTCCCTGAAGATCCGTCTCGCCCGTGGCGGCGCCAAGAAGCGCCCGTTCTACTCGATCGTCGTTGCCGACGCCCGCAGCCCGCGCGACGGCCGCTTCATCGAGAAGATCGGCACCTACAACCCGATGCTGCCGCGCGAGCATGAGCAGCGCATCGTCCTGGACGCCGAGCGCGCCAAGCATTGGCTGTCGGTCGGCGGCCAGCCGACGGACCGCGTCGCCCTGTTCCTGGCGAACGCCGGCCTGATCGCCAAGCCGGAAATCCGCGAGACCCCGAAGAAGTCCGCCCCGAAGGCCAAGGCGCAGGAGCGTCTGAAGGCCGAGGCCGCCGCCAAGGCCGCCGCCGAGGGCTGATAAGGATCGGCGTCGGCCCCCTCCCTCCCGCGCTTGCGCGCGGGTCCCTCCCTCCCCCGCCTTTGGCGGTGGAGGGCTGAGATTCCCTCCCTCGCCGAAGGCGGGGGAGGGGTAGGGAGGGGGCAAGTGACGCCCCGCAACGCACACGCTCAAGCCATGTCCACAAAAGTCTGCGTCGGCCAATTCGCCGGGGCGCACGGCGTCCGCGGCCTCGTGAAGGTGAAAAGCTTCACCGAGGATGCGGCGGCCGTGGCGTCCTACGGCCCCCTCTCGGACGAGCGGGGTGCCCGGCGCTTCGCGCTGACGCTTCAGGGCACCATGAAGGAACTGTTCCTGGTCCGCGTCGATGGCATCGCCACGCGCGAACAGGCGCAGGAACTGACCGGTGTCCGGCTCTATGTGGACCGTTCCGCCCTGCCCGAGACGGAGGACGAGGACGAGTTCTACCACGCCGACCTGATCGGGCTGCGTGCGGAACTCGCCGACGGCACCGTCTGGGGCACGGTGAAGGCGCTGTACGACTTCGGAGCCGGTGACGTGCTGGAGATCCGCACCGAATCGGGGCCGCTGGAGATGCTGCCCTTCACCCGCGCCTGCGTTCCGGTGGTCGATGTGAAGGGAGGCCGCGTCGTGGTCGATCTTCCCGCGGTCATCGAGGCGCGCGAAGGCGGGGCGGAAGAGGACGGAGAGGCCGCGCCGGAGGGCGCGGATGTCGCTGAAGACGACGTTGAGAACAAGGGAACCCGCCCGTGAATCACGGCGCTTCCGGTTCTCTTGCCTGGACGGCCAAGGTTCTGACGCTGTTCCCGGAGATGTTTCCGGGTCCGCTGGGGCTCAGCCTCGCGGGAAAGGCGCTGGAAAATGGAGTCTGGGCGTTGGAATCAGTGGACATCCGCTCGTTCGCGCGCGATAAACACCGCTCCGTCGACGACACCCCCTTCGGCGGAGGGGCCGGCATGGTCATGCGGCCCGACGTGCTGGACGCGGCTCTGACCGCGACGGCGGGTCCTCCGGGCACTCCTGGACGCGGACGGGCGATCTACCTGTCGCCTCGCGGACGGGTGCTCGACCAGGAGCTGGTCAAGGAGCTGGCGGCCACCCCGGTGGTCACCCTGCTCTGCGGCCGGTACGAAGGGGTGGATGAGCGGGTGCTGGACGCGCACGGCCTTGAGGAGGTCAGCCTCGGGGATTTCGTGCTGTCCGGCGGCGAAACCGCCGCCCTGTGCCTGATCGACGCCGTGGTGCGCTTGCTCCCCGGTGTCATGGGCAATGTGGAGACGGCGGGCGAGGAAAGTTTCGAACGGGGGTTGCTCGAATACCCCCACTACACCCGGCCCGCGGTCTGGACCGACGGGCAGGGTGTGGAACGGTCGGTTCCGGACATCCTGTTGTCCGGCCACCACGAGAAGGTTCGCGCCTGGCGGCTCGCCGAGGCGGAGCGGATCACCCAGGCCCGGCGACCGGACCTGTGGGACCGCTACGAGGCGGGCAAGAAGGCCGAGGGTCAGATTGGGAAACGGGGTCGCCGGCGCGGCCCGAAACCAGAGTGACGGTCCGCCGCGAGGCGCACCGATGGAAAGGGGTAGTGTCATGAACCTGTTGCAGCAGCTCGAGCAGGAGCAGATCGAGAAGGCCCTCGGTGGCAAGACCATTCCTGTGTTCTCGCCGGGCGACACCGTCCGCGTGAACGTGAAGGTGGTCGAGGGCACGCGCGAGCGTGTCCAGGCTTACGAGGGCGTCGTGATCGCCCGCCGGAACGCCGGCGTGAATTCGTCCTTCACCGTCCGCAAGATCAGCTACGGCGAGGGTGTGGAGCGCGTGTTTCCGCTCTACTCCCCGCGTCTGGAGTCGATCGAGCTGGTCCGCAAGGGCGCCGTCCGCCGCGCCAAGCTGTACTATCTGCGCGACCGTCGCGGCAAGTCGGCCCGTATCGCCGAGCGCACGACCGGCCGCGGCATGAACAACACGAAGGCCGCCGCGGAGTAATCCGGCGCCCTTTCGTTCGGTACGCCTGAACCAGCACCCGCCCGGAGCGATCCGGGCGGGTGTTTGGCGTTGGGCTTTAAGCGGTTTTTTTTATCAACAACCCCGTCGATTGGCTTCCCAATCCACGGGGTCGTAGTTGATCGCGTCGAAGCTATAGGTCGGGGTGCTCGGCTGAGGATTGATGTATGGATCGCATCCGGGAACTTTTCCGTAGATGTATCCAGCAATATACCTATGGTTCCCTTCGATTATCACTCCATCCGCAACTTTGATATTGGGTGCGGTGCGGCCTTGGCCGAGTAAGGCAATGTAACGGTTTATGATTGGAATGCTGACATTGAACTGCTTCGTCCGAAGTGGGGCGTTCATCATCTTGAGTTTCATCTCTGTGCCGCTATAGGTTCTCATCGCAAATTCCTCATAGCAATTAGGGAATTTGATAATAGGAGTATTGAAAGGCGGCTTCAACGCGGTTTTGCCTGACCAAAACTGCATCTGAATGCCAGATGGGAATCGTGCGTTTGTATTCTGAAATTGTATTGTTGAAAAGCTTCCCAAGGCGATGAAAAACAACCTCTTTACCGTGCCCGCATCGTCGTCAGGATTCCCGCGCCAATCAGCGCCACCGCGACCAGCACGCCGGCGGTCAGCGGCTCGCCCATAAAGACCGCGCTCAGCAGCAGGGCGGTGACGGGGACGAGGCAGATGATCTGCCCGGCCTGGGCCGCCGGCATCGCGGTCAGCGACTTCGCCCACCACCAGAAGCACAGCCCCGTGGCGATCACCCAGTTGAAGGCCAGGACGGTGCCCAGCGCGGGCGTCCAGTGGATCGGCCGGGCGTGCTCCGCCGCCAGGGTCAGAGGCGCGGTCGCCACGGCGCTGACGGCGATCTGCCAAAAGGTCTGGGTCCAGAAGGGCGTGCGCCAGCCGCCGCGACGACGACGGTAGACGGTGGCGCCCAGCGCCCAGCTCAGCGCACAGGCGAGCAGCAGCCCGTTGCCGAGCAGAACCGCCGGGTCGCTCCAGTCCAGCAGGGCCGGGTTGAAGAAGACGAGGACGCCGGCGAAGGTCAGCAGCGCGCCGATCACCCGACCGCGCGTGAAGCGCTCCCCGGCGAGCAGCACGCCCAACGGCAGCGCCCACATCTGCATGGTGTAGGCCAGCACCGCAGCCCGCCCCGGCGGCACCACCCGCAGCGCGATGGAGCTGAGGTCCAGCATGCCGGCGATCTGGAGTAGCCCGACGAGGGCCAGCGGCCAGCGCTCCCCCGGCGGCGGCAGGAGGGGGAAGCGCAGCACCCGCGACAGCAGGGCCAGCACCGCCGCCGCCCCGGCGAAACGGAGAAGGCAGAAGGTCAGCGGCCCGATGTCGGACAGGGCCAGCTTCATCAGGGGCCAGTTGGCGCCCCAGAACAGCACGATTCCCGCAAGTTGCGCGTAGACCACGGTGCCCGGACCGCCCACGGGTCCCTGGCCGGCCGCGGCGTGTGGCATGGCCCGATCCGCCATGAATCCTCCCAACCCTGAATTTTGCCGCATCCTACGGCGCGGGTGGGGGCGGGAGGTCTGCGTTCCCGGTGCGGCAGCCCCGCGAGGGGGCCGGCGTTACGGCGTGGTGCCGGTGGAGAAGCCGGTGAAGACCTGGATGCCGAACCAGCCGCCGATGGCGAACAGCACCAGAAGGATCATGGTGGTGGCGATGGCGATGTTGGTCTGGCGGATGCGCCGGCAGTTCGGGCAGCCGGGAAGCTCGGCGGGATACGGCCGTTCGCAGCGTTCACAGCGGACAGTGGGGTCCGTCACGGGATGACCCTTCATGGAATGGGGCAAAGGAGATCGGTGGGCGGACGCTACCATAAGGAGCGCCTTCCCCGCCAGCCGATGGGCGGCGCGGGGAGGCTGCGATTTTTCGCTGCGGGACGAGGGGTGTTTTCCACAGGCTCGGCCTTGTCCTGGTTGAAAGAGACGGCTATTGTGCGGCCCTCTTACCGCACGCTTCGTTCGTCCGGTCTGTGGTTTGCGAGAGAGAATTGCCGCGAGAGAGAGTTGCTATGTCCAAGCCGCGCACCCTGTTCGACAAGATTTGGGACAGCCACGTCGTCCACCGTCAGGACGACGGCACCTGCATCCTCTACATCGACCGCCATCTGGTCCATGAGGTGACCAGCCCGCAGGCGTTCGAGGGGCTGCGGCTTGCCGGCCGTCCGGTGCGCCGTCCGGAAGCGACCCTCGCCGTTCCCGACCACAACGTGCCGACCACCGACCGCTCCAAGGGCATCGTCGAGGAGGAGAGCCGCATCCAGGTCGAGACGCTGGACAAGAACGCGCGCGACTTCGGCGTCCGCTACTTCCCGATGGACGACGTCCGCCAGGGCATCGTGCACATCGTCGGTCCGGAGCAGGGCTTCACGCTGCCCGGCGCCACCATCGTCTGCGGCGACAGCCACACGGCGACGCATGGTGCCTTTGGCGCCTTGGCCTTCGGCATCGGCACGTCTGAGGTGGAGCATGTGCTGGCCACCCAGACCCTGCTGCAGAAGCCGGCCAAGAACATGCTGGTCCGCGTCGACGGCGAACTGCCGGCCGGCGTGACTGCCAAGGACATCGTGCTGGCGATCATCGGCAAGATCGGCACCGCCGGCGGCACCGGCCACGTCATCGAGTTCGCCGGCGACGCCATTCGCGGCCTGTCGATGGAAGGCCGCATGACCGTCTGCAACATGGCCATCGAGGGCGGCGCCCGCGCCGGCCTGATCGCCCCGGACGAGAAGACCTTCGCGTATGTGATGGGCCGCGCCCTGGCTCCGAAGGCCGGCGCTTGGGAGCAGGCGGTGGAGTATTGGAAGACCCTGCCGTCGGACGAGGGCGCGGTCTACGACACCACCGTCGTTCTGAACGCCGCCGACATCGTTCCGCAGGTCACCTGGGGCACCAGCCCGGAGGACGTGCTGCCGATCACCGCGACCGTGCCGAACCCGGCCGATGTGGCCGACGCCGGCAAGCGCGCCGCCGTCGAGCGCTCGCTGGCCTACATGGGCCTGGAGCCCGGCCAGAAGCTGACCGACGTGAAGGTGGACACCGTCTTCATCGGCTCCTGCACCAACGGCCGCATCGAGGATCTGCGCGCCGCCGCGGTGATCGCCCAGGGCCGCAAGGTCGCCGAGGGCGTGCGCGCCCTGGTCGTTCCGGGCTCGGGCCTCGTCAAGGAGCAGGCGGAGGAAGAGGGTCTGGACAAGATCTTCACCGAGGCCGGCTTCGAGTGGCGTGAGCCGGGCTGTTCCATGTGCCTCGCCATGAACGCCGACCGCCTGTCGCCGGGCGAGCGCAGCGCCTCGACCTCCAACCGCAACTTCGAGGGCCGCCAGGGCCGCGGCGGACGCACCCACTTGCTCAGCCCGGCCATGGCCGCCGCGGCGGCGGTGACCGGGCATCTGACCGACGTGCGCAGCCTGTAAGCTCTTACGGTCCGCTGGTACGCCCGGAGCGGGGATGGCCTTCCAGCCGTCCCCGCTTCGTCGTTTTTAGGGGCATCCTCCGCTGTCGCGCGCCGAACGCCTCATCGACCTGATCCAGTGCCTGCGACGCCACCGCCGGCCGGTCAGCGGGCATGTCCTCGCCGACGAACTCGGCGTCAGCCTGCGCACGATCTACCGCGACATAGCCACCCTCCAGGCCCAGGGCGCCCGCATCGACGGCGAGCCGGGCGTCGGCTATCTCCTCCAGCCCGGTTTCCTGCTGCCGCCGCTGATGTTCGCGGAGGAGGAGATCGAGGCGCTCGCGCTGGGCATCCGCTGGGTCGCCGACCGGGCGGACGGCGCGCTGGGGGCGGCGGCGCAGAACGCGCTCGCCAAGATCGCGGCGGTGCTGCCGCCGGACCTCCGCGACCGCATGGACGCCTCCGCGCTGCTCATCGGGCCGGGAGAGCCGATCGTCGGGGACGGCGTCGACCTCGCCGTCGTCCGGCGGGCCATTCGCGGCGAGCGCAAGCTGTCCATCGCCTACCGCGACCGCGACGGGGCCGCCAGCGAGCGCGTCGTCTGGCCCTTCGCGCTCGGCTTCTTCGACAGGCTGCGCGTCCTGGTCGCGTGGTGCGAACTGCGCGGGGCGATCCGCCATTTCCGCGCCGACCGCATCGTCTCCGTGACGGCGCTGGAAGACCGCTACCCGCGGCGGCGGCAGGCGCTGCTGAAGGAATGGCGCGAGGCCGAGGGCATCCCGGCGCGGTGAGCGCGCCCGCGCACGACTGCTGACAGAAACTGTCAGTGTGGTGCCGTAGCTTGGTCTTCACCGGACGGGATCGCCCGGACCGGAGACCAAGCGAGGACACCAGCCCATGTTCAGCGCCAACATCATCCTTCTCTATGTGGACAGCCCGACCGACAGCGCCGCCTTCTACGCCGGCCTGACCGGCAAGCCGCCGGTCGAGGCGTCGCCCACCTTCGCCATGTTCGCGCTGGACTCCGGCGTCATGCTCGGGCTGTGGTCGCGCCACACGGTGCAGCCGGCGGCGTCCGTTGGACCGCTCGGCGGCAGCGGCGAGATCGGTTTCCGGGTGGCGGACGCCGCGGCGGTGCAGGGCCTTCACGACGACTGGGCGCGGCGCGGCCTGACCATCGCCCAGCCGCCGACCGCCATGGACTTCGGCCACACCTTCGTCGCGCTGGACCCGGATGGCCACCGCCTGCGCGTCTTCGCCCCGACGGAAGCGTGAGGTCCGCCATGGATCGGGCCACCGCCAGCCGCAGCTGGATCACCGTCGCCTCCGCCGAGCATGTCCGGCGGGGGCGGGCGGAGGGCTTCATGCAGGTCTGCCACGGCAAGGCGGCGCCGCTGCGCCGCATCCGCCCGGGGGACCGCGTCGCCTACTACTCGCCGACCGAGCGTTTCCAGGGAAAGGACCGCCTGCAATCCTTCACCGCCGTGGGGATCGTGCGGGATGGTGCCCCTTACCCGTTCGATATGGGCGGGGGATTCGTGCCCTTCCGCCGCGACGTGCGGTGGCTGGACGGGCGGGAGACGCCGATCCTGCCCCTGCTCGACCGGCTGGACTTCTCCGCCGGGGTGCAGAACTGGGGCTATCCGTTCCGCTTCGGGCTGTTCACGGTCACTGACCGCGACCTGGACACCATCGCCGCGGCCATGGGGGCGGACCTTCCCTGACCGGTCACCGCGACCGGGGGCTTCAATCCCCCCGCCCGCGGCTTCGTCCCATCAGCCCATCCGGGCGGTAGATCAGGAAGAGGGTAAGCAGGCCGAAGGCCACGATGTCCTTGTAGGCGATGGCGAAGTAGGCCGACCAGAAGGTTTCCACCAACCCCAGCAGAGCGCCGCCCAGCATGGCGCCGGGGACCGACCCGATGCCGCCGACCACCGCGGCGGCCAGCGCCTTGAAGCCGATCAGATAGCCCGTGTAGAAATTGACCCCGCCATAGTAAAGCGCGATCACCGCACCCGCCGCCGCGGCCAGCGCCCCGCCCACCGCGAAGGTGGTGGCGACGGTGCGGTCGACATCCACCCCGACCAGCTCCGCCGCCCCCACATCGTCGGCGCAGGCGCGGTGGGCGCGGCCGTAGGCGGTGCGCTGCATGATCGCCCACAGCAGGGCGTAGAGCCCGCCGGTCATCAGCAGGATCACGGCCTGCGAGGTCAGGGCGGTGACGGTGAAGGCGCCGTCGCTGAGCAGCTCGTGCCGGTTGGCCAGGAATTGGGCGGGCCACCAGTCGCGGGCGCCGTGCAGAAGCCGCATCCCCTCCTGATAGGCGATGGACAGGCCGACGGCGGCGATCAGCGGCGTGTGGTTGTGGGCGCGGCGCAGGCGGCGGAACACCAGCCGGTCCATGGTCCAGCCCTGGACGGCGGTGAAGGCCATCACCGTGGCGAAGACGCCCAGTACCGCCAGCGGCATCCCGCCCAGCCCGGCCATGCCCAGCGCCGCTGCCCCCATGGCGGTCAGCATGGCGCCGATCATGGTCAGTTCGCCCATGGCGAGGTTGATCTGCCCGAGGATGCCGTAGACGAGCGTGTAGCCCAGCGCCAGCAGCCCGTAGACGCAGGCCACCGTGGCGGCGTTGATGACCTGTTGCAGGAAGAACAGCAACGGCGCCCAGTCCGTTTGCGGCCTGCGTTCCGCTCCGCCCGACTCCGGCGGCAGGCCGAGGCGGGCGGCGGGCAGGCCGGCCCAGATGCGCAGCATGGCGAATTGCATGGGCCGCAGCCGCCCCATGCGGTCGGTCGCCACCATCACCAGCTCATGCCGGCGCGAATCGAAGAAGCGTCCGCCGAAGCGGCAGGCGATCCAGTGGGTGCCGGAATCGGTGCGGTAGGTGAGGCGCAGCGCCGGCTCGTCACCGCCCAGCGCTTCCGTGCCCAGGATGGTGACGGGTCCGGAGTCGAAGGCGGGGATCAGCTTGCCGCACAGCGTGGCCTGATCGCCGTCCACGCCGCAGCCGGTCAGCAGCAGCGCGACGACCAGCAGGAGAAAGGGCGGGAACAGGCGCGGCGGACGGCGGTGCACGGCGGAGGAACCTCGGCCGGTTGTTCGTTCGCTGGAGAATCTATCGGTTCCCGCTGTGAAACGCCAGCCGCCGCCTTGCGGCTGTCAGTAGCGGGCGTTGACGAAATACAGGCCGTCGGGCGGGGCGGTCGGCCCGGCGGCGGAGCGGTTGCGGGCCTCCAGCGCGCGGCGCAGATCGTCGGCGCTCCACTTGCCGGCTCCGACCAGCTCCAGCGTGCCCACCATGTTGCGCACCTGATGATGCAGGAAGGAGCGGGCGGCGGCGTGCACCCGCACCTCGTCGCCGACCCGCTCGACGGCCAGCCGCTCCAGCGTCTTGACCGGGGAGTTGGCCTGGCAGAGCGCGGCGCGGAAGCTGGTGAAGTCGTGCCGGCCGACCAGGACCTGAGCGGCTTCGTGCATCGCCTCGGCGTCCAGCGGACGCATGACGTGCCAGGCGCGGCCCGTTTCCAGGGCGAGCGGGGCGCGGCGGTTGACGATGCGGAAGACGTAGCTGCGCCCCAGGCAGGTCATGCGCGCGTGGAACTCCTCCGGCACCGCCTCGGCCTGCAGGACGGCGACGGGGGCGGGCCTCAGGTGGAAGTTCAGCGCGTCGCGCAGCTTCAGCCCGGTGAAGGGCTTCTCCAGGTCGAAATGGCAGACCTGCCCCAGCGCGTGCACCCCGGCGTCCGTCCGTCCGGAGGTGTGGACGCGCACGGTCTCGCCGGACAGGCGCTCGATGGCTTCCTCCAGCGTCTGCTGGACGGAGGGGCCATTGTCCTGCCGCTGCCAGCCGACGAAGGGTCGGCCGTCATATTCGAGGGTCAGTTTCCAGCGCTGCATGCGGCGTCGCCGAGACGGGTGCCGACGGGCAGGGCGAAGCCGCGCAGCAGGGCGGCGCCGTCCACCGGGGCCTTGCCGGGCCGTTGCACCAGGGTAAGGCGCACGGCGCCGTCGGAACAGGCCACGGTCAGGCGGTCGTCGAGCAGCGTGCCGGGCGCCGCCTTGCCGAAAATGAGGCCGGATTCTTTGGTGTTCTTTTCGGGGGTCGGAAACATGACCGCACCGTCCGGCGGCGCCAACTCGGCTTTCAGGACCTTGATGCGCTCCACCCCGCCGGTCGGCGTCGGGGCGTCGAACCAGCAGCCGGGCCAGGGGGTGAGGGCGCGGACCTGCCGCTCGACGAAAGCGGCGTCGCGCGTCCAGTCGAGCCGGCCATCCTCGCGCGTCAGCTTGGCGGCGTAGGTCACGCCCGCCTCGGGCTGCGGCTCGGCGGTCAGGCGGCCGGCGTCGAGGCCGTCGAGCGCCTCGACGATCAGGCGGGCGCCCATGTCGGCCAGCGCGTCGTGCAGGCTGCTGGCGGTGGTCTCGGCGGTGATCGGCACCGCGTCCTTCAGCAGCATGGCGCCGGTGTCCAGCCCGATGTCCATTTGCATGATGGTGATGCCGGTCTCGGCGTCGCCGGCGAGGATCGCGCGCTGGATCGGGGCGGCGCCGCGCCAGCGGGGCAGAAGCGAGCCATGCACGTTCAGGCAGCCCAGCCGCGGCGCGTCGAGGATCGGCTGCGGCAGGATCAGCCCGTAGGCGGCGACCACCGCGGCATCGGCCTTCAGCTCGGCGAACTCGGCCTGGGCCTCGGCGTTGCGCAGCGACTTGGGCGTGCGCACGGGGATGCCGCGCTCCTCGGCGAAGCGGTGGACCGGGGATTTCTGGACCTGCTGACCGCGCCCGGCGGGGCGGGGCGGCTGGCTGTAGACGCAGACCACCTCGTGCCCGGCATCGGTCAGGGCGCGCAGGCTGGGCACGGCGAAATCCGGCGTGCCCATGAAAACGAGGCGGAGCGGCGTCATGAAGGGTCGTCCAACGTCGGTAAGGTCAGGCGCGCTGCATCTTCTGGACTTTGCGCAGGATCATGTTGCGCTTCAGCATCGACAGGTAGTCGACGAACAGCACACCGTTCAGATGGTCGATCTCGTGCTGGATGCAGGTCGCCAGCATGCCGTCGGCCTCGATCTCGCGGGTCTCGTTGGTCTCGTCCAGATAGCGGACGCGGACCGAGGACGGGCGGGTGACTTCGGCGTACTGGTCGGGCACCGACAGGCAACCCTCCTCGCACACCGACGTCTCGTCCGACTTCCAGACGATTTCCGGGTTGGCGAGGCGGATGGGGTTCGGCTTCTCGTCCTTCTCGTGCACGTCCACGACGATCACCCGCTCCAGGATGCCGATCTGCGGCGCGGCGAGGCCGATGCCCTTCGCGGCGTACATGGTCTCGACCATGTCGTCCATCAGCTTGGCGATGCGCGCGTCGACCTTTTCGACGGGCTTCGCCTTCTGCTTCAGGACCGGGTGCGGGGCGACGAGGATATCCAGAACGGCCATGGGAACTCAGCAACGGTGCGTGGAGGTGCGACAATCCGTCAAAATATGAGGGGCGGGCCACAAGGTCAAGGAAGGCGCACAGCGCACCCCGCCGCGACCCGCCGATGCGGCCGCACCTCAGAGGGGCGAGCGGGTGATCGACTTGATGGGGCCGCGCGGGTTGCCGGACATCTCGGCGATCTTGCGGTCCTGCTCCTCGATGAAGCCGCGGGCCGGCTCGTCGCCGTCCAGCCCGCCGACCAGCGTGCCGGGAACCTTGCGGTTGGAGGTGCGGGCGCCGTCTTGGTACAGAACGTCGAACAGCACGAAGGCGCTGTCCACCGGCTGTTTCTTCTTGGTCTTGGCCATGGGGGGAACTCCGAACGTCAGAGGGTGCTTGTAGAAGAAAAGCGCGCAACGGAAAAGGGCACCGGTTTCCCGGTGCCCCCTCCGATGCCGAGTCTTGAGACGTGGCTCAGACGGCCTTCAGGTTCTCCGCCGAGGTCTTGCCGCGCTTCGGATCGCGCTGCTCCTCGTAGGACACCTTCTGGCCCTCGTTCAGGCTGCGCAGGCCCGCGCGCTCGACCGCGGAGATGTGGACGAAGACGTCCGCGCCACCGTTGTCCGGCTGAATGAAGCCATAACCCTTGGTGCTGTTGAACCACTTGACGGTACCGACGGGCATGATTGCTCTCCGATTAGTATGAAAGGCGCCGCATCGGCCGGTGCGGCGCATCAGACTGTGTCCAGGCATAGCGACGATCTGGGCACCCGAAGGCGTAGCAGGCCGGCAGTCCGAAGCAGAATGACAGGAGGGAAATTGGGACCGCTCCCGTCCTTTGCAAGGCGAAACAAGACGGGCAAATCTGGGTTGCGGGGTGCAACCCTACGCCCTGGCTGCCGCCCGCAGGTCCGCGGTCCGGTGTTCGGCGGCGCGAAGCTCCGGCGCCTGGAGCGGGCGCGGGGCGTGGTCCAGCGGTTCCAGCAGGGGAATCTCCTCGGCGCTGTCCGGGGTGGCGTGGAGGTCGCGGAAGCGGCGGGCGGTGACCAGGACGCGGGATTCCAGGCTGCCGACCGCCCCGTTGTAGCAGCCCACGGCCTTGTCGAGCTGCCCGCCCAGCCGCTCCATATGGCCGCCCAGATCGTGCAGGCGCTTGTAGAGTTCGGCGCCCAAGGCGCTGATCTCGCGGGCGCTGTCGGTCAGCCGCTCCTGCCGCCAGCCATAGGCGACGGCGCGCAGCAGCGCGATCAGCGTCGTCGGGGTGGCCAGGATCACCCGGTGGTCGATGCCGGCCTCGATCAGCGCCGGGTCGTGCTCCAGCGCCGCGGAGAAGAAATTCTCGCCGGGCAGGAACAGCACGACGAATTCCGGCGAATCCGCGAACTGGTCCCAATAGGCCTTGGTGCCGAGCTGCTTCATATGCTCCCGCACATGGCGGGCGTGGCGCGACAACCCGTCGCGGCGGGCGCCGTCGTCGGCCGCCTGCACCCCGTCGAGATAGCCTTCCAGCGGGGTCTTGGCGTCCACCACGATGGTCTTGCCGCCGGGCAGCTTGACCACGAGGTCGGGGCGCAGCCGCCCGCCGGCGGCCTCCACGCTCATCTGCTCCACGAAGTCGCAGTGGTCGAGCATCCCGGCCATCTCGCAGACCCGGCGGAGCTGGATCTCGCCCCAGCGGCCGCGCGCCACCGGGCTGCGCAGGGCGCGGACGAGGTTGCCGGTCTCCGTGCGGAGCTGGGCCTGCGTCTCCACCAGCGACAGCACCTGTTGCTTCAGCCCCTCGTAGGCGCCGGCGCGGCTGCGCTCCATCTCCTGGATCTGGCCGTCCATGCGCTCCAGCGACTGGCGGACCGGGGCGACGATGTCGGCGATGGCGGTCTGCCGCTTCTCCAGGTCGCCGCGCGCCTGCTCCTGGAAGGTCGTCAGCGTCTCCTTGGCGAGGTCGAGGAAGCTCTGGTTGTTGGAGCGCAGGGCCTCCGCCGACAAGGCCTTGAAGCTGTCGGACAGGGTGGCCTGCGCACGCTCCAGAAGGGCCAGCTTTTCCGCCGACGACGCGCGCTCGCGGGCCAGCGTGGTGGACAGCTCTGCCTGCCGTTCGCGGGCGGCGGACAGCTCGCCGGTCAGCCGGGCGACCTGGTGGTCGCGGGCCTCCACCTCCTCCCGCAGGTCGCCTTCGATTCGCTCGGCGATGTCGAGCCGGGTGACCAGTTCGGCGTGGATGGCGGCGGCCTCCGCCTCGGCGCGTGCGGCGTAGAGGCGCACGATCATGCCGGCGAGGATCGCCCCGAGAAGGGCGCCGGCAAGGCCGCCGAGAAGCACCGACTGTGCGTCGAACGCGAACTGCATGAAATTCCCCGAAGAACGCTGCAAATCCCGAGAGTACAGGAACGAATCAGGAAAGAGAACGGGCAATGAACAAAGGTTGATCCCTCCCCGGCTCCGTCCCGCCTGTGCTGCGTGTCGGTGAAGCGGGCTTGCCCGTCGTCGCCGTCTGCGCCATATCCGACGGATGCCCCACGATCCGTCCTCCCACGGCCCCAAAGGCCCCCGCGTCCGCACCATCCCGCCCGGCGAGGACCGCGAGCGGCTGACCTGTCCGGACTGCGGCTACATCGCCTACCAGAACCCGCTGATCGTCGTCGGGTCGGTGGCGACCTGGGAGGACCGCATCCTGCTGTGCCGCCGCGCCATCGAACCGCGCAAGGGCTACTGGACGCTGCCCGCCGGCTTCATGGAGGAGCGGGAGAGCACCATGGAGGGCGCCGCCCGCGAGGCGTGGGAGGAGGCACGGGCGAAAATCGCCATCGACTCGCTGCTGGCCGTCTACGACATCCCGCGCATCAGCCAGGTGCAGATGATCTTCCGCGCCCGCCTGCTGTCGCCGGACGTGTCGGCCGGGCCGGAGAGCCAGGAGGTCGGGCTGTTCCGCTGGGAGGAAATCCCCTGGGACGATCTGGCCTTCCCGACCGTCCAGTGGGCCCTGCGCGAGCACCGGTCGCGGCTGGGCCGCCAGGACTTCGCCCCGGCGGTGAACCCCACGCCGGACGTGCTGGCGCAGTGGGAGCGGATGCTTTAGCCGGCACTCACTCCACCACCGGTGTGGCGGGGAACTTTGCCACCAGCTCCGCCGTGCCCTGCTCGCGCTTCACGGTCAGCGGCAGCCATGTGCCGGGGGCCTGGCGCTGCACCACCGTCGTCAGGTCGGAGGCCTCGCGCACCGGGGACCCCGCCGCCGCGACCACGAGGTCGCCCGCCGTCAGGCCGGCGGCGGCGGCGACGCTGCCCTCGGTGACGGAGCGCACGCGCACACCCTCCGGTCCCGGTTCCAGCATCACGCCCAGCCGGGGGCGCGGCGTCTCGGCCGGCGCCTCGCTCGCGCCCAGCCCGTAGACCGCGTCGGCGATCCGCCCGTCCAGCTCGGCGCAGGGGCGGTCCTCGTCCCAGGGCAGCAGGACGACGCTGTTCCGGATGCCCAGATCGGCCAGCTGGTGGGGGACGCCGTCGCGGCCTTCGATGTGCCCCTGGCCGAGGATGGCGACGACGGTGCGGTTGGTCTGGCGGTGGGTCTCGGCGATCCGCTCGGCCATGGCGCGGTCCCAGACCGATTGCGCCTCGACGAATCGCTCGAAACTGCCGGAGCGGCGCTCGCCCGGCCCATGGGCGGCCATCACCTGACGCAGCCGCTCGGTGTAGGAGGCGGGGGGAGGGGCCGGGTTGCCCACGCCTTCCCGTTCACTGGCGGGCACGGCGGCCCAGCCCTCGCGCGCGGTGCGGCTGACCAGCCCGCGGTCGACGTTCAGCGCGACCACCGGCAACCGGTTCATGCGGGCGAAATGCAGGATCGGCAGGTAGAAGCGGGCGTCGTAGCCCCAGACCTTCGGCCAGTTGGTCTCGCGCAGCAATTCCGCCTCGGTCAGTTGCCCGGCGCTCCAGCGGTCGAGGACCGGCTGGACGCTGCGCGGGAACATCTCCATGCCGACCGCCAGATCGGGATTCAGCGCGTGCAGCGCCGCCAGGCTGTGAAGCTGCCAGCGGTGGTGGTCGGCGTCGTCGTGCCGCTCCCCCAGCAGCACGGCCGGGGAGGCGGCGGCGCGGCGCAGCAGGTCGGCGGCGTTCAGCGGGCGGGCGGCGGCGTCGGCCCAGCCGCCGGGCGGCACGCAGGCCGTGTTGGCCTGCGCCTGGGCCGGGCCGGCCAGCAGGCCGCCGGAGAGGAGGCCGGAGAGGAGAAGGACAGCCATCAAACGGGGGAGCACGTCGGC
This sequence comes from Azospirillum brasilense, assembly GCF_003349955.1. Taxonomy (GTDB): domain Bacteria; phylum Pseudomonadota; class Alphaproteobacteria; order Azospirillales; family Azospirillaceae; genus Azospirillum; species Azospirillum brasilense_B. The sequence goes on from NZ_QLKQ01000066.1 coordinate 27,125, forward strand.
GGTCCTCCTGGACATGGTGAAACGGTTGGACCCAGGCTGAAGGTTGGGCGGTGCAGGGCGCCCGTCAACAGCGCCCGGCACAACCGGCAACGGCCGCGCTGGCGCGGTGCGGCGAAGCGGGGTATCTTCGGACATCATGCCGCACCGTAAAACCGTCATTCTGACCGGCGCAAGCCGGGGCATCGGCCACGCCACCGTGCAGCGCTTCAGCGCCGAGGGCTGGCGGGTCATCTCCTGTTCCCGCGAGGAGGTGCCGGACCATTGCCGGCGCGATCCGAACTGGACCCACCACATCCCGACGGACCTGTCCGATCCGGACAGCCGCGCCCGCTTCCTGGAGGAGGCCAACCGGGCGCTGGACGGCGGACCGCTGCACGCGTTGATCAACAACGCCGGCATCTCGCCCAAGACGCCGATCAAGGAGCGTCTCGGCTGCCTGAACGGGGCCATCGAAGGCTGGCACCGGGTGTTCGAGCTGAACTTCTTCGCCCCGCTGGTCCTGGCCCGCGGCTTCGCGGCGCCGTTGTCACGGGCGAAGGGGGCGATCGTCAACGTGACCTCGATCGCCGGCCATTCGGTGCACCCCTTCGCGGGGTCGGCCTATTCGACCTCCAAGGCGGCGCTGTCCGGACTGACCCGCGAGATGGCCGTGGAGTTCGCCGAGATCGGCGTGCGCGTCAACGCCGTGGCGCCGGGCGAGATCGAGACCGCCATGACCGGGCCGGAATACGACGTGCTGATCCCGCGCATCCCGCTGAAGCGCATGGGGACGCCGGAGGACGTGGCGGCGGTGGTCTTCTACCTGTGCGGCCCCGACTCGGGCTACGTCACCGGGACGGAGATGTTCATCACCGGCGGGCAGCACCTGTATTGATGCGGGTGGCTGCCCGTTGGGAAAGGTGCGTTGGGGACACAAGATTCACACGGATTTCGCGGATCTTCTCACGGATTACACGGATTTTTTTCTGATGCTTGCTCGGCAAGGACTTTTCGAGACGCTTCTGCTGAGCAAGATCAAAGAAAAATCCGTGTAATCCGTGCTTCAAATCCGCGAAATCCGTGAAGTCCTTTTGCCCGCAACGGCGTTCATCCACCTCAGCCGAGGTTATGCTTCGCCACCACCGCCGCGAAGTCGTCACCGAAATGCTCGCCGACGCGGATGACCGAGACGCCGTGCGGGATTTCCTTGAGGGCCGGGTTGTCCAGGCTCATCGAGGTCAGCAGCGCCATCGGCACGTTGTGGGTGACACTCATCGCGCGCAGGCCGCGGATCAGGTCCAGGCCGGATAGGCCGTCCATCACCATCGACGCGATCAGCATGTCCGGCGGGACGCGCACGGCAAGGCTGATCGACTCGATGGGGTCGCTGACCGTCACGGTGCGGAAGCCGCAGGCCGCCAGTTCCCCGCCCAACTTCTTGGCGACGACCTTGGACGGGGTGACCAGCATGATCTCGACGTTGCTGATCTGGATGTCGGTGATCTCGAACTGGTAGCGCACCGGCAGGGCGCGGATGATCCGGTTCGTCTCCGCAACCTGCGGCTGCTCGGCGCGATCCACCAGCTCGGCGATGCGGTCCACGAAGACCTGCGCGTCGTTCAGCTCGCGCGCCTCCAGCCGCTTCAGCCCGGACAGGTATTCCTCCAGGCGGTGCGCGACGAGGCTGACGGTGGGGTAGCCGAAGCTGGTGCCCATGCCCTTGAAATTGTGGGCTTCCAGACGGAGGACGCCGATGACCGCGGTTTCCTCCCGCGTGCCCTTGGCCACGCCTTCCAGGGCGGCGTTCATCACCTCCAACCGGTCGCGGGCGTCGTCCATGAATTCGACGCGCAGGCGGTCTTCAAGATCGTCGGGCGACAGGTTGGAAGCCATGGCGGGGGTCCTGACTATGCTTTCGGGTTAGGCATTATGCCCCGAAAGTTACACCAGAACCCTAACGCGAAACAAACTCCCGCATGAAACGCGGCTAAAACGCCGCGCCGATCACAACCGGGACAGGAGATTGTTGAACCAGGCCAGCCGTTCTTCGGCCTGGGCGATGTCGTGCTCCAGCCATTCGGCGAAATGGCCGTCGGTCCCCGCACTCGCCCGCTTCAGGTCGCCCAGCCGGGCCAGCTCCGTCTCGCACAGGGAGGCGAGGTGGTCGATCTGGTCGCGCTGCGACTCGACGTCCAACAGGTGCAGGAAGCGCAGCTTCAGCGCGATGACCAGCTTGTTCAGCCCGTCCGCCGAGGGCGCGCGCACGTTGGCGCGCATCAGCGTGTCGAACTCCGTCCGTCCGGCGTCGGTGGCGCCGAGCAGGGCGTTGTCCTCCATGCCGGTGCCGTCCAGCGCCTCGATCAGCCCCTCGTAGCGCAGCATCTCCAGCGAGGTGCCCATGAGGTCGAGCGACGGGCCGACGATGCGGTCGAGGAAATGGCGGAGAGCGCCCGCCAGTTCGGCGTAACGCTGCGGCCCGTTCTGGATCAGCGTGCCCAGGACGGCGAGGCGCACGGCCTCCTTCGGCATCAGCGAGTTGTCACGGTACATGGCGAACCCCTGGGCGGTGGCGTTGACGGTTGCGGACCGAACGTTGCGAAACGTTCTCAGCAACGTCTAAAGGTAAGGCGCTCCGGCCCACAAGTCCAGAGCGCCGATGCCTTTATCGCCGGGAGACCGCCGAATCCCCTCCCGCGCGCGGGAGGGGGCGGGGCTTCACGCCGCCAGACGCAGGTCCAGGCGGCTCCACACGTCGAGTAGGGCGTCGACGAGACGCGCCATCTCGGCGTCGCTGTGCAGCGGGGTGGGGGTGAAGCGCAGGCGCTCGCCGCCGCGCGGCACGGTCGGGTAGTTGATCGGCTGGACGTAGATGTCGTGCCGCTCCATCAGCTCGTCCGAGGCGCGCTTGCAGCGGTGAGCGTCGCCGACCATCACCGGGACGATGTGGCTGGCCGACGGCATCACCGGCAGGCCGGCCTCGGCCATCAGCCGCTTCAGGGTCGCCGCGCGCTCCTGGTGCTGGTCGCGCTCCGTCTGGCTCTGCTTCAGATAACGGATGCTGGCCAGAGCCCCGGCGGCCAGGACCGGCGACAGGGAGGTGGAGAAGATGAAGCCGGCGGCGAAGCTGCGGATGCAGTCGACCAGCGCGGTGGAGCCGGTGATGTAGCCGCCCTGCACGCCGAAGGCCTTGCCCAGCGTGCCCTCGATGATGGTCAGCCGGTCCATGGCGCCGTCGCGCTCCGCCACACCGCCGCCGCGCGGGCCGTACATGCCGACCGCGTGCACCTCGTCCAGATAGGTCATGGCGCCGTGCTTGTCGGCGACGTCGCACAGGTCATGGATCGGGGCGACGTCGCCGTCCATGGAATAGACGCTCTCGAAGGCCACGACCTTGGGGCGGTCCGGGGCGATCTGCGACAGCAGCTCGTCCAGGTGCTTGGGGTCGTTGTGGCGGAAGATGTGCTTCTCGGCGCCGCTGTTGCGGATGCCGGTGATCATCGAATTGTGGTTCAGCGCGTCCGACAGGATCACGCAGTTCGGCAGCAGCTTGCCCAGCGTCCCCAGCGTCGCGTCGTTGGACACGTAGCCGGAGGTGAAGAGCAGCGCCGCCTCCTTCTGGTGAAGGTCGGCCAGCTCGCGCTCCAGCAGCACATGATAGATGTTGGTGCCCGAGATGTTGCGCGTGCCGCCGGCGCCCGCGCCCACGCCGTCGATGGCGTCGTGCATCGCCTGCAGGACGACCGGATTCTGGCCCATGCCCAGATAGTCGTTGGAGCACCAGACGGTGACCTCCCGCTCTTTCCCGGCGGCGTCGCGGAAGGTGGCTTTCGGAAAGTTCCCCGCTTGCCGTTCGAGGTTGGCGAAGACCCGGTAGCGGCCATCCTGTTTCAGGCTGGCGATCTGGGTGCGGAAAAAGCTCTCGTAATCCATCGCGCGTTCCGTTCGCATTCATCCGAAGGGGCGGGTGCAGTCCGGGCGGTCCAGCCACCGGGCCTAGCACGTTAGGAAGATGGCATGATCGTTGCCGCGTTGCCACCCGGCATTGACCGAGGTCAAAAGGTCTGCCCTGTGGGGAGCCAATTGTCGCCGATCCGGCGCCGCGGGACCATTCGACCTATGGATGATCGGCCGCGCGGGGGCGATTCATGTCCGGCGCCCGTCACACCGTTGCCGTTGCCGGGAAACTCCCTTTCGCGCTGGCCTTTCATTGATGATTTCAAGTGATCGTGAATGTTCCCAAGCTATGCCGGACAGCAAATTCCTCTGATATTCCTGCCCGATTGCGCCGAATACCTTTGTCGTGTTCTTTTACGAACAACGTCGTATGGACGCGAATAAGGGAAAGTGAGAGCATTCATTCAAGCCGTTGATGAGGAGTGTTGTGCCATGAATGCCGTTCTGACCTTCGACAGCGCGCGAGGCCGGCGGGTGTCTGGTCCGGAACTGGGCCGTGGCGCCATCGCTCCCGGCGGAAGCAGGGTCATCCCCTTCCGCCCGGCTTCCGCCGCCGCGGTTTCCCCGGCGCCGTCCGTGCCACGTCGTCCCGCCGTGCCGTCGCCGGCCCGTTTCGACGGGGCGACCCGTGCCCCAGAGATGCTGCCGGCCAAGTTTGAGGCCAAGTTTGAGGCCGAGGCCGCGCCGTCGGCGGCGCGTCTGGCGCGGCTGATCTACATGGCGAGCGTCGGCGGCTACATGGCCGTCCACGAGGACACGCTGGTGCAGCTGAACGGCCGGATGGTCTGGCCGACCGCTGACGCGCTGATCCGCGACGCGGCGGCGGCGGGCGTTCCGGTCTCGTCGCACGTCATCAACACCGCCCGCTCATGAGCATCGCCCGTTCCTGAGCGCCGTTGCGGCATGAAATGGGCCGCCCGCGCCGGATAGCGGGGCGGCCCTTCGTCGTTGCGGCGCTATCGTCGCGGAACCAGCCGTTACCCGCGCAGCACGGGGATCGCGGCGTCCAGCATCGCGGGCAAGCGGTCGAACACAGCGATGGTATCCTCCTCGCTTATGCACAAGGATTCCGTCAGACGGTCGGTTGACCGATATCTGGCGGATATTTTGGCCAGAACAGCTACATACTGTTTACACTCTTGACGACTATGGAGTGTTGGGGGAGCATGATGCACGGGCTTGGCCTTCCTCTGCGGGCTCCCGTTGCCTGAGAACGCCTGTGGATGGCGAGTTCAGGCTTGCTTTTTCTTGCGTAGGCCATTACGACGCCCGCCTGAGGTTGGGGTCGGGGTGGCGATTCTCGTTTGGGGGGTGGTATGAGTGGGACGGAGGCCGGTCGCCGGTTTTGGAACACGGACCTTAAGGATATTGAGGCCACCTTCCTGAAGGGACGCTCTGTCACGGAATTGCCTGTTTTCCTCAGCGACGCTGTTCCCCCACAAGGCAGCGTTCTGCTCGGCCAGGCTGTTGATATCGATCGTGAAATTGAGCGAATCGAACGCAAAGAGCGCCGTCAGAAGATGACGCGTTTTCTGAAGTTCTGGGAACGTTGATTTTTTTTGCCCGAAAACACAACTTCAGGAAGTTTTTCTTCGGTATCTCGTAATGAATTTGGCCGCAGGGCGATATGAGTGCAACTGATCGTATTCGCTCGGCCAGTGAACTTCTTTGTAACGCGGATGAGGTGGCCCAGGCTGTCCCAAAGGCGTTGGAACAGTCGATCCGGCTTTATTACGTCTCCCGGTATCTTGTCGCCGTCTTCGAGGCGCGCTTCGGGCAACTGCCACTTCAGGTTTGGAACGAGTACCGCAACGCGCTCGATCATTTTTTCAGGCATGTGACCGCCGCGCAGGGCCGGGACATCTTTTCGTCCGAGGAACAGGGCCATCTGCGCAAGATGGAAGGGCACATCCAGCGCGCGGTGCTCGACATCTGCAAATTTTTCTGCGTCAGGAACCGCATACACATTGACGAGCAGATTCTTGCGTATGGCAAGAACGTTCTGGAACTGGTGGATCACGGCACCTTCTACTCGGGTGTTCTGTCCGATCGACAGGCGGCGTTGCGCGCTGCCGAAGCAGCGAAAATCGCTGATAGCGCCCTTGGGGAAGATGCGCGGACCAACTCGGAAATCGTTTCGAGATACGTGAACGCGGTCTTCTGCTTCGAGAAAATAATCATTTCATTCGAGGATCACCAGAAAGCGATCGGCCAATGTCAGCAGTTGGTTGCTGCACAGGAGCGCCGCTTTGGTTTTAAATCGGTTTTTGTCGGCTTGCTGATCAACCTTCTGTCTGCGTTCGTTGGTTACATTGTCGCGCTGATCATGCCCGTTGACGTGACCAACTGGTTCTCCCACGTTGCGAAATGGGTAAGTGGCGCTCTGTAGAGCGCCACTCCATAGTCCCCTTACCCGCGCAGGACGGGGATCGCGGCGTCCAGCGCGATGGTCAGGCGGTCGAACATCAGGTTGATGTCCGCCTCGCCGATGACCAGCGGCGGGCAGACCGCCACGCTGTCGCCCATGGCGCGGATGATCAGGCCGTTTTCCTGGCTCAGCCCGTTCACCACGGCGCCGGCCCGGCCCACCGGATCGAACGGGGTCTTGGTCTCCTTGTCGGCGACCAGTTCGAGGGCGCCGATCAGCCCGACGCCGCGCGCCTCGCCGACCAGCGGGTGGTCGGCCAGGGCCTTCAGCCGGCGCTGGAACAGCGGGGCGACGGCGCGGACATGGCCGACCAGATCCCGCTCCTCGTAGATCTTCAGCGTCTCGATCGCCACCGCCGCCGCCACCGGGTGGGCGGAATAGGTGTAGCCGTGGCCGAAGGTGCCGATCTTCTTGCTCTCGTCCACGCAGGCCCGGTAGACCGCGTCCGACACCATCACCGCGGAGATCGGCAGATAGCCGGAGGACAGCTGCTTGGCGCAGGTAATGATGTCCGGCTGCATGCCCATGGTCTGGCTGCCCCAGAAATTCCCGGTCCGCCCGAAGCCGCAGATCACCTCGTCGGCGACCAGGAGGATGTCGTACTTCTTCAGGATCGGCTGGATCTTCGCGAAGTAGGTCGCGGGCGGCACGATGACGCCGCCGGCGCCCATCACCGGCTCCGCGAACAGGGCGGCGATGGTGTCCGGCCCCTCGGCCAGGATCAGCGCCTCCAGGCTTTCCGCAAGACGGGTCGCGAAATCCTCCTCGCTCTCGCCCGGCTCGGCGAAGCGGTAGTGGTGCGGGCAGTCGGTGTGCTGGATGCGGGCGATCGGCAGATCGAAATCGCGGTGGTTGTTCACCAGGCCGGTCAGGCTGGCGGTCGCCACGGTGACGCCGTGATAGGCCTTCACGCGCGACAGGATCTTCTTCTTCTCCGGACGGCCCAGCGCGTTGTTGTAGTACCAGACCAGCTTGACGGCGGTGTCGTTCGCCTCCGACCCGGAGTTGGCGAAGAACACCTTGGACATCGGCACCGGAGCCAGCTTGATCAGCCGCTCGGCCAGATCGATGCCCGGCTCGTGGCTCTTGTGGCCGAAGACGTGGTAGGTCGGCAGCTTGCGCATCTGGCGGGTGGCGGCCTCGACCAGGCGCTCCTCACCCCAGCCCAGCGACACGCACCACAGGCTGGCCAGACCCTCGATGTATTCCTTGCCGCTGTCGTCGAAGACTCGCACGCCCTCCCCCCGCTCGATGATCAGCGGACCTTGGGTCTCGTGCGCGTGCAGGTTCGTGTAGGGGTGAAGGAAATACGCCTTGTCACGGCTGGCGGCGGAGTTTCCAGCGCCAAAATTATCAGTCGCCGCGACGCCCTGTTCGGTCATGATCTCTATCCCTGTGTTCGCTGCCGGAGTCGGTCGTTGCCGATGCTGGTTCGCCGCTGTTGAAAATGTTAAACGGCGCTCCCGATCATAGGCATGGTTGGCCCTCCTGACAAAGCCGGAGAATCGGGGGGTGGGGCGGGCATTCCCATCCTGCATGGCGCCCGGGCCCGTTGCGCAGGCTCCGGAGATTCGGAAGAGACGGGGAACGATGATCACTTTGTATGGAATGCCGAGCAGCGCGTCGATGGCGCCGCACATCCTGCTGCGCGAGATCGGTCTGCCCTTTGACATGGTCCTGCTGGACCGCGCCACCGCCGCGCACAAGGCGCCGGACTATCTGCGGCTGAACCCCAACGGACGGGTGCCGACTCTGGTCGACGGCGATCTCGTGCTGTTCGAAGCGGCGGCGATCTGCCTGCATCTGGCCGATTCGCACCCGGCCGCCGGGCTGGCCCCCGCGCCCGGCACGGCGGAGCGCGCGCGTTTCTACCAGTGGCTGGTCTTCCTGACCAACACCGTCCAGGCCGACATGCTGGTCTATTTCTACCCGGAGCGTCACGCCGAAGGGGCGGAGGCGCAGGCCTCGGTCAAGGCCATGGCCGAGGCGCGGCTGCTGGAGCGTTTCACGCTGCTCGACCGCGAATTGGGGAGCAAGGCGTGGTTCCTCGGCGGCGATTACAGCGCCGTCGATCCCTACCTGTTCACGCTGGCCCGCTGGACCCGATTCATGGGCACCCCGGCGCGCCGCCTGCCCAACCTCGGCCCCTACCTCGCCCGCGTGCTGGACCGTCCCGCGGTCCAGGCGGCGTTCGAGGCCGAAGGGCTCGGCGAGCCTTACTATTGAGCAAACAAAGGGGGATGCCGCTCAGCGCGGCACCTGCCAGGGCAAATGCTCCGCGCCGACCAGCCGGTCGGCGTCGGCGGCGGGCATTGGGCGGGCGAAATGGTAGCCCTGCCCATAGTCGCAGGCGAGCGCGCGCAGCAGGTTGGCGTCGGCGCTCGTCTCGATGCCCTCGGCGATGACGTCGAAGCCGAGAAGCCGCGCCAGATCCATGATGATGCGGACGATGGCGCGGTTCTCCTCCGACTGGTGCATGGCCATGACGAAGGAACGGTCCACCTTCAGGCTGTCGATGGGCAGCTTGTGCAGGTAGGACAGCGACGAATAGCCGGTGCCGAAATCGTCGATGGACATCTTGATGCCCAGCCCGCGCAGGGTCTGCAGCAGACGGATCGACTGCTCGGCCTTTTCCATGACCGCGCTTTCGGTGATCTCCAGCTTGATCCAGGACGGCTCGGCCCCGGTCTCGCGCAGCACCTCGCGCACCAGAGCGACCATGTCGGGGTCGTTCAGCTGGCGGGTGGACAGGTTGATGCTCATGAACAGGTTGGCGGAGCCGGGCAGGCGCTGGTCCTGCCATTCGGCGATCTGCCGGCACGCCTCGCGCAGCACCCAGGCGCCCAGCGTGACGATCAGGCCGGTGCTCTCGGCGATCGGAATGAAGACGCCGGGGGGGATGTTGCCGCGCTCCGGATGGTTCCAGCGCACCAGCGCCTCGAACCCGGCCAGCCCGCCGGTGACCATCTCGACGATCGGCTGGTAGGCCACCCACAGCTCCTCGCCGCGCTCCAGGGCGCGGCGCAGGTCGTGCTCCAGCCGCACCTGCTCGACGACGCGGGCGTGCATGGCCGGGTCGAACCAGGCGTGGCGCCCGCCGCCCTGTTCGCGGGCGCGGCCGGTGGCGATCTCCGCGTCGCGCAGCACGTCCTCGGGCCGGGTGTGGGTGTCGCAGGAGGCGGCGACGCCGATGCTGGCCGACAGGAAGACCGAGGCGCCCGACGCCGTCTTGGCCGAGCGGACCAGCGACGCGATGGTGGACAGCCGCTCCTCCACCGCCAGCGGGTCCTGCGTGCCGCCGATCAGCAGCGCGAAGGCGTGGTCGCTGATGCGGGCGATCAGGTCGACCGAGCCGGCGCGCACGCTCAGCCGCGTCGCGACGTCGGTCAGGATCTCGTTGGCGAATCCCTGGCCCAGGCTGGTGCGCACGTCGACGAAGCGGTCGAAATCCACGATCACCACCGTGAAGGGTTCCCCCATCGCGTGGAAATCGGCCATGTGCTTGACCAGCAGCAGCCGGTTCGCCAGTCCGGTCACCGGGTCGTAATAGGCCAGCCGGAAGAGGTCGTCCTGGGTGCGCCGCCGCTCCGTCATGTTCTGCATGATGACGAAATAGCCGGCGATGGAGCCGTCGGGGTCGCGGTAGGGCGCGTGCACCCGCATCACATAGTCGTTGCCGCCGCCGGAGCGGGGAAGCCAGCCCTCCACCTGCACCGTCTCGCCGTCGAGCGCGCGTTCAACCGCGGCGCTGTTGTTGCGCAGCGTTTCCGGTCCGAGGATGTCGCCCACCGTGGTCCCGACGAGGGCGTCCAGCGTGCGGCCCATATAGTCCAGATACGCCTGGTTGGCGTAGAGGTGCCGCCGCTGCGTGTCGAGCAGGCCGACCATCGCCGGCATGACGTCGAGAAGTTGCCGCAGGGTGTCGAGCGCCGGAGCCCCGGAAACGGTGCCGGACAGGGCTGAGGCAAGCGAGGCGAGATGAGGGTCCGGCTTCATGGGCGGGAATGGTCGAGACACCGTTGGGAAAACCACGATCAACACTTACGCGAAAGAATGCCCGCCCGTCAAAACCAAAGCCGCCGAAGATGGTGGAAAGCATCGCCCCACTATAATTGTCGAACGACCGGGCCAACCATCATACTCGGGTATTCGTGCAAATCACGGTTGATGTTTTGATGGATGTTGATTGGATTTGTGGCATCGGCGGGGTGCGGGGCCGGCGGGTCGCGTGCCGATCCGCGTCGGACCACGGCAGGTTGCCGGCCTCGCGCAGGCCATCGGCGGTCGAATCGTAGGCCGGCGACCGGATCGGACGGTCGCGCGGATGCGGCATGTCAGCGTTCCCCATTCTGACCGTCGTCAGAACCGGCCGCGCCGGGCTATAATTTCGCCCAATGCGCGAGAAGAGGTGGTGCATCACGATCGCCCACCCGCGCGAGCGAGGGAGAATCGCCATGGCACTCAAGGATCTGCTGGTGGTCGTCGACGACACCGACGCCGCAGCGGCGCGAATCGATGCCGCCGCCCAACTGGCCGCGCGCACCGACGGCCACATCACCGGCCTTTACCCCGTCGTCCCGCTGACCCTGCCGGGCTATGTGGAGGCCGAGCTGCCGGACGAGGTGCGGGCCATGCAGCGCGGCTACACCGAGAATCAGACCGCCAGGGCCGAGGCCCTCTTCGCCGACGCGGTGCGCCGCAACGGCCTGACCGACCGCTCGGAATGGCGGGTGCTCTATGGGCATCCGACGGACAGCGCGGCGCTGCACGGGCGCTACGCCGACGTGCTGGTGGTCGGGCAGGCCGACCCGCACCGCGACCGTGACCGTCCGATCGCGCTGCCGCAGGATCTGGTGTTCGAATGCGGGCGCCCGCTGCTGGTCGTGCCCTACGCCGGCAGCTTCCCCCACATCGGGGAGCGGGTGCTGGTCGCCTGGAACGGCAGTCGCGAGGCGGCCCGCGCGGTGGGCGACGCCATGCCCATCCTGACCGCCGCCAAGCGCGTGGTGGTGATGGCCGTCAACCCCAAGGCCGGTCCCGCCGGCATCGGCGACGAGCCGGGCGCCGACATCGCCAAGCATCTGTCGCGCCATGGCTGCCGGGTGGAGGCCACCCACATCGTGACCGACCAGATCGATCCGGGCGACACGCTGCTGAACACGGTCGCCGACGAATCCTGCGATCTGCTGGTCATGGGGGCTTATGGGCGGTCGCGGCTGCGCGAACAGGTGCTGGGCGGCATGACCCGTTACATGCTGGAGCACATGACGGTGCCGGTCCTGATGAGTCATTGAGGCCATCCGGTCGTCCGGGAATAGTCCGGCGGTGCCGCCTGTTCATCCCAGTGTGGCGGCGCCGGACTTTGGCCGATGGGTTCGGTCGATGGGCTTCAGTCGACGGGCGCCGCCGGACCTGCGAAGGAAGGCCGGCATGAGCGCGCTGATTTCCACGTTTCTCCACCGCATGCGTCCTTCGGGCGTTGCCGCGGTGTTTCGTCCGGCGGCCCGCGTTGCGGTGCTGGGCATCGCCGGGGCGCTGGCGCTGGCCGTTCTGCCAACGGCCGCGGACGCGCACGGCCCGCGCGACCGCGGGTCCTGGTATGGCGGTCCTCCCTACGGCGGGCCTTCGGTGATCGTGCCGCCGCCGGGAAGCCGGGTGATCGTCGTGCCGGGCTACCGCCCGCCGCCGCCCATCGTGGTCGCCCCGCCGCCTTACTGGGGGCCGCCGCCCCGTCATCACCATCACCGCGGCTGGCGGAACGATTGGGGGCCGCGCCCCTATCCGGGGCCGGGCGTGCAGTTCTACGGCGGCTGGTCCGCGGGCCGGGGCTGGTGACGGCCCGGTCTGCTTGAGGCCGGGCCGTGTGAGGCCCATCCGCGTGGGGCGAGTCCGACGGGAAAGGACGGACTTCCCGTCATCGGCATCGCAGCGACGCATTCTCGCATGGACATCATCCCGTTGCCCGGCCATGCTCGCCGTGGTGGCGCTTGGTTTTGAGCGCCGCGCAGTGCGTGCGTGAGGGTGCGATGCTCTTTTCCAATCAAGAAACGGATGTTCGGCGGGCCACGAAGCGCGGCCTGTCCGCGGTCGTCCTGGGGATGGCGGTCCTGTCGCTCGGCGCCTGCGCCAGCCAGAGCCAGAACCGCTACAGCTACCGCGACGTCGGCCACGCGACCTCGGTCGAGTTCGGCACCGTGATGGCGACCCGTCCGGTGGATATCCAGGGTCAGAACACGGGGGCCGGGGGGCTGGTCGGCGGCGCTGCCGGCGGGCTGGCGATGTCCAACGTCGGCAAGGGCTCCGGCAACGTGGCGGCGATCCTGGGCGGTGCCCTGGTGGGCGCCGTGGCCGGCGCCGTGGCCGAACAGGCGATCTCGGACCGCACCGGGATCGAGTATGTGGTGACTCTGGCCACTGGCCGCACGATCACCATCGTTCAGGAGCAGGGGACCAACGAGCCGATCTTCGGTCCCGGCCAGCGGGTGATGGTGCAGACCAACGGCACCTACCAGCGTGTCCTGTCCGCCGATCATCTGCCGACCGAGACGAACCGCCCCAAGGGCATCAAAGTGGTGGATTGAGGCGGATCGGATCGGCCGCGGGCTGAGGCCCCGGCACGGCATCTCCTCCCGCCTGTTGACCCGAGGGAACGAGGGGAACGGCGTGCGGGAGAATGGTTCGATGAGGGATGGAACGTTCGGGGCGGCGGGGAGCCTCCGCAAGATTTTGCGGGGTGGCGCCATGGCGTCGGTGGTCCTCACGGGCGCCTGCGCCGGGCTGAGTCCGCCGCCACAGGCCGCCCCCGAACCCGGCGCGGTGAGCGCCCTGGATCGGCTGAGCCCGAACCGCTGCAACGGGGCCGTGGCGTCCTCCCTCGCCGGGGTGCGGATCCCGGTGTCCGACGTCCGCTATCTGGCCTACGGTCTGTACCGCAACATACCGGGCGACATCGTCGGCTACGACGCGTGGGTGGGCTTGAACAGCCAACCCGGAGCCGTGGTGGTGCAACTCGATGAATATTGCGCGCCGCGCCAGATCTACGCGCGCGAGGGCGCCCGGCTTCCCGACGCCCGATGACGCGCCGGCCGCGCCCGGACAACAAAGCCCCCGGACAAAAAAACTGCCGCTAACCCATTGGGCTAGCGGCGAGTTGAACAGGGAGGCTTCACGTCTGGGAGACGCTGGGTCCGAGGACCCAACCCCGGAAGCGGACTTCCGGGACGAAACGCCGGATGCTGCGACGCAACATCCAACGCCCAAGATTTGACCATTCTGCCCAAAGGATTCCATCCCCAAATATCCAATTCGGCCATGCGAGAACCGCATAGCTTGCAAGTATTTGAAATCGAATGAAAAATCGACATCCGGGAGCGTATGGTGCCGAAGAGTGGGTGGCCTCGCGTGGAAAACGGCAACCGGATTGCAAAGATGCGGGATGGGTTTCGGTACAATCCGTACAAAAAGAAAGGCGCCCGACATGGCTGGACGGGCGCCTTTGCATCAAAAACAGGCAAACGCCTTGCCTGCACAACGACTGGGCTGGGTCAGAAGGCCGACTCCGCCACCTTCTTCACCAGGAAGTCGCGGAACACCGCGATGCGCTTGGAATGGCGCAGCTCCTCGGCGTAGACGAAGTAGGCGTCGACCTTGGGGCCGTCCACGTCCGGCAGGACGCGCGTCAGCTCCTTGCTGCCGTCCACCAGGAAATCGGGCAGGGCGGCGATGCCCAGGCCGCTCTCCACGGCGCGGTACATGGCGTAGATGCTGTTGACCTGCAGGATCGGCTTGCGCACACCCGGCGCCGGGTCGCCCACCTCGTTGATCCAGTTGACGTTGGCGATGGGCGCACGGACGTCCGGCGGGTAGGCGACGATGTCGTGCCCGTCCAGATCGGCGGGGATCTTCGGGGCGCCGCGCTTCTTCAGATACTCCTGATGGGCGTAGAGGTGGAAATGCACCGACATCAGGTGGCGCTGGATCAGGTCGGGCTGGCGCGGCGTGTTCATGCGGATGGCGATGTCCGCCTCGCGCATCGCCAGATCCAGCTCGTTGTCGTCGATCAGCAGGGTGAGCTGGATGTCCGGGTAGATCGACAGGAACTCGTTGACGCGCGGCGTCAGCCAGGTCGAGCCGAAGGCCACCGTGGTGGTGACGCGCAGCGGCCCCTTCGGATGCTCCCGGCTTTCGGTCAGCATCGCCTCGGTCATCGACAGCTTGGCGAAGACATCGCGGGCGGTGCGGTGCAGAAGCTCGCCCTGCTCGGTCAGGATCAGGCCGCGCGCGTGCCGGTGAAACAGCGGCACACCCAGGCTCTCCTCCAGCGCGCTGATCTGGCGGCTGACCGCCGACTGGCTGAGATTCAGCGTCTCGCCGGCGTGCGTGAAACTTCCAGCCTCGGCCACGGCGTGGAAGACCCGAAGCTTGTCCCAGTCCATCATGCCTGTCTTGCTGCCCGCGCCCTGGCGGGGAGCCTCCCGTTCATTCTGAAGACGGCGCATAGCCGCCATGCTCATTTATACCGGGAACGCGCGGCGAACGCACCCCCAACCAAAGGCGGAACGCACGGAAAAGAGCCAAGCTTGGTAAGAATTTTCCTTTGTGCTGCGAAGAGCGCACATTTGTTTATCCCGCATTGTGGGAATTCGGCTTTTCCCGCAACCGAAGGACGGCTTTTTCACGCCGGATTTTCTCGGAAGATAATCGAAAAAGGGCACGGGAGCGGGGGACTCGGGATGGGCGCGTTTCCCTGGCGGCGGCGGGTCAATCCCCTCGGGCCGTCCTTTTGGGCGGGAAGGGGGGCGCGGCTCAGTCGGCCGCTTCAAGGGCGCGCGGCGGTTCCTTGGCCCGCGCGCGGGCGCGGTGGCCGCTGATCTCGGCACCGGCGTCGGGCGGCAGCCGCAGGAAGAACAGGGCCGACACGCAGGCCATCCCGCCGACCGTGACGAAGGCCGGCACGAAGTCGGTGGGCGTCAGCGTCGCGCCGGGGCTGCCGGTGACGCTCTGCGTCAGGTGCAGCACCGTCGCCCCGACCGCGACGCCCAGGCTGAGCGAGACCTGCTGCATCACGCTGGCCAGCGTGTTGGCGCGGCTCAGGCATTCCTTGGGCACTTCGGCGTAGGCCAGGCTGTTCAGGCCGGTGAACTGCAGCGAGCGGAAGAAGCCGCCCATCAGCAGCGCACCCAGGATGACCCAGTGCGCCGTCTCGGGCCGGAAGGCGGCGTAGCTCGCCAGGATCAGGCCGCTGAGCAGCGCGTTGGCGGTCAGCACCCGGCGGAAGCCCAGCCGGCGCAGGATCGGACCGGCCAGCGCCTTCATGGTCAGCGCACCAGCGGCCCCGGCGAAGGTCAGCGCCCCGGACTCGAAGGGCGTGCGCCCGAAGCCGACCTGGAGCATCAGCGGCATCAGGAAGGGCACGGCGCCGATGCCGATGCGGAACAGCGTGCCGCCCATGACCGAGGCGAAATAGGTCGGCAGCCGCAGCAGCGAGGGGTCGAGCACCGGCCGCTCCATCCCGCGGGCGTGGCGCAGATAGAGCCACGCGGCGGCGAAGCCCAGCCCCAGCACCCCGGCGACCGCGGCGGGCGGCAGCACCCCGCGCCCGACATTCTCCAGCCCGAACATCAGCGCGGCCAGGGCCAGCGCGCTCAGCACGAAGCCGCGGCCGTCGAAGGGGTCGCGCTCGGTCTCGCGCACGTTGGGGATCAGGGTCAGCACCAGCGCGATCCCGATCAGCCCGATCGGCACGTTGATGTAGAAGATCCAGCGCCAGGAGGCGTAGGTGGCGATGAAGCCGCCGACCAGCGGCCCCAGCGCCGGGCCGATCAGCGCCGGCAGGGTCATCTGGGCCATGGCGGCGACCAGCTTTTCCTTGGGCACCGTCTTCAGAAGGATCAGCCGCCCGACCGGCACCATCATCGCCCCGCCCAGCCCCTGGACGATGCGCGCGCCCACCAGCTCGTACAGCCCGTCCGCCTGGCCGCAGAGGATCGAGCCGACGGTGAACACCCCGATGGCCGCCGCGAAGACCGTCCGCGTGCCGTAGCGGTCGGCCATCCAGCCGCTGACCGGCAGGAACACCGCCAGCGCCAGCATGTAGGAGGTCATGGCGAGGCTGAGGCGCAGCGGGTCCTCGCCCATCGACCGCGCGATCTCCGGCAGCGCCGTGGCGATCACCGTCGCGTCCAGATTCTCCATGAACAGGGCGCAGGCGATGATGAAGGGAATGAAGCGGGTGGCGCGGGGCATGGCGGGGGGCATGGC
>NZ_QLKQ01000067.1 GCF_003349955.1 Azospirillum brasilense
CTGGGCGGGGGTGGGAGTCGAGTTCCCTCCCCTGCGTAAGCGGGGGAGGGTTAGGGTGGGGGCAAGAGAGGGTTGGAAGGAGGGGGCAAAAGTACGCCACGTCCCGGACCTCCCTCCACACCGCCCGCGACTCGTCCAGGTCGAGCACGGCGTCGGCGCCGAGTTCCTCCTTCAGCGCGGCGACGCGGGCGGCGACCGACGGGCCGAAGCCCTCCACCCGCACCAGCGTGACCGCTCCGCCCGCCGCCGCGACCGTCCGCACATGGGACCGCGCCGCCACCGCAGCCGGCAGATGGGCGGCGCCGGAGACGTCGTAGGGGCTCTGCAGCGCCGCGGTCAGCGCCGCCACGGCCCCGGCGTCCTCGCGCCCGGCCAGCAGCAGCGTCCGGCAATCCTCTGGCGCTGGAAGCACCTTCACCGTCAGCTCGGTCAACACGGTCAGCGTTCCGAAGGACCCGGCCATCAGCTTGGGCACGTCGTAGCCGGTGACGTTCTTCACCACCTTGCCGCCGCCCTTGTAGAGGTCGCCGCGCCCGTTCACCCCCGCGATGCCCAGCGTGTGGTCGCGGGCGGAGCCGGCGCTGATGCGCCGCGGCCCGGCCAGCCCGCAGGCGATGACGCCGCCCAGCGTCCCCTGTCCCTCCGGCTGCCCAAGGAGCGGCCCGAGATCCTGCGGCTCGAAGGCGAGCTGCTGCCGCCGCTCCGCCAGCATCGGCAGGATTTCGGCCATCGGCGTGCCGGCCAGGGCGGTCAGCACCAGCTCCTCCGCCTCATAGGCGACGACTCCGGACAGGCCGGAGAGATTGAGCGTGCAGGCGGTCTCGATCGGACGCCCGAGGCCGCGCTTGGACCCCGAGCCGGCGACGTCCAGCGGCGTCCCCTCCGACAGGGCCCAGCGCACCGCGTCGGCGGCCTGCGCCGCCGAATCGGGCTTGAAGGTGGTCACGGTCATGCAGGTGGCCTCAGAATCGGGGGCTCAGAATCGGGGAATGTCCGGGAAGCGCAGCTCCCCCTTGTGGATGTGCACGCGGCCCAGCTCGGCGCAGCGGTGCAGCTTGGGGAAGACCTTGCCGGGGTTCAGCAGCCCGTCGGGGTCGAAGGCGCATTTGATGCGCTGCTGCTGGTCGAGATCGACCTCGTCGAACTGGTCGGTCATCAGGTCGCGCTTCTCCACCCCCACGCCATGCTCGCCGGTCAGAACGCCGCCGACCTCGACGCACAGGCGCAGGATGTCGTTGCCGAAGGCCTCCGCCCGCTCCAGCTCGCCCGGCTTGTTGGCGTCATAGAGAATCAGCGGGTGCAGGTTGCCGTCCCCGGCGTGGAAGACGTTGGCGACCCGCAGCGCGTAGCGGTCGGACATCTCCTGCATGCGGTGCAGCACCAGGGGCAGCGCCTTGCGCGGAATGGTGCCGTCCATGCAGTAGTAGTCGGGGCTGATGCGCCCCACCGCCGGGAAGGCCGCCTTGCGCCCGGCCCAGAAGGACAGCCGCTCCTCCTCCGAGGTCGAAACTCGGGAGTAGCAGCAGCCCTTGGACCGCGCGATCTCCGCCACCCGATCGATCAGGTGGTCGACCTCCGCCGCCGGGCCGTCCAGCTCGACGATCAGCAGCGCTTCGACGTCCAACGGGTAGCCGGCGTGGACGAAATCCTCCGCCGCGTGGATCGCCGGCCGGTCCATCATCTCCATGCCGCCGGGGATGATGCCCGCGGCGATGATGGCGGCCACGCAGTCGCCGCCTTGCTCGCTGGTCGGGAAACCGATCAGCACGGCGCGGGCGGTGGCGGGCTTCCTGAGGATGCGCACCGTGACCTCGGTCACCACCCCCAGCAGCCCTTCGGAGCCGGTGACGACGCCCATCAGGTCGTAGCCGCCGGCGTCGAGATGCTTGCCGCCCAGCCGCAGGATGGTGCCGTCCATCAGCACCATTTCCAGCCCCAGCACGTTGTTGGTGGTCAGCCCGTATTTCAGGCAATGCACCCCGCCGGAATTCTCGGCGATGTTGCCGCCGATGGTGCAGGCGATCTGGCTGGAGGGGTCGGGCGCGTAATAAAAGCCCTCATGCGCCACCGCGTTGGAGATGCCGAGGTTGGTCACCCCCGGCTGGGTCACCACGCAGCGGTTGGCGACGTCGATGTCGAGAATGCGGTTGAACTTGCCCATCCCCAGCAGCACGCCGTCGGCCAGCGGCAGCGCGCCGCCCGACAGGGAGGTGCCGGCGCCGCGCGGCACCACCTTCACCCCCATCTCCTTGCAGGTCCGGAGCACCCGGCTCACCTGCTCCACCGTGCTGGGCAGCACCACGACCATGGGGAGCTGGCGGTAGGCGGTCAGCCCGTCGCATTCATAGGCGCGCAGCTCGCTTTCGTCGGCGATCACCCCCTCGCCGGGCACGATGGCCCGCAGCGCTGCGATGATCTCGCGTCGGCGCGCGATGACGCCGTCGTCGGGCGCGGGCATCCGCATGGCCGGCCGTCCTCCCCTCATGTCGGTCGCCGGGGTTGTTCCTGCGGCGTTCCCTTTCCAGAGGTAGCATCGAAGCCGCCCCGGCACCAGTCCCCGTTTCGGCCAGCCGGCCCCCGGTCAGGCCGGAGCGGGCACCTTCCGAAGCGTCGTCAGCAGATGGAAAGCGCGCCACTCCTGCGACACGACCCGAAAGGCCCCGCGGAAGCCATAGTTGGCCGCCCAACGATGCTGGTCGTCGAAATAGAAGGGGAAGGTGTTCTCGGTGATGATGTTGACGTGGGTGGGGTCTTGGAACGCCTCGGCGTGGGGGTAGGCGGGGGTCTGGGAATAAAACAGCCCGTCCGGCTTCAGCACGCGGTGGATCTCATCCATCAGCGCGATGAAGCTGTTGCGGCGGCGCGGCGTGTAGACGATTCGCGGAACATGCTCGATGACGTCGAAGGCGGTGACGTAGTCGAAGTAGCCGTCCTCGAAGGGAAGCGCATCCACGGCGAGATCCGCCTTCCGGATGTTCGGCGCGGTGTGGTCCTCGATGTCGAGTCCGAACAGTTCATCCGCCGAAAAGTGGTTCTTCGGATGGGGGCCGCTGCCCAGGTCCAAACTTCTGGTCATCCATCAACTCCGGATCGCAAAGTCAGCCTGAAACTGTCCGGAATCGACGTGTCTTTCAATCGAAACAAACGTTGAAACGAATTGTGTTCCGCTTTGGATCGCGACGGCGATCCCGGCGGCCGAAGCCCGGCCCCACCCCGCGCGACTCTGGTTCCCACCGGATGACGTGAAGGGAACGCAGGCTTGCCCTGGGAACGCAAAACGCGACGCCGCGCCGTCCCAGGGGAACGGCGCGGCGTCGCGTTCAACAACACAGCACACAGTCGGCCGGGCGGACCCGGCCGCCGGTCTCAGCCCTGGCGGGCCTTGAAGCGCGGGTTCTGCTTGTTGATGACGTAGACGCGGCCCTTGCGGCGGATCACGCGGCAGGCCTTGTGGCGCGTCTTCATCGACTTGAGAGAGTTAACGATCTTCATAATTCTTCATCCTGGTCGGTCGGCGGCTCGATCGAAGGCGCGCACCATAGTGCGGCGCATCCCCGCTGTCAACGGCCCCCGTCGCGGTTGCGTTTCCCGCCGGACAGGGCCGTTTCGACGCTATTCCGCCGGTTTCAGCGCGTAGAAACGGCAGACCTTCATGCCCGCCTCGATGGCGGACACGCGGCGGACCCACAGCTCGACCTCGTCCATCACGGCGAGCTTGGTCTCGTGGTCCAGATGGTGGCGCTCCAGATGCTCGACCAGCCCTTGGATGGCGCTCACGATCAGGCTGCGGTGGGTGTCGGTGATGTCCTCGGCGATTCGCAGGTCCAGGTTCCGCTGGGCGAAGGCGGCGGCCATCTGGTCCTTGGACCACAGACGCGGCTGCATCGGCTCCTTGTCGCACCAGACCTGCACGGCCTTGGCCCCGGCCAGCGCCGGCTCGATCACGTAATCGGTCATCAGCAGGTGGCCACGCGGCTTCAGCGCCAGTTCCATCCCGTCGAACAGCTGGTCCTTGCCGCGGACGGAGAACATCCCCTCCTTGTAGACGATCGCGTCCACGCGCTTGGGATAGCTGAAATTCTCCGGATCGTAGGTTTCGATCGGGGCCTTCTTCTCCAGCCCCTCCTTGAAGGAGCGGATCATCCCCTCCTTCGCCAGAAGCTCCGACGCCTCCAGCCCGGTGACCCAGCAGCCGTATTTGCTCGCCATGGTGCGGCTGGTGCCGCCCAGCCCGGCGGACAGATCCAGCACGCTCATCGCCGGATTCAGGCCGAGCGGCTTCACCAGGTAGGGAATGTGGTCGTGGCCGCCCGGCGTGTTGAAGCCCTCGCCCCACAGCTTCTCCGCGACTTCGATCCGCGTGGCGCTCCACAGCGGCTTTCCCCAGCGGTTCATGCCGGGACCGTGCCCGTGGGCGGCGGGCTGGGCCGGAACGGCGCCGGCCTGCGGCTTGCCGTCCTCCTCGCCGCCCCTGCCCTTCAGGCCGGAGAGGTCGTACCCCTCCCACCAGGCGTGAAGGCGGGTCTTGAGCTTGATGCGGGGAGCGCCCCCGTGATCGTGTCCGCTCTTATCGCTCATCGCCTTCGCGCCTGCCCCGTTGCCTGGACCGCCGGACGACCGGTTCGTTCGCAGGGCGGACCTGATATTTCCGCGATGCGAACGGATTCATTCCGACTTTCACAGTATCCGGGTGTTCCGTCCGTGCAAGCGCAAAATCCTGCGTCACATTACCGTAACGCCTTTTCCGCGTACGGACCGTCCATGGCGGCGACCCGAGTCCCGGCGGCGCGCAGCACCGGCGTGCAGGCGGGCGGCATGCTGACGTAGCGCGGCTGCGGCTTGCCGTTGTGCCTCTCGACCACCGGATAGACCGAACCGAGCCAGGACGCGACCTCGTCGCCGCAGCCGTCGCCGTCGGGAATGTCGCGCTGGTCCTCGCATTGCGGGCTTCCCGCCGGGCAGCCCAGGCGGATGTGCATGTGCCCGTCATGGCCGTGCCAGGGCCGCAGTTTGCGCAGGAAGGCGCGGTCCGGCCAAGCATGGCGGCACATGGCGAGCTTGATCGCCGGATTGACGAAGATCCGCGTCACCCGCGGGTCGCTGGCGGCGATGCGGACGAGTTGGGCCTGCCGCTCCGACCAGTCGTCGGTGACGCGGACGCGCCCGTAATCGACGTACTTGATCTCGGTCAGGCTTTCCCGCGCGTTGCGGCCCATCGGCGGGTGGTCGAGCCGCAGCCAGACGTCGGCGTCCAGCCCGATCTGGTGGCTGGCGTGGCCGAAGCTCATCGGGCCGCCGCGCGCCTGCCCCATGTCACCGATCAGCGCGGTCCCCAGCCCGGCCGCCGCGACCTTCCGCCCGAAGCCCTTCAGATAATCGATCAGCTCCGGATGGCCGTAATAGCGTTGGCGGGACATCCGGATGACTTGGTAGCCGGTGCCTTCTCCCGGCAGGGCCTGCGCGCCGGTGATGCAACCCGCGGCGTAACCGCCGATCGACTGGGCCGGCCCCAACGCGGGGCCGCTCACCTGACTCCAGGCGATGGAATTGGGGGCCGGTGGTGCGGGCTTCTTTTTCTTGTGCGATCCGGCCTCGGCCGGTCCGGCCAATCCGGCGGCGAGCAAAACCGCCGCGAGCATCGCAACCGTCGGGCCAATCGCCAAGCGCCCCATCATCTTCCCCCACGGACCGCCAACCGGGAAAGATTAGAGCCAATGTTTCTTAACGAAAGGTGAGGCTCACGCCCATGTCACAACCGATTTCGACTTGCCGCTGACGCCGCGCGTCGATGATGACGGGCGGCGCCCGGCCGCCGTTTACTGCTCAGTCCAAGGTCTGCCGGTAGCGTTTCAGCGCGACGGCCGTAACCGCAACCAGGAAAATCAGCAGCGCCGCCACCTCCCCGGCGATGTCCGCCGGGCCGTTGCCTTTCAGGAGGATGCCTCGGACGATGCGCAGGAAATGGGTCAGCGGCAGAACCTCCCCCACCGCCTGCGCCCAGCCGGGCATGCCGCGGAAGGGGAACATGAAACCGGACAGCAGCATCGACGGCAGAAAGAAGAAGAAGGACATCTGCATCGCCTGGAGCTGGTTCTTCGCCACGGTGGAGAAGGTGAAGCCCACCGCCAGATTGGCGGCGATGAACAGCACCAGCACGGCGGACAGCAGGGCCAGACTGCCGACGATGGGCACGCCGAACAGCAGCCGAGCGGCCAGGACAATGATGACGACCTGGATGTAGCCGACCAGGATGAAGGGCACGATCTTGCCCAACATCACCTCGAACGGGCGGACCGGCATGGCCAGCAGGTTCTCCATCGTCCCGCGCTCCCGCTCGCGGGTGACGGCCAGCGCGGTCATCATCACCATGGTCATGGTCAGGACCACCCCCATCAGGCCGGGCACCACATTGTACTGGGTGATGCCCTCCGGGTTGTAGCGGCGGTGGACCCGCAGCTCCACCGGATCGGGGGAGGAGCGCAGAGGGGCCAGCGGTCCGGTCAGGTCGGGGTCCAGGGCCTGCCGCGCGATGGTGGTCAGGGCGGCCAGCGCGTTGCTGGTCGCCGCCGGGTCGGTCGCGTCGGCCTCGACCAGGAGGACCGGCCGCTCGCCCCTCTGCAGGTCGCGGGCGAATCCCGCCGGGATGGTGACCGCGAACTGCACCCGTCCTTCGGCCAGCAGGCGGTCCAGCTCCGCCGGGCTGGCGGCGGCGCGGGTCACCTCGAAATAGCCGGAATTCGCCATGGCCGACACCAGCGTGCGGGCGAAGGGGCTGGAGTCGGCCGCGTGGACGGCGGTCGGCAGGCTTTTGGGGTCGGAGTTGATGGCGAAACCGAACAGCACGAGCTGAAGCACCGGCACCCCCACCATCATGGCGAAGGTCAGCCGGTCGCGCCGCATCTGGATGAACTCCTTCACCATCACCGCGACGAAGCGCGCGAAGGAAAACCGCGCCATGGTGCCCCTCCCTGACCGTGCATTTCGAGGATGAAACACAACCCTTTTACTTCGGCATCGCCGGGCGACTTGGCGCCCATTGACATATGAAAATTGCTTCAAGCACCGTCCGTAAGGATTAACTCGTATGCGGGAGACATGAAGTGACTTCTATTCTTGCCAAGAGCGCCGCCGCCGTGGCCGCCCTGTTCCTGCTTCATGGCGCCGCTCTGGCCGGGCAACAGGATTTCACCATCGCGAACGAGACCGGCTACGCGCTGAAGCACATCTATGTCAGCGAGTCCGCCAACGAGAAGTGGGATGAAGACATCCTCGGCCGTGACGTCCTCGACGACGGCGAAGAGTTCGAGCTGAGCTTCGACAGGGCCGAAAAGACCTGCAAGTGGGACATGAAGGTCATCTATGACGACGGCGAGTCGGCGGTCTGGCAGAACCTGAACCTCTGCAAGATCTCCAAGCTGACGCTGCGCTGGAACAAGAACACCGGCGTGACCTCCGCGTCGATCGAGTGACCGCGCGCTGTCCCCGCACCGGCTGTCGCGACGGTGCGGGGACGCCCCTGCCCTGCCCACCGGCGGCGCGGTCATGCGAAGTTGTCCGTGCTGCGGTTCATCAGATGGATGAACACATCCTCCAACGTCGGCTCCGTTCGCCGCACCAGCAAGCCCGGGTCGGCGGCCCAGGGGCGCAACGCCTCCTCAAGCTCCGCGCCATCACCGCCGCTGACATGCAGCCGGGCGCCGAAGGCCGCGACCATCTCGACACCGGGGCACCCCCGCAGCGCCGCCGCGATGCGCCCGAGATCCGGACCGCCCGCCCCCCGCGCGCCGACCTCGTAGGTGACCAGCCCCGAGGTGGCGATCACCTCCTCCACGCTGCCCTGGGTCATCAGCCGGCCGTAGGCGAGGTAGGCGATGGCGTGGCAGCGTTCCGCCTCATCCATGTAATGGGTGCTGACCAGCACGGTCAGACCCTCGGCGGCCAGCCGGTGGATCTCGTCCCAGAACTCCCGCCGCGCCTTGGGATCGACGCCCGCGGTCGGCTCGTCGAGCAGCAGCAGCTTCGGCTCGTGCAGGATGCAGGCGGCCAGCGCCAGACGCTGCTTCCAGCCGCCGGACAGCTCCCCCGCCAGCTGCGCCCGCCGGTTGCCCAGTCCCAGCCGCTCCAGCGCCGCGGCGACCTTCCGCCGCCGGTCCGGAAGCCCGTACATGCGGGCGACGAAATCCAGATTCTCGGCGATGCTCAAGTCCTCCCAGAAGCTGAACTTCTGGGTCATGTAGCCGACCTGCCGCTTGATGGCGGCGCTCTGGCGGCGGATGTCGAGCCCGAGGCAGCTCCCTTCCCCGGCATCCGGGGTCAGCAGCCCGCAGAGCATGCGGATGGTCGTCGTCTTGCCCGACCCGTTCGGCCCCAAAAAGCCGTAGATCTGCCCGCGCGCCACCCGGATGGAGAAGCCGTCCACCACCGTCTTGGTGCCGAAACGCTTGACCAGACCGCGCACGTCGATGGCGGGTTTCCCGGTCATCGCGGCAGTTCCACGTCGACCGGCAAACCGGGGTTGAGCGCCGCCCCGTCGTCCAGCCGTGCCTCGACGCGGAAGACCAGCTTCTCGCGGCTGCCGACGCTGTAGATCACCGGCGGGGTGTATTCCACCCGTGGCGCCACGTAGGTCACGCGCGCCGACAGGCCGGGCGGGCAACCGTCGCAGCGCACCGTCACCCGGTCGCCCGGACGGACGCGGGCCATCAGCGGCTCCGGGACGAAGACCACCAGCTTCCGCTTCGACGGCGGCAGCAGCGAGACCACCGGGGCGCCCGCCGGCACCCATTCGCCGGGATTGAACAGCGTGTCCTCGACCAGCGCCGCCTCGGGCGCAAGCGGGGCCAGTTCGGCGAGGCGCTTCTCCGCCTGGGCCAGCGCCGCCTCGGCCTGGGCGACGGCGTCCTCCGCCGCGCGGATCTGGTCGGGACGGGCCGGCAGGTTGGAGACGGCCAGTTGCGCGGTCAGCTCCTCCAGCCGCGCGCGGTCGCGGTCGCGGGTGGCGCGGGCGGCGTCCAGACGGTCGTCGGAGCTGACCTTGCGGGCCACCAGCGTCCGTTGCCGCGCCAGCTCCGCTTCGGAATAGCGCAACGCCGCCTCGGCCTGGGCGCGCTGGGCGGCGACCACCGCCAGCTCGTCGGGGCGCCGGCCCGTCCGCAGGTCGGCCAACTGCGCCCGCACCTGCGCCAACGCGGCGGCGAGCCGGTCGCGCTCCGCCCGCGCGCTGGTGCGGTCAAGCGCGAAAAGCGGAGCGCCCGCCTCCACCCGCCCGCCGCGCGTCACCGCCAGCGTGTCGAGCGTCCCGGCCACCGGGGCGGCGATGCGCAGATACTCGCCCTCGGCGTAGCCGTGGGCCAGCGGCACGGCGTCCCCGCCGCCCAGGCCGAGGACGGACAAAGCCGCCGCCAGCGTGTCGGCGATCCAGCTCATGACGGCGGTCCTCCCTCCGGGGCGAGCGTCCGGCGCAGCGCGTCGAGATGGGCGGCCAGCAGGGCGGCGACGTCCGGCGGGCGGCCCTCCAGCGCCTCGAAGGAGGAGCGCCACAGAGCGCTCATCAGCATCGGCGCGACGATCAGCCGGACGGTCGAGTCGACGTCCACCGGGCGGAACTCTCCGCAGGCCATGCCGCGCTCCAGCACCGCCGCCAGCAGGGCGAAGGCGCGGCGGATCACCTCGTCGTAATAGAAGCGGGCGAGGTCGGGGAAATTGCCGGCCTCGGCGATGATCAGCTTGGGAATGGCGCCGGCGCGGGATTTCAGGATGCGCGTCGCGAAAAGGGTCAGCAGCGTTTCCAGAACGGCGAAGCTCGGTCCCTGCGCCCCGGCGAGCAGACGCTCGGCCATGTCCAGGTTGGGCAGGATGGCCTCGCGGACCACCGCCTTGAACAGCTCCTCCTTGTTCGGGAAGTAGAGATAGAGCGTGCCCTTGCTGACCCCGGCCCGCGCCGCGACGTCGTCCAGCCGGGCCGCCGCGAAGCCGCGCTCGCCGAAGACGGTCAGGGCGGCGTCGACGATCTCCCGGGGGCGCGCCTGCTTGCGGCGGCGCCAGCGCGGAACGGCGGGATCATCCTCCGGCATGCCGTCCTCCAGGGTGGAGAAAATATTACTGACCAGTCAGTAATTAGTGCGGAAACGATGGAAACACCAGTTTTCTCAAGGGTTGCGCCGTTCTGCCGCAGCCATAAGTCATTGTGCGCCGCAGCAACTGATATGCAAAAGGGCTTGCCTTTCGACCGAGAGTTTCCGAAACTTTCGACAGTCCGCAGCGCGAACGGCTTGTCACGGAAGCACGCGCGGCGGGCGCACCGGTGGTCAAAGGCGCCGATCGGAAACGAGCGCACACCCCACCCCGGGAGGAACGGTTCAAGGCGCCGTGCCGGGATCGCATCGACGAGCGCGCTGGTGCGCGGCGTCCGGAGTCCCGGTTGAGCAGGGGGTGTCGATCATGCCGGGTGCAATGCGCCAGTCCACGTCGAACCTGGAACTGCTGACCATCTATGAGGTCAGCAAGATCCTCGGTTCCTCTCTCGACCTCCAGCAGACCCTGCGCGAGGTGCTTCGCGCGCTGGCCTACCAGCTGCAGATGCACCGCGGGCGCGTCTATCTGGTCGGCGAGGACAATGTGCTGCGTCTCGTGGCCGCGAACGGCCTGTCGAACGAGGCGGCGGCGCAGATCGAATTCCGCGACGGGGAAGGCATCACCGGCCGCATCCTGAAGACCGGCATGCCCGCCGTCGTCCCGAATCTGGCCGAGGAACCGCTGTTCCTGAACCGCACCGGCGGGCGCGAGGACCTGGACGAGCAGGTGGCCTCGCTGGTCGGCGTGCCGATCAAGGCCGCGGGGGTGGTCGTCGGCGTGCTGACCATCGACCGCATTTCCGACGAGGGGCCGCAGGGCCATTTCGGCAGCGACGTGCGCTTCCTGACCATGGTCGCCAACCTGATCGGCCAGACCGTGCGGCTGCACCGCACCGTGGCCGAGGAACGCCGCTTCATGATGCGGGAGACCTTCCGCATGCAGAAGGAGCTGCGGCCCATCGCCGCCCCGATCAACGACGTGGTCTGCACCAGCCCCAACATGCTGGAGGTGATGGCCCAGGTCCACCGGGTGGCGCCCTTCAAGTCCACCGTGCTGATCCGCGGCGAGAGCGGCACCGGCAAGGAGCTGATCGCGCGGGCCATCCACAACATGTCGCCGCGCAAGGACGCCCCCTTCATCCGCGTGAACTGCGCCGCCCTGCCGGAATCGCTCCTGGAATCGGAGCTGTTCGGCCACGAGAAGGGCGCCTTCACCGGCGCGCAGAAGGACCACAAGGGCCGGTTCGAACTGGCGTCGGGCGGCACGCTGTTCCTCGACGAGATCGGCGACATCTCGCCCAACTTTCAGGCCAAGCTGCTGCGCGTGCTGCAGGAGCAGGAGTTCGAGCGGGTCGGCGGGTCCAAGACCATCAAGACCGACGTCCGCCTGATCTGCGCCACCAACCTGAACCTGGAGGAGGCGGTCGGCCACGGCAAATTCCGCGCCGACCTGTATTTCCGCATCAACGTGGTGACCATCCATCTGCCGCCGCTGCGCGAACGGCGCCAGGACATCGGCCCGCTGGCCCGCCATTTCGTGGCGAAGTTCGCCAAGGACAACGGCATGAATCTCGTCATGGAGGACGAGGCGCTGGAGGTGCTGAACCGCTGCACCTGGCCCGGCAACGTGCGCGAGTTGGAGAACTGCATCGAGCGCGCGGCCACCCAGTCGCGCGACGGCATCATCCGCACCGAGTCCCTGTCCTGCAGCCTGAACCTCTGCAACTCCTCGGTCCTGTTCCAGTACCGCACGCTGGGCGCGTCGGTCGGCGGGCTCGCCCCGTCCATGGGGCCGGGGGCCGTCAACCGCGTCCCCCCCGGACGCCCCGGCGGTCCGGCGCCGGCCAACGCGCCGAAAACCCCGGCGATGCCGGCCCCGGTGCCGGAACCGGCGGGTGCCGGCGGCGGCGCGTGGCCGGCCTGCGCGTCGGGCTGTTCCGCCGGCCCGTCGCCGGTCTGCGGCGCCGCCCAGCCGGTGGTTCCGGTTCCCCTGATCCCGCTGCCCCTGCCCGAGCCGAGCGCGCCCGCCGCCCCGGCTCCCGCACCCGCATCGGCTGCCAACGCCGCTCCGCCGCCCGCCGCCGAGGTGCCGCTGGACGAGCCGGAGTCGGGGTCGCTGCGCGACCGGTTGCTCTGGGCGATGGAGCGCACCGGCTGGGTGCAGGCCAAGGCCGCCCGCCTGCTCGGCATGACGACCCGTCAGGTGAGCTACGCCCTGCGCAAATACAACATCGAGATCAAGCGCTTCTGAGGGGCGGGGAACAGCGGGCCGATCAGTAACGGGCGGCCAATCCGATCATGTACGCGCGATCCACCGGCTCTCCCTGAGCGATGGTGGCGCCCGCTGATGACGGCGTCGGGAGGTCCCGGGAGCGCTGGACAGGATCGGGGGGACGGTCGACCTGATACACCGTGTGCCCTCCCAACTCACCGACCTTGCGCATTTCCGCAAAGGACGCCTGGAGAAACTCGCGCAGCTTCCTGCCGTAGTCGAGAGGATTCGAATAGTCGCGGGCATCCGGCGGCGAAGCGCCCGGCAGCGCGTTCAGGGGCTTGACCAGGGCGTCGTCCACCGAATAGCCCTGATCGGCCGCCACCTTGCGGGAGGCCGACAAACCCGCCCGCTCCGACAGGATGGCGGCGGCGTCCTCTTCGCCGGTCTTGCGCAGCGCCTTGTCGATCGCGTCGAGATCGACGCCCAACGCCTTCAGGCTGTAGGTGGCATCCCCCTGCTTTTTGGTGGAGTTCAGGCGGGAATCGGAAAAGTCCATGGAGAAGAAGCCCGGCATGATGTAGCGCGACATCCCCATCCGGTCCTTCGCCAGGAGCGGATTCATCGTCCGCGCCGCCAGATCGGTCGATGCCGACGCCCGTTCGTCCTCGCTCATCGCCGCGGTCAGCTTGTCCATCAGCGACGACCGCCGGGCCAGCGTCTGGGACAAGGCACCGCGCAGATCGTCGACGCTGGTCGCCTCATCGAAGAAAAGATCGGCGTGATCGTTGTTGTACATGCGCTGAGTCGCGCCCATGGCGCTGACGCGGGACTGCTTCAGCCGCTGCGTGAGGGCGTCGTTGACCGTCTCGCCGCTGATCTTCCCGCTGTCGACGAGATCGGCCAACTGCTGGCGCTGGGCGTCCGACAGGGCACCGAAGGCGGTCAGTCCGTCGCCGCGAAGCGCCCCACCCAACCCGCTCAGCGCCACGCGATCGGACGCGGCAGCGCCGCTCGCGGCGGTCGCCCCCGGCGATGGCGAGGCCCCGGTGGACCGGGGCAGGATCGGAAACGATGAAGCGGCCGATGCCACGCCCGATACCGTCATGATCCCCTCCCTGGAAGACAGGCCGGCGGCGATGCACGTCCAACCGCGGCGAACTCTCTGCACCGCATCTTATGAGGGAAGAAACAAACGCGCAATATAACCCTTGAGGGCCGACCGGCGATCCGGCTGCGGCACGTCAGCCGCGCGGCCTGTGGGTTCCAAGGCCCCTGTAACCGTTACGAACGGTTGTGATATGACAGTGGAACACCGGCTTTACGCTGTGCCCCGCTTCCCGCAACCTCCAGCTTCGGGCCTTTGCACGGGATGGAAAAGCCCCTCGCGCTCCTCTTCGTGGACATCGCCGACAGCACGCTGCTCTATGAGCTGGCGGGCGACCGCAAGGCGGCGGCGCTGACCCAGCGGGTGCTGGAGGGCCTGCGCCGGATCGTCGGGGAGAACGACGGCACGGTGGTGAAAAGCCTCGGCGACGGGCTGCTGGCCTGCTTCCCCAGGAGCGACGGCGCCACCCGCGCCGCGCTCGCCATGATGGAGCGGCAAGGCGAGTTCGGGCTGCGCCTGCGCGCCGGTCTGCATTTCGGCCCGGTGATCGCCGGCCCCGGCGACCTCTACGGCGACGCCTGCAACGTCGCCGCCCGGCTGGAATCCATCGCCCGCCCCGGCGAGATCCTGGCGACCGACGATCTGGTCGACCGCCTCTCACCGCCGCTGCGGACGCGGACCCGCCTTCTGAACAGCGTTGCGGTGAAGGGAAAGGCGGCCCCGGTCCGCGTCCACCAGATCCGCGACGGCAGCGCCGCGCCGGAGGCCGAGGACAACGCCACCGTCGCCCTGACCACATCGGTTCCCGGCAGCGGGCGCGGCCTGCCGTCCCTGCGGCTGTCCGGGCGCCGCGCCGAGGCGACGCTGACCCCGCTGCTGCCGCGCGTCACGGTGGGGCGCGACGAGGGCTGCGGCCTGCGCATCCCGTCGCGCCGCACCTCGCGCCAGCACGCGGTGATCGACTTCAGCCGCGGCGGCTTCCTGCTGACCGACCATTCGACCAACGGCACCTTCATCCGCACGGGCGAGTCCCCCTCCCTGCTGCTGCGCCGCGATTCGACGAAGCTGACCGGAAGCGGGCTCATCGGGTTCGGAGGGGAGCCGCTGCGGCCGGACGAGGACCATGTCCTGACCTTCCAGGTCGGGAGCGCGTGATGCCCCCCTTATCATAGGGCAGTGCAGTCGGCCTCTTAACCCTCTCTCCTCTGGGGAGAGGGTGGCCCGTAGGGCCTCTCGCGCTGGCTGAAAACCAGCGCTGACGGCGGCAGGCGGATGCCTCTGGCATCCGCTGAGAGCCGGTGAGGGGGTTGCGCTTTTGCCGGACATAGCGCCAAGCACAACCCCCTCACCCTAACCCTCTCCCCTGAGGGGAGAGGGGACTTCAGACACGATTGCCGCCCCCGTGTCGGGTCCCCGACAGGCGGCGTCATTGTCGGCCATTGTTGGGCTTTGTCCGCCTTTGTCGGATTGCCGACATGGTCCACACGCCCGACACATCCCCATAACACACTGAAACTCCACAATTCACCCGATTGGCCCCGAACTTGCTTTTAACGACCCGACCAAGGGCGCCGACGGCGCGGCTGGGAAGGGAGTGGACGATGGCCAACGTTATTTCGCTCGACAGCATCCTGGGCGTGGGTGAGCTGAAAGCCGCCGCCGAGGCGCCGCCCGCCGCCGCCTCCGGCTGCGCGTCCTCCTCCTGCGGGTCGTCGGACGGCCCCGCCGACATGGCGCCGGAGGTGTGGGAGAAGGTGAAGAACCATCCCTGCTACTCCGAGGAGGCGCATCACTACTTCGCCCGCATGCACGTCGCCGTGGCGCCGGCTTGCAACATCCAGTGCAACTACTGCAACCGGAAATACGACTGTTCGAACGAGAGCCGGCCGGGCGTGGTTTCCGAGAAGCTGACCCCCGATCAGGCGCTCCGCAAGATCATGGCGGTGGCCAAGGAAATCCCGCAGCTCTCGGTCATCGGCATCGCCGGCCCCGGCGACAGTCTGGCGGCGGGCGGCAAGAACACCTTCAAGACCTTCGAGATGCTGGCGAAGAAGGCGCCGGACCTCAAGCTGTGCCTGTCCACCAACGGTCTGGCCCTGCCCGACCATGTGGACACCATCGCGAACTACAACATCGACCACGTCACGATCACCATCAACATGGTCGATCCCGAGGTCGGGCAGCACATCTACCCGTGGATCTTCCACGACCACAAGCGCTGGACCGGCCTGGACGCCGCGAAGATCCTGCACGAGCGCCAGATGCTCGGGCTGGAGATGCTGACCTCGCGCGGCATCCTGGTGAAGGTGAACTCCGTCATGATCCCGGGGATCAACGACGAGCACCTGATGGACGTGAACAAGGCCGTGAAGTCGCGCGGCGCCTTCCTGCACAACATCATGCCGCTGATCTCCGACCCGGCGCACGGCACGCATTTCGGCCTGACCGGCCAGCGCGGCCCGACCGCGCAGGAGCTGAAGGTCCTGCAGGACCAGTGCGAGGGCGGGGCCAAGCTGATGCGCCACTGCCGCCAGTGCCGCGCCGACGCGGTCGGCCTGCTGGGCGAGGACCGCGGCTCCGAATTCACCATCGACCAGATCGAGGCGATGGGCGAGGTGGAGTACGACCAGGAAGCCGCCCGCACCTACCGCGAGCATGTCGAGGGCGAGCGCGCCGGCCGCCACGCCGCCAAGGCCGCAGCACAGGCCGACGTCGCCGAGACGGTCGGCACCGAGGCGCAGCCGATCCTGATCGCCGTCGCCACCAAGGGCGGCGAGCGCATCAACGAGCATTTCGGCCACGCCAAGGAATTCCAGATCTACGAGGTCGGTCCGAAGGGCGCCAAGTTCGTCGGCCACCGCCGCGTCGACCAGTATTGCGAAGGCGGCTCGGGCGACGAGGACGCGCTGGGTGGCGTGCTGTCGGCGATCAACGACTGCACCGCGGTCTTCGTCGCCAAGATCGGCGGCTGCCCCTCGACGAGCCTCAAGGACGCGGGCATCGAGCCGGTTGACCGCTTCGCCTTCGAATACATCGAGGAGTCGGCATTGACCTACTTCAAGGACTACGCCGAGCGCCTCGGCCAAGGTGCGATCAACGCGCGCGAGGGGCAGGACGCGGTGATCCGCACCGGCGCCTTCACCGCCCGGCGCGCCTGATACCCAAGAGACCGACCAGAACCCACGGATTTACCCGGCGGCCCACCGCAACAGCCGCCCCACCTGCAAGGAGAGTGTCATGGCTTACAAGATCAAGGCTTCCGACTGCACCGCCTGCGGCGCCTGCGAGGCCGAGTGCCCGAACAACGCCATCAGCTTCAAGAAGGGTGCCTACGCCATCAACGCCGACATGTGCACCGAGTGCAAGGGCCAGTTCTCCAGCCCGCAATGCGCCTCGGTCTGCCCGGCCGACTGCTGCGTCCCGGCCTGATCGCCCGAAACCCCTCTCCCGTCCCATCACGGGAGAGGGTGTCCATGGAGCGCACCGCCATGCTGGACGAGGTGGATGAAGGTTGGCTCAACCGTCGTTACTACGGCGGCGACCTGCCGCCCGAGGCGGAGCGGTTCCTGCATCTCGCCGCCGCCAGCCACGCCGACGCCGAGGCGGCGCAGCGCTACCTTGCCCACGCCGCCGAGCTGGCGCCGGGGCACCGGCTGGTCGATCTCGGCCATTACAAGTTCCACTTCTACAAGGCGAACCTGGACACCGCCCTGCACTACGGCGAGCGGATGCTCGGCCACGCCATGGCGGCCATCGGCCTGAACCACACCGACTGGCGCATGGTCGGTAATGACCACGCGGACTTCGCGGGCCTGGCGCCGGCGCCGCGCCTGTTCCTGTTCGCCCTGACCGCGGTCGGCTACCTGCATCTGCGCCTGGGCCGTCTGGCCGAAGGGCGCGAGGCCTTGAACAAGGTCCGGGAGCTGGACCCGAAGGACCGCTTCGGAACCACCCGCCTGCTCGCCGCCGCCGATCGTTTCGAAGCCGGGCCGGAGGACGACGACCCATGAGCGACGACATCGACAAGGCGCTGGACTGGCTGGGCAACCCCGTCGATTGCGACGGCTGCGCCTACCGCGACCGGCTGGCCGAAGGGCGCTGCGAGCCGCTGCGCGCCTGCGTGCAGGACCGCTACGCCAAGCGCATCCAGCGTTTCTTCCAATGGAACGACGATCTGGCGGGCGAGCATCTCGACCATCCCTATTTCGAGGTCCGCGCCAACGCCGCCCGCTTCGCGCCGATCTTCATCGTGCCGCGGCTGATGGACGACCCCGACGAGACGGTGCGCGCCGCCGTCGCCCGCCGCCTGCCCCGCCGCCTGCTGCTGAAGATGCGCGGCGACCCCGACCGCGAGGTGCGCATCGCCATCGCCTCCCGGCTGGAGGACGCCGACCTTTCGCCGCTGATGCGCGACCCCGATTACTCCGTGCGCCTGCGCGTCGCCCGCCGCGTGCCCGAGGGCATGCTGCCCGCCATGATGCACGACGAGGACCCGGAAATCCGGCTGGAGGTCGCCAACCGCATCGGGCTGGAATGGCTGATGAGCATGGCTTGGGACGACAGCGCCCGCGTCCGCATGGTCGTTGCCCGCCGCCTGCCGCCGGAAAAGCTGGCCGCGCTGATCCGCGACGCCGACTGGTGCGTGCGCTTCGTCGTCGCCAGCCGCCTGCCGCCCGAAGACCTCGCCCCGCTGACCGAGGACCCGGTGGACGACGTCCGCACCGTGGCGCAGAAGCGCCGCGCCGGACTGCCCGCCGCCGGCGACCTGATCCCCGATTGACGCCCCCGGCCCCCCGACCGACCGGAACAAGGAGCACCGAATGCGCGAGCGCGCCCGCGATCCGAACGAGACGATCGAACTGGAAGACCGCCCCGCCTTCGAGGAGGGCCAGAAGGTCCGCGCCCTTCGCGACGTGCGCAACGACGGCACCTATCCCGGACGCCCGATGGGCGACTTTCTGATCCGCACCGGGGACATCGGCTATGTGAAGTCGATCGGCACCTACTTGCAGATGTATTACATCTACGGCGTCGATTTTTACGAGAAGCGCATCATCGTCGGCATGCGCGCCAAGGAACTCGAACTGGTCGACGCCCGCTGCAACGACCCGCAATGACCGTCTTGCCCAAGGAGCACCCGATGAGCGACGCCGTCACCAAAGCGAAGAAGCCCGGCTTCATCCCGCCCCGCGAGCCGCTCTACGACTGGGGCCTGATGGTCACCGCCGCGGTGGACCTCCACAACGACGGCAGCCACCCCAACGCCGAGGACGGCGCGCTGCTGGCCCCCAAGGGCACGCCCGGCACCATCGTGCGCATCGGCCACGCCGAGGGCACGCAGATCCCCGTCTATCTGGTGGAGTTCCCGGCCGGCGTCGTCGTGGGCTGCCTGGAGGAGGAGATCACGCCCGCCGACGGCCGCCGCCGAGGCGTCCCCGGCGTGATGGACTGACCGCCCCCTCCACGCCACGGCCTGCGATGGACCCATGATCTATCTCGACAACAACGCGACGACCCCGCTGGCGCCCGAGGTGCGGGAGGCGATGCTGCCGCACCTGTCCGGAGAGTTCGGCAACCCCTCCAGCCCGCACGCCGCCGGCATGGCCGCCAAGCGGGCGGTGGGCGAGGCGCGCGCCCAGGTGGCGGCGCTGGTCGGCGCGAAGGCGGCGGACATCCTCTTCACCGCCAGCGCGACGGAGGCCAACCACACGGCCTTGCTCGGCACGCTGCGCGCCGTCGCGGCGGAGCGTCCGGAGCGCCGCCACCTCGTCACCACGGCGATCGAGCATCCCTCGACGCTGATGCTGGCGCATGAACTGGAACGGCAGGGCTGGCGGGTCACCGTCCTGCCGGTGGACGGCACCGGCACCATCGCGCTCTCCGACCTGCGCGACGCGGTGACGTCCGACACGGCTCTGGTCTCCGTCCTATGGGCGAACAACGAGACCGGGGCGATCCAGCCGGTCGGCGCCGCCGCCGACATCGCCCAGGCGCGCGGCGCCCTGTTCCACACCGACGCGGTGCAGGCCGCCGGGCGGCTGCCCATCAAGGTCGACGCGGTGAACGCCGACCTGCTGACGCTGTCCGCCCACAAGATGCACGGGCCGAAGGGCGTCGGCGCCCTCTTCATCCGCAAGGGCGTGCCCTTCGCCCCGCTGATCCACGGCCATCAGGAGCGCCACCGCCGCGGCGGGACGGAGAATGTGCCGGCCATCGTCGGCTTCGGCGCCGCCGCCGGCCGCGCCGCCGCCACGGTGGCGGAGGCCGACAGCATGGCGATCCTGCGCGACCGGCTGGAGCGCGGCGTGCTCGCTGCCTGGCCGGGCAGCCGGGTCAACGGCGAGGGGGCGGCCCGCCTGTCCAACACCAGCAACATCCGCTTCGCCGACCCGCAGGGCCGCCCGCTGGACGCGGAGGAGCTGCTGATGCGGCTCGACCGCGCCGGCATCGCCGTCTCCATGGGGGCGGCCTGCGCGTCCGGCGGCAACGAGCCGAGCCACGTCCTGACCGCCATGGGCCTGACCCCGGCGGAGGCCGCGGCCAGCCTGCGCTTCTCCCTCAGCCGCTGCACCACGGCGGAGGAGGTGGAATCGGTCCTCAACGAGTTTCCCGCGCTCTACGCGCGGATCGCGGCCTGACCAAACGACAGCCAAGAACACGACGACTGGAGAGTGACATGAAGGTGATGGTGCGCAAGGCCGGTGAGCAATACACGATCTACGTCGCCAAGAAGGACCTGGAGGAGCCCATCACCGAGATGGAAAAGCCGGGCCTGTGGGGCGGCTGGGTCAAGGTCGCCAACGGCTGGACCCTCGACCTGCCGGAGATGCCGGCGGACACCCGCCTGCCCATCACCGTCGAAGCCAAGAAGCGCGGCGCGGAGTGACCGCCATGGCCCTGTCCCCGGAACGGATCGACGCCATCGCCGCCCTGGCCGGCGGCCTCTTCGCGGGCGGCACCCGGCTCGACGCCGTGGTCCGCGCCGTTCGCGAGGCGAACCCGGACCTGTCCAACGTCACCGGGGCGCACGCCGCGGTGATGGCGGAGGACGCCTTCCGGGAGGAGCCCGGCTTCAACCTCTACCTCGTGGACGGCACCAACCATTGCTGGCTCATCACCAACAAGCCGGAGACGGCGACCGGCGTGGTGATCGCGCAACGGGACGAGGACGACTGAACAAGGATCGCGGAATGACGATGCCCCAGGACAACCCAGCCGAAGACGACGCGGAGCTTGGCGACTACATCCCGCTGATCGACCCGGACATTTCGGAAGCGGAGGTGGCGGTCGTCAGCCGCATCCTCACCTCCGG
Source organism: Azospirillum brasilense (assembly GCF_003349955.1). Taxonomy (GTDB): domain Bacteria; phylum Pseudomonadota; class Alphaproteobacteria; order Azospirillales; family Azospirillaceae; genus Azospirillum; species Azospirillum brasilense_B. The sequence continues at coordinate 20,706 of NZ_QLKQ01000067.1, forward strand.
CAGCCTCGGCGACGGGCGGATGACGGAGGGGTTCGAGCAGGCCTTCGCCGCCTGGCTCGGCCGCGCCCACGCCGTCGCGGTGTCCAGCGGCACCATCGCCACGCTGATGGTGCTCAAGGCCTACGGCATCGGGCCGGGGGACGAGGTGCTCTGCTCCCCCTTCGGCTGGCATCAGGTGCAGCACGCCATCGCGCTGGCCGGCGCGGAACCGATCTTCGTCGACATCGACTACTGGCAGCACACCATCAACCCGGCGAAGGCCGAGGCCAGGATCACGCCGCGGACCAAGGCCATCCTGGCCGGCAACGTCAACGGCCACCCCGCCCATTGGGACGAACTGCGCGCGCTCGCCACCGACAAGGGGCTGATCCTGATCGAGGATTCGACCGAGGCCATCGGCTCCTCCTACAAGGGGAAGCTGGTCGGCAGCTTCGGCGACTGCGCCATCTTCGACTTTTCCGAACCCGGCGTGCTGGTGACCGGCGAAGGCGGGATGATCGTCACCGACGACCGCAACCTCGCCCACCAGCTCCGCTACCTGCGCCGGCGCGAGATGGAACACCGCAACACGGTGGTCATCACCCGGACCATCCCCTTCCAGGCGGGCATGAGCAACATCACCGCCGCGCTGGGCCTCGTCCAGTTGAAGCGCCTGCCGGAGATCCTGGCGAAGCGCCGGGAGGTGGTCGGCTTCTACGAGGCGGCCATGGCCAGCTTCGAGGGCATCAAGCCGCCCTACAAGGGGCCGGGCGCCGACGACGTGCACCCGATGGTCTACGCCGTGCATCTCGGCACCCGCTTCACCGCCTCGGGGCGCAAGGCGGTGCTGGAGGACTTGGCGACGCACGACGTCGAGGCGTCGGACTACGGGCAGGCGCTCTACACCCAGCAATATTACCAGGAGCGCGGCGCCAGCCGGGCCGACTGCCCGGTCTGCCAGAAGACGGTCGACCGCGTGCTGGCCCTGCCGCTGCACCACAAGGTCACCGCCGACGAGGTGCAGTTCATCGTGGACACGCTGAAGGACGCCACCGTCAACACGGGTGCGGGCGCGGCGATCTATTTGTGAAACGCGTCCCTTTCATCCCCTCCCCTGCGCAGCGGGGGAGGGTCAGGGAGGGGGCAAACGCCAGCCGAACGGGGTTAGCATGACCGACACCGCCGTCCTCGACAGCACGGACACCAGCACGGATACCGACACCATCATCGCGGAGATCGCCGCGGCGCTGAAGGCGCGGGGCGTGGTGCCCTATCTCGGGCCGGGCGCCTTCGCGCTGCTGCCGGAGGCCGACTGCCCGATCCCGCGCACGTCGCTGGAGCTGGCGCAGCGGCTGAACGCCAAGGTCGCCGCACCGGGCCGCATCCGCAGCCAGTTGACCGCCGTCGCCCAGTTCATCGAATCGCGTCGCCACCGCAAGACGCTGGACGGCATCCTGAACGAGATCTTCAAGCGCGAGGTCCCGGCGACGCCGGTTCATGCGTGGCTGGCCGCCCTGCCCGCCCCGCCGATGATCGTCGATGTCTGGTACGACAACACGCTGGACAGCCTGCTGACCGCCGATGCGGGGCGGAACTGGGGCCAGATCCAGGGCCTGTCCCACCCGCAGGGCGTCGGCGAGTGGGTGAAATACTACGCGCCCGGCGGCGCGGAGGTCGAAGCCGCCGCGGCGTCGGGCTGGGAGACCCTGCTCTACAAGCCGTCGGGCAGCGCCACCCCGGCGGGGAACTACCTGATTTCCGACAGTGACTTCGTCGAGATCCTGACGGAGATCGACATCCAGACGCCGATTCCCGCCGTCGTGCAGGAACGGCGGGCGGGACGGAGCTTCCTCTATCTCGGCTGCCGCTTCGACCAGGAAATCCAGCGCACCTTCGCCCGCCAGATCGCCAAGCGCTCGTCGGGCAAGCACTGGGCGGTGATCGAGGGCGAGCTGTCGAAGAACGAGGCGCGCTTCCTGGAGTTGCAGAACATCACCCGCCTCGATCTGCCCCTGGACGAGGCCGTCCGGCGGATCGGCGAGGCGATGGGGGCCAATTAAAGCGAGCGCGTCGCGAAGCTCCCCTCTCCCCTCTGGGGAGAGGGTGGCCCGAAGGGCCGGGTGAGGGGGTTGCACAGGGTGCTACGTCCGGCAAAAGCGCAACCCCCTCACCCTAACCCTCTCCCCAGAGGGGAGAGGGAACAATCACCCCTTACGCCGCGACCGGGGTCGCCAAGGCGTCGATCTCCTGCTGGGCGGCGGCCAGCGCCTTGGCGCGGGCGTCCGGACCCATGCCGACGCCCTCGGCGCGGATCACCGTCACGTCGGTGACGCCCAGGAAGCCCAGCACCGTGCGCAGGAAGGACTCCTGGTGGTCCAGCGCGCTCATCGCGGCGTTGGTCGAGTAGACGCCGCCGCGGGTCGAGGCGATGTAGACCTTCTTGCCGCCGGCCAGACCGACCGGGCCGGTCTCGGTGTAGCGGAAGGTGCGGCCGGCCTGGGCGATGCGGTCGATCCAGGCCTTGAGCTGGGTCGGGACCGTGAAGTTGTACATCGGGGCGCCGATCACCACGACGTCGGCGGCCAGGAACTCGTCGACCAGCGCGTCGGTCAGGGCCAGCTCCTCCTGCTGGCGGGCGGTCAGGCCCTCCAGGTTGCGGAACTTCACGACCTGCATCAGCTCGCCGGTCAGGTGGTCCGGCGGGGCGACGGTCAGGTCGCGGACGGTCACCTCGGCGTCCGGGGTCGCCTGGCGCAGCGCCGCGACGATGGAGGCGGTGAGCTGGCGCGAAACGGAGGCGTCGCCCAGCGGGCTGGAGTCGATGCGAAGGATCTTCATGGTCACGTCTTCCTGTCCGGGAAGCGGGGCGCCGGTCCGGCACCGTCACCGCTTCGGTTTGTCTCGGAAGTGACCATAAGCCCGCTTACGCCAATCGATTGAGCTCCGATTTCGCCAATCTTCGTTGCGCGGATCAGAACAATCCCCGGTCAGCGCACCCGATTGCCGCCCTTGAACACGACCATCTCGCCGCCCTTCATGACGGTCCAATCCTCGTCGCGGGTCAGGGGGCGGGTGGCGACCACCGTCACCACGTCGTCGGGCGTCGTCTCCTTGGCGAAATCGACGCTCATGTCCTCGTCGATCAGCGTCGCCGGGCCGAAGGGGGCCTTGCGGGTCAGCCAGGCAAGGTTGGTCGCGCAATGGCACCACAGGTACCGCCCGTCGCTGAGCAGCATGTTGAAGACGCCCAGCGTGCCGAGGTCGGTGGCGAGGTCGCGGATCAGCCGCATCAGCGCGCCGCTGCTCTTGGGCGGCTCCGGATACTGCATGCGGATCTGGTCGAGCAGCCAGCAGAAGGCGTGCTCGCTGTCCGTCGCCCCGACCGGCTCGTAGAAGGTCAGCGTCCGGTCCTTGATGCCCTTGAGCTGGCCGTTGTGGGCGAAGGTCCAGACGCGGCCCCACAACTCCCGCGTGAAGGGGTGGGTGTTCTCCAGCGACACCCGGCCGCGGTTGGCGCGGCGGATGTGGGAGATCACCACGCAGGACTTGATGGAATAACTGCTGACCAGCCGCGCGATCTCCGACTCGCAGCTCGGCGCCGGGTCGTGGAAGGCGCGGCAGCCCTTCCCCTCGTAGAAAGCGATTCCCCAGCCGTCGCGGTGCGGACCGGTCTGCCCGCCGCGGCGCATCAGGCCGCGGAAGCTGAAGCAGATGTCCGTGGGCACGTTGGCGCTCATGCCCAGGAGTTCGCACATGGATCGGCCCCCATCGCAGGATTGTCGGGTATCAGACAGGACGGGGGCAAACCTACGACAGTCCGGGTTATCCCGTCACCCCTTTGCGGGTGGTGGGCTCAGCGATCGCCTGAACGCAGCGCGCGGCACAGGCGGGCAAGAATCGACACGGATTTCACGGATCAAAACCGGATTTCACGGAATCCGCTGGATCCGTGCATGCGGCCGCACATCACACATCCTGTAATTTGGCGGTTCCGTGAAATCCGTGTCGCAATCCGTGCAATCCGTGCCGATTCTTGTCACCCAACGGAGCGGCACGATTCGTCAATCGGTTGTCTTGGGTGGTGGGCAGGGCGGCATCCCGGCACGGGCGCAGCCTTCCAGCTTGCCCTCCGGCGCTCCGGCGGCCAACCCGATCCAGGCGTCCACCCGCTCCGCCTCGAAGCCGCAGTCGCGGCGGTCGCCCACCTGCATCAGCGGACGGCGGATCAGCAGCGGCGTCTTGAGCATCAGCGCCAGCGCGGCGGCCTCGTCCAGCGCGTCCGGATCGACATCGCCGCTCTTCACCGCCGGGGCGGCGCGGTTGAACCACTCGGCCACCGGGCGGTCGCCGAAGAAGGGGCGCAGGCGGTCCGCCGTCCAGGGTTCGGACAGCAGGTCGCGGGCGTGGACGGTGTGCCCGGCCTCCGCCAGCAGGGCCTTCTGGCGGTTGTTGCCGGCGCAGCCGGGTTTTTCGAAGAAGATCACGTCGGCCATGGTCGCGGTCACCCCTGCTTGAGCGCCGGGGAGCGGGCGAGCAGCCCGTCCACCTGGGCGCAGATTTCGTCGTAGACGGCGCGGTCGAGCTTGCGCAGCCAGCGCGGCGGGATGGTCTCCACCCCGTAGGTGGCGCCGGCCAGCATGCCGGCGATGGCGCCGGTGGTGTCGGCGTCGCCGCCCTGGTTGACGGTCTCGACGACGCAGGATTCCACGGAATCGGTCTGGAAATAATAGTGCATGACCGTCTGCATCGTATCGACGATGTAGGCGGTGGCCAGGCCCCGGTAGGGCTGGAATTTGAACTGCCGGTGCTGCGCGATGAGCTTGTTCGACTCGTCGCGCACGTCGCGCACGCTGCCGCCCAGCACCAGACGGCGGACCATGTGGCCGAGCGTCAGGGTCGCCGCGTCGGACATCGCGTTGCAATGGGTGATGTGCGCCTGCTCCACCGTCCAGCGCTCGAAGGCGGCGTCGTCGCCCAGCGTCGCCAGGGCGACCGGCAGGTTGCGCATCGCCGCCCCGTTGCCGGCGTGATACTCGCTTTCCGGCTCCGACAGGGTGCCATGCATGATGAAGCGGCGGATGCCGCGCCGTGTCGTGTCCCCGACATCGACGGGGACCCCCTTCAGCCAGACGGCGAACTCCTCCGCGGCGCGGCGGGCGTCCCACTCCGGGGCGGCCAGGATGGCGCGACCGAGATGGATCGACATCTCGGTGTCGTCGGTCACCTGCCCGGCCGGTAGCTTCAGCCAGCCGCCGCCCTTGATGTGCTTGTGAACGCCGTACTGGTGGGCGATCTCGCCCTTTGTCAGAAACTCGACGGTGGCGCCCAGCGCGTCGCCGCAGGCCAGCCCGAGATAGGCGCCCAGCGCGCGTGAGCGGATGGAATGGTCAGTCATGGGCCGGATCTGTCCCGTGATCGGTTGTCAGAGAAGCGACACCCCCACCCTGTAGTCCCCGCCGACGACCAGATATTCGCCCTCTCCCTTGAAGGGGTAGCGGGGCAGGATGTCGCGGAAGAAGACCACCTTGGTGAGCGGCACCCAGGTTTCGAGGATGTAGTCCCCGAACTGGCCGGCGATGTCGCGCTCGATGGAAAAGGAGCTGAGGTTGTTGAGGCGCAGGACCGCCGTGCGCTTGTCGGGGCGCGCGACGATGTGGTGCTCCTCGAAATCGTTGACGCCGCGGTAGAGCCGGATGTGGCTGGCGCGCGATGGCATCGGCGCGTCCGGCCAGCCGCGGCGCATCCACCACTGGCAATATTCGTACAGCAGGTCGAGCTGCAGGTTGATGTTGTTGTTGTGGAAGCGGGTGGCGACCTTCTCCTCGCCGTAGGTCCGCCACGCGTCGGAGGCGAAGCGGAGGATCGGCTCCTTGTGGTAGGTGGGCAGCAGGCCGAACCGGCTCTCCACCCAGCCCTTCAGAACCGCCCCCTCGGCGTTGTTGCTGTCGAACAGCCACCCCTTCAGCAGGCGCAGGTAGCTGGCGCGGTAGCGCCGCCGCCCGTCCGTGCCCTCGGCGCCGGAAAAGTCCGGGTTCAGCCCGAAGGTGAAGGCCATGTAATGCTGGAAGATGTCGGCGGCGATCAGGCTGTTCGGGCTTTCGTCGAGCGCTTCGAACAGCACGGCGTGCTCGCTGCGCGTGCCGCCGATGCGCAGGCGCCGCGGCTCGTCGTTGAAGGATTCCGCGCACAGCGCTTCCGCCGTCACGTTCAGCAGGTTGGTGCGATGCGCCTTCAGCGCCAGCGGCGAATCCGGATCGATCAGCCGCCCCCGCGCATCCCTCAAGCCACCGCTCGCCGAACCGTCCGCCATCGCGCTCTCAAATCCACAATTCTTTCATGGATACCGCGAACCGGCGCGTCCGCCAAGGGGCCGCGTCACCGCAGGACACGGTCGCCCGCTCCGCAATACATTTCGAATTCGAAAACAATTCGACTAAACAGCTGAAACAACTTTTGGATTACTCCAAATATCTAAAAAATATCCGTTTGAACGGATGACCGGACGACACCATAGTTCTTCGAACAGGACTCAGTGCACCGCAAGACGAGGCAAGGCCATGTGGCCGATGAAGCGTAAGGAACAGGAGACGCGCAACCGGGCGGTACAGCCCCCGCGCGTTCTTCTTCCTTCCGCCGTCTCGGAAAAGATGCCGATGCGTTCGGGACGGGCGCCGGTTCCGCTGCGCGGCGCCAGGGAGGCCCGCGACGCCGTGACGCTCGTCCGGCTGCTGCGCGGCACCATCACCCCGCTGCGCGGCGACGAGGTGCTGGCCCTGCTGGAGCCCCACCGCCCGCGTCTGGTGCCCAAGCCGGTCAACCCGCTGGCCGCCATGCTCGGCCAGCCGCAGGGCCGCCTGCTGGAGGCGCTGCTGCGCCCGACCGCCCCGATCATTCTGGACGTCCTGCTGCCCCGCCTGCGCGATCATCTGATCGACCGCGTCGTCCACAACAAGAGCACCGCCGAGGATGGGTTGCCCGGCGCGCTGGAGGTGGCCACCGCGCTGCGCGCCCTGGTCGCCCTGCTGCGCGGCGCCGGGCGCGGCGCGGTGCTGTCGGTGGTGTCGGCCATCGAGGCCGACGCCCGCGCCGACGCCGACCGTCTCGTGCGCGGCGAGACATCGGCCACGGAGGACGACCCGGCCGGCGCCACCGCGGGCGCCATGGACGGCCTCGCCCACGCCCTGCTGCGCTTCGAGGCGCGGCGGCTGATGCTGGAGACGCTGGGCGCCACCGTGGCGCTGCGCGACGTCGTCTACCAGTCGCGCCGCCTGACCCGCCACGCGCTGCGCCGAGCCGCGGAGGCCATGGACGGCTTCGGCGCCGACCGCGGCATCAAGGCGCTGCACGCCAGCCTCGCCGCGCTGGCCTCGGTGGATGGGCTGCTCGTCGTCGCCCTGCGGAACCTGGACGACCAGGAAGAGCACCGCGAGGAGGCCAACGCCTTCGTCGAGCCCGCCGACCGCAAGGCGATGAACGACTGCCTGTCGGCGGCGTGGCGGCTTTCCGACACACTGTTCGATCTTGTCGGAAAGGCCGCCAACGGCGGCGACCTCGACGAGCTGCTGTTCGAGGCGCTGCTGCGCCAGCTCCGCTCCCTGCACCAGTTCTGCACCGACCTTGACCATGCCGGGCGCCCGCCGGTGCTCGACACGCTGGAGCGCCGTCTGGCCGAACGCAGCCGCGCGCTGGCCGGCATCGCCGGGGAGCGTCTCGTCGGCATCCTGCTGGCCCGCCCCGCCGACCCGGCCAAGGCGCGCCGCCTGCTCGCCCGCGGCCAGTCGCTGGCCCAGCTTCTCTATGACATGGGCCAGGACGGCGACGAGCTGGAGGCGCTGGCCCTGCGCCTCGTCGTCGCCCGCGACGCGCTGAACCACGCCGCCGCCTGACGGCGCGAAGGCGCCGTTCGGGCGCCAGTCCACCATCCCTTCCGATTCATTGCGAGAGACCCGACAAAATGTCGGGCTTTGTCGGGTATGTCACAGGCCCGACAAAGCGGACCGCGCCCGTCCGCAATCTATATTATTATTTAATTTCAATGACTTAAAAATTTTCCGCGAACTGGCACGGGGGATGCAGAGAAGGGGTCGAAGCGGCCGCTGGGCAGGCCGCCCCGGAATTGAAGACACCCTGTAGACCCAAGCAAAGGAGTAACCTCCCATGTCTTTGCGCCAGATTGCGTTCTACGGTAAGGGCGGTATCGGCAAGTCCACCACCTCCCAGAACACCCTGGCCGCGCTGGTCGAGCTGGATCAGAAGATCCTGATCGTCGGCTGCGATCCGAAGGCCGACTCGACCCGCCTGATCCTGCACGCCAAGGCGCAGGACACCGTGCTGCACCTCGCCGCCGAAGCCGGCTCGGTCGAGGATCTGGAGCTCGAGGACGTTCTCAAGATCGGCTACAAGGGCATCAAGTGCGTCGAGTCCGGCGGTCCGGAGCCGGGGGTCGGCTGCGCCGGCCGCGGCGTGATCACCTCGATCAACTTCCTCGAAGAGAACGGCGCCTACGACGACGTCGACTACGTCTCCTACGACGTGCTGGGCGACGTGGTGTGCGGCGGTTTCGCCATGCCCATCCGCGAGAACAAGGCCCAGGAAATCTACATCGTCATGTCCGGTGAGATGATGGCGCTCTACGCCGCCAACAACATCGCCAAGGGCATCCTGAAGTACGCCCACAGCGGCGGCGTGCGCCTCGGCGGCCTGATCTGCAACGAGCGCCAGACCGACAAGGAAATCGACCTCGCCTCGGCCCTGGCCGCCCGTCTCGGCACCCAGCTCATCCACTTCGTGCCGCGCGACAACATCGTGCAGCACGCCGAGCTGCGCCGCATGACCGTGATCGAGTACGCGCCGGACAGCCAGCAGGCCCAGGAATACCGCCAGCTCGCCAACAAGGTCCACGCGAACAAGGGCAAGGGCACCATCCCGACCCCGATCACGATGGAAGAGCTGGAAGAGATGCTGATGGACTTCGGCATCATGAAGTCGGAGGAGCAGCAGCTCGCCGAGCTCCAGGCCAAGGAAGCCGCCAAGGCCTGATACCTGGGTCCCTGACGGGGCACAGGTCTGAACTGGCCCCCTCCCCAGCCCACCCCGCCTACACGCGCGGGGTGGGAGAGAGGGGGCTCGGTCCCGCGCTGCAGTGGCGCGGACAATGAGAGCATGCAGGAGACTGGCACCATGAGCCTGTCCGTGAACGAAGGCGTCGACGTCAAGGGTCTCGTCGACAAGGTTCTCGAAGCGTATCCCGAGAAGTCCCGCAAGCGCCGCGCCAAGCACCTGAACGTGCTGGAGGCCGAGGCGAAGGACTGCGGCGTCAAGTCGAACATCAAGTCGATCCCCGGTGTGATGACCATCCGTGGTTGCGCCTACGCCGGTTCCAAGGGCGTGGTGTGGGGTCCGATCAAGGACATGATCCACATCTCCCACGGCCCGGTCGGCTGCGGCTACTACTCCTGGTCCGGCCGCCGCAACTACTATGTCGGCGACACCGGCGTGGACAGCTGGGGCACGATGCACTTCACCTCCGACTTCCAGGAGAAGGACATCGTCTTCGGCGGCGACAAGAAGCTGCACAAGGTGATCGAGGAGATCAACGAGCTGTTCCCGCTCGTCAACGGCATCTCCATCCAGTCCGAGTGCCCGATCGGCCTGATCGGCGACGACATCGAGGCGGTCGCCCGCGCCAAGTCCGAGGAGCTGGGCAAGCCGGTCGTTCCGGTCCGTTGCGAAGGCTTCCGCGGCGTCTCCCAGTCGCTGGGCCACCACATCGCCAACGACGTCATCCGCGACTGGATCTTCGAGAAGACCGAGCCGAAGGAAGGCTTCGTCTCCACCCCGTACGACGTCACCATCATCGGTGACTACAACATCGGTGGCGACGCCTGGGCCAGCCGCATCCTGCTGGAGGAGATCGGCCTGCGCGTGATCGCCCAGTGGTCGGGCGACGGCACCCTCGCCGAGCTGGAGAACACGCCGAAGGCGAAGGTGAACCTCATCCACTGCTACCGCTCGATGAACTACATCGCGCGCCACATGGAAGAGAAGTTCGGTATTCCGTGGATGGAGTACAACTTCTTCGGTCCGTCGCAGATCGCCGAGTCCCTGCGCAAGATCGCCGCTCTCTTCGATGACACCATCAAGGAGAACGCGGAGAAGGTCATCGCCAAGTACCAGCCGATGGTCGACGCCGTCATAGCCAAGTTCAAGCCGCGGCTCGAAGGCAAGAAGGTGATGATCTACGTCGGCGGCCTGCGTCCGCGCCACGTGGTCGACGCCTACCATGACCTGGGCATGGAGATCGTCGGCACGGGTTACGAGTTCGCCCACAACGACGACTATCAGCGCACCCAGCACTATGTGAAGGAAGGCACGCTGATCTACGACGACGTCACCGCCTTCGAACTGGAGAAGTTCGTCGAGCTGATGCGTCCGGACCTCGTCGCCTCGGGCATCAAGGAAAAGTACGTCTTCCAGAAGATGGGCCTGCCCTTCCGCCAGATGCACTCCTGGGATTACTCGGGTCCGTATCACGGCTACGACGGCTTCGCGATCTTCGCCCGCGACATGGATCTGGCCATCAACAACCCCGTCTGGGGCATCATGAAGGCTCCGTTCTAAAGCGGCCTCTGGAAGATAGGAGTAATGAGCATGTCCCACCCCGTTTCCCAGAGCGCCGACAAGGTCATCGACCACTTCACGCTCTTCCGTCAGCCCGAATACAAGGAGCTGTTCGAGCGCAAGAAGACGGAGTTCGAGTACGGCCACTCCGACGAAGAGGTCGCCCGGGTTTCCGCGTGGACCAAGACGGAAGAGTACAAGGAAAAGAACTTCGCCCGTGAGGCGGTCGTCATCAACCCGACGAAGGCCTGCCAGCCGATCGGCGCGATGTTCGCGGCCCAGGGCTTCGAGGGCACCCTGCCCTTCGTCCATGGGTCGCAGGGCTGCGTCGCCTACTACCGCACGCACCTCACCCGCCACTTCAAGGAGCCGAACTCCGCGGTCTCCTCGTCGATGACGGAAGACGCGGCGGTGTTCGGCGGCCTGAACAACATGATCGACGGCCTGGCCAACGCCTACGCGCTGTACAAGCCGAAGATGATCGCCGTGCTGACCACCTGCATGGCGGAAGTCATCGGCGACGACCTCTCCGGCTTCATCAACAACGCGAAGAACAAGGAAAGCGTCCCGGCGGATTTCCCGGTTCCCTTCGCCCACACCCCGGCCTTCGTCGGCAGCCACATCGTCGGCTACGACAACATGATCAAGGGCGTTCTGACCCACTTCTGGGGCACATCGGAGAATTTCGACACCCCGAAGAACGAGAAGATCAACCTGATCCCGGGCTTCGACGGCTTCGCGGTCGGCAACAACCGCGAGCTGAAGCGCATCGCCGGCCTGTTCGGCATCGACCTGACGATCCTGTCGGACGTGTCGGACAACTTCGACACCCCGGCCGACGGCGAGTACCGCATGTATGACGGCGGCACCCCGCTGGAGGCCACGAAGGAGGCCGTCCACGCCAAGGCCACCATCTCCATGCAGGAATACTGCACCCCGCAGTCCCTGCAGTTCATCAAGGAGAAGGGCCAGCAGGTCGCCAAGTACAACTACCCGATGGGCGTCACCGGCACCGACGAGCTTCTGCTGAAGCTGGCCGAGCTGTCCGGCAAGCCGGTCCCGGCGGAGCTGAAGCTGGAGCGCGGCCGTCTCGTCGACGCCATCGCCGACAGCCACACCCACCTGCACGGCAAGCGCTTCGCCGTGTACGGCGACCCGGACTTCTGCCTGGGCATGTCGAAGTTCCTGATGGAGCTGGGCGCCGAGCCGGTGCACATCCTGTCCACCTCCGGCTCGAAGAAGTGGGAGAAGCAGGTCCAGAAGGCGCTCGACGCCTCGCCGTTCGGCAAGTCCGGCAAGGCTTACGGCGGCAAGGACCTCTGGCACCTGCGCTCGCTGCTGTTCACCGACAAGGTCGACTACATCATCGGCAACAGCTACGGCAAGTATCTGGAGCGCGACACCAAGATCCCGCTCATCCGCCTGACCTACCCGATCTTCGACCGCCACCACCATCACCGTTACCCGACCTGGGGCTACCAGGGCGCTCTGAACGTGCTGGTGCGCATCCTGGATCGGATCTTCGAGGACATGGACGCCAACACGAACATCGTCGGCGAGACCGACTACTCGTTCGATCTGGTGCGCTGACCTCCCCCGGCCGGCGCGGGGCCTCCATCCCCCCGCCCGGCCGCTTCCCCGGAAAGCCGGAGTCCACCCGCAAGGGGGGCTCCGGCTTTTCCGTTTCCCGGCTCCCGCTTCCGGCCCCCGCGACCGCCCGATCCGGATGAGCCGCGGCCGGCGACGCCACGCCGCCGTCACCAGCGGTGGAAGTGGCACAGCGGCACACCGAACGCCCGCTGCAATTCCCGCCTTCGCACAGCTTTCCAACGAGGAGCACTCGGCACAGCGGAACCCATCCGCCTTTGTGCGAACGCGCGCATAGCCCCCGGTTGAATGATCTTGTCATGCAACAAACCTGAAAATGGCCCATCACCACTTGCTGAATGTCCAGACCATCAACAGAAAATTGCAGAAATATAGCCTCGTCCAAAATACATAGGCCGACGAATACCTTCGTTCCCGCCGCGATGAGTCGCCACACGAAGAGTAATTAATAATTCTTTATCCAAAATCCTTTTAGCCTCAAAACAAGTTTCCCGCCTGACGCGCCAAGGACAATCACCATGCCTTTCAGAGCCTTTCTAAAATCGAAGAATGCTGAGGCAGCCGAGATCACGGACGCATTAGACAAATCTAATGGCATAATCACCTTTGACACATCTGGCAACATATTGTCGGCAAATGACCAATTTCTCCGATGGATGGGATACAGCTTCGAAGAGATCAAAGGGAAGCATCATCGCATCTTCGTCGAGACAAGCCTCCAGGACGGCCCGGAATACAAGGATTTCTGGGAGCGGCTGCGTCGCGGCGAGTTCCAGTCCTCCCTCTACAAGCGCATCGGCAAGGGCGGTCGGGAAGTCTGGATCGAAGCCTCCTACAACCCGATCAAGAACCGCCAGGGCGTCACCCACAAGGTGGTCAAGGTCTGCACCGACGTCACCGAGCGCCACCGGGAGCACCTCGATCTGCGCGGCAAGGCGGAGGCGATCTCGAAGTCGCAGGCGGTGATCGAGTTCACCCCCGAGGGCACGGTCATCACCGCCAACGAAAATTTCCTGTCCCTGCTCGGCTACACGTTGCCGGAGATCGCCGGGCGCCACCACAGCACCTTCGTCGATCCGGCCGAGCATGGCGGCGCGGACTACCGGGCCTTCTGGGAGAGCCTGCGGCAGGGCCGCTTCCAGGCCGCCCAGTACAAGCGGATCGGCAAGGGCGGGCGGGTCGTGTGGATCCAGGCCTCCTACAACCCCGTGTTCGACACCAGCAACCGGCTGTCCAAGATCGTCAAGTTCGCCACCGACATCACCCAGCAAGTGCAACTGCTGGACCAGTTGAAGGCCCTGATCGACAACAACTTCACCGAAATCGACACCGCGCTCTCCGCCGCCGGCCGGCAGGCCGAGGACGCCGCTCAGAGGTCGGGCGCGACCCAGGGCACCGTCCAGACCGTCGCCGCGAGCGCGGAGGAGCTGGCCGCGTCGGCCCGCGAGATCGCCGACAGCATGATCCGCTCCCGCCAGGCGGCGAGAACCGCGATGGACGAGACGGGGAACGCCGACCGGGCGGCGGCGCGCCTGACGGAGGTCGCCAAGGCGATGGGCGGCATCGTCGATCTGATCAGCTCCATCGCCAGCCAGATCAACCTGCTGGCGCTCAACGCCACCATCGAGGCGGCGCGTGCCGGCGAGGCCGGGCGCGGCTTCGCCGTCGTCGCCAACGAGGTCAAGAATCTCGCCAACCAGTCGGCCAACGCGACCGCCCAGATCTCCAAGGAGATCGAAGGCATGCAGGCCGTCTCGTCCGACGTCGTCGCGTCGCTGGGCAACATCCGCCAAGCCACCGGCAACCTGATGGAGTTCGTCACCGTCTCCGCCGGAGCGGTGGAGGAGCAGAGCGCGGTGACCGGCGACATGTCCACCAACATGCAGAACGCGTCGGCCTCGGTCAGCGCCGTCGATCACAACATCGGCGCCATCAACGCCGCGATCACCCAGATCGCCTCGGCCGTCTCGGAAACCAAGGAAGCCGCCAAGGTCCTGGCCCGTTGAGGGCGTCCGCCTCACGCGGCCCCCTCCTCGATCCAGGCTGTGCGATACCCGACAAAGTCCGCCATTGTCGGGTATCGCACATGGGGCCACTTGCCCCAACTTATTGAATATAAACAATTCATCGTCTGGCACACCTCCTGCATATGACCGGCCCACAGGCGCCGATGTCGGCCAATGGCGGGAGAAGGTCATGCTCCAGGAAAAGCTCCAGGACGTCTTCAACGAGCCGGGTTGCTCCACCAACCAAGCCAAGTCGGAGAAGGAGCGGAAAAAGGGGTGCTCCAAGGCTCTGAAGCCGGGAGCCGCCGCCGGCGGCTGCGCCTATGACGGCGCGATGATCGCGCTCCAGCCGATCGCCGACGCCGCCCACCTCGTGCACGGTCCGATCGCCTGCCTCGGCAATTCCTGGGACAACCGCGGCACCAAATCGTCGGGCTCGCAGCTCTACCGCACCGGCTTCACCACGGACATGTCGGAACTCGACATCATCCACGGCGGCGAGAAGAAGCTCTACCGGGCGATCAAGGAGATCGTGCAGCAGTACGACCCGCCGGCCGTCTTCGTCTATCAGACCTGCGTCCCCGCCATGATCGGCGACGACATCGAGGCGGTCTGCAAATTCGCCGCGAAGAAGCTGGGCAAGCCGGTGATCCCGGTGATGGCGCCGGGCTTCGTCGGGTCGAAGAACCTCGGCAACAAGCTGGCCGGCGAGACCCTACTCGACCACGTCATCGGCACGGTGGAGCCGGAGGTCACCACCCCGACCGACATCTGCATCGTCGGCGAATACAATCTGGCCGGCGAGCTGTGGCTGGTGAAGCCGCTGCTCGACGAGATCGGCATC
Source organism: Azospirillum brasilense (assembly GCF_003349955.1). Lineage (GTDB taxonomy): Bacteria > Pseudomonadota > Alphaproteobacteria > Azospirillales > Azospirillaceae > Azospirillum > Azospirillum brasilense_B. Next base: position 35,763 of record NZ_QLKQ01000067.1, read on the forward strand.
CGCATCCTGTCCTGCATCTCCGGCGACGGGCGCTACAACGACGTGGCGCAGGCCCACCGGGCGCGGCTGACCATGGTGGTCTGCTCGCAGGCGCTGGTGAATGTCGGGCGCAAGATGCAGGAGCGCTGGGGCATCCCCTATTTCGAAGGCTCCTTCTACGGCGTGTCGGACATGTCGGACACCCTGCGCACCATGGCCCGCATGCTGGTGGAGCGCGGCGCCGACAAGGCGATCATCGACCGCACCGAGGGCGTCATCGCCCGTGAGGAAAGCCGCGTCTGGCGGCGCCTGGAACCCTACAAGCCGCGCTTCGACGGCAAGCGCGTCCTGCTGTTCACCGGCGGCGTGAAGAGCTGGTCGATGGTCACCGCTCTGGAAGGCGCCGGGCTGACCATCGTCGGCACCTCCACCAAGAAATCCACCAAGGAGGACAAGGAGCGCATCAAGAAGATGAAGGGGGAGGAGTTCCACCAGTGGGACGACCTGAAGCCCCGCGACATCTACAAGATGCTGCGCGACAGCGAGGCCGACATCATGATGTCCGGCGGCCGGTCGCAGTTCATCGCGCTGAAGGCCAAGGTGCCGTGGCTCGACCTGAACCAGGAGCGCCACACCCCCTACGCAGGCTATGACGGCATCGTCAACCTGTGCGAGGAAATCGACAAGACCCTGTCCAACCCGATCTGGCGGCAGGTGCGTCTGGCCGCCCCCTGGGATTTGAAACCGGACGCCAGGCCGGACGCCAAGCCGGTGGGAGCGTAACCGCCATGGGCACCATCCAGCGCTTCCCCCACTCCGCCAAGGCGGCCTCCACCAACCCGCTGAAGATGAGCCAGCCGCTGGGCGCGGCGCTCGCCTTCCTCGGCGTGGACCGCTGCATGCCGCTGTTCCACGGCAGCCAGGGCTGCACGGCCTTCGGTCTGGTCCTGCTGGTCCGCCATTTCCGCGAGGCCATCCCGCTCCAGACCACGGCGATGGATCAGGTCTCCACCATCCTCGGCGGCTACGAGAATCTGGAGCAGGCCGTCCGCACCATCCACGAGCGCAACGCGCCCGCCCTGATCGGCGTCGCCACCACCGGCGTGACCGAGACCAAGGGCGAGGACATGGCCGGGCAGTACTCGCTGTTCCGCCAGCGCAACCCCGCCCTGGCCGGCCTGAAGCTGGTCTTCGCCAACACCCCGGACTTCTCCGGCGGGTTCGAGGACGGCTTCTCCGCCGCGGTGACCGGCATCGTCGAGGAGGTCGTCCAGCCGTCCGACAAGACGGTGAAGGGCCAGATCAACGTGCTGGCCGGCTGCCACTTGTCGCCGGGCGACGTGGAGGAGCTGCGCGACATCATCGAGAGCTTCGGCCTGTCGCCGATCTTTCTGCCCGACCTGTCGCTGTCCATGTCGGGCCGCCAGCCCGACGACTTCACGGCGACCTCGCTGGGCGGCGTGACGGTGGAGCAGATCGCGTCGATGGGCGCGTCGGAAGCCACGCTGGTGATCGGGGAGCACATGCGCGTCGCCGCCGCCGCGCTGGAGCTGAAGACCGACGTGCGCAGCGTCTTCTTCGACCGGCTGACCGGGCTTGAGGCGTCGGACCGCCTCGTCCGCACCCTGTCGGAGCTGTCGGGCCGCCCGGTGCCGGCGAAGCTGCGGCGCCAGCGCGAGACGCTGGTCGACGGCATGCTGGACGGGCATTTCTTCTACAGCCGCAAGCGGATCGCCGTGGCGCTGGAGCCGGACCTGCTCTACGCCGTCACCAGCTTCCTGGCGGACATGGGGGCGGAGGTGATCGCCGCCGTCTCCCCCACCCAGACCGCCGTGCTGGAGAAGCTGAAGGCCGCGACCGTCATGGTCGGCGACCATTCCGACGTGGAGACGCTGGCCCGCGACGCCGACCTGATCGTGTCGAACTCGCACGGGCGGCAGGGGGCGGCGCGCATCGGGGTGCCGCTGCACCGCATGGGCCTTCCGATGTTCGACCGGCTGGGCGCCGGGCTGAAGGTCCATGTCGGCTACCGCGGCACGCGCGAGCTTCTGTTCGAGATCGGCAACCTGTTCCTGTCCCGCGAGATGGACCACGACGAGCACGGCCACGGCCACGCTCACGGTCATCCGCACGGGGACGGGCATGAACACGGCCAGCACTGCGGGAGCGGATCATGCGGATGCAGCGCCGGCTGAGTGTGGTGGGCCAGGCCGAGGAGGGCCGGCCCCGCAAAGGAGGTTCCATGAAGGTCGCTTTCTGCACCCAGGACATGCAGCACGTCGACGCGCATTTCGGGTGGGCCAAGAACATCGTGGTCTACGAGGTGGACAAGGCCGGCTACACGATGGTCGAGACCTGCCAGTTCGGCGGCTCGATGTTCGAGGACGGCAACGAGGACAAGCTGATCCCGAAGCTCGACGCGCTGGCCGACTGCGCCATCGTCTACCTGTCGGCCATCGGCGCCTCCGCCGCCGCCCGCGTGGTGGCGAAGAAGATCCACCCCGTGAAGGTGGAGGCCACGGAAACCATCACCGCCCTGCTCGACCGTCTGGTCGAAACCATCAACGGCAACCCGCCGCCCTGGCTGCGCAAGGCCCTGAACGCCGGCCAGCCGCAGGAGCTGGCCTTCGACGAGGAGGATTGAGAGCATGACCGACACCACCGTGGCCGCCGGGAGCGATCTCGCCGAGGCCTTCCTGAAGACCCTGGTCATGCTGTTCCGCGCCGAAGACAGCTACGGCGCCTGGGAGGGCAAGAGCGACGAGACGATCCTCGCTCCCTTCATCCTCGACAAGGAGGCCCGCGCCGCCATCCCGATCATGGGCGACCCGGATCCCGACACGCTGTGGCGGCTGGAGCTGTTCTACAAGGCCGTCGGTATCACGGTCGAGAAGCAGACCGGCCACATCGCCTCCCCCATCATGAAGATGAGCCACGAGGGCTTTGGCCGCATGGTGCTGACCACGGGCCGGCTGGTCGTGGTGTCGAAGCACCTGCGCGACGTCCACCGCTTCGGCTTCCCGTCGCTGGAGAAGCTGGCCGCCGACGGCGCCAAGATCGTCGAGGAAGCCGTGGCGCTGATCCGCAAGTACCCCGACGTCGCCGACCTGTGAGGATTCCGCCATGTCCGACATCGACGCCCTGAAGGACGAGGTCAAGAAGCTCAACGCCCGCGCGACCCAGAAGAAGATGGACCTGCACGACCTGTCGGAGGAGCTGCCGCAGAACTGGCAGTCGATCCTCCAGGTCGCCCAGGAGACCCACGACGCCTACAAGGCCCTGACCGAGAAGCGCGCCGCGCTGAAGGCGCTGGAGACGGCCTCCGCCTGAGCGGCCTGACTGGTAAGCCGTGCCCCCACCCTAACCCTCCCCCGCTATCGCAGGGGAGGGAACGGACGCCGCTTCGCGATCATCTCCCTCCCCTGCGTCAGCGGGGGAGGGCCGGGGTGGGGGCAACGCCCGCCCACACCTCCACCAAACAACACACCAAGCCCGATTGAGGAGCAGACGATGGCTGAGTTCGTGACCGGCACCACCCGCGGCGGCGCCGCCTGGACGCCGAAATTCGTGGAAAGCGTCGACCAGAAGATGTGCATCGGCTGCGGCCGCTGCTTCAAGGTCTGTGGCCGCGACGTGCTGGAGCTGATCGGCATCACCGAGGACGGCGACATCGTCGACGCCTTCGACGACGAGGCCGAGAAGAAGGTCATGAGCGTCAAGAACGCCGGCAACTGCATCGGCTGCGAAAGCTGCGGCAAGGTCTGCTCCAAGAGCTGCATCACCCACTTGCCCCAGGCGGCCTGACGGCCGCCCACCTTGCCTGAAGCGGCCTGACCGCCCCCGGAGGACCCACGCCATGGGCATCCTGCACACCGCCCCGCCGGGGGCGGGCGACACCACGCGTCTGTACCGCTGGCTGACCGACCGCCAGGGGCGCTGCAACGTCTTCGACGCGCATTTGTTCGCCTGCATCCTGGCCCGCCGCTGGCCGGCGGGTCCTGGCGCGCTCGGCCTCGACGAGCGGGCGCTCGGCCAGCTTCTCGACCGATACTTTCCTGGCGCCTTCGCGGCCGGCCTGCCGGTTCCCGACAGCTCCCCCACCCCCCTGCCGCCGCTTCTCCAGAGCGAAGCGGACGACATCGCCGCTCTTCTGCTCGCCCACCGCTCTCTGGGCATCGAGGAGGAGGGCTGGCTCGCCGCCATCGTGGCGCGGGCCATGCTCGACGAGGGCGAGCTGTGGCGGGACCTCGGGTTGGCCGGCCCCAGCCACCTCGCGGCGCTGATGGAACGCCATTTCGACTCGCTGTCCCGGCTCAACGCCACCGGCACCCGCTGGAAGGCTTTTCTTTACCGCTTCCTCTGCGCGCGGGACGGGCTGATCCCCTGCGGCGCCCCGGTCTGCCGCGATTGCGGCGCGGAGGCCGTGTGCTTCGGGTCGGGTGACTGACGGAAGCAAACCGTCATTCACCCCTCTTCCCAGGTCACTCCTCCCCCAGGCCCTTCGCCAGCGCGGCGATGACGCCATAGCCGACCCGGTCCTGCGGGTCGATCTCCGCCAGCTTGGCGAGGATCGCCCTCGCCTCCTCCACCCGCCCGCTGCGCAGGCTGATGAAGGCCAGCGCCTTCAGGGTGAACAGGGTGAAGCGCGGCGGCCCCTCCGTCGCCCAATCCGTGCTGTCCGCGCACAGGCTCCGCCAGTCGCCGGCGTAGCCGCCCTCGCGCGCCGCCGCGTCCAGCCCGATCATCGCAACCCGCTCCGCGTCCGCGAAGCGCTTGCGGTTGAAATAAAATTTGTAGAGCGCGTAAAAGACCGGCAGGACGCGCGGCCCCATCCGGTGGGCTTCCCACAGCAGGGCCTCGCAGGCCGCGGCGTCGGGGCGGGCCTTCACCGCCTCCTGCAGCTTCTCGTCGATGTGCTCGGGCACCTCGCCGAAGGCCATGCGCCCGTTGGACATCCGCAGTTCGACCGGCCGCTCCATCACCCGTCCCCTTCCGTTGTTTCGCGAAACCGTGCGCCCGACCGACAATCCTGTATGGGCCGCAAGCCGGTTTCGCAAAAGCCCATAATCAAATTGTGCGTCCTTTCGTCGCAGGATGTCGCAAAGCCGACATGCCCCCGACCCGACAATTGTCGGGAAAACACCAGCCACCCGACCTGACAATTTATCAAAATCAAAGACTTAGAATTTGGCACGCCGCTTGCTGTTCCTATGACCAGGAACGGTCGGCATGCCCGACGAAGCATTTGGAGGCGGCAGACATGGTGACCCTGACGGATGCGGCGGTGAACACCCTAGAGCGCGTGCTGGCGAAGTCCGGCGGCGCCGCGGCCGGCCTGCGCATCGCGGTGGCCGACGGCGGCTGCGCCGGCATGAAGTACCAGATGGGGCTGGAGGCCACGGCGGGCGACGAGGACGCGGTGCTGACCTTCGGCCCGGTGACGATCTTCGTCGACCCGACCAGCCAGCCCTTCCTGACCGGCGTGGTGGTCGATTTCGTCGAAGGGGTCGAGGGCGCGGGCTTCAAGTTCGACAACCCCAACGCCACGGGCAGCTGCGGCTGCGGCAAGTCCTTCTCGGCGGGTCCGGGGGGAAGCTGCTCCTCCGTGCCGTCGGCCGGCGGCTGCGGCACCGCCCACTAACCCCGAACACTCTCCCCCCACCCGATAACGTCGGGAAAGGCAAGGCGTCATGTGGAACTACACCGACAAGGTCAAGGAACACTTCTTCAACCCGAAGAACGCCGGCGCGCTGGATGAGGCGAACGCCGTGGGCGAGGTCGGGTCGATCACCTGCGGCGACGCCCTGAAGCTGATGATGAAGGTCAACCCCGACAGCCAGGTCATCGAGGACGCGAAGTTCCAGACCTTCGGCTGCGGCTCGGCCATCGCGTCCTCGTCGGCGCTGACGGAGATGATCATCGGCAAGACGGTGGACGAGGCGCTGGCCGTCACCAACCGCGACATCGCCGAGTATCTGGGCGGCCTGCCGCCGGAGAAGATGCACTGTTCGGTCATGGGCGCCGAGGCGCTCCGCGCCGCCATCGCCAACTTCAAGGGCGAGGAGTGGGTCGACGACCACGAGGAAGGCGAGCTGGTCTGCAAGTGCTTCGGCATCGACGCGGCGATGATCGAGCGCGCGGTGACCGTCAACAGCCTGACCACGCTGGAGGAGGTCACCCACTACACCAAGGCCGGCGGCTCCTGCCAGACCTGCCACGAGAAGATCGAGGAGGTGCTGGAAGCCGTGCTCGCCAAAACCGGCGCGCTGGCCCCGCCCAAGTCCCACGCCCCCGGCACGGTCGGGCTGGACGCCATCAAGCCGCTGGCCCCGAAGGCCGAGGCCGCTCCGGCGAAGCTGACCAACGTGCAGCGCATGCAGAAGATCATGGTCGCCATCGAGGAGCTGCGCCCGCAGATCCAGCGCGACGGCGGCGACGTGGAGCTGGTGGACATCGACGGCAAGGACATCTACGTCCGGCTGACCGGCGCCTGCTCCGGCTGTTCGCAGTCCGCCGGCACCATGATGGGCGTGCAGGCCAAGCTGGTCGAGGCGCTGGGCGAGCTCGTCCGCGTCAAGCCCGCCTCCCTCCTGCCGGTGGGGGCCTGAGCCATGACCGCGCAAGGCATCTACCTCGACAACAACGCCACCACCCGCGTCGATCCGGAGGTGCTGGCGGAGATGCTGCCGCTGTTCACTGAGCAGTTCGGCAACCCCTCCTCCATGCACGGCTTCGGCGCCGCGGTGGGCGGCAAGATCGAGTGGGCGCGCAAGCAGGTGCAGGCGCTGCTCGGCGCCGCCCATGACAGCGAGATCGTCTTCACCTCCGGCGGCACGGAGAGCGACAACACCGCCATCCTGTCGGTGCTGGAGGCCTATCCGAAGAAGAAGAGCATCGTCACCAGCGTGGTCGAGCATCCCGCCGTCCTGGCGCTGTGCGACTATCTGGAGAAGAAGCGCGGCTACACCGTCCACCGCATCGGCGTGGACAAGCGGGGCAACCTCGACCTCGACGCCTACACGGCGGCGCTGGGGCCGGACGTCGCCATCGTCTCGATCATGTGGGCAAACAACGAGACCGGGACGATCTTCCCGATCGAGGAGCTGGCCCAGCTCGCCAAGGCGGCCGGCGCGGTGTTCCACACCGACGCGGTGCAGGCGGTCGGCAAGATCCCGATGACGCTCGCCACCAGCGCCGTGGACATGCTGTCGCTGTCCGGCCACAAGCTGCACGCGCCCAAGGGCATCGGCGCGCTCTACGTCAAGCGCGGCCTGCGCTTCCGCCCGATGCTGCGCGGCGGCCACCAGGAGCGCTCGCGCCGCGCCGGCACGGAGAACGCGCCGGGCATCGTCGGGCTGGGGGCGGCGGCCCAGCTCGCGCTCATGCACATGACCGACGAGAACACGCGGGTGAAGGCGCTGCGCGACAAGCTGGAGCAGGCCATCCTGGCCGCCGTTCCCAATTGCTTCGTCACCGGCAACCCGGCCAACCGCCTGCCCAACACCTGCAACGTCGCCTTCGAGTACATCGAGGGCGAGGCGATCCTCCTGCTGCTCAACGAAGCCGGCATCGCCGCCTCGTCGGGGTCGGCCTGCACCTCCGGGTCGCTGGAGCCGAGCCACGTGATGCGGGCGATGGGCGTGCCCTACACCGCCGCCCACGGCGCCACCCGCTTCTCCCTGTCGCGCGAGACGACCGAGGAGGAGATCGACCGGGTGATCGCGGTGGTCCCCGGCATCATCGCGAAGCTGCGCTCGCTGTCGCCCTACTGGTCGCAGGCGGGCGCGCCGAAGGAGTTCGCCCCAGTCTATTCGTAGAAATATTCATTCGTAACACCGAGATCGCAGGCCGGGCCGGGCCCGCGCCCCGGCAACCCGCCCGACGACACCCGCCGGGACGCGGTTCCCCGGCCCGGTCTGCGACACACCACCCTGGCACCGTTGCCCCCACC
>NZ_QLKQ01000068.1 GCF_003349955.1 Azospirillum brasilense
TCCCTCCCCCGCTTCGCAAGGGAGGGAGACCAATTCCCTCCCCCGCCCAGCGGGGGAGGGTCAGGGTGGGGGCAAGCGTCGCAACAACCTCACCCTCACGTCCCCGTCCCGCGCACCGGAGCGAAGGGCAGGCCCGCCTGATCCAACGCGCGGTCGATCACCTCGTCCGACGCGCCGTCGAACAGTTGCAGTAGCAGGTCGTCCACCACCCACTCGTTCGTCGGGGTCAAGGCGGCGAACAGGTCGGCCATGACCTCCGCCTGGAAGTCGTCCCGGCGGTTGTCGCTGCCCTCGTAACCCATGCGCTTGGCGGTGGCGATCGCCACTTGGAAGGGCGGCACCAGCACCGGCGCGACCGACGCCTTCTTCAACACCGCCCGCAGCCCCAGCGCCCCGTCGTCCCAGGCCAGCTTGCGGGCATTCTCCGCCGGAATGCCGGCCTTCGCCCCGAGCCCCGCAGCGAACAGCGCGACGTCGCCCGCGCACAGCACGCGGAACAGCAGCGCCGCGGTGAAGCGCCCGTTGGCGTGCAGCCAGCGGGCCACCGCCTCCACATCCTCGTCGCCGCGGAGCGCCGGGCGCAGCAGCCGCATCGTCGCCGACTCGCGCCCGCGGTTGGCCAGCCGGTCCACAAGATCCTTGGACAGGCCATGGCTGTGAGCCAGCGTGGCGCGCACCGCGTCGGACACGAAGGCGACCAACCGCTCCACCACGGCCAACGGCAGGCCGGGGCGAGTCGCCGCGGCCTCGCTGACCATGCGCACGCGGCCGAAACGGTCCAAGGCCCGGTGCAGTGCCGGCTCCGCCAGTTCCGCGCCGGGATTGCGCAACAGCGCGGTCACCACCGCGACGTTGCCGGTCTCGACGACGGCCCCGGCCACCCGCGCCGACACGGTGTGGCGATTGGCGACGGCCATGTGCTTGCCGGCGTCGGGGTCGGCCAGCACGTCGAGCAGCAACTCATCGCTGAGGCTTCCGGCGTCGCGCAGGATCGGGAAGGCCACGCGGGCCACGTCCTTCACCAGCCGCTCGGCCAATTCCGCGGTCAGCATGGCGTTGTTGCGGATCTGCCAGGCCACCGCCTCGCGCACCGCCACCTGGGCGTCGGCGGCGAAGCAGTGCATGACCTCCAGCGCCAGCGACCGCTCGGCGTCGGTCAGCCCGCCTTTCTCCAGATCGCCGGCCAGCTTCTGCATCGTGTCGATGCGGGCCTCCGCCGACGAGGATTCGAGCAGGCGCTCGACATCGCGGATGGACAGGGATGAATCGGTCATGTGCGGATGCCTGCGGATGAGAGATGCATAAGGCGGTTCAATCAAGGCCCTCAATCAAGGCCCTGCCCGGCGTAGCGGACCATGTCGCCCCAGATGCGGTCGAGCCGGCGCAGCGTGCGGTAGGCGGCCTTCAGGTCGGCCGCCTCCGCCTCGTTGCGGACCAGGGCGGTGGCCTGCACCTGCTCCAGCGTGAACAGTTCGTCGCGCAGCGCCCGCCCCTTGTCGGTCAGGCGCAGGCGGGCCGTGCGGCGGTCGCGCTGGCTGGCGCCACGGTCGATGTAGCCGGCCTCCACCAGGATCTTCAGGCTGTAGGAGGCGTTGGACCCGAGATAATAGCCGCGCTCCATCAGGTCGCGGACCGACGGTTCATCGTCGCCGATCAGCATGACCATCAGCGCCTGGACCGGCCCGATGTCGTCAATCCCCTGCCGCAACAGGCCGGCCCGCACGACGTCGAGGAAGCGGCGGTGCATCCGCTCGATCAGCCGGGCGAGCCCGTGATACTCGGCCAGTTCCGCCGCGTCGATGGCATCTGATTTGGCTTCGGCCGGCTTGGCTTCGGCGCCCGCCCGGCGCTGCGTGCTCATCCCTCGTTTCTCCGTCACTCGGCGGCCTGCGCCACGGCCGGGCCGCGATAGCCGCCCGGATGGCGGCGGCGCCATTCCCACGCGCTGCCGATGATGCTGTCCAGATCGGGGAAGCGCGGGCTCCAGCCCAGCTCGCCCCGGATGCGCTCCGACGAGGCGATCAGCACCGCCGGATCGCCGGCCCGGCGCGGCCCGACCTTCACCGGGACCGTCAGGCCGGTGACCCGCTCCGTCGCCTCGATCACTTGGCGGACGCTGTAGCCCGTGCCGTTGCCCAGGTTGTAGCGGACGCTGCGCGTCTCCAGGGCCGGCAGCACCCGCAGATGCGCGTCGGCAAGGTCGCAGACATGGATGTAGTCGCGCACGCAGGTGCCGTCCGCCGTCGGGTAGTCGTCGCCGAAGATCTCGATGTGCGAGCGCCGTCCGCTGGCCGCGTCGAGCACCAGCGGGATCAGGTGGGTTTCCGGGTCATGATCCTCGCCGATGATCCCGTTCGGGTGTGCGCCGGCGGCGTTGAAGTAGCGCAGGCAGGCGGAGCGCAGGCCATGGCAGCGGTCCGCCCAGTGCAAGGCGCGCTCGATGAAGAACTTGGATTCGCCGTAAGGGCTGCCGGGGTCGATGGTGGTCTCCTCGTCGATCGGCTGGCGCTCCGGCGTGCCGAACAGGTTGGCGGTCGAGGAGAAGACCATCTTGCGCACGCCCGCCGTGGTCGCCGCGCGGATCAGGTTCAGCGAATTGACGGTGTTGCCGTGCAGATAGAGGTGCGGGTCGCGCATCGATTCACCGACCAGCGACAGGGCGGCGAAATGGAACACCGCGTCGAATGGCCATTCGGCGAAGACGCGGGTCAGCGCGTCCATGTCGGCAAGGTCGGCCTCCACGAAGACGGCGTCGGACGGCACCGCGGCGCGGTGGCCCTGGCGCAGATTGTCGAGCACGACGACCCGGAAGCCGCGGTCGAGCAGTTCGGCCACGCAGTGACTGCCGACATAGCCGGCACCGCCGGTCACGAGTACGGTCTGGGGCGTGTTCATCGTAAATATTCCTTGGATTTGAGAAATATTCGTCAGTCCAGGCACCCGCCGGCATCAAAGGATCGTACATCCCCCGGTGGCAAGTGCAAGAGTTCCGCGATGCACCATGCCGTCAATTCAGGCGGAAGGCCAGTTGACGAAAAAGAGACACGGGCGCCGGCAAAGGACCCGAGCGTCATCGGAAAAATGTTCTGAAACAACATTTTACAGCGCTGCAAATACCCCTTTCGATCAGTGTCGGACGGGGTAAGGGCTCAAAGTTGTCACACGCCGCAGCGCAGCGTCGGACGTAAGCGGAAATGGCGCGGGACCAGTCTTCCCGCAATGGGCGGCCTTTGTCCGGACTTCGTCTCAAAAGACGTTCATGCGACGTGGCCGAATCTCAACATTTCGTTAACCATGAAACCCTTTGCATGACCGGCTTCATGGCCCGCCCCACAGCGCGAGCGCGCGGGACGCAAGAAAAGGAACTGGCATGAGCGGTACGGATCGGACCCTGCTGACCCAAGCCTACCGGAAGATCGGACGCGGCCTGCTGCTGGCCGGCGCCCTCACCTTCTTCGTCAACATCCTGATGCTGGTGGTGCCGCTCTACACGATGCAGGTCTACGACCGCGTGATGAGCAGCCGCAGCCTGGAGACGTTGACCATGCTCGCGGTGATCTCCGTGGGCGGGCTGGTGCTGTACGGCGTGCTGGACTTCATCCGGGCGCGCGCCTTTCTGGTCTGCGGGGCGGTGATCGCGCACCGCTTCAACGTGCCGGCGCTGCAGGCGGCCATCGTGGACGCGCTGGGCGGCGGAACGCGCAACGCCGGCCAGACCATGCGCGACCTGAACGACCTGCGCAACTTCATGACCAGCAACGCCGTGGTGGTGCCGCTGGACCTGCTGTGGACGCCGATCTTCCTGGTCATCCTGTTCATCCTGCACCCGATCTACGGCTGGATCGCGGTGGGGTCGGCGCTGCTGCTGCTGACCATGAACGCGCTGACCGACGCGCTGACCCGCCGCCCCATCGCCGAGGCGAACGAGGCGTCGGCCAAGGTCTTCGCCGACGTGGCCAGCACCGTCCGCCACGCCGAGGCCATCGAGGCCATGGGCATGCTGCCGCCGCTGGCCCGGCGCTGGCAGATGGCGCAGATCGGCTCCGCCTCGCTGATCGACCGCGGCGTGGTGCTGTCGCGCGGCATGGCCTCGGCCTCCCGCTCGCTGCGGCTGATCCTGCAGATCGCCACGATCTCCGCGGGCGCCGCGCTGGTCATCCGGAACGAGGCGTCGCCGGGCAGCATGATCGCCACCGGCATCATCATGGCCCGCCTGCTCCAGCCCTTCGAGCATCTGGTGGAGAACTGGCGGCAGTGGATCGTCGCCCAGACCGCCCACAAGCGCATCCGCGAGCTTCTGAACGGCGAGGGCGCGCGGCGCAGCACCATGCCGCTGCCCCGCCCCGACGGGCGCCTGACCGTGGACCGCGTCAGTCATGTGCCGAAGGGCCTGCAGCGCCCGGTGCTCCGCGGCGTCTCCTTCGCGCTGGAGCCGGGGGAGGTGCTGGGGATCATCGGCCCGTCGGGAGCCGGCAAATCGACCCTCGCCCGCCTGCTGGTCGGCATCTGGGAGCCCACCGCCGGCGGCATCTACCTGGATGGCACCAGCACCTTCCTGTGGGAGCGCGAGAGCTTCGGCCAATATGTCGGCTATGTGCCGCAGTCGGTGGCGCTGCTCGACGGCACCATCGGCGAGAACATCTCCCGCATGGCCCAGGCCGACCCGGCAGAGATCGTGCGCGCCGCCCGCCTGGCCGGGGTCCACGACATGATCGGCCGCCTGCCCTTCGGCTACGACACGCCGGTCGGCGAGAACGCCTTCGCCTTGTCCGGCGGCCAGCGGCAGCGCATCGCGCTGGCCCGCGCGCTGTTCGGCAAGCCCCGCCTGATCGTTCTGGACGAACCGAACTCCAACCTCGACCACGAGGGCGAGCAGGCGCTGCTGACCGCGATCAACCACGCACGGCGCGACGGCGCCACCATCGTGATGGTCGCGCACCGCCCCTCCATCGTGTCGGTCGCCGACAAGCTGCTCGTCCTCAAGGACGGCATGGTCGAGCATTTCGGCGAACGCACCGACGTGCTGAAGATGGTCCAGCCCGGCGGCGCCGTGAAGGTGGCCCGGCTGGTCCGGACGGGAGAATCCGCATGACCGACACGACGATCACCCAGCCCGCGAACGCGCCATCCCCCCTCACCGCCGCTTGGTCGCCGGTCATCGACGTGACGCCGCACGAACCGACGCTGCGCGGCACCGCGCTGGCCGGGGCGCTGGCCGTCGCCATCGGTTTCGGCGGCTTCTTCGGCTGGGCCTTCACCGCCAGCCTGGACAGCGCGGCCATCGCGCCCGGCACCATCATGGTGGAAAGCCACCGCAAGACCGTTTCCCACCTGGAGGGCGGCATCCTCAGCGAGCTGCTGGTCAAGGACGGCGACATGGTGACGGCCGGACAGGTCCTGCTGCGGCTCGACACCACGCAGAGCGGCGCGGTGGTCGCCCAGCTTCACGGGCAATACTGGACCTCGCTGGCCCGGCTGGCCCGGCTGCGCGCCGAGCAGACCGACGCCAAGGCCCCGGTCTACGCCGACGAGCTGGTGGCCGCCGCCAAGACCAGCTCCGTCGCCGCCGAGGCGCTGGCCGCCGAACAGCGCCTGTTCGAATCGCGGCGCGACGCCTATGAAGGGCAGATCTCCATCCAGCGCAAGCGCATCGGCCAGCTCCGCGACGAGCTGGTGGCGCTGGAGTCGCAGCGCGTCGCCGCCAACGACCGGCTGCGCTACACCCAGGACGAACTGCGGATCGTCGAGACGCTGCTCGCCAAGGGCTACGAGCGCAAGCCGCGCATGCTGGAGCTTCAGCGCAACGTCGCCGACACCCGGGGCCGGCTGGGCGAGATCCAGGCCGACAAATCGAAGGCCGAGCAGGGCATCGCCGCCGCGGAGCTGGAGATCATCAACCTCGGCAACACCCGCCGGTCGGAGGTGGGGAACGAGCTTCAGACCATCCAGGCCACCGTCTCCGACCTGTCGGAGCGGCTGCGCAGCGCCGGCGACATCCTGAAGCGCCAGGAACTCGTCTCCCCCCAGGCGGGCCGGGTCACCAACCTGCGCTTCTACACGCCGGGCGGCGTCATCCCGGCGGGCCAGGGCATCCTCGACATCGTTCCGCAGGACGACGGGCTGATCGTCGAGGCCCGCGTCTCCCCCGCCGACGTGCAGAACATCGACGTGGGCGGCAGCTCCATGGTGCGGCTGGTCGGTTACCGTCAGCGGCTGGTGCCGCCGGTCCAGGGGAAGGTGCTGACCCTGTCCGCGGACCAGCTTGAGGACGAGCGCACCGGGCAGGCCTATTTCCTCGCCCGGATCAGCCTCGACGCCGCGGCGCTGAAGGCCCTGCCGAACGTGGACCTGCATCCCGGCATGCCGACCGAGGTGATGATCCACGGCCACACCCGCAAGGCCATCGAGTATTTCCTGACGCCGCTGACCGACGGCATGAACCGCGCCTTCCGCGAGAACTGACCGCGGCGGCCCCGCGCCGGATCATTTCGCACGCTCCCCCGTTGCCCAGCAGGCAAGAGAAAGGCCGGCAGGCCGGAAAGGGAGCGTGCGAGCATGACCACACCGTGGGACCGGAACACCCTGAAGCGCGTCGCCGACGCCATCGGCGACGTCCATCTCTACGACAAGCACCACACCGGCGAGTTCATCGCCATGCGCCTGCGCGATTCGCTGGCCGACAGCCCCGGCTATGACCAGGCGGCGGTCGACGACAAGTTGATGCAGTTGGCGCGGGTCGCCCTGGACGCCGCGGAAGCGGGCAAAGTCTGAACCAGCCCAAAAATCCGACCCGGCCCACGCGCCGGGCAGCACCGCAAGACAAAAATTTTCGCCCCTCCCAAGGGCATCGGTGACGGCCATCCGGCGGCCTTCGGCCCGGCAGCGGCGGGCCGCCGGAGCGCTCCGCACCCGCCAAAGCGCCCGGCCGGCCGGTCCGCAAGCGTGTTTTCCGGATGCCCGTCGCCCTGGACGCCCTCCACGGCGCAGCCGCCGCTTTCAAATTCCGGTTTTTAAAATCCTCCGCCCTCGCCCTCGAATTTTTAAAAAGGCCGTGGTTTTGAATGCGCTGCAGCATCGGCCGGCGCCACCAACGGGCAATGATCAACGGCATAATCCTAAGCCAAACGCATAGGACTCGCGGGTCATTTCACGGCATTTCGTCGAAATTCGACAAAACCCCTTCCCGGTAACTTTGAAAGTATTATGGACGAACAATTTAAAATCTTCCGTTAACCATGAGTCATCGCCTTGAATTGAGGGCCCAAAACTCCCCATCAGGCGCCGCATCCAAAATTAGATGTTTAGATTTTCGAAGGGCTTTGAAGCCAAGGTGACAGCAATGACGTAATGAACGTTGATGATTATTGTGTTTTGACTCTATGAACTCAAGATTTGCCTGGGTTTGACCTTATGTTTGTCACAGCCACGCCAAACGGTATTTGGGTAAAGGCTAAGGGGTACCTCGCCATTTCGGGGTAGGAAATCCCCCACCCCACCGAAATCCAATCGTTAAGGAGTATGATTCATGGCCACCCTTCCTGGCGGCAACTATGACGACATCATCACCGGCACCAACGGCAACGACTTCATCGACGGCGGTAAGGGCGATGACATCCTGATGGGTGGCAACGGCGACGACACGATCCTGGGCGGCGACGGCCGCGACGCCCTGTTCGGCGGGAACGGCAACGACCTGCTGAGCGGCGGCAGCGGGGCCGATGTCCTCGACGGTGGCAACGGCAACGACACGCTGGATGGCGGGGACGGCGACGATTACCTGTCCGGCGGCAACGGCGACGACATGCTGATCGGCGGCCGCGGCAACGACATCCTCGACGGCGGGAACGGCGACGATGTTCTGAGCGGCGGCGACGGCGCCGACATTTTGCGCGGCGGCAACGGCGACGACGTCCTGATGGGCGGCGGCCACAACGATTACCTGGATGGCGGCGCGGGCAACGACATCCTGATGGGCGGCACCGGCGACGACATCCTCAAGGGTGGCGAGGGCGACGACTACCTGGATGGCGGCGCGGGCAACGACATCCTGGAAGGCGGTGCGGGCAACGACATCCTGGTCGGCGGCGCCGGCAACGACATCTTCGTCTTCTCGGGCGGCGGCGGCCAGGACGTCGTCCTCGACTTCCGCGCCGGCGAGGACATCCTCCAGATCGAACGCAACATCAACGGCCTGGAGATCAACGACGCCTCCGATCTGGCGGCCCGCGTCACCGACATGGGCGGCAACGCCATGATCGATCTCGGCAACGGCGACAGCATCATGCTGAAGGGCGTTTCGGCCGACGAAGTTCACAACAACCCGAACGACTTCTTCGTCATTCACTAAAGCCGTAACCCACCCAGGGACCGGACCGGCGGCGTGCTGCATTCACGCCGCCGATGGGTCCGGCTAAGGAACGCATGACCGTGCTCGCCGTCCTGCCGGCCTCCGCCTCCATCGCGTCCGCCCAGCTCCATGCGCTCGGCGACGACTTCGTGCTCGCCTCGTGGGAGAGCGACGGACCGGAGCCCTCCGGCCGGGTCGTTCCCACCCTCGACGGCGAGGAGGTGCGGCCCCCCTACACCACCTTGTCCGTGCGGACGAGCTGGGGCGGGCAGCGGGTGCTGTCGATCCTGCGGGCGCCCCGGACCTCCGGTGCGCCCGTCCGTTTCGTGGCCCAGAGCCGCGTCGTGGCGGAGGTCCTGGCCGAACCGCAGGTCCCCGATCCCGATCCCGCCTTCCTGCTCGGCAGCCTCGACGCGCCGTCGCGGCTGCGCGTCGTGCGTTTCCTCTTCGATTTCGCGCGCTCCACCCCGGCGCTGCGCAGCGACGCCGGCTTCGCCACGGTCTGCCGCCGCATGGTGCTGGAGCTGTCGCCCACCCCCTCCCCCCTCGTCGCCCGCGCCCTGGCGACCGACGAGCTTCTGCTCTGCGGCGGGTCGCTGTCGTCGGGCTTCGGCGAGGTGACCGGGGCGGTGATCATCACGCCGGGAGCCGTCGGCCCCTCCCCCTTCGAGGTCTGCGTCGGCTCCGCGCTGGACCGGCGCGGGCGCGCGGCCATGTCGCTGCTGGTGGACAAGGCGCTGTGCGCGCCGGGCAACCTGCTGGTGGTTCTCGGCCGCAACGGGCTGGCCTGCCGCGCCTTCTCGGCCGTGGCGCCCAACCTGCCGAGCCTGACCGAGCGGCTGTCCACGCGCCGCGACACGCCGTTGGAGCTGCGCCAGTACATTCTGAACGCGCTCGCCCAGCGCGGACGGTCGAACGCCTCGGCGGCGGCGGCGGTGCGCGAGCTTCAGGTGCTCGCCCCGCTGCCCAAGCGGCAGGTCGCCGACGCCAAGCGCTCCATCGGCGCCGCCCTCGACCTCGCGGTGCCGACCGGCGACGGCGGGCTGTTCCTGGCCGGTTGGGTGCACGACCCGCACGGCCTGTCCGGCGGCCTCACCGTGCACACGCCCTTCGGCGGCGAGCGCCGGCTGGAGGTGCTGGAGCACCGCTTTCCGCGCGAGGACGTGGCGAAGCTGTTCGGCACCGCGCCGTCCACCGACCGCAGCGGCTTCGTCGCCTATCTGCCCGGCGCGCCCGAGCCCGCCGCGGCGCTTCAGGTCCATGCGGAGCTTCGCCTCGGCTCCGGCGGGTCGATCCGGCTGGTGCCGCCGCTGCGCCCGCTGTCGCCCGCCGACGCCCGCGCCGCGGTGCTCGGCAGCCTGCCGCCGCAGCACGCGACCCCGCTGGTTCTGGAAACCGTGATCGCCCCGGCCGTCGCCCCGCTCCACGCCGCCCACATGGCCAGCCGCGGCGAGCCGGAAACCGTCACCTTCGGGCGCGGTCCAGAGACGCCCGCCGTCTCGGTCATCATCCCGCTCTACAAGGCGCTGGAGTTCCTGCGCTTCCAGCTCTCCAGCTTCGCCACCGATCCCGGCATGGCCGAAGTGGAACTAATCTTCGTGCTCGACAGCCCGGAGCAGCGCGACGAGCTGGTGCACATGCTGCACGGCTTCCACGCGCTCTACGGCCTGCCGATGCGGGTGCTGGTGCAGCCGGCCAACTACGGCTACTCGGCGGCCAACAACGCCGGAGTCGCGGCCTCCACCGGGCGGACCCTGCTGTTCCTGAATTCCGACGTGATCCCCGACCAGCCCGGCTGGCTGCCTGTCCTGCTCGCCGCGCTGGAGCGTACGCCGGGCACCGGGGCGGTCGGGCCGAAGCTGCTGTTCGACGACGACAGCCTGCAGCACGCCGGCCTCTACTTCGACCGCGACGTCCGCGGGCGCTGGTACAACCACCACTTCTTCAAGGGCCTGCCGCGCGACTTCCTGCCCGCCCGGCGCGAGCGCAGCGTGCCCGGCGTGACCGGCGCCTGCCTGATGATGACCCGCGAGACCTTCGACGCCGTGGGCGGCTTCTGCGAGGACTACGTCATCGGCGACTACGAGGACTCCGACCTCTGCCTGCGCATCCGCAAGGCCGGGCTGGACATCCGCTACGTCCCCTCGGTGGAGCTGTACCATCTGGAGCGCCGCTCGATCAGCCGGCACCAGGGCTACACCCGCGGCGTCGCCTCCGAATACAACGGCTGGCTCCACGCCCGCCGCTGGGCCGCGATGATGGAGGAGCTGGCCGCGCGCGACTGGAACGCGCCACCGCCGCCGCCCGCGCTGGAGGACAGCCTGATGCGCCCCCTGTCGGCGAGCGCTCCCACCGACACCGCCCTTCCCGTTGCCGTTCCGGGCAAGTCCCGCCTGTTCGGGCGCGCGAACCGGAACCGGAGCTGACCTGATGAACGAGATCCTCACCGGGCGCCGCCTCGCCGTCCTGCGCCGCAACACCGACCCGCGGCTGGAATGGCTGTGCGCGCAGATCGCCCGCAACCGCTTCCTGCCCGTTCCGCCGCCGGACCGTGTGTTCATCGGCGACGGCGATTTCCGGGCCATCGGGGCGGAGTTCCTGCGCCATTTCGTGCGCGTCGGCGGGCTGAAGCCGAAGCACCGCGTGCTGGAGATCGGCTGCGGCATCGGGCGCATGGCCGTGCCGCTGACCCAGTATCTCGACTCCAGCTACGACGGCGTGGACATCGTCGAGGACGGCATCCGCTGGTGCACGGAGACGATCACCCCGGCCTATCCGGAATTCCGCTTCCGGACGCTTGACGTGGCGAACGCGCTCTACAACCCCGGCGGGGCGGAGGACGCGGCGCGGACCCGCCTGCCCTTCCCGGACGGCGGGCACGACTTCGTGATCCTGACCTCGGTCATCACCCATCTGCGGACGGCGGAGACGGTGCGCTACGCGGCGGAGATCGCCCGCGTGCTGAAGCCGGGCGGGCGCTGCTTCCTCAGCCTGTTCCTGGTCGATGCCCGCGCGCGGGACGGCATCGCCAAGAAGACCGCCCGCCCGGCCTTCCTCGACGCCACCGGGCCGGAGTTCATCGCCGACGAGGCCAACCCGAACGCCGCCGTCGCCTACAGCGAGTCCTTCCTGCTCGACACCTTCGCGGAACAGGGGCTGCGCCCGGCGCGCCCAGTTCTGCGCGGCCACTGGAGCGGGCAGCGCAACGCCGAGAATTTCCAGGATATCCTGGTTCTGGAAAAGGAGGGCGCGCGATGAGCCTGCCCCGCGTCCTCGTCGTCGCCCACAACCACCCCAGCCTGCACCCCGGCGGCACGGAAATCTTCGCGCACGAGCTGTTCGGCAGCCTGAAGGCCAAGGGTGCCGAGGCCCTGTTCCTCGCCTGCACCAACGGCGTCCACCGCGACCGCAAGCCCGGCACCAACCTCCAGACGCTGGGCCGCAGCGCCGACGAGGTGGTGCTGTGGGCCGGGCATTTCGATCACTTCTTCCAGAGCCAGATCGACCTGCACGGCATCGTGCCCGACCTGTCGAACCTGCTGCGCGCCTTCCAGCCGGACATCGTGCACATCCACCACACGCTGCTGCTCGGCGTGGAGATGCTGTTCCTGATCCGCCGCGTCTGCCCGCGGGCGCGGATCGTCTACACGCTGCACGACTACTACCCGATCTGCGCCAACGACGGGCAGATGGTGACGACCAACGGCCATGCCCTTTGCCGCATGGCCTCGCCCGACGCCTGCCACCGCTGCTTCCCCGACCGGCCGGCCGACCAGTTCGTGCTGCGCGACAAGCACATCAAGGCAATGTTCGGGCTGGTCGATCATTTCCTGGCGCCCAGCGCCTTCCTGCGCGACCGCTACATCGCCTGGGGCCTCGACCCGGACAGCATCTCCGTCATGGAGAACGGGCGCCCGGCGGTTCGTCCGGCGCCGCACCGGCCGCTGCCCGCGGGCGCGCCGCGCAACGCCTTCGCCTATTTCGGCAACCTGAATCCCTTCAAGGGGATCACCGTCGCGCTGGACGCCGCCGCCCGGCTGGAGAAGCAGGGGCAGGACCTGACGCTGGCCGTCCATGGCGGCGCGCCCTTCCAGACCGACGCCTTCAAGGACAAGGTCGAGCAGGGCTTCAAGAACGCCCGCGGCACCGCCGTCCGCCATGGCCCCTACCGGCGCGAGGAGATGCCCGAGCTGATGGCCGCCGCCGATTGGGTGGTGATGCCGTCGATCTGGTGGGAGAACGCTCCGCTGGTCATCCGCGAAGCCTTCCAGCACCGCCGCCCGGTCATCTGCAGCGGCATCGGCGGCATGGCGGAATCGGTGACCGACGGGGTGGACGGCCTGCATTTCCGGGCGGGGGACGCCGCGGATCTGGCGCGCGTGATGACGCGCGCGATGACCGAGCCGGGGCTTTGGGACCGGCTCGTTTCCAACATGCCGGCGGTCCCGACGACCGAGGAGGCCGCCGAAAAACACGTCATTCTCTATGACGACATAATCAACGGTCCGGGGGGAAGGCATGGGCAAACACATGGGCAGGGCTCGATTGCGGGGAGCATCGCGGGATGAAGGAACCGATCACCAAGGCCGACATCACGGCGGCCATTCTCCTTGACGACGACACGCTCGTCCTGTTCGGCGCCATCGACCGGGCGCTGCCCGCCCAGGGCGCCGTTCATCTCGACGGGTCGGTGGAGGGCCGCTACGCCGGACGCTCCTGGGCCGACGCGGAGGGCGAGCGCTGGTTCCTCGGCGGCATCCGCGTGCCGGGGCTGGCCCAGATGCGCCCATCGCGCGTCGAGCTGGCGGACGAGACGGGGGAACGCCTCGTCCTGCCGCGGCTGTCCAACGTCCGCACCAACCCGTCGCACCTCGTCTCGGCGCTGAAGGGCTTCCAGCCCAGCGCGCTGGCCGTGGCGCTGGATTTCGCGATCCAGCTCGCCGCGTCTTCGGACAGTGACTCCGACCGCGTCGGCCGCCTGCTCGCGGGCCTCGCCCAGGAGGTGTCGCAGCCGGACGGCTTCGCCGAGGTGTTCGGCCGCTTCCGCGATGGCAGCCTGATGCTCCAGGGCTGGGCGCGCAGCTTCCGCAACGGCGCCCAGAAGATCCTGATCGAGGCGGAGGAGACCGCCGCCTACCGCGCCACCGCCGGGGCCTTCGCCCGTCCCGACCTGCCGCCGGAGGCGTCGGGCGTGATGGCGGTGCTGACCGACCGGACCCCGCTTCCCACCGCCATCCGCCGCATCCATTACCGCGCCGCCGAGGGCTGGCGCCATCTGGAGATCTTCGAGCACCGCACCATCCTGCCCGATGGCGTCGCCTCCGCCCATGTGCGCGACATGCTGGGCAACATCCAGGACGCCGAGACGCGCCAGCGGATGACACGCATCGCCGCCTCGCGCTACGACGGTGCGGAAACCGTGTCGCGGCTCGACATCCCGGTGCGGACCGGTCTGGACATGGCGCTGCGCGTGCCGGGGGCCGGGCTGTTCGTCGCCGGCTGGCTGCTCGACCCGACGCGGCAGGTCCGCGCCGTCACGCTGAAGGGGCCGGGCGTCGCCGTCCGGCTCGACGAGGGCTGGTCGCGGCTGGCCCGTCGCGACGTGACGGAGGCGTTCCAGCATGACGGCCTGTTTGCCGGGCGCATGATCCCCGGCCAGGACCAGCACGGCTTCACCGCCTTCGCCGCCGAGCCGTCGGGCCTGCCCCCGGGCGCCGAGTTCCATCTGGAGCTGGAACTGGCCGACGAGCGCTTCGCCTTCCTGCCGCTGAGCTGCCTGCCGCCGGCGCCGGAAGCGCTGCGCCGCATGCTCTCGCTGGTCAATCTGGACAGCCCGTCCATCGACACGCTGATCGCGCGCCATGTCGGCCCGATGCTGCGCACCGCCCGCGCCCGCTCCGGGCCGCTGCCGTCGACCGGCGTGCACCCGATGGGCCGTCCGGTGAAGGCGCCGCGCGTTTCGGTGATCCTGCCGGTGACCGACGCGCGGGAGGATGTGGACCTCAACATCGCCCGCCTCGCCATCGACCCGGACTTCGCCGAGACCGAGCTGCTGGTGGTCGCCGCCGCCGGCACGCACGAGCGGCTGGGCGGGGCGGTCCGTCAGGCCGCCGCCTTCTACCGCATGGCCGTCACCTTCGTCGCCGCGCCCGACGCCACCGACGCCTTCGAGGCGATGGCCGCCGCCCTGCCCCACGCCCGCGGCGAGCGGGTGCTGACGCTCTCCCCCTCCGTCCTGCCGACCGAAAAGGGCTGGCTGGCGGCGCTGGAGCGGGTGTCGCGCAAGTCCGGCGGGCCGGTGATGGTCAGCCCGACGCTGCTCTACGAGGACCATTCGATCCGCTTCGCCGGCATCATGGCGGTGGAGGATTCGGACGGCGCCAAGACCTTCGAGCGGCGGTTCGCCGGCTACCCGCGCGACTGGCTGAAGGAGCAGGACGCGGCGACGGTGGACGCCGCCGCCCCGGAATGCGCGCTGCTGCCCAAGGACGCCCTGGTCCGGACGCTGGCCACCATGGGGTCCTACATGGGGGCCGACCACAAGGGGCTGGACCTCTGCCTGCGCCTGCGCGCGCTGGGCGGAGCCTGCGTCTGGCTGCCCCGCGTCACCCTGGTGGCGCTGGACGAACAGCCGCGCGACGCGCACGCCGACCGCTGGCGCCGCGCCGGCGCCATGGTGGACCGCTGGAGCTTCGAGGACATCTGGTCCGCCCGCGCCGCCGCCTGAACCCAGCCCTATTCGAGATCGGCCCGACCATGAGCAACAAGCGCGTCCTGATCATCAGCCACGGCCATCCCGCCTTCTCGCTGGGCGGCGCGGAGGTGGCCTCCTACAACCTGCACCAGGGGCTGCACGACCTGCCGGGCTGGGAGAGCCATTACCTGGCCCGCACCTCCCCGCCGGTCACGCCGCACGGCAGTTCCGCCCTGATGGCGCTGCGCCAGAAGGAGCGGGAGGTCCTCTACTACGCCAACGACTACGACCATTTCCGGCTGTCGAACCGCAACCTGCCGGGGCTGGAGAAGGACTTCGTCCGCTACGTCCGCGACCTCCAGCCGGACGTGGTGAACTTCCACCATTTCCTGGGTCTGGGCATCGAGACCATCCAGGCGATCCGGCAGGCCCTGCCGCGCGTGCCGATCGTGGTGACCTTCCACGAATATCTGTCCATCTGCCACCACCACGGACAGATGGTGAAGACCAGCCGCAACACGCTGTGCTACCGCGCCAGCCCGGCCGACTGCGCCGGCTGCTTCCCGCACATCGGCGAGGCGCAGTTCTTCAAGCGCGAGCTGTTCCTGAAGACCTTCCTGGAGCAGGCGGATTTCTACGTCAGCCCGTCGAACTTCCTGATCGACCGCTACGTCGACTGGGGCCTGCCCCGCGAGAAGTTCCGCATGATCGAGAACGGCCTGACCGTCGAGGGCATCGCCCCGCCCCGCCCGCTGGCCCGCGGCGGCAAGCGCAACCGCTTCGCCTTCTTCGGCCAGCTCACCGAGTTCAAGGGCGCCCATGTGCTGGTCGAGGCGATCGGCCGCGTTTCGGAGAAGGCGTGGGGCGAGGACGGCGCGCTGATGATCTTCGGCGGCAACCTGGAGCGCCAGCCCGAGGCCTACCAGAAGAAGTTCAACGAGGCGGTGGAGCGCGCCGGCGACCGCGTGCGCTTCTACGGCAGCTACCGCTCCGCTGAGCTGCCCGGCCTGATGAAAGACGTGGATTGGGTGGTGATGCCCTCCATCTGGTGGGAGAACTCGCCGGTGGTGATCCAGGAGGCCTTCCTGCACGGGCGACCGATCATCTCCAGCAACATCGGCGGCATGGGCGAGAAAGTCACCCATGGCGTGGACGGCCTGCATTTCCGCAACGCCAGCGTCGAGGATCTGGTGGACCGCCTGACCGAGGCGCTGACCACGCCGGAGCTGTGGGACCGCCTGCGCATGCGCATCCGCCGCCCCATCGACCGCGCGGAATGCGCCCGCCGCCACGCCGACGTGTTCGACGCGCTGATCGCGAACGCGGGCGGTGGCGCGGTGTCGATGCCCGAGCGGGCGGTGGCGCAGAAGCCGTGATGGGAAAGCGCGTGCAGGACAGCGGCCCCCTCCCCAACCCTCCCCCGCTGCGCGGGACAGGGAGCCGGAGCAGAGCGGCGGCAGTTCCCTCCACCGCCAAAGGCGGGGGAGGGCTAGGGAGGGGGCAATGCACCCTGGCTCTCCTCGCCACCCTCCTCCTCGCCACCCCCTCGCACGCCGCCGACCTCCGCGTCAGCGTCCCCGCGGGCGCGGCGCTGGAGACCGTCTACGACCACCGCACCCAGGCCTGCGAGGACTGGGACGTGCCGGACGCCCCGGCGCGCGCCTGGAAGGCGGCGGACGGCAGCGTCCGGCTGCTCGCCGCGCACACCCGCGCGCGTGTCCTCAGCGGCCCGTCGCTGAACGACCTGCATCACACCTGCCGCATCGTCTTCCAGTCGGCCAAGCGCGACGACCCGGCGCGCTTCGACGACATGGGCTGGCTGACCTCGCCCTACACGCTGGACGGCACCACCGTCTACGGGCTGGTCCACAACGAGTATCACGGCCACAAGCGCCGCGACCTCTGCCCGACCGGCGACTACATGGCCTGCTGGTGGAACGCGCTGACCCTCACCGTCTCGCACGACGGCGGGCAGAGCTTCGGTCCGGCGCGCTACGTCGCCGGGGTGCCCTATCGCTTCCGCGGCGATCTGGGGAAGCGCGCCGGGCTGTTCGCGCCGAGCAACATCATCGCGCGCGACGGCTGGTACTACGCGATGGCCTTCGCCGAGGGCATCGGCGCGCAAAAGCGCGGCGTCTGCCTGATGCGCACCCGCGACCTCGCCGATCCCGCGTCCTGGCGGGCGTGGGACGGGCGGGACTTCACCGTCCGCTTCCGCGACCCCTACACCGAGGGCGAGGCCGATCCCGAGGCGTCGGTCTGCGCGCCGCTGCCGCCCGACCGCCTGCCCTTCACCGTCACCAGCCTCGTCCGCCACACGCCGAGCGGCCTCTACGTCGCGGTGATGGCGGGACGGCGGGCGGAGCGCAAAGGGGCGGAGCCCGTGTCCGGCGTGTGGGTGTCGACCTCCGCCGACCTGATCGGCTGGTCCGCCCCGCGTCTCGCCTGGGCGGCACCGCTGCTCACCGACAAGAATTGCGCCGTGGACGAGACCTTCTACTACCCGGCCATTCTCGATCCGGACGCCAGAAGCCGGAATTTCGAGGACACGGATGGAAACGCCTGGCTCTACCTGACCCGGCTTGCGCAGAGGAACTGCAAGCCGACCAGGGATCGCGATCTGGTCCGAATAATGATCCGGGTTGATCCGCCCCAAAGTGGCTAGAATTCATCAAGACAAAACCCGAACCTTGCAACCCTCCACCACCCCGACCCCAGGAGAATTAAATTGGCTAACATCCTAGTCATGATTCCCTCCGGCGAAGTCTATGACCATGACTGCGTGCGGTGGTACAGCTACCAGAACATTCAGCGTAGCATCAATCATTACCACAACATCGGCGACGCCTTCGTCTACGATTCCTCGCTGAAGCTGCTGACCTTCGACCGTCTCGACGTCGTCGAGATCCGCGAGTTCAAGCAGGAGGTGGTGGACCGGGCCAACGCCGAATACGATTACGTGTTCCTGCGCGGATCGAACTACATCCACGACCACATGACCTGGCCGGAGGGCACCGAGCAGGTGCTGTCCAAGCTGCGCATCCCGGTCATCGCCTTCGGCGTCGGCGCCCAGGCCCCGGCCACCGGCAAGCTGACGCTGTCGGACGAGAGCAAGCGCATCTGGCAGATGTTCGCCGACAAGTCGACGACGCTGGGCGTGCGCGGCACCTACACCGCCGAAGTGCTGTGGGACCTCGGCATCAAGAACGTGCGCATCGTCGGCTGCCCGACCGCCTTCCGCAACCGCGATCCGGAGCTGCGCATCGACCTGCCGTCGCTGGACAGCGTGCGCAACGTCGGCATCACCATGCGCCGCGAGGTGTCCAGCCACTATTCGCCGGACGTGAAAACCTACCTCACCCGCCACCGCGACTTCGTCAAGGACATGAGCCGCCGCTTCGACACCGTCCTGATGATGCAGGGCGAGGTCGAGGAGAAGAAGCTGCTCTGGGGCACCGACGAGCAGAAGGCCGAGGCCTGGGACGAGTTGCACAACAACAACTGGCTGAAGAACTGGTACTTCGACGAGGAGCTGGACGAACTGTACCGCTCGCGCCTGTGGTACTCGGACGTCGTCGCCGACTATGAGAGCATCGTGCGCTCGAAGGACCTCGTGCTGGGCTACCGCCTGCACGGCAACCTGATGGCGCTGTCGAACGGCACGCCGTCGGTCTATTTCAGCTACGACAGCCGCACGGCGGAGTTCGCGGAGACCTTCGCGATCCCTTGCTACGACGTCTATTCCGACAAGCCCTTCGTCCTGGAGGAATACTGGGACCAGAGCCTGTTCGAGAAGTTCAACCGCACTTTCTACCAGCGCTACCGCGACATGCGGGAGTTCCTGGACGAGAACTACATCCCGCACCGCATGCCCAGCCCGACCGCGCGCAAGACCCCGCAGCGCAAGGCGGCCTGACGGCGGTTGCCTTATAGCCCTCTCCCCTCTGGGGAGAGGGTGGCCCGGAGGGCCGGTGAGGGGGTTGCACACAGCGGCACGCCCGGCAAAAGCGCATCCCCCTCACCCTAACCCTCTCCCCAGAAGGGAGAGGGGACTTCAATTACTTCGCGAGTGCCCGCCATGCCCGACGTCGCCACGCCCGACACCCTGTCCTCCACCCCCGTCGCGGCGGAGCCTGCGGCGTCCGTCATCGAAGGCCGGGTGGACGCCGTCCAGGCCGGACGGATCTACGGCTGGGCCTGGGACCGCTCCTATCCCACCGACCGCCTGACGGTGGAGTTCCGCGCTGAGATGCCGGACGGCCGCAGCGTGGTCCTGGGGCGTGCGCTGGCCGATCGCCCGCGCGAGGATCTGGTCGGCGGCAACTTCGGCGACGGGCACCACGCCTTCGAGGCCGACCTTGAGATTCCGGCCGGGCTCGACCCCACGCGCGTCGTCGCCGTGGCCGCCGCACCGAGCACTGGCACCATCGCCACCTTCGCCCAGCCGAGCGCCGAGGAAAAACTGCTGGAGCGCACCCTCGCCCCGCATCTGGTGCGCATCGGCGCCGGGCTGGACGCCGCCCGCCGCGACCACCAGCAGATCGCCGCCGGCCAGCAGGGCATCGCCCGGCTGCTGCGCGAGACGCAGGAGCGCATCGCCGCCGGCCAGGCCGGAGCCGGTGCCGCCGCGGCCCAGCAGGCCGCCCTGTCGGAGGCGCTGCACAGCCTTCAGGAACGGGTGGCCGGGCTTGAGGTCTTCCTCGTCCGCATGGACACGACGTTGCGCGGCTTCGACGACGCGCTGAAGGTGAAGTCGGCCAAGTCGCACGCCCCCACCATCATCGCCGCCCTGGCCTCGGCCGTGGGAGCCTTCGCCGCAACGGTGATCGGGCTGGCGATCTTCGGGTAACGGCGGCCCACCGCCACCTCGTCATTTCCAGGCGCTTCAGCCGCCGCCGAGTCCGGCGGCGGCTTTTCCGTGCGCCAGTGGTGGACGCGCCGCCGTTCCGCGTGCCACCCTGAAGGAGTGCCCTTTACCGGGAGACAGGCGACATGCCCGCAGATCGTCCTTCCATCCCTCCGACCCCTCCGCTTGGCGGCGATCTCATCACGCCCAGGGATCTCCACGCGATCAGCGAAGCGCAGGAGATGGCGCGGCGAAAGGAGGCGCAGGAGCTTGAGAAGAAAAGGCAGGAGGAGCAGAGCGCGATCCACGACGCCTTCATGCACCAGCATGTCCGTCCCGACGCCAAGGAACGTTTCACCCGCGCCGTGCGCGCCGCGGCGGAACGCGGGGAAACCGAGATCGAGATCGTGCGCTTTCCCAGCAGCTACTGCAGCGATGGCGGCCGGGCGATCAACAATTTCGAGCCCGACTGGCCGGACAGCCTCACCGGCTTCGCGCGGGAGGTCTACGACAATTACGACCGGTATCTGCGTCCCGCCGGCTACAAGCTGCGCGCCCAGATCCTGAGCTATCCCGGCGGCATGCCGGGCGACGTCGGAATCTTCCTGCACTGGTGAGACCGTCAACGGCGAGACCGGCGGCATCCGGACGCACCGACGCCCGGCCAAGGAATGGCCGGGCGCGGTCATCACCGAAAATGCGAAGAGAGAACCCGTCCTTAGGCGGTCGGGCTGGCCTTGGCGGCCGACGAGATGGTGTTGTTGGTCACCGTCTGCTTGATGCTGTCGGCGATGGACACGGCGGAGCGGCCGTTGTTGTTGTTGAAGATGTTGTCGTGCACGTCGAGCGTGATCGACCCGGCGCCCTTCAGGTGCTCCATGATGCCGCCGTTGTTGTTGAAGATCTCGTTGCCGTAGATCTTGTAGGTGACGCTGGTGCCCTGGTTCTGGCCGACCGAGATACCGACGTTGGCGTTGCCGTAGATCGTGTTGTCGTAGATCTCGGTGCTCGACTTGGCGAGGATGCCGGCGCCGCGCGGGTTGTCGTAGATCGTGTTGTCGTGAATCTTCAGCGTGCTGTTGGCCTGGCTGTGGTCGTGGTACAGCCCGTGCGACCGGCCGTCGCCGCCACCGGCGCCGTTGTTGAAGATCGTGTTGCCGGCGATCTCGCCGCTCAGGATGCGGCCGTTCCAGCCCGAATACACACCGTCGGTCCGCCAGCCGTTGTCGCTGATGGTGTTGTTGGTGAAGTACTGGTCGGCGTTGTCGGCGGAGTAATGCACGATGCCGTAAGCGCCGTTGCCGTCGATCGTGGACCCGTCGATCCGCAGCCCGTGGGAGGTGCCGCTGATGACGACGCCCGAGCCGTGGTTGTCGACGATCTGCGAGTTGGTGACCTTCACGTTGTCGGCGCCGCCGTTGAGCAGCAGGCCGGCGTCGCCCGAACCCTTCATGGTCAGGCTGTCGAAGGTGATGTTGTCCTTGTTGTTCAGGCTGACGGCGTAGCTGGAGCCGCTGGCCGCCTCGATCACCGGGTTGGCGCCGGTGCCGTAGGCGCCGTAGATGATCGGCTTGTCGGAGGTGCCGGAGGTGGAGGCCAGCAGGCTGTCGTGCCAGGTCTCGCCACGCTCGAACAGGACCAGCGAGCCGGGGGCGAAGTTGGTCGAGTTCACCTTGTCCAGCGACTTCCAGGCCTGGTTCGCGTCATGGCCGGAGTTGCTGTCGCTGCCGTTGGTCGCATCGACGTAGTAGATCTGCGAGGCCGGGGTGGACGGATAGTCCGACGTGCCGGAGGTCGGCGCCGTGGGGGCGGCCGGGGCCGCGGCGGCGGTCGTCGCGAAGAACTCCTTCGGCGCGGCGACGGCCAGCGTGCCGTTCCACCACATGTTGGCCTGGCCCGGGACGACGTCCTTGCCGTCGAGCGCGCCCTTGTCATAGGTGACGGACGGATCGGTCGGGGCGACCTTGTGGCCGTTGATGGAGATGGCGTTGACCGTCAGGTTGCGGTCCTGCCCATCGACGGCGCCGTCGTTGTCGTACTGGATCTGAATCTTGTGCGCCTGATCGGCGGTCACGTTGGCGTCGAAGGAGAAGTCCTTGGCATCGCCGCCCGCGGTGCCTTCGCCGACGACGGCGCCGTCCACCAGCAGCTTGAAATGGGGCGAGACGCCGCCCGCGGCGGTGCCGGAGGCGTTGACGACGATCTTGGCGGTGGCGGCCAGCGCCGTGGCGTCGGCCAGCGCCAGAGGCTGCGCGGTGGTCTGGAGTGCCTGGAGATGGAGAATTGAGTCCGGCGTTGCGGCGCTGTCGGCGGTCACCGGAGTGACGCTGTCGACAACAGCCTGGAACGCATCGGCAGCAGAATCACCGACAAAACCGGTCGTGTCGGCGTGGTTCTGATGATCAAGCTCAATGGCCATATGATCCATGGTCTTTCACTCTTTCCTTTTTACAGCGCCACGTTTGTGGCGGTGGGCGGGAATGTGCGCGGATCGCGCCGTCCCGCTTGCTGTGCGCTCAATCGTTTTCGACAGGACCGGAGCCTAGCCAGCACCGTGTGGCCTTAAATGGTTCGATTTTAGGATAATTAGTTTTTGAAGCGCGCCAAATCCGTCACAGGACCCCCCTAACGAACGGGGTAGTTCCTCGAATTTAAGCGTTAGCACAAACGGGGTATCTCTTTCGGTAAATTCTTGAAATCGTTCCGAACTACAAGAATTTAGCCGCTCTGTTCCGATGAATTTCTGCGCCGCACCCAGTGAATGGGCCCGGTTGTCTTGTGACATTCCTGTTGAAGAAAGCTGGGATGCCACATACCATACGCCACACGGACAGTTTGCATAACAAACAATCCGTCTCGCCAGACAATCCAAAAATGATGAGCCGTGCCGACGGAAGCCCGGCCACCCAAAAGGGAAGGAATGAGGCATGAAGGACGTACAGCGCCCGCGCTGCGCGCGGAAGACCCCTTTTGACTCCTTCGCTTTTAAAAACACGCCAAGAAGAACGCTTGCCGGCGGAACGGCCCTGGCCGGCGCGCTCGGCCTTCTGCTGGTCCCGGCCGCGGCCCAGGCCGCCTGGGAGCCGACCAAATCGGTCGAATTCGTCGTCCCGGCGGGAACCGGTGGCGGCGCCGACCAGATGGCGCGGATGATTCAGGGCATCATTCAGAAGAACAACCTGATGGGCCAGCCCATCGTCGTCATCAACAAGTCGGGCGGCGCCGGTGCGGAAGGCTTCCTCGACGTCAAATCGTCGAACCGCAACCCGCACAAGATCATCATCACCCTGTCCAACCTGTTCACCACGCCCCTGGCGACCGGCGTTCCCTTCTCCTGGAAGGACATGACGCCGGTGGCGATGCTGGCCCTGGACAACTTCGTCCTGTGGGTAAACAGCGAGGCCGCGCAGAAATCGCCCAAGGAATTCGTCGAGGCCGCCAAGGAGGGCGGCGCCAACCGCTTCAAGATGGGCGGCACCGGCTCCAAGCAGGAAGACCAGATCATCACCGCCGCCATCGAGCAGACGGCGGGCGTCACCTTCACCTACGTCCCCTACAAGGGCGGCGGCGACGTCGCGGCGCAGCTCGTCGGCAACCACATCAACGCCAGCGTTAACAACCCGATCGAGGCGGTGTCGCAATGGCGCGCCGGCGCGCTGCGGCCGCTGTGCGTCTTCGACAACGAGCGCATCCCGCTGAAGGAGCCGGTGGCCGACGGCAAGTCGTGGAACACCATCCCGACCTGCAAGGAATCCGGGCTGGACGTGGAATACACCATGCTGCGCGGCATCTTCATGGGGCCGGGCGTCACGCCGGACCAGGTCGCCTATTACGTGGACCTCTTCAAGAAGGTCCGCGAGACCGAGGAGTGGAAGGACTTCATGGCGAAGGGAGCCTTCAACGTCAGCTTCAAGACCGGCGACGACTTCAAGAGCTGGCTGACCGCGGCGGAAACCCAGCACAAGACCCTGATGGACAAGGCGGGCTTCACCAAGCAATAGCCTCTCCCGTCCACCGCGCGGCGCCCGGGGCATCGCGCCCCGAGCGCCCTCCCCCACCTTCCGGGTTTTCGTGGGAGTGAGCCATGGAGCAGGAAACGCAGAACAGTGATCCGGTCGTCTCGAACCGGACCATGGAGATCGTCGTCGCCGGCCTGTTCGCCCTCGTCGCCCTCGTGGTGATGGCCGACAGCGTCCGCGTCGGCAACGGCTGGGGGTCCGACGGACCGAAGGCCGGTTACTTCCCCTTCTATGTCGGCCTGATCATGCTGGTCAGCAGTCTGGCCACGCTGGTCGTCAACATCCGGCGCCACAGCGGCGAACGGACCGCCTTCGTCGAAAAGCACCAGCTCGCCCTGGTTCTCCAGGTGCTGGTCCCCAGCGCGGTCTTCGTGGCCTTGACCGCCTTCCTGGGCATCTATCTGTCGGCGGTGCTGTTCATCGCCTTCTTCATGCATTGGGTCGGCAAGTATCCGCTCAAGACGATCCTGCCCGTCGCCATTCTCGTGCCCGCGGGCCTCTTCGTGATGTTCGAGATCTGGTTCCTGGTACCGCTTCCCAAGGGACCGGTGGAGACGATGTTCGGGTTCTGACGAGTCCAGTTTCTAGCAGTCCAGTTTTTTGAAAGCCGGGGCGGCCGCGGGAACGGCCGCGCACACCGAAGCAGCGGCGGGCATCCGCGACGAACCAGCCCATGCGACGGGGACGAACCCCGTCCTGCGCGCTCAAGACGCGACCTTTCCAAACGGAACGGGCGCGGGTGCCGGAAAGGGAGGGAAACTTGGAAGCGCTCGGATCACTCATACAGGGGTTCGGCGTGCTCGCCGATCCCATGAACATCGCCTACATGTTCATCGGCATCACGCTGGGCGTCCTGATCGGCGTGCTGCCGGGGCTGGGCGGGGCGAACGGGGTGGCGATCCTGCTGCCTTTGACCTTCAGCATGTCGCCGACCTCCGCCATCATCATGCTCTCCTGCATCTATTGGGGGGCGCTGTTCGGCGGGGCCATCACCTCGGTCCTCTTCAACATACCGGGCGAGCCGTGGTCGGTGGCGACCACCTTCGACGGCCACCCCATGGCGCAGAAGGGCCATGCGGGCGAGGCGCTGACGGCGGCCTTCACCTCGTCCTTCTTCGGGGCGTTCGTGGCGGTCCTGCTCATCACCTTCCTGGCCCCGGTGATCGCCGGCTTCGCCCTGCGCTTCGGCCCGGCGGAGTTCTTCGCGGTCCAGCTCTTGACCTTCTGCAGTTTCGTCGGCATGGGCAGCGAGTCCCCCTTCAAGGTGCTGTGCGCCATGATGCTGGGCTTCGCGCTGGCCGCCGTCGGGCTGGACAGCGTGACCGGCGAGCTGCGCATGACCTTCGGGTCGGTGGAACTGCTGCGCGGCTTCGATTTCCTGATCGCGGTCATCGGCCTGTTCGGCATCGGCGAGATCCTCCTGACCATGGAGGAAGGGCTGGCCTTCAAGGGCAAGGCCGCGAAGATCAACGCCAAGGTCGTGTGGGAGACCTGGAAGAGCCTGCCCCGCTACTGGGTCACCGCCATCCGCGGCTCCATCGTCGGCTGCTGGATGGGCATCACGCCCGGCGGCGCCACTCCCGCCTCCTTCATGAGCTACGGCCTTGCCAAGCGCTTCTCCCGAAACCGCCAGAATTTCGGCAACGGCGAGATGGAGGGCGTGGTCGCTCCGGAAACCGCGGCCCACGCCGCCGGCACCAGCGCGCTGCTGCCCATGCTGACGCTTGGCATCCCCGGTTCGCCCACCGCGGCGGTGCTGCTGGGTGGCCTGCTGATCTGGGGCCTCCAGCCCGGCCCGCTGCTGTTCATCGAGCAGAAGGAGTTCGTCTGGGGCCTGATCGCCAGCATGTATCTGGGCAACATCGCCGGCCTGATCGTGGTGCTGACCACGGTTCCGGTCTTCGCCTCGATCCTGCGCATCCCCTTCAGCATCATCGCACCCGTCATCGTGGTGATCTGCGCGGTCGGCGCCTACACCGTGCACAACGCTTTCCTCGACATTGTCATGATGCTGGTCTTCGGCGTCGTCGGCTACGTCTTCAAGAAGCTGTCCTACCCGCTGGCCCCGCTGGTCCTGGCCCTGGTGCTGGGCGACATGGCGGAAAGCTCCTTCCGGCAGGCCATGCTGGTGTCGCAGGGCGATCTGGCGATCTTCTGGTCCAACCCGCTGGTCGGCAGCATCGTCACCCTGGCGCTGGTCATGCTGTTCTGGCCGGTGATCTCCGCCCTGCTGCGCAAGCGCCAGTCCCGGCAGGACGGCGGGACCCAGGTGATCCCGGTCAAATAAGTCATCCCCGTGAACCAGCTCCACCCACTCCCCCGCCGGCCTCCGGGACGGGACGACCGGCGGGGGGATTTCTTCTCACATCGGGGGGTTCGGGACGATGGACACGTCCGATTTCATGATCGCTCTGCTCCAGATCATCTGGATCGACATCCTGCTGAGCGGCGACAACGCGCTGGTCATCGCGCTGGCCTGCCGCTCGCTGCCGCCCAAGCAACAGAAGATCGGCATCATTCTCGGCACCGGGGCGGCCATCGTGCTGCGCGTGCTGTTCGCCGTCATCATCGCCTATCTGCTGGCCATCCCGTACCTGAAGATCATCGGCGGGGTGCTGCTGTTCTGGATCGCCATCAAGCTGATGCTGCCCACCGAGGAGGAAGCGCAGGCGGAACATGCCGGCACCACCGCCGGGCTGTGGGGGGTGGTCCGCACCATCGTGATCGCCGACGCGGTAATGAGCCTGGACAACGTCATCGCCATCGCCGCCGCCTCGCACGGCAACACGGTCCTGCTGATCCTCGGGCTGGCCATCAGCATTCCGCTGATCGTCTTCGGCAGCACCCTGATCCTGAAGGCCATCGAGCGGCTGCCGGCCCTGGTCTATGCCGGCGCCGGGCTGCTCGGCTACATCGCGGCGGAGGTCATCCTCACCGACCCGAGCATCCATTCCCATGTGACGGAGAGCCTGCCGGTGCTGACCGGAACGGCCCCCTTCGTCGCGGCGCTGGGCGTGATGACCGCCGGCTATCTGATGGCCCGCAGCATCAACCGCCGCCGCGCCCTGGTGGAGACCGATCCCGCCTGAGGAGCCGTCAGCAGGAGGATGGGCGACGGGGTTCGCGGCAGCGGTCGCCCCGCACCGCCCGGAACCGGCCCGGCAGGGCCATGGCGCGCACGTCGCTGGTGATCTCGGAGATGAGGCCCGGATCGTTCCGCAAAATCTCCGTCACCACAGCGGCCAACCCGGCCAGGGCGAACACGATGGCAAGACTCTCCAACATCGGGAACTCCGGACTTCGACCACACTCATGCTGCGTTGCAGCAGAGATGGCGCAAAGTCCGTTGGGGAGCAAGGGATAAGAAACATAGCATTTCGTATACCAGACACGCAGCAGGAGCCGGACACAGGCTCCGCACCGTCAGTTCAGGGAGGAACGTCGAGATGCAAGCGAAGGACGTCATGACATCGCCGGTCATCACGGTGGCGCTGGACACCCCCGTGCCGGACATTGCCGAATTGCTTTTGACCCATCGGATCAGCGGCTTGCCGGTGGTCGACCAGGACGGCCGCGCGGTCGGCATCATCAGCGAGGGGGACCTTCTGCGCCGGGTGGAGACGGGCACCGACCGACCGCGCGCCCGCTGGCTGGAGATGCTGGTGGGCCGCAACGTGCAGGCCGCCGACTTCCTGAAGACCCATGGGCGCTGCGCGCGCGACGTCATGTCGCGCCCGGTCCAGGCCGTCGCGCCCGACACGGAAATCGCCGAGATCGCCGACCTGATGGAGGACAAGCGGATCAAGCGCGCCCCCGTCCTGGTCGACGGCCGCCCGGTCGGCATCATCAGCCGGGCCAATCTGCTGCACGGGCTGCTCCGCAACCGGCGCGGCGGGACCGGCTTCGGCGCGTCCGGCGACGAGGCGATCCGCGCCGCGCTGCTGGAGGCGTTGGACGGACAGTCCTGGGTGGACCTCGATCGGATCAACATCGTCGTCAACGACGGGGTCGTGCAGCTCTGGGGCATGGTCGACAGCGAGGAGCAGCGCCGCGCCCTGCACACCGCGGCGAGCGGCGTGAGCGGGGTGAAGCGCGTCGAGGAGCATCTGAACCGGAACCGCTTCGTCGGGTGATCCCCCGCCTATGCGCCCCATTGAAGGAGCAGCCCGATGCCGCCACCCGAATTGACCGTCCAGCCCCTGGACTCCGGAGCCACCTTCCGCAACCAGGTTTATCGACGCTTGAAGCAGGCCATCATCCAGATGGACATCTACGACCACCCCGGTGACGTCCGGCTGGACGAGCGCCAGCTCAGCGGCCTGCTGGGCGTCAGCCGCACCCCGATCCGCGAGGCCCTGACCCTGCTGGAGCAGGAAGGACTGGTGCGCTTGGAGCCGCGGCGGGGAATCTACATCGTCCGCAAGACCAAGACCGAGATCATCGAGATGATCATCGCCTGGGCGGCGCTGGAAAGCATGGCGACCCGCCTCGCCGCCGAGCGCGCCACCGCGGAGGACATCGGCACGCTGTGGGACATCTTCCGCAGCTTCGAGGAGCAGGCGCCCTCCGACAACATCCAGGAATATTCCGACGCCAACATCGAGTTCCACAAGGCGATCATCCGCCTCAGCCGGGCGCGCATCCTGGAGACGCTGACCGACAACCTGTTCATCCACATGAGGGCCATCCGCAAGCTGTCGATCCGCCAGGACAACCGGGCCGAACAGTCGATGCACGAGCATCGCGACATCATCCGGGCGCTGGAGCGGCGCGACGGCGAACTGGCGGAGCGTCTGGCGCGCGAACACACGCTGGGTCTCGCCGCCCATGTCGAGCGCCACGGCGATTTCCTCGACTGGCTGCGGCTGGCCGAGGTGCGGAGCGCCGACGTGAAGGCCGCGTTCAAGGACGGACTGCCGCTGATGTAGCGGTGGCAGGCGGATTCCTCTGGCATCCGCCGAGAGCCGGTGAGAGGGGTGCGCGCGCAGCGAAGCGTTCGGCACAGGCGCTCCCCCTCACCCTGGCCGTCCTCCCGGAGGTGAGAGGGGACTTCAAAAGCGATTGCCATGGCGGTATCTAGGGGCCATGACCAGCGACACCGCCGCCGCCGACCACACCGGCACCGATTTCGAGATCTTCATCGTCACAGCGCCGGGCCTGGAATCCGTGCTCTGCGCGGAGGTGAAGGCCAAGGGTTTCCGCGACGCCACCGCCATCAAGGGCGGCGTCACCGTCCGCGGCGGCTGGCCGGAGGTCTGGCGGGCGAACCTGGAACTGCGCGGCGCGACCCGCGTGCTGGCCCGCGTCGCCTCCTTCCGCGCCTTCCACCTCGCCCAGCTCGACAAGCGGGCGCGCCGGGTGCCCTGGGCGGAGTTCCTGCGCCCCGACGTGCCGGTCCGCGTCGAGGCGTCCTGCAAGGGCTCGCGCATCTACCACGCCGGGGCGACCGCCCAGCGTATCGAGCGCGCCATCAGCGAGGAGCTGGGCGCCCCCATCTCCGCCGAGGCCGAGGTGTCCATCAAGGCCCGCATCGACGACGACCTCTGCACCATCAGCGTCGACGCGTCGGGCGAGTCCCTGCACAAGCGCGGCCACAAGGAGGAGATCCACAAGGCCCCGCTGCGCGAGACGCTGGCCGCCCTGTTCCTGCGCCATTGCGGCTACGACGGGACGGAGCCGGTGGTCGATCCCATGTGCGGGTCCGGCACCTTCGTCATCGAGGCGGCGGAGATCGCCGCCGGCCTGCACCCTGGACGCACGCGCCGCTTCGCCTTC
This sequence comes from Azospirillum brasilense, assembly GCF_003349955.1. GTDB lineage: Bacteria > Pseudomonadota > Alphaproteobacteria > Azospirillales > Azospirillaceae > Azospirillum > Azospirillum brasilense_B. The sequence goes on from NZ_QLKQ01000068.1 coordinate 29,682, forward strand.
GAACAGCTCGCCTCCTTCGACGACGCGGCGTGGCAGGCGATGCGCTCCGCGGGTGGTGCGGGCACGGCACCCGCCGTCCGCTTCTACGGCAGCGACCGCGACGGCGGGGCCATCGCCATGAGCCGCGCCAACGCCGAGCGCGCGGGTGTGGCCGCCCTGACGGACTTCCAGAAGCACGCGGTCAGCGACCTGATGCCGCCGGAGGGTCCGCCGGGCCTCGTCATCGTCAACCCGCCCTACGGTGCGCGGATTGGCGAGAAGAAGCCGCTGTTCGCCCTCTACGGCGCGCTGGGCCAGACGTTGCTGTCGCGCTTCTCCGGCTGGCGGGTCGGCCTCGTCACCAACGAGGCGTCGCTGGCCCAGGCGACCGGCCTGCCCTTCCAGCCGTCCGGTCCGTCGGTGTCGCACGGCGGCCTGCGCGTGACGCTGCACAGCACCGCCGCCCTTCCCTGACCCCCTCCAGGCCCCATCTGTAGAACCATGTCGAACCGCCCCGCTCCCCGCCTGCAAGCCTCGGCGTGCCCGCACGATTGCCCGTCCACCTGCGCGCTGGAGGTTGAGGTGCTGGACGAGCGCCGCATCGGGCGCATCCGTGGCGCCGCCGACAACAGCTACACCGCCGGGGTGATCTGCGCGAAGGTCGCCCGCTACGCCGAGCGGGTGCACCACCCCGACCGGCTGACCCAGCCGCTTCGCCGCACCGGCCCCAAGGGTTCCGGCCAGTTCGCGCCGATCTCCTGGGACGAGGCGCTGGACATCGTCGCCGAACAGTTCCTGGAGGCCGAGCGGCGGCACGGGCCGGAGACGGTGTGGCCCTACTACTACGCGGGCACCATGGGGCTGGTGCAGCGCGACGGCATCAACCGGCTGCGCCACGCCCGGCGCTGGTCGGGTTTCTTCGCCACCATCTGCACCAACCCGGCCTGGGCCGGCTGGCTGGCCGGCGCCGGCAAGCTGGCCGGGGCCGACCCGCGCGAGATGGCCAAGTCCGACCTCGTGGTGATCTGGGGCACCAACGCCGTCTCCACCCAGGTCAACGTGATGACCCACGCCGTCCGCGCCCGCAAGGAACGCGGGGCCAAGATCGCCGTGGTCGACGTCTACCGCACCCCGACCATGGAGCAGGCGGACATTCCCCTGCTGATCCGTCCGGGCAGCGACGGGGCGCTGGCCTGCGCGGTGATGCATGTGCTGTTCCGCGACGGGTTGGCCGACCGCGCCTATCTCGCCAGCCACGCCGACGACCCCGCCGGGCTGGAGGCGCATCTCGCCAGCCGCAGCCCGGAATGGGCCGAGGCCATCACCGGCCTGCCGGCGGCGGAGATCGAGGCCTTCGCCCGGCTGGTCGGGCAGACGCCGCGCAGCTATTTCCGGCTGGGCTACGGCTTCACCCGCTCGCGCAACGGGGCGGTGAACATGCACGCCGCCTCCTGCATCCCGGTGGTCAGCGGCGCTTGGAAGGTCGAGGGCGGTGGGGCCTTCCACTCCAACAGCGGCATCTACGGCTGGAACAAGACGCTGATCGAGGGGCTGGACCTGCGCGACCCGACCGTGCGCACGCTCGACCAGTCGCGCATCGGCCCGATCCTGGAGGGCGATCCGGAGGCGCTGGCCGGCGGCCCGCCGGTGACGGCGCTGCTGATCCAGAACACCAACCCGGTGACCATCGCCCCCGATCAGGCGCGCGTGCGCCGCGGCTTCGCCCGCGACGACCTGTTCGTCTGCGTGCACGAGCAATTCATGACCGAGACGGCGCGCATGGCCGACATCGTGCTGCCCGCCACCATGTTCCTGGAGCACGACGACCTCTATCAGGCCGGCGGCAACCAGCACATCCTGCTCGGGCCGAAGCTGGTCGATCCGCCGGGCGACTGCCGACCCAACCACGCCGTCATCACGGAGCTGGCGCGGCGGCTGGGCAGCGACTCCCACCCCGGCTTCGCCATGACCGAGCGGGAGTTGATCGACGCCACGCTGCGCGCGTCCGGCCACGGCACGCTGGAAACACTGGAATCCCAGCGCTTCCTCGACGTGCAGCCGGCCTTCGAGGACGCGCATTTCGTGAAGGGCTTCCGCTGGCCCGACGGCAAGTTCCGCCTGAAGCCGGACTGGCCCACGGTGCCCTATGCCGCGCCGTCCACCTTCGGCCCGGTCGAGTCGATGCCGACCTTCCCCGACCATTGGGCAGTGACGGAGGAGGCGGACGAGGAGCATCCCTTCCGGCTGGTCACCGCGCCGGCCCGCAACTTTCTGAACAGCAGCTTCACCGAGACCCCGACGTCGACGGGGCGGGAGCGCCGCCCGAGCCTGATGCTGCACCCCGACGACGCGGCGGCGCTGGGCATCGCGGAGGGCGACCGGGTGGAGGCCGCCAACGGGCGCGGCGCGGTGCTCCTGCACGCCCGCCTGTTCGACGGGGTGCGGCGCGGTGTGGTGATCGCCGAATCCATCTGGCCCAACGCCGCGCACGAAGGCGGACGCGGCATCAACAGCCTGACCGGCGCCGACCCGGTGGCGCCCTTCGGCGGCGCCGCCTTCCACGACAGCCATGTGCGGGTGCGGAAGGCGGCGTCCTCCGCTTAATCAGCCCATTTGGGCGGCGGCAGGGAGCGGAAGGCCTCGCGGAGCGCCTGGGACCAGCCGTCGCTGATTTCCTTGAAGCAGGGGTCGTCCTCGCCGATCCGCCGCCGCGTCTCCAGCTTCAGCGAATCGCGGCGGTAGGCGATCAGGTCGAGCGGCAGGCCGACCGTCAGGTTGGAGCGCAGCGTGCTGTCCATGGAGATCAGCACCAGCTTCATCCCCTCCTCCAACGGCGTATTGTGGTTCAACGCGCGGTCGAGGATCGGCTTGCCGTATTTGTGTTCGCCGATCTGGAAGAAGGCGTTGTCCGCGGTCGCCTCGATGAAGTTGCCGGCGGCGTAGACGTGGAACAGCCGCACCCGGTCGCCGCGGATCTGGCCGCCCAGGATGATGGACAGGTCGAAATCCACCCGCTGCTCCTTCAGCGCGTGGCCGTCCCGCTTCCACACCTGACGGACGGCGGCGCCAACGAGCTGGGCGGCCTGGAACATGCCGTTCACGCTGGAGATGGTCCGGATCTCGCCGTCCAGTTCCACCCCCTCCTGAATCAGCGCGATCACCGACTGGGTCAGCGACAGGTTGCCGGCGGTCATCAGGGCGATCATGCGGTCGCCCGGCTCTTCGAAGACGTGCATCTTGCTGAAGATGGAGATGTGATCCACCCCCGCGTTGGTGCGCGTGTCCGACAGCATCACCAAGCCGTCCTTCAGATACAGGGCGACGCAGTAGGTCATGGTCCGTCCTCTCTCCTCCCAGCGGAAGCCGGACCGCCCACGCGAAAAAGGGGCGGCCGGCTGGCCGCCCCAGTGTATGCCGAAAAAACCAGCACGCCGCAAACCCATCGGGGGACACGGGACATCATGCCCCCTGCCCATGCGGCTTGTGGTCAGCGCTGCTGCCCGCCCTTCTCGTTCCGATCGCGGTCCATGTCCTGCTGCTGCCGGTTCGCCTGGTCCTGCCCCTGCTGCCGGTTCTTCGGGTTGTCCTGGGTCTGCTGCCCCTGCTTCCGCTCGTCCTGGCTGCCCATTTGATTCGGGTTCCGCTCGTCGGCCATGGTGCTTCCTCCGCAGTGTCGGTTCCGCTGCCCGGCGGGCATGACGTGAACCAAGACGGCGATGGTACGCGCCACGATCGGCCCGCTCCTACATTGGCAGTCGATCATGTCCCGATTCGCGTGGGGTTTGCCGGTACCCGCGCAAGGTCATAGGCGGAAAAATATACTCCCCCGGCCTCTGTGCCCATTGACATCATGCGGGTACGTATGGTCTATCTTTCGTAGCGCTGCGAACAGCGTCAGGCCGGAGTCTAGGGAGGACTCGGTAGTCCGTGAAAGCAGGGGCGCGCCGCACAAAAACAAAGGCGCGCACACAATGCAACACGCTGCATGCCTCAAGCCCCCGCACCCCCGCAGGGCTTTGACGGCGGCAGCGTGTTTCACTTTCCGGGCCTTGCTTTCCACCAAACATTGTCGGTTTTTTGTTGCGCCGCACAAGAACAGAGGCCGCGCGGCGCGCAAAGAAAAAGGCCGCCAGGATTGCTCCGGCGGCCTGAGTCTAGGGAGGAAACGCCCGAAAAGGCGTCAGTGAAACTAATATATTCCGCAGCGCAGCATAATTCAAGCCTTAATCGAACGACTCACTCCACATCCATCGGCGTGGGATCGGCAGCCGCCCCGCCCTCCTGACCCACCGCCTGAACCGGCGGCTGGCGCAGAGCCTGGATGACCGCCACTGCGGTGCGGCGGCTGTGGTCGGCCAGCAGGGCCCCCGCCTCCTCGGCGTCGCGGCGGCGGAACGCCGCCATGAAGCCCTCATGCTCGTCCACCGACTCCTGCCAGCGGCCCGTGTCGTAGTTGGCGAGCGAGCGGGCGCGCAGGATCTTGGCGGCGAAGCCGGCGTAGGTCGCCTCCAGCGCCGGGTTGCGGGCCATGGCGACGATCTGGGCGTGGATCTGCCGGTTGGTCAGGAAGTAGGCGGCACGCTCCCCCGCCTCGTGCTGGGTGACCAGCTGGTCATGCATCCGGTCGAGCTTCGCGAACTCCGCGTCGGAGCCGTTGCGGCAGGCGAGCGTCCCGGCCAGCCGCTCCAGCGCGTCCATCACCTCAAAGATCGCGCCGATCTCGCCGGGGTCCACCGGGGCGACGATGGCGCCGCGGTGGGGGCGAAGCTCCACCAGCCCTTCCGACGACAGTACCCGCAGCGCCTCGCGCAGCGGCGTGCGGGAGATTCCCAACTGCTCGCACAGCTGCACCTCAGGCACCCGGACGCCCGGCGGCAGCTCGCCGTCGAGGATCATCGCCCGCAGCTCCTCCACGGCGGAATGGTGCAGCGTCGCGCGGCGGATCGGCCGGGCCGGCGCCTTCATGGTCTTGATCCTGTCCATCCTGACCCACCACCCCCCAAAAGTGCTGCATACTTGGGCATGCATACCGAAATGATGCGCTATGCCCAAAATTCAGGCAAACCCGCTCTCGCGCGGCCAGCTTCCTTCAATATGCTCTAAACGGCTGAAAACAGCCAACAAATTGGCGATTGTAATATTGTATACAATTTGGCACGCGCCTTGCGAAAGGAGGAGGGACGCAACCACATCGGGAGCACTCCTTTCATGACGTTCCGGTCCCTCACCCTGACGACCGTCACCGCCGCCTTCCTCGCTCTGTCGGCCGCCGCGACGGCCCAGGCCGCCGACGCGGAGAAGCTGAAACTGGGCTTCGCCAAATGCGCCCACTGCCTGCCGATGGCGCTGACCCCGGAACTCGCCAAGGGCGTGGAGATCGAGGCGATCAACTTCAACTCCGGCAACGACGTGCTGACCGCGCTGGTGTCGAAGAGCATCGACATGGCCCAGGTCACCTACCTGCACTACATCACGGCGCTCGATAAGGGCTTCGACGTGGTGGCCGTGTCCGGTCAGGTGAACGGTGGGTCGGAGATCGTCGTCGGCAAGGGCATCACCCTGAAGGCCGATGATTGGGACGGGCTGAAAAAGTTGATCGCCGAGCGCAAGGAGAAGGGCGAGCCGCTGCGCGTCGCGGCGTCGCGCGGCAACGCGCAGGACATCCACATGCGCGGCGCTCTCCAGAAGCACGGCATCAACGTCAACAAGGACGTGCAGTTCATCAACATCCCGAACCCGTCCGACCACGCCGCCGCCCTGCAGCGCGGCGAGGTCGACGTGATCTGCACGGTGGAACCCTTCGCCTCGCAGATCCGCCAGACCGGCGTCGGCACGCATTTCGCCCTCCCCTACGACCAGGCGGCCGGCAACCTGACCAACCTGATCGTCACGCGCTCCGACGTCATCAAGGACCACCCGAAGGCGGTCGAGGCCACCGTCGGCTCGGTCGTCGCCCTGGTCGACAAGCTGAAGTCCGACCAGACCGTGTGGGTGGACGTCATCAACAAATACACCGGCATGGACAAGGCCGTCGCCATCGAGGCGCTGAAGAACGCCTCCCCGGATTACGCCATCCACAAGGACAGCACGTTGGCCATCGCCACGATGATGCGCGAGCTGAAGTACATCTCCAACGACGTCACCGCCGCCGCGGAGAAGAACCTGGATTACACGTTCCTCGAAGCGGTCACCAAGAAGCCGAAGAGCGAGCTGGGCTTCTAAGAATTTCCCCTCTCCCCTCTGGGGAGAGGGCCAGGGTGAGGGGGTTGCGCGTGGCGGAAGGTCCGGCAAAAGCGCATCCCCCTCACCGGCCCTACGGGCCACCCTTTCCCAGGAGGGGAGAGGGCTATGAACATGACGGGACAGGGAATCCGGGCCATGACGGCATTGTCGAAATCCTGGGAGCGCGCCGTCGTTCCCCTCTTCATCCTCGCCGCCTGGGAGGTGTTCTCCCGGTCCGGCTTCCTGCCGGCGGCGCTGCTGCCGGCCCCGTCGGTGGTTCTGCACACCTGGGGCGATTGGATCTTCGGCTTCGACGAGACCTCGCAGGGCAACACCGGCCGCTGGCTGGCCGACGCCCTGTCCAGCGCCACCCGCGTCGCCGCCGGCTACGGCATCGCGGTGGTCAGCGGCGTGGCTCTGGGCATCGCCATCGGCTGGTGGCGCTGGGTCGAGCGCACGGTGGAGCCGACGCTCCAGATGCTCCGCCCGGTGCCGCCGGTGTCGTGGATTCCGCTGGCGATCATCTGGTTCGGCATCGCCAACAAGCCGGCCATCTTCCTGGTCTTCCTCGGCGCCTTCTTCCCGATCCTGATGAACACCATCCACGGGGTGAAGACCGCCGACCGCAACCTGATCCGCGCCGCCTCGATGATGGGCGCCACGGAACAGCAGCTGCTGCGCCACGTCGTGTTCCCGGCGGCCCTGCCCAGCATCTTCGCCGGTCTGCGCATCGGCATCGGCGCGGCCTGGATGCTGACCGTCACGGCGGAGATGGTCGCGGTGAAGAGCGGCCTCGGCTACGTGCTGTGGGACAGCTACTACTTCCTGCGCTACGACCTCGTGCTCGCCGCCATGGCCAGCATCGGCCTGCTCGGCTACGCGACCGACGCGCTCATCAAGGTCCTGATGTCCGCCGCGCTGCACTGGCAGCACGGCTCCACGCTCCAGAGCCGGGAGGGCTGAGCGATGGCTTCCATCGAACTTCGCAACATCACCAAGATCTTCCGCGACGCCAAGCGCAAGCGCGACCTGCTGGCCATCGACAACGTCAGCCTGTCGGTGGAGAAGAACGAGTTCCTCTGCCTGCTCGGCTCGTCGGGCTGCGGCAAGTCCACGCTGCTGAACATGATCGCCGGCTTCGAGAAGCCGACGGAAGGCAGCGTGACGGTGGGCGGCAAGGCCGTGGACGGCCCCGGCGCCGACCGCGGCATGGTCTTCCAGCAGGCCAACCTGATGCCCTGGCTGCCGGTGTGGGAGAACGTCGCCTTCCATCTGCGGCTGAAGGGCTGGCGCAAGGCCGACCGGCGCGACGCCGCCCAGGACTACATCGACATGGTCGGCCTGCGCGGCTTCGAGAACCATTTCCCGGCGGAGCTGTCGGGCGGCATGAGCCAGCGCGTCGGCATCGCCCGCGCCCTGCTGCTGAACCCGCAGGTCATCCTGATGGACGAGCCCTTCGCCGCGCTCGACGCCCAGACCAAGATGGACATGCAGGAGGAGCTGGTGGCCATCTGGCAGAAGCAGCGCTGCACCGTCGTCTTCGTCACCCACAGCGTGGACGAGGCGCTGGTGCTCGGCACCCGCGTCGCCGTGATGACCAGCCGTCCAGGCCGCATCCGCGAGCTGATCGCGCTCGACCTGCCACGCCCGCGCGACACCACCGGCCCGCGCTTCAACGACCACAAACGCCACATCCTCAACCTGATCCGTGAGGAGGGCCTGCAGCAACGGCAGGCCGCCGTCGCGTGACCGGCCGGCTCGACCTGCTGCTGACCGGAGTCACCGCCCTGACCGGGGAGGCGGCCGGCAGCGTCGTCGAGGACGCCGCCATCGGCATCCGCGACGGGCGCATCGCCCACCTCGCCCCGGCATCGCAGGGACTTCCCGCCGCCGCCGAGGTCCGGCATCTGCCGGGGCGGGTGGTCACGCCGGGCTTCGTCAACGCGCATCTGCACGCCGTCCTGGTGATGGTGCGCGGCGTCGCCGCCGACCTGGGTTTCGCCCCCTCCTACACGCCGGGCGTGCCCAAGGGCACCGACGCCACGCCGGAGGAGGCCCGCGCGCTGGCCCGGCTGGGCGCGGTGGAGGCCCTGCTCGCCGGCTCGACGCTGATCTGCGACCATTTCGTCCACGCCGACGCGACGCTGGACGCCATCGCCGACCTCGGCCTGCGCGTCCATGCGAGCTGGCGCGTCCACGACGTGGATTTCGCCCGCGTAGCCCAGGGGGAATGGCGCTTCGACGCGGCCATCGGCAGCGACCTGCTGCTGCGCACGCTGGACCTGCACGACCGCTGGAACGGCGCCAACAATGGACGCATCCGCGTGCAGATGGCCGCCCATGCGCCGGACACCTGCTCCCCCGCCTTCCTCCGCACCTTGACGGACGAGGCTGCGGCGCGCTCCATGCGTGTGAACACCCATCTGGCGCAGAGCCGGGTGGAGGTGGAGCGGGTGAAGGCATCCACCGGCCTGACCCCGGCGGAACTGCTGGACGAGTGCGGGCTGCTGAACGACCGGCTGCTCGCCACCCACTGCCTCTATGTCGAGGACGCCGACATCGCCCGCCTCGCCCGCGCCGGGGCGCACGCGGTCCATGTGCCGAAATGCAACGCCGCCTCGGGCCGGCTGGCCCCGACGCCGAAGCTGAAGGAGGCGGGCGTCAATCTGGCGCTGTGCACCGACACGCAGCACGGCGACATGGTGGAGGCGATGCGCTGGGCGCTCGCCACCGCGCGCATCCAGCAGGGCGGGGTCACCGCCGCATGGCAGCCCGCCGACGTGCTCCGCATGGCGACGCTGGGCGGCGCGCAGGCGGTGGGCATGGCCGACGAGATCGGCACGCTGGCCCTGGGCAAGAAGGCCGACCTCGTCGTCTTCGACACCCGCCGGCCGCATCTGCGCCCGCTGATCAACCCGCTCGGCACGCTCGTCCACACCGCGCAGGGGCGCGACGTGGAGATGGTGCTGGTGGACGGCGAAACGCTGGTCGCGGACGGGCGCCCCGTCCGCGCCGACCTGAACGAGATCTGCACCGAGGCCGACAAGGCCGCCCGCGCGCTGTGGGCGCGCGCCTGACCGAAAGAACCATGGATATGAGCAACCGCGTCCTTCTGGGCATGCTGACCCCCTCCTCCAACACGGTGCTGGAGCCCGTCACCTCCGCAATGCTGAGCGGCCTGCCGGAGGTGACCGCCCATTTCGGGCGCTTCACGGTGAAGGAAATTTCACTGCGCGCCGCGGCGCTGGACCAGTTCACCGACGCGCCCTTCCTGGACGCCGCCCGGCTGCTGGCCGACGCCCGGCTGAACGTGATCGGCTGGAACGGCACCTCGGCCGGCTGGTTGGGCTTCGCGGCGGACGAAAAGCTGTGCGCCTCCATCGAAGCGGAGACGGGCATCCCCGCCTGCACCTCCATGCTCGCGCTGAACGAGATTCTGGCGACGACCAGGCGCAAGCGCTTCGCCATCGTCAGCCCCTATCTGGACGAGATCCAGGACAAGATGGTCGCCAACTACAACGCCGCCGGCTTCGAGGTGGTGGCGGAGCGGCACCTGAACGACCGCGGCAACTTCTCCTTCTCCGAGGTGACCGAGGAGACCATCGAGCGGATGTGCCTGGAGGTCGCGGAGTCCAAGCCGGAGGCCATCGCCATCATCTGCACCAACATGCGCGGCGCCCCGGTGGCGGAGCGCATGGAGAAGGCGCTGGGCATCCCCGTCTACGACACGGTGTCCACGGTGGTGTGGAAGGCGCTGCGCATGACCGGCGTGGACACCCGCCGCGTCGAGGGCTGGGGCAGCCTGTTCCACGAGCTGCATGGCTGAGGGCCGTGCCTTTGCCCCCTCCCCGACCCTCCCCCGCTTCGCAGGAGAGGGTGCCTTCTGCGAAGCGGGGGCAGTCCCCTCCCCTGCGTCAGCGGGGGAGGGTTAGGGAGGGGGCAAAAACGTCACGATGGGAGAAACGACGATGAGCTTCGATCTGGTCATCCGCAACGGCACGGTCGCCACCGCGTCGGACGTGTTCAAGGCCGACGTCGGCGTGCGCGGCGGGCGGATTGCCGCGCTCGGCGAAGGGCTGGCCGCCGGGCGGGAGGAGATCGACGCCGCCGGGCTGCTCGTCCTGCCGGGCGGGGTGGACGGGCACGTCCATTTCGACCAGCCGACCGGCGACGGCTCCGTCATGGCCGACGATTTCCTGACCGGCACCCGCTCGGCCGCCTTCGGCGGCACCACGACGGTGCTGCCCTTCGCCTGCCAGGAGAAGGGCAAGACGCTGCGCGCCGCGGTGGACGACTATCACCGCCGCGCTGCCGGAAAGCCGCTGATCGACTACGCCTTCCACCTCATCGTCACAGACCCCACCGAGCAGGTGCTGGGCCAGGAGCTGCCGGCGCTGATCCGCGAGGGCTACACGTCCTTCAAGATCTACATGACCTACGACGCGCTGAAGCTGAACGACCGCCAGATCCTGGAGGTTCTGGACATCGCCCGCGCCGAGGGCGCCATGGTCATGATGCACGCGGAGAACGCCGACTGCATCGCCTGGCTGACCGAGAAGCTGGAGCGCGCCGGCCAGACCGCCCCCTATTTCCACGGCGTCTCCCGCCCCCGCGTGGCCGAGCGCGAGGCCACCCACCGGGCCATCTCCCTGGCGGAGCTGGTGGACGTGCCGATCCTGATCGTCCATGTCTCCGGCGCCGACGCGGTGGAGCAGATCCGCTGGGCGCAGGGGCGCGGCCTGCGCATCTACGCCGAAACCTGCCCGCAGTACCTGTTCCTGACCGCCGACGACCTGGGTGGGCCTGATCTTGATCAAGGGGGGTTCGAGGGCGCCAAGTGCATCTGCTCGCCGCCGCCGCGCGACGCCGCGAACCAGAAGGTGATCTGGGACGGGCTGACCGGCGGCGCCTTCCAGGTCTTCTCCTCCGACCACGCGCCCTTCCGCTTCGACGGGCCGGGCGGCAAGAAGGTGCATGGCGAGCAGGCGCCCTTCCGCTGCGTCCCCAACGGCATCCCCGGCGTCGAGACGCGCCTTCCGCTGCTCTTCTCCGAGGGGGTGATGAAGGGCCGGATGGAGCTGACCAGGTTCGTCGAGCTGACCGCCGCCAACCCCGCCCGCATGTACGGCCTGCACCCGCGCAAGGGCACCATCGCCGTGGGGGCGGACGCCGACATCGCCCTGTGGGACCCGTCGCGCACGGTCACCATCACCAACGGCATCCTGCACCACAATGTGGACTACACGCCCTATGAGGGGATCGAGGTCACCGGCTGGCCGGTCGCCACGCTGTCCCGTGGCGCGGTGATCTGCCGCGACGGCGAACTGCTGGCCGAACCTGGGCGCGGCGAGTTCCTGCCCTGCGGCCTGCCCGCCCCGGCGCGGCCCAAGGGCTCGCCCGCCCCCCTCCTGCCGTTCTAAACTCGGTCCGCACCATTCGGAGACCCTGCCCGTGAGCACACCCGACCTGTTCCGCCTCAGCGCCTCCGAGATGGCGGAGGGCGTGCGCACCCGCCGCTTCCGGGCGCGCGACCTCGTGGCGGCGAGCCTGGAGCGCATCGCGGCGCTGGACGGCGGGCTGAAGTCCTTCATCACCGTCGCCCCCGACGCGGCCCTTGCCGCCGCCGAGGCCGCCGACCGCCGGGTCGAGGCAGGGTCGCCGCTCGGCCCGCTGCACGGCGTGCCGATGGGCATCAAGGACCTGACGCTGACGGCGGGGTTGCGCACCACCTACGGCTCCACCCTCTACACCGACCTGATTCCCGACACCGACGACCTCAGCGTCGCCCGGCTGAAGGCGGCGGGCGCCATCATCCTGGGCAAGACCAACACGCCGGAGTTCGGCTTCGGCGCCATCACCGGCAACGAGCTGTGCGGGCCGACGGCCAACCCCTACGACCTCGACAGGACCAGCGGCGGGTCGAGCGGCGGGAGTGCTGCCGCGGTGGCCGCCGGGTTGGTGCCGCTGGCCCAGGGGACCGACTTCGGCGGTTCGGTGCGCACGCCGGCCAGCTTCTGCGGGGTGGTGGGCTTGCGCCCAACGCCAGGGCGCATCCCCAGTCCGGGCCGCGCGCTGGCCTGGGACGGGCTGGCGACGCAGGGCTTCCTCGCCCGCGACGTGGCCGACGCCGCTCTGGCGCTCGCCGCCGTCAGCGGGCCGGACCCACGCGACCCGACCTCCCTGCCCGTTCCGGAATGGACGGTGCCGGACCTCGACGCGTTCGATCCGCTGTCGCTGCGGGTGGCCTGGAGCACGGACCTCGGCTCCGCCCTGATCGACCTCGGGCTGGCCGAGCGGTTCGAGGCGGTGATGCGCGGTCTGGACGGCCGCTTCGGGGACTTCGTGGAGGCCACGCCCGACTGCCGGGAAGCCGGCGCCGCCTTCGGCACGCTGCGCGCCGCGCACATCTTCCACACCTACGGCCGGACGCTGGAGCAGGATGGCGACCGGCTGAGCCCGTCGGTCGCCTGGAACATCGCGCGGGGCAAGGGGCTGAGCGCCGCCGACTATCTGCGGGCGGAGGCCCAGCGCAGCGCCCTCTACCGCCGCTTCGCCGCCTTCTTCCGCGACCACGACATCCTGATGACGCTGAGCGCCAGCGTGCCGCCCTTCCCCAACGCCCAAGGCGACGTGACGGAAATCAACGGCTTCCGGCTGTCCACCATCATCGACTATCTGGCGATCACCTACACCGTGTCGCTGATCGGCTTCCCCTGCCTGTCGATCCCCTGCGGTTGGACGGCCGACGGGCTGCCCATCGGCCTGCAACTGATCGCCCGTCCCTACGAGGAGGACCGGCTGCTGCGCTGCGCCCGCTTCCTGGAGCGGGAGTTGGGGTTCCGCCATCGCTGGCCGGAAGGGATGTGACCGCGCCACCTCCCCCGCTCTCTCAGATGACGGGGCCTCCAGGAAATCCGGCGCACTTCTGCGCGATCCTGAAGGCGTGCGCCGAAGCAAACCCGAAATGCCGAAAGCCCGCCTCTTGCGAGACGGGCTTTCAACGCTTTTTGGTTGCG
>NZ_QLKQ01000069.1 GCF_003349955.1 Azospirillum brasilense
GGCCACCCTCTCCCCGGAGGGGAGAGGGCTATAAAGGTCAAATGCGATTGCCCTGACGCAAACCGTGATGAATGCGGCCAGCAGGCGCCCTCCGCCCGTCGGGCCTCAGGTCGGCTGACCGGGATGCTGGAACTCGATCCCCGGATTGCCGCCCGGCCCGCCGTTGCCGGGCGCGTTCTCATAGGGCTTGTCCGGCATCTTCGGCTGCGGCTGCGCGTAGAATCGCGGCTCCCGGTCATCCCAGGACCGCTCGAAGGGCAGCCGCATCATCGGGTTGGTGCCGTTGCGCTGGGCCTCCCGCTGGGCCTCCTGCAACTGCTCCGCCATGCGGCGGTCCCAGGGCAGGCGGTAGAGGTTGGGCGCCTGTTCCCAGAGAAGGGTGAGGTAGATCGCTTCGTTCTCCACCAGCGTGGCGCTCAGCACCTTGGCCTCGCGCACGTTGGCTCCCATCCATTCCAGCGTGACCGGCTTCGCGCGGCCCAGCAGCGCCGCCGGCGCGGCGTAGGCCGCCGGCAGCAGCAGGGCGAACAGCAGCAGGATCACCACCCGCGCCATCCGGCTGCGCGTCCAGCGCAGCGCCGACAGGACGAGCAGCAGGGTGACGACGGCGACGAAGCCGAAGATGACGGTCAGGCTTTCCATGGCGCACTCCCGGGCCGGCGGGTCAATTCTTGGCCGAGCGCAGCGGCTTGAACACGGCGTTCAGGGACCCCGGCACCAGCTCGCCCCGCTCCGTCAGGGTGAAGCGGAAGGCGGTGATCTCCTGCCCCTCGTGATCCAGGCGGACGCGCGTGGCGGCGATGGTGGCGGCCCCCGATTCATGCTCCGCCTTGACGCGGGCGACCACCCGGACCCAGATGGGAAACACATTTTCCAGGTTGCGGAACAGATGCACGTTGACGGTGTATTCGCCCGGAGGAATGCCGCGGGAATAGGAGGTTTCGAAATTGATTTCCGTGGGATCGGCGTAGGCGCCGAGATCGTCGCGCAGCAGGTTGAAGATCAGCCCCGACTTGTTCGAGTAGCCGACCGGCACGTCGCCCGGCGCCTGCACCCACAGATCGACGTCGCTGCGCAGCTTGTCGTCCCAGCGCGCCTCGATGATGACGTTTCCCGGCGGCTCCATGCCCGCCGCGGCGGACGAAGAGGATTCGTTCTGCTGGTTGGCTTCGGTTTTCTTGGCTTCGTTGATGAAGGGAACCGCCAGGACGGCGCAGGCGACGAAGCCGCACAGCAGCAGCGTCAGCAGGTCCCGCGCGACGAGCACGCCGGTTTGGTCCTCGCCCAGGAAATCGTTCATGATGTGGCCTCACCGCCGAGCGCACCGTAGGGGGCCGCTTGCGGCGCGGCGAAGTCCGGTGTCCCCGTCCGCGGAGCCAGCCGCGAGCGGGCGTGGGCCTCGTCCATGATCAGCGCGCACAGCGACGCCGTGGCCCCGCGCAGAAGCTGCAGGTTGCAGGTGGTCCACAAGCACAGCGCGCCGCCGAGCATCGTGGCGTAGATCGCCACGCCCAGACCGCTCGCCAACGTGGTCACCATGGCGCCGGCCGACGCGGCGTTGCCCACCATGTCCGGCGTGATGTTCGCGGCGAACAGGCTGAAGCCCCAGGCCGTGCCGATCAGGCCGAGCATGCCGAGCGCGTTGGCGATGTGCTGAAGATGCGAGATCCGCGAGAACAGGCGGATTTCCAGGGCGCGCTCGCTTTCGACCTTCATCAGGCGCCCGCCGCCGAGCTTGGCCCGGTCCAGCTCACCGCCGATCTTCCACACCCGATAGGCCGACATCACCAGACCGACCACGAACACGATCCCGATGATCGCGGTCGCCACGGCGATGTGCCCGGTCAAGACCCGGTCCAGCCAGCCCTGCGCATACAAAACGAAAACGAACGCCGAGATCGTCAAATTGAAGGCGACGAATTTCGCCTTGAGGAGCCACTGTTCTTCCATGGTTTTGACCCTGTGACGGTTGCGTGTGTCTCCGGATCGTCATGTTCGGGCGGCGATGGCGCATAAGGGTGGCGCCTCGGACAGCCGGGCGGCGGTGGCGGGATCAGGAGAGCGGGGGACGGGTTGGTGGCGGCACGCGCCGGCGACTCCGCCGCGGCTGGCCCGGGCGCGGGTGGCGGGACGGCTCCGTGTCGGCCATCGGTTCATCGGCGCACCTTCGCCGGAATTGCGCGATGACGGAGCCATTCAGGAGTCATCCGTCACGTCATGAACCCCGGCCCCGGCCAAGAGTTCCCAACGCCCGGCGACGGCTGTGCCGGGTCGACGCGCGACGCCCCTGGGAAAAGTCCGGTTGCCGGACACAAAAAATGAGCGGTCGGGGATAGTCCGTGCCGTCGACCGGCGCCAGTGACTGGACCGGCCTTCAGACGCTTCGCGGCCCGTCCGGCCCGATCACCGGAAGGCGCGCACGGCCATGGCGGTCCTTCGGGAAATGGCCCTTTACCCCAGGCCCTTTTCCTTCAGGAAGGGGCCATACTTCTTGTCGGTACCCTGGATGTGCTTGATCAGCCAGTTCTTCAGGAAGTTCATCACCTCCATGCTCAGCGTGGCGGTGACGCCGGCGTGGTATTTGCGCTGCACCTCCAGCACCTGATTGGCCAGCGCGTCGTGCTCCGCCTTGTGGGCGTCGCGGTCCGGATAGCCGAGGCGGGCGAAATGCTCCTCCTCATGGGTGAAGTGCGACCGGGTGTAGGCGACGAGGCTGTCGAGGATGCCGCCCAGCGCCTCCTTGCTGCGCCCCGCCTGGACGGCGTCGAACAGCTCGTTGACCAGGGCGACCAGTTGCTTGTGCTCCTCGTCGAACTTGGCGATCCCGACGCTCAGCTTGTCGTTCCACACCATCAGCGGCATAGCGCCAATTTCCTTCCCCGACGGACTCCGCTTCCCCCCAAGGGCGCGGGCAATGACCACGACCGGCGCGAGGGTATCCCTTTCCCGACGGCGGTTCAACGCCCGGTGAGCCTCGGCACGGACCGCCACGCTCCGATTTGCCCTCACAACCTCGCGTTCCGTGCGTCCTGCATGTCAAGAGGCGCGCCGCCTCGCCTGTCCACCCGGAGCACAGGACACGGAAAGCATGCCCTACAAGAAGGTTCAGCTCGTCGCCCACCTCATCTTCACCGGCCCCGACGTCGTCATCGAGCGCGAGTTCGTGAATTCGTTGTTCGGCAGAAGCGTCCGGACGACGTCGAAGCAGCGCTACCTCGGACTGGACAAGCCGGACGATGACATCGCGGAGCGCGTGAAGCTGGTCGGCTGCGCGATCGACGCCGCCCGCGCCTCCACGCAGATCGACACGTCCGACGAAACCCTGAAAATCTTCATGATGCCGGAGTTCTTCTTTCGGGGGAAAACCGGCGCCTACGACATGGACGATGTTCAGGCCCTTGTCGACAAGCTGCAAGGCCTGGTCGCCGACGCCAAATGGAAGAATTGGCTGTTCGTCTTCGGCACCATCGTCGGCAAGTCGGAATGGGACAAGGATGCGACCCTGCTGTCGCAGTTGATCGCCTTTCTTTTCCCGCCCAATACGGAAGCCTACAACTACAGCCTGATCCAAAAGGGAGGCTTCGGCGCCGACAAGGTCCTCGGACAGCGCACCGCCTTCGCCGTGCTCAAGGAAAAGAAGTCCGGGATCGACTTCATCCGGGCAGGAACCTTGAAGGACGGCGGCATCGCCCTTGAGCGGGTCAAACATCTGGCCCCGTCCAACACGACCCGAAGCGAAAGCCAGCGCCGCAATTACGACGGCTCGTCGGTCTTCACCCTGGACGGGCTGACCTTCGGCCTGGAAATCTGCCTGGATCATCTGGTCGGCAGGCTGCGCAAGTCCCGAAACCTCGCGCCCATCGACGTCCAGCTCATTCCCTCCTGCGGTGCGGAAGTCGACCCGCTGAACATTGCCGTGAAACCCGGCGGCCTCGTCCTGCATTGCGACGGGCTGGGGTGGGGATGCGACGCGCAGGCGGTGTCTCTGCCCCCGGCCGTCCCTGCCGAAATCCTGGCCGTGAACGCCGCCGGCGTCCGCGTTGCCGACATCTTCGCGCGGGGCGCCGGAGACCTTCACGTCTTCCCGGCGCTCGCGCTGCCCTGATCCATCCGCGCCGTCGTCAGCCCGTCCTTACGAAAGGCCGTATCATGCCGAGAACAGTTCTGAACATCGCCGCGGGCTACATTCCGCTCGTCGCGGAAGACTTCGACCGGTGCGACGTCACCCGCCTGATCAATTTCGATCCGCTCGACCTTTCCAACGCCACCACCGCCTTCCAGGCGATCCTCAACAGTCTTGCCGACAACCTGGAGGGCGCCCCGGGGCCGGCGGACTTCGAGTACTTCACCGCCCGAGAAGCAACCATCCAAGCGATCGGGAACGATCGGATCGATCTCACCATGGCCGTGTCGCCTCACGGATTCACGACGGTGGACGAATGGAACGACGCCCTCATGAATGTCGGGAGTTACGTGATGCTCTTTGGCAATCAATCCAACACCTTCATCACCCAGGATAACGCCTTCAGCGTCGCCGTTCGCAATAAATATCAGGAGCTTACCGAGGGGTTGGTGGATGGTTTGGAGGATTGGCTCGGGGAAATCGCCTCGCATGTCCTGTGGGGCTACTCGTCCTACCGGACGGCCCTGAACGGCACGACGATGCTCCAGATCTGCAAAATCTTCAAAAAGATCGGTTAGACCGACGCCGGGCCACGCGCCCGGCGTCGGTCTGGATTCACCCGATCGCCGACGGCCTGCCCTACGCCATCTCCTCGGCGAAGTGGCAGGCGACCAGCCGCTCGTCCACGGGGCGCAGCGCCGGCACCTCCGCGGCACAGCGCTCCGTGGCGTGGGGACAGCGCTTGTGGAAGGGACAGCCCGGCGGCGGATTCAGCGGCGAGGGCAGCTCGCCCTTCGGGATCACCCGCTCCGCCCGCAGCGCCGGGTTCACCCTCGGCGTGGCGGCCATCAGGATGCGGGTGTAGGGATGGCGCGGGCGGGAGTAGACCACGTCCTTCGGCCCATGCTCCACCGGCCGGCCGAGATACATCACCATGACCGCGTCGGCGATGTGCCGGACCACGCTGAGGTCGTGAGAGATGAACAGGTAGGCGAGGTTCAGCTCCTCCTGAAGGTCCATCATCAGGTTCAGCACCTGCGCCTGGATCGACACGTCGAGCGCCGACACCGGCTCGTCCGCCACGACCACCCGCGGATTCAGCATCAGCGCGCGCGCGATGGCGATGCGCTGGCGCTGGCCGCCGGAGAACATGTGCGGGTAGCGGTCCACCTGATCGGGGCGCAGCCCGACCTTCGCCATCATGGCGACGGCCCGCTCCCGCCGCTCCTGCTTGCCCATCGGGGTGTTGATGACCAGCGGCTCCGACAGGATCGAGCCCACGGTCTTGCGCGGGTTCAGCGATCCGTAGGGGTTCTGGAACACCATCTGGACGGTGCGCCGCAGCTCCTTCATCTCCGAGGCGGTGCGTCCGACCACGTCGCGCCCGTCGTAGAGAAGCTGGCCCGAGGACGGCGGCTCGATCATCGTGACGGAGCGCGCCAGCGTCGACTTGCCGCAGCCGGACTCGCCGACCACCGCCAGCGTCTTCCCGGCTTCGAGCTGGAAGGACACGCCGTCCAGCGCCTTGACGGTGGCCGCCGGCTTGAAGGCGCCGCGCTTCACCGCGTAGTGCTTGCGCAGGTGAATGGCTTCCAGCACCACCGGACCGGTGGCCGGCATGACGTCGGTGAGGATGTCGGTCATCACAGAACCTCCCCGGCGCCGACCGGAGCATCAGCGAGAGGATAGAAGCAGCGCGCCTTGCCGGCGTCCACGTCGAACAGGGCCGGCCGCTCGATGCGGCAGCGATCGGTGGCGAAGCGGCAGCGCGGGTTGAACAGGCAGCCCTGCGGCCGGTCGCCGATGCCCGGCACCACGCCGGGGATGGTCGGCAGCCGGCGCTTGCCCAGCGCCCGCTCCGGCAGCGCGTCGAGCAGCGCGCCGGTGTAGGGATGGCGCGGCGCCTTGAACAGGGCGTCCACCGGGCGCGTCTCGGCGACCTGCCCGGCGTACATGACGACCACCCGCTGCGCCGTCTCCGCCACCACACCCATGTCGTGGGTGATCAGGATCAGAGCCATGCCCCGCTCCTTCTGGAGGCGGACCAGCAGGTCGAGGATCTGCTTCTGGATGGTCACGTCGAGCGCCGTCGTCGGCTCGTCCGCGACCAGCAGGCGCGGGTTGCAGGCGATGGCGATGGCGATCATCACGCGCTGGTTCATGCCGCCGGACAGCTGGTGCGGGAAGGCCGACAGGCGGCTTTCCGGGGCCGGGATGCCGACCTGCTCCAGCAGCTCGATGGCGCGGTTGCGCAGCGCCTTGCCGGACAGACCCTCATGCACCTTCAGCGTCTCCATGATCTGGAAACCGACGGTGAAGCAGGGGTTCAGGCTGGTCATCGGCTCCTGGAAGACCATGGCCACGTCCTTGCCGGTGATCTTCCGGCGCTGCGACGGGCTCATCGCCAGCAGGTCCTTGCCGCCGAACTGCATGCGGTCGGCGACCACCGTGCCGTTGGAGCCGAGCAGGCCCATCACGGCGAGCGAGGTCACGGACTTGCCGGACCCGGACTCGCCGACGATGCCCACCACCTCGCCCTCGTCCACGGTGAGGTCGATCCCGTCCACGGCGCGGAAGGTGCCGGCGCGCGTGGTGAACTCGACGGACAGATTCTTGATGTCGAGAAGAGGCATGGCAGCCATCAGCGTTTCAGCTTGGGGTCGAGCGCGTCGCGCAGCCCGTCGCCCAGCAGGTTGAAGGCCAGCACCGTCACCAGGATGGCCACGCCGGGCCAGGTGACGACCCAGGGGGCGCGCTGGAGGAACTGGAGGGAGGAAGCCAGCATGGTGCCCCACTCCGGCGTCGGCGGCTGCGCGCCGAGGCCGAGGAAGCCCAGCGCCGCGGCGTCCAGGATCGCCGTGGAGAAGCCCAGCGTCGCCTGGACGATCAGCGGCGCCACGCAGTTCGGCAGGATCACCACCAGCATCAGCCGCAGCGGCCCGGCTCCCGCCACGCGGGAGGCGACGACGTAGTCCTTGTTCGTCTCCGCCATCACGGCGGCGCGGGTCAGGCGGGCGTAGTGCGGGATGACCACGATCGACACGGCCAGCATGGCGTTGACCAGCCCCGGCCCGAGGATCGCCGCCACCACCACGGCCAGCAGCAGGCTGGGCAGCGACAGCAGAATGTCCATGAGGCGCATGACCAGGGCATCGGTGACGCCGCCGAAGAATCCGGCGATCATGCCCAGCGCCAACCCGACCGCCAGCGACAGCGTGACGACGATCAGGCCGATCATCATCGACAGCCGCGCCCCGAAGATCAGCCGCGACAGCATGTCGCGCCCGATGTCGTCGGTGCCGAGAAGGAAGGCCCAGCGCCCGCCCTCCTGCCAGACCGGCGGCACCAGGATAGCGTCGCGGTACTGGATGTTGGGGTCGTGCGGCGCCACCAGCTCGGCGAACAGCGCCACCACGGCGATCAGCAGGATCACCGCGAGGCCGGCCATGGCCCCCTTGTTCTGCCGGAAATGGTACCAGAACTCGACCAGCGGGTGCGGCGGCTGGGAAACCGGCGGAGAAGCGGCCGGAAGAGTCTCCGGAACGCCCGTCGTCGTAGGAGTCGTCATGGCTCACCTCACCGCGAATGGCGGATGCGGGGGTTCAGGACGCCGTACAGAACGTCCACCAGCAGGTTCACGGTCATCACCGTCGTCGCGATCAGCAGCACCCCGCCCTGGAGCGCCGGATAGTCGCGGCGGTTGATGCTCTCGATCAGCCACTTGCCCACGCCGGGCCAGGAGAAGATGGTTTCGGTCAGGATCGCGCCGCCCAGCAGCGTGCCCACCTGGAGGCCGATCACGGTGACCACGGGGATCAGCGCGTTGCGCAGCGCGTGCAGGCCGATCACCCGCTTGCCCGCCAGCCCCTTGGCCTTCGCGGTGCGGATGTAATCCTCGCCCAGCACTTCCAGCATGGCGGAGCGCGTCATGCGCGCCACGACGGCCAGCGGAACGGTGCCGAGGACGATCATCGGCAGGATGAGGTGGTGCAGCGCCGACCAGAAGGCGCCGTATTCACCGGCCATCAGCGTGTCGATCAGCATGAAGCCGGTCACCGGCTCCACGTAATAGAGCAGGTCGAGCCGCCCAGACACCGGCGTCCAGCCCAGCCCCACCGAGAAGAACAGGATCAGCAGCAGGCCCCACCAGAAGATCGGCATGGAATAGCCGGTCAGGCTGATGCCCATCACCCCATGGTCGAAGATCGAGCCGCGCCGGACCGCCGCGACGATTCCCGCGGGCAGGCCGACCACCGTGGCGAACAGCATGGCCAGCGCCGCCAGTTCCAGCGTCGCCGGGAACAGCGTCACGAATTCGCTGAACACCGAGTTGCGCGTCACCAGCGACACGCCGAGGTCGCCCTGGAGGACGCCGCCGATGTAATCGAGAAACTGGTGCCACAGGGGGCGATCCAGCCCCAGCTCGTGCCGCAGTTCGAGAAGCCGTTCGGGGGGGATGCCGCGCTCGCCGACGCGCACCTCGATGGGGTCGCCAGGGACAAGGCGGATCAACAGGAAGGTCAGGAAGGTGACGCCGAGAAAGGTCGGAATCACCAGGCTCACCCGCGTCAGGATGAAGCGTAGCATCGGATCGTCACCGGGGGCTCGAAACGAAAGCAAGGGGGCCGTGGCCCCCTTTTTTACCTCTGCATCCGCAAAGGGAAGCCGGGGGTTTAATGCCCCGGCGACCGCTTTGTAAAGCCGCTTGCTACGCGGAATTTATTGTTTCAAATCGACGCCGTAGAAACGATGGATGCCGAACGGGTCCATCTTGTAATCGACCACATTCTTGCTCAGCGCCATGTGCACGACCGAATGCGCGACGGTCAGCCACGGGGCCTCTTCCTTGAAGATGACCTGCGCCTGCTCGTACAGCTTGGTGCGGGCGGCGATGTCGGTGGTGCGCTTGGCCTGGACGACGAGGTCGTCGAACTCCTTGTAGCACCACTTGGCGATGTTCGACCCGCCCGGACGCGCGGCCTCGCAGCCGAGCAGCACGTGCAGGAAGTTGTCGGGGTCGCCGTTGTCGCCGGTCCAGCCCAGCATGCCCATCTGGTGCTCGCCGGCCTGGAGGCGCTTGCGGTACTCGCCCCACTCGTACTGCACGACCTTGGCCTTGATGCCGACCTTGGCGAGGTCCGCCTGCATCATCTCGGCCATGCGCTTGGCGTTGGGGTTGTAGGGACGCTGCACCGGCATGGCCCACAGGTCGGTCTCGAAGCCGTCCGGGAAGCCGGCCTCGGCCAGCAGCTTCTTCGCGCGCTCCGGATCGTAGGGGTAGTCCTCGATCTCCTTGTTGTACGACCACATGGTCGGCGGGATCGGGTTCTTCGCCGGGACGCCGGCGCCCTGGTACACCGCGTCGACCACGGCCTTCTTGTCGATGGCCATGTTCAGCGCGCGGCGGACGCGCACGTCGTCGAAGGGCTTCTTGGTGACGTTGAAGGCGAGATAGCCGACGTTCAGGCCTTCCTGCTCCATCAGGGTGATGGCGCTGTCCTTCTTCATCGCCTCCAGATCGGCCGGGTTCGGGTACGGCACGATGTGGCACTCGCCGGCCTTCAGCTTGGCATAGCGGACGGCGGCGTCGGGCGTGATCGCGAAGACGAGGTTGTCGAGCTGCGCCTTGCCGCCCCAATACGGCTCGAACGCCTTGTAGCGGATGACCGCGTCCTTCTGGTAGGCGACGAACTGGAACGGGCCGGTGCCGATCGGCGCCTGATCGATCCTGTCGATCTGGTTCTTCTTCTGCAGGGTCTCGGCGTATTCGGCGGACTGGATGGGCGCGAAGGGCATCGCCAGATTGGCGATGAAGGGCGCCTCGACCTTGTTCAGCGTGAACTTGACCGTGTAGTCGTCGACCTTCTCGATCGACTTCAGCAGGTCCGGCATCGCCATGTCGTTGAAGTAGTCATAGGCGCCGCCGGACACCTTGTGGAAGGGGTGATCCTTCTTCCACTGACGGTTGAACGACCACAGGACGTCGTCCGCGTTGGCGTCGCGGGTCGGCTTGAAGTCGTTGTTGCTGTGCCACTTCACACCCTTGCGCAGGTGGAACGTGTAGGTCAGCCCGTCCTCCGACACCTCCCACTTCTCGGCGAGGCCGGGGACCACCTTGGTGCCGCCGTACTCGAACTGCACGAGGTTGTTGTACACGGGCAGCGAGACGTCGAAGCTCGTTCCGGTCGTGTTGACCATCGGGTTGAAGTTTTCGGGGCTGCCCTCGGAGCAATAGACGAGGGTCTTGGCGGCCTGGGCCGGCGCAGCAAGCGCCAAGGTGGCGGCAACGCCGAGCCCGGCACCCAGCAGGATGCGCTTCATTCCTAACAACCTCCCGTGTTCGGTCGAATGGCCGCCCGTTCTTTTCGGCGGCCGGTGATGCGGGTTCATTTGGCGCGTGGCCGAATCGTCTGTCAACACGCAACCAAGCCGCATCACGCAAGCTCCACGGGCGGCGTCAGGCCAGACGGAACTTCAGGCGCGGCCCGATCTCCGTGAAGCCTTCGCGCTTATAGAATCGCAGGGAATCCGGCCACTCGGCGGCGGACGGCGCCCCCACCTCGACCCGCGTCCAGCGATGGGCGCGGCCATGGTCGAGAACGGCCCGGATCAGCACCCGCCCCACTCCGGCGGAGCGCGACTCCGGTGTCACGTACAATTCCCGGATCGTCCCGAACCGGCCCAGCGTGGAAATGCACGCCCCCTCCGACAGGGTCGCGACGCCGAGCGGGCGGCCCGCCCCATCCTCGGCCAGGAAGACCGTGTAGGACGCGCCGCCGCTCAGCAGGGATTCGGCGACGGCCAGCATGACGGCGCGCGGCGTGTCGTTCTGCCCGGCGGACAGTTCCGACAGCAGCGCCCCCACGAGGCCGGTGACCACGCCCGCGTCGGCGAGACCGGCCTTTCGCACACGAACGTCATCCATCACCGGCCTCCCCCATCCCTTTTCTTGTGATCAGCAAGCCTCCGCTTCGATGGTCAGGCTGTCCAGGAGAAAGCTGCCGTCCTCCAGGATGTCGAAGTGGCGGCGCACCTCGTCGGAGGCGAGGTCCTGCAGGGCCCGGATGGCCTGGGCGCGCAGGTCCGGGGTGGAGGTGCGGGCGGTCCAGACGGCGAACTCCATGCGCAGGCGGCGCGGCGTCAGGCCGGTCACCGCGAAGCCGGCGCGCGACAGGGCGGCCATCCATTCCGCGGCGCTGTAGTTGCGAACGTGCGAGGTGTCGCGCAGCAGTTCCACGGCCTGGAGGTGGGTATCCAGCAGCGGGTGGCCCGGCGACACGATGTCCACGAACACCGCCCGCCCGCCGGGGGCCAGCACCCGCCGCGCCTCGCGCAGGCCGGCCTCGGCGTTCAGCCAGTGATGGGCGCTGAAGCGGCTCAGCACCACGTCGAAATGGCCGTCCGGAAAGGGCAGGCGCTCGGCGGGGGCCTGGGTGGTGGTGATGTTGGTCAGCCCGCGCTCCGCCGCGTTGCGGGCGACCGCCTCCAGCATCGGGGCGGTGACGTCCACGGCGACCACCTCGGCGGCGTGGGGAGCGGCGCGGTAGGCGACGTGGCCGCCGCCGCAGCCGAGATCCAGCACGCGGGCGGCGTTCCGGCCGCGCAGCGCGTCCTCGATCTGCTCCAGGTCGGCGCCCGAGGCGTGGACGGCGCTGGTCACATAGGCGTCGGCGCGCTGGCCGTATTGCGCGGCGACGACGCCGTGGTGGCTGTTGGTCATGGTGGCGATTCCGTTGGTGTTTGTTGGGGCGTGTCCGTTGTGATGACCCAGCATCGGGTTTCCGGCAAACTGGTACAAGGCAAGCGCTTATCCTGGTATAAGCGCTGCCACCATGAGTTCCGACGACGATGCCCGGCACCGGCTGGGCGCCTTCCTGCGCGCCCACCGGGAGCGGCTGACCCCGGCGGAGGCCGGCATCCCGCAGACGGGTTCCGCCCGCCGCCGCACGCCCGGCCTGCGGCGGGAGGAGGCCGCGCAGCTCTGCGGCCTCAGCCCGACCTGGTACACGTGGCTGGAACAGGGGCGCGAGGTCTCCGTCTCCCCCCAGGCGCTGGCACGCATCGCCGGGGCGCTGCGGCTGACCGCGGCGGAGCGCGCATACCTGTTCGAGCTGTCGCGCAAGCGCGATCCCGACGCCGACGCGAAGGATGGACCGGACCATCGCCCGGCCACGCTGCTGGCGGCGCTGGAGGTTGTGGCGGCGCCGGCCTACCTGCTCGACCGCGTCTGGACGGCGGTCGGCTGGAACGCGGCGGCGGCGCATCTCTTCTCCGGCTGGCTGGGCGGAGCGGAGCGGAACCTGCTGCGCTACGTCTTCCTCGATCCCACCGCGCGGGGCTTCATCGCCGACTGGGAGGACCGCGCCCGCCGGCTGCTCGCCGAGTTCCGCGCCGACACCGCCCGCCGCGCCGGAGATGCGGAGGTGACCGCCCTGGTCGACGGCCTGCGCGCGGCCTCGCCCCGCTTCGCCCGGCTGTGGCAGGACCAGGGCGTTCTGGAGCGCGAGGGCGGCACCCGCAGCTTCACCCATCCCCAGGACGGGACGCTGGTCTACGAACAAGTGACGTTGTGCCCCGCCGGACGATCCGACTACAAGCTGGTGATGCTGCTGGGGCCGCAGGCTCCGTAAGACGCCCACCGACTTTCCCCGGACGCCCCATGGACCGCCAGCCGCGCAACGCCGTCTTTACAGCCTATGCCCTGTATCTGCTCTCCTCGGCCTTCTTCGCCTCCAACGTGGTGATCGGACGGGCCGCGGCGGCCATCGTGCCGCCGGTCGGGCTGGCCTTCTGGCGCTGGGTGCTGGCCTTCCTGATGATCCTGCCGCTGGCCCTGCCCGGCCTGATCCAACACCGCCACGCCCTGCGCGCCTCGTGGAAGCGCTTTCTTCTGCTGGGCGCGCTGGCCCAGGGCGTGTGCGGCGCCGTCGTCTACATGGGGCTGGAGCGCACCAGCGCGACCAACGCCGCGCTGATCTACGCCACCAGCCCGGTCATCATCCTGATGATCGCCGCCCTGTGGCTGCGCGAAAAGGTGACGCCGCGGCAGGCGACGGGAATCGCCGTCGCCATGGCCGGCGTGCTGGTGATCCTGACCCGCGGCGACGCGCAGGCGCTGCTGCATTTGTCCTTCAACGCCGGCGACCTGCTGATCCTGGTGGGGTCGGCGACCTGGGCGGTCTACACGGTGCTGCTGCGCCAGACCCGCAGCTCGCTGCCGGTGGTGACGGTGTTCGCGGCGAACGCGCTGGCCGGTGTCGTCGTGCTCGCCCCCTTCTACGCGTGGGAGACGCTGGCCCTGCGCCCCGTCCCGCTGAGCCTGGACGCCGCCGTCCGCATCGCCGGGGTGGCGCTGTTCGCCTCGGTCCTGGCCTTCCTGACCTACCAGAAGACGATCAACCTGATGGGTCCGGCGCGGGCCGGCACCTCGCTCTACGTCATGCCGCTGTGGGCGGCGGTGGCGGCCTGGGCGCTGCTGGGCGAGCAGTTCCAGATGTTCCACCTGCTGGGCGTCCTGCTGGTGCTGCCGGGGGTGGCGCTTGCGACCCTGCCGCCACGCGCCACCCCCGCCAAGCCCGCCCCCGCCAAGCCGGTCAGCGGATCATCGGAAGCGTGAGCCCCTGCTCCTTCGCGCAGTCCTTGGCGATGTCATAGCCGGCGTCGGCGTGGCGCATCACGCCGGTGCCCGGATCGTTGGTCAGCACCCGCTCAAGCCGCTTGGCCGCGGCGTCCGTCCCGTCGGCGACGATGACCATGCCGGAATGCTGGCTGAAGCCCATGCCGACGCCGCCGCCATGGTGCAGCGACACCCAGGTCGCCCCCGAGGCGCAGTTCAGCAGCGCGTTCAGCAGCGGCCAGTCGGACACCGCGTCGGAGCCGTCGATCATCCCTTCCGTCTCGCGGTTGGGGCTGGCGACGGAGCCGCTGTCGAGATGGTCGCGGCCGATGACGATGGGGGCTTTCAATTCGCCCTTCGCCACCATCTCGTTGAAGGCGAGGCCGAGCCGCGCCCGGTCGCCCAGACCCACCCAGCAGATGCGCGCCGGCAGGCCCTGGAAGCGGATGCGCTCGCGCGCCATGTCCAGCCAGTTGTGCAGGTGCGGGTTGTCGGGGATCAACTCCTTCACCTTGGCGTCGGTGCGGTAGATGTCCTCCGGATCGCCGGACAGGGCGGCCCAGCGGAAAGGACCGATGCCGCGGCAGAACAACGGCCGGATGTAGGCGGGCACGAAGCCGGGGAAGGCGAAGGCGTCGGCCACCCCCTCGTCCTTGGCGACCTGCCGGATGTTGTTGCCGTAGTCCAGCGTCGGCACGCCCATGGCGTGGAAGTCCAGCATGGCGCGGACATGGGCCGCCATCGACGCCTTGGCCGCCGCGACCACCGCCGCCGGGTCGCTGCGGCGCTTCGTCTCGGCCTCCTCCATCGTCCAGCCGGCGGGGAGGTAGCCGTTCAGCGGGTCGTGGGCGCTGGTCTGGTCGGTCACCGCGTCGGGGCGGAAGCGCGGGTCGGCCTTGGCCCGGCGGACCAGCTCCGGGAACACCTCCGCCGCGTTGCCGAGCAGACCGACCGACACCGCCGTGCCGGCGGCCTGGGCCTCCCACAGGATCGCCATCGCCTCGTCCAGGCTGGTGGCCGAGCGGTCGAGATACTTGGTCTCCAGCCGCCGCTCGATGCTGCGGGCGGAGCATTCCACGGCCAGCATCGACGCCCCGGCCATGGTCGCGGCCAGCGGCTGCGCGCCGCCCATGCCGCCCAGCCCGCCGGTCAGGATCCAGCGGCCCTTCAGGTCGCCGCCATAATGCCGCCGCCCGACCTCCACGAAGGTCTCATAGGTGCCCTGCACGATGCCTTGGCTGCCGATGTAGATCCAGGACCCGGCGGTCATCTGGCCGTACATCATCAGCCCCTTGGCGTCCAGCTCCCGGAAATGGTCCCAGGTCGCCCAATGCGGCACGAGGTTGGAGTTGGCGATCAGCACGCGCGGCGCGTCCGCGTGGGTGCGGAAGACGCCGACCGGCTTGCCCGACTGGACCAGCAGCGTCTCGTCCTCGTTCAGGCTCTTCAGCGACGCCACGATGGCGTCGAAGCAGTCCCAGTTCCGCGCCGCTCGCCCGATGCCGCCATAGACCACCAGCTCGTCCGGGTTCTCCGCGACGTCGGGGTCGAGGTTGTTCATCAGCATGCGCAGCGGCGCCTCGGTCAGCCAGGACTTGGCGGACAGTTCCGTGCCATGCGGCGCCCGGATGACGCGGCGGTTGGCCGGCGGCTTGGTGTCGGACATGTGACTCGTCCCTCTCGAATTTTGCTTGATACGTTTGTTGTTTTCAGGCGGGAACAGTGCCACCACATCTGCTTTCCCCTCTCCCCTCTGGGGAGAGGGTTAGGGTGAGGGGGGTGCGCTTGTGCCGGACGTACCGCTATGCACATCCCCCTCACCGGCCCTCCGGGCCACCCTCTCCCCAGAGGGGAGAGGGCTATAGGCCGGCTCAGTTCCGTCCGCATTGCCCCGATGATACCTTACCCCTGGAGCGATTTCACCAGCCGCCCGCCCCGCACCACCGCCGCGCAGGGGTTGGCGCCCAGCCAGTAGCACAGCTCCGCCGGGTCGCCGACGTCCCACACCGCCAAGTCGGCGGCCTTGCCGGGTTCCAGCGTGCCGTAGGTGGCGGCCATGCCCAGCGCCTGGGCGGCGTTGCGGGTGACTCCGGCCAGCGCCTCCTGCGGGGTCAGGCGGAACAGGGTGCAGGCCATGTTCAGCATCAGCAGGAGCGACACGGCGGGCGAGGTGCCGGGGTTGCAGTCGGTGGACACCGCCATCGGCACACCGTGGCGCCGGAACAGCTCGATGGGCGGCAGCTTGGTCTCGCGCAGCGTGTAGAAGGCGCCGGGCAGCAGCACCGCCACCGTCCCGGCCATGGCCATCGCCCGCGCGCCCTCCTCGCTTGTGTGCTCCACATGGTCGGCCGACAGCGCGCTGTAGCGGGCGGCCAGCGCCGCCCCGCCGCCGTCCGAGAGCTGGTCGGCGTGCAGCTTCACCGGCAGGCCGAGCCGATGGGCGGTGTCGAAGACGCGGGCCGTCTGCTCCGGCGAGAAGGCGATCCGCTCGCAGAAGGCGTCCACCGCATCGAGCAGCCCCTCCTCCGCCAGGGTGGGCAGGATCGCGTCGCAGACCAGCGCGATGTAGTCGTCCGGCCGACCGGCGAACTCCGGCGGCAGGGCGTGGGCAGCCAGCCCGGTCGTCCGCACCGTGACGGGGAAGCGCTCGCCCAGCGCCCGCGCCGCCCGCAGCATCCGCCGCTCCGTGGCGAGGTCGAGACCGTAGCCGGACTTCACCTCCACCACCGTCACGCCCTCGGCCAGCAACGGTCGCAGGCGCACGGCGGCGCTGGCGATCAGGCTCTCCTCGTCGGCGGCGCGGGTGGCGGCGACGGTCGAGGCGATGCCACCCCCGGCGCGCGCGATCTCTTCGTAGGTCGCTCCCTCCAGCCGCATTTCGAACTCGCGGGCGCGGTTGCCGCCGAAAACCAGATGGGTGTGGCAGTCGATCAGCCCCGGCGTCACCCAGCGCCCGCCCAGGTCATGCTCCTCGGCGGCGCGACCGGCGGGGCGGTCCCTGGCGGCGCCGATCCAGGCGATCCGCCCGTCCTTCACGGCGATCACCGCGTCCCGCAAGACGCCTCCCGGAGCCATGGTGGCCGCATGACCGTTGAACCACAGGCTGTCCCACTCCATCATCCCCTCCCCGGCTTTGCGCCGCTGTCCGTCCCACCTTACCATCGCCATGCCCGACACCGACACCACCCCAGCCCCGCGCTCCGTGCATCCGGTCCTGCTCTGCGCCGATGACTACGGCCTTGCGCCCGGCGTCAACGAGGCCATCCGCGACCTCATCGCCGCCGGGCGCCTGACGGCGACCTCGGCCATGACGCTGTGCCCCTATTGGGCGGAGGGAGCGGCGCCGTTGAAGGAGCTGGCCGACAAGGCCGACGTCGGGCTGCATTTCACCCTGACCGACCAGCCGCCGCTGGGTTCCCTGCCCGGGCTGGCCCCGAACGGCAAGCTGCCGCCGCTGGGACGGTTGATGAAACTGGCCTACAGCGGCGGCCTCGATCCCAAGGAAATCCAGGAAGAGCTGGCCCGCCAGATCGACGCCTTCGCCGCGGCCTGGGGCGGCCCGCCCGCCTACATCGACGGCCACCAGCACGTCCACCAGCTTCCCACCGTGCGCGACGCGGTCGCCGACGCCCTTGCCGCCCTGCCCGGCGCCTACGTCCGCCTGTGCGGAGAGCCGGTGACCGCGATTCTGCGCCGCGGTGTGGCGGTGCCGAAGACGCTGCTGATCGGCGGCCTCGGCGGCGGGCTGGCGCGGCTGGCGCGGGCGCGCGGCATTCCCGCCAACGACCGCTTCGCCGGGGTCTACGACTTCGCCGGACGCCAGCCTTTCCCCGACCTGATGGCGCGCTTCCTCGACCGTCCCGCCGGGCGGCTGCTGGTGATGGTCCATCCCGGCATCCCGGACGAAGCCCTGCGCCGCGCCGACCCGCTGGTGGAGCAACGCCGGGTGGAGCACGACTATCTGAAGAGCCCGGCCTTCGCCGCCCTGCTCGCCGAGAAGAACATCCGGCTCGCCCGCTTCGCCGAATTCACGGCGCCCTGACGCAACCTCCCGTTTCGCCGCACCCTCCGGCGGCATAGTCCTGCCGGTCATTCTTGACCGCTGCGATTGTTCGCCCCTACCATCATTACGACACGGTCGGATCGAGGGGGCTCTTCCGTACGAAGAGACGAACAACACAATCCCCTCGGCAAGAAACGGCCTACAAAAAGGGATGCGGGACATGCTGAACAACAGGGAGTCGTCCGGGCCACCGGACGCCCAGGGCTCCAGCGGCTGGGTCGATTTCTGGAACCGGCCCAACGCCATCTACGCGAACCAGCGCAACCTCGAAGCGCATTTCGCCTGCCTGCAGAACGACCTCGACGCCCATCTTCCGGAGGGGGGGGCCGTCCTGGATTTCGGCTGCGGCGACGCGCTGGCGGCGGAAGCCATGGCCAAGCGCTGCCGGAACGTCTGGCTCTACGACGCCGCCCCCGCGGTGCGGCAACGGCTGCGCGACCGGCTGTCCGGCCATCCGGGAATCCGGGTTCTCGACGACGACGACCTCGCGGCCCTGCCGACAGGCAGCGTCGATCTGGTGCTGGCCGTCTCCGTGCTGCAATACATCCCGCGCGAGGAGCTGGAGGGCGTCCTTCACCGCTGGCGCCATCTGATCGGGGCGCGGGGGCGCATCCTGATTGCCGACGTGGTGGAGCCCGACACGCCGATGCTGCGCGACATCGCCAGCCAGCTCAGCATGGCGCGCCGGCACGGTTTCCTGATGGCGGCGCTGATGGGGCTGGGGCGCATGGCCCTGTCCGACTACCGCCGCATCCGGCGCGAGGCCGGCTTTTCCACCTACAGGCCGGCGGAGTTGCAGGCGCGTCTGTCCGCCGCCGGGCTGCGGGGCGACCGTCTGGCGAAGAACATCGGCCCGACGCCGCACCGCCATTCCTTCGTCGCGCAGCCCCTTCAGGCGGCCGGCGATCCGGCCTTGAAGGTCCAATAACGGTTCGCGCCGAAGCTCCACAGCATCACGAGCGCCGTGGCGGTCAGCTGGGCCGGCAGGTAATGCAGGCCCAGCCGCTGGGCCAAGGCCCACATGATGGCGCTGTTCACGCACAGCCCCACCGCTGCGACGGCCACGAACTTCGTGGCGGTGGGCAGATGATCCTGCTCGCTGCGGAAGACATGGCCGTAGTTCAGCAGATAGCTGATGACGCCGCCGACGAGGAATCCCGCCGCCGAGGCCAGGACCGGCGGGGCCGCCGCCAGCTCCGACAGGGCGATCAGCACGACGTAATGGCCGACCGCCGCCGCGCAGCCGACCAGCGCGAAGAGCAGGAACTGCACCAGCGGCGCGTGCGCCGTCCGCCCCCCGGTGAGTTTTCCGCCGGTCAATCCTCGTTCTCGACCCATTCCCTCTGCCGCAGCTTGTAGCGCTGGATCTTGCCGGTCTCCGTCCGCGGCAACTGTTCCAGGAACTCCACCGCGCGGGGGTACTTGTAGGGGGCGATCCGGTCCTTGACGTAGCATTGCAGCCGTTCCGCCAGATCGTCGCTGGGCCGCACGCCGTCGCGGGTGACGATGAAGGCCTTGGGGATGGAGCCGCGCAGCGGGTCGGGCGCCGCGATGACCGCGCATTCCTCCACCGCTTCGTGGCCGAGCAGGACGTCCTCGACCTCCAGGCCGGAAATCTTGTAGCCGGCGGAGACGATCAGGTCGTCGGTCCGCGCGTGATACCAGAAATAGCCGTCCTCATCCATGCGGAAGGCGTCGCCGGTCAGGTTCCAGCCGCCCTGCACGTAGTTCTCCTGGCGCGGGTCGTCCAGATAGATGCAGCCGGTCGGGCCGCGCACGGCCAGCCGCCCGATCTGGCCGGGCGGCAGCGGGGTCAGGCTGTCGTCGACCACGCGGGCCTCGTATCCCGGAACCACCATCCCGGTGGCGCCGGGCCGGACGGCGCCGGGCGGCGAATGCAGGACGGCGTTCAGCATCTCGGTGGTGCCGAAGCTGTCGAGGATCTCCATCCCGGTCACCGCCTGCCAGCCCTCCAGCGTGGTGGCGGGCAGCGGTTCCCCCGCCGAGACGCAGGCGCGCAGCGTGCGCAGCCCCTCGGCCAGGGACGGCTCCTCCTCGATGCGCGCGGTCATGGCGCGGTAGACGGTCGGCACGGTGAACATCACCGTCGCCTTGTGCTTCGCGGTCACTTCCAACAGCCGTTCCGGCGTCGCCCGGTCCAGCAGCACCACCGACGCCCCCACCCGCAGCGGGAACAGCAGCATTCCCCCCTGCCCATAGGCGAAGGCGAGCGACGGGGTGCCGCAGAACACATCGTCGCCGCCGGTCTTCAGCAGCGATTGCGGCGACAGGTCGGCCACCGCCAGAAGGTCCCGGTGGAAATGGGCGGTCGCCTTGGGCTTGCCCGTGGTGCCGGAGGTGAAGGCGATCAGCGCCACGTCGTCGGCGGCGGTGTCCACCGCGGCGAAGCCGGTGTCGGATTCCTCCAGCCGCCCTTCGAGGTCACCGCCGTTGAAGGTCACGACGGGCATCCCCCCGTCCATCGTTTCCGCCGCGGTGTTCAGATCCTTGGCGAAGCGCGCGTCGCACAGCGCCAGCGAGACGGCGGCGCGCTCGATGATGCTTTCCAGCTCCGTCGCGCGCAGCAGCGGCATGGTTGGCACCACCACCGCGCCGGCCTTCAGCACCCCCAGCCAGCAGGCAGCCAGCATCGGCGTGTTGGTCCCGCGCACCAGAACCCGATTGCCGGGAACGATGCCGAACCGCTCGGTCAGGAGACGCGCGATGCGGTCCACCGTGTCGCGGAAGCGGCCGTAGCTCCACACGTCGCCGTTTCCGATGACGCAGGGACGCTCGTCCCAGCCGCGCTCCCGCCAGACGTCCAGCAGGGCCGCGGCGGCGTTCAGACGCTCGGGATAGGTGAGTTCGGGCCGGTCATAGGAAAAGTCGGGCATCTGCTCCGGCGGCGGCAGCCGGTCGCGCGTGAAACTGTCGATATGACCGGACCGAATCATCCCCTGACACCTCCGCCACGCACCGTGTTCTTGAGCTTTCCCAACAGCCCCATCAGCTGGACCACGTCGCCGTGGGGCATCCCGTCCATCAGCTCGGCCAGCCAGCGGCGTTGCGCCGCCGCGATGGCCTGCGCCAGGGCGCTGCCTTCGGGGGTGATCCGGACGAACTGCATGCGCCGATCGTTCGACGCCGCGGCGCGCGTGACCAGCCCATCCGCGGACAGCCGTTCTACAATGCCGGTGACATTGCCGTTGGTGACCATCATGCGCTTCGACAATTCGCCCATGGTCAGCCCTTCCGGTTGGCGGTCGAGCAGGCTCAGCAGATCGACACGCGGCTGGGTGGTGCTGAATTCGTCGCGCAAACGGCTGCGCAACCGGGCGCCGATCAGAACGGCGCACGCCGAAAGACGCAACCAGAGGCGCATCTCCGGGGAGGCGGCGAGATCAGCCGCAACCTCCACATCGACCGACACGTCCCCCTGCGCCCCAGCCGATGCGTCGGCCGCTGCGGTGGCGGGTCCCTTCACGGTCTGTCTCCACTCCCGGTGGGAGGCATCCGCCGCAGCGCCGCCTCTTCTTCGTTCGAAGGCTTACTGTAGTTGGACGCTCGGCCTTTGAGCCATGCAAGGAAGGAATGCTTGGTGCACAAGCAATAGTCATCTGCGCAGAGATCGGGCGTTCGCCCCCTTGAGAGCGGCGCAGGCTATTCGGCGCTCAGATACAGGTCGATCTCGCCCTGTTCCATGACATGGGCTGTGCCGTGGATGATGCCGTTGGCGACCTGGATGATGCGGTGGATCATCGCGACCGAGGTCTGGCAGTCCATCCGCAGCTTGTCGGTCGCCCCATCCTGGATGTCGACGGACACACGCTCCAGCGTGTGGCGGACCACCTGATGCGCCTGGGCGATGGTGTCTTCGAAGGGCCGCTTGAACTTGGCGGGGACGTGGCCGTACGCCTCGATGGCCAGTTCCTTGTCCGAGAAGCCGCTGTCGCGGAAATGCTCCGGGTAGCTCTTGGGTTGCCAGATCAGGCATTCCTCCAGCATGTCCGGCATGTCCGGGATCATCTCGATCAGCATCACGATTTCGTTGAAGTGATTGAGATAATCGGTGGCGAGCAGAGTCTTGTCGGAAATGTTGGTGCCGACCACGCGCTGCCGCCAGGCGTGAAAATCCGCCAGTTCGTCCGGCGCGACGCCTTCGGTCACCGACGGGTCGGATGCGGGCGGATCAGAATCTGCCGGGTCGAAATCTGGTTCGGTCATTCGCGACTCTGGCATGCGCGGCCCTGGCATACACGGTTCGACAGGCACGGGTCTGACGATGCGGTGCCGGACGGCTTCCCAGCCGTTCCACCACCGGTGCGCGACGCCGGGGACAGTCAGTAATATCGCACTCATCCCGGCGCAAGCCCACCAGTGCGCTTTTTTTCGATGCCGTGCAAAAAAACGCCGCCGGCGTGTCCCCGCTGGGACAGGCGCTGCGGCGGCAGTTCATGGCGGTTCAGGGAGGAATCACACCATCGGCAATCCCAACACCCTCCCCTTGCCGATTGTTCCGTCACCACGCACATGCAGCGGACCGCGTGGCGGCGAAGCGACCGGAAGGACCCGGCGCCCAAGCGAACGAGGTAGGACGCCACCCATCCGGCGTCACGACTTAACCCGTTCAAGCTATCCCGAATAACCCTTTCGTCATCACTCCCGATACGGCGCGAACTGCGCCATATGAACTTAACTTTGTAAGCGATCGGACGGGAACATTCGGCACGGTCCGGGAAACGCGGCAGGCAAGCCAGCGCCCCTCGGCGGTCCGCACTGGCTGGAGGTACGGGGAAAAAGTCATGGATCAGAACACCCGCCACCTGATGGAACATCTGCCTTATCTGCGACGCTACGCGCGGGCCTTGACCGGTACGCCGACGCAGGGGGATGCCCTGGTGACGCGCACGCTGGAGTGGTACCTGGACGGGCCGGGCGGCTCGGCGGCGGTGGACCTGTCGCGCGGCTCGCTCTACCGGCACCTGAACCAGCTGCAGGACAGCTCCGGCGCCCGGGCCGGTGCGCCCGGCGCCCACCCGGTCGAGGCGGCGCTGCACAGCCTGGACGAGATGGATCGCCGGCTCTACCTGCTGGTCAACCTGGAGGATCTGCCGGTCGCCGACGCCGCCACGGTGCTGGGCATCGCCCCGGAGGACGCGGTGGAGCGTTTGAACTTCGCGCGCGAGCGTGTGCGCTCGAAGCTGACGGCGACGATCCTGATCGTCGAGGACGACGCCATCATCGCCTTCGATCTGGCGGAGACGGTGCGCGGCATGGGCCATACCGTGTGCGGCAACGCCGCCACCATGGACGAGGCGCTGACCCTGGCCTCCCGCCATGCGCCGACCCTGGCGCTGATGGACATCCGTCTGGCCGAGGGCGATAACGGGATCGAGGTGGCGCGTGAACTCCGCCGCCAGCGCTTCCTTCCGGTGATCTTCGTCACCGCCTTCCCCAACGAGCTGGCCAAGCAGGGGCTGGAGCATCTGGGCCCGGTGATCCCCAAGCCCTTCACCCGCGAGCAGATCGAACAGGCGATCACCCGCGCCGTCTTCACCCCCCACCCCGAGGAAGCCTCGCTCGCCATGAAGCACTGAGGTTCCGTGGAGGGGTGGAAAACGCAGCCGTTTCTTGAAGCAGCCGTTACTTGAAGCAGCCGTTACTTGAAGACGACGGTGCGTCCTCCGTTCAGCAGGACGCGGTGTTCGACGTGATAGCGGACCGCCCGAGCCAGCACGATGTTCTCGATGTCACGCCCCATGGCCACCAGGTCGTCGGGCGTCATCGTGTGGTCGACGCGCTCCGCCTCCTGCTCGATGATCGGACCCTCGTCGAGATTCGACGTCACGTAATGGGCGGTGGCGCCGATCAGCTTCACGCCGCGGGCGTGCGCCTGATGGTACGGCTTGGCGCCCTTGAAGCTGGGCAGGAAGGAATGGTGGATGTTGATCACCCGCCCGGCCATGCGCTCGCACAGGGCCGGCGACAGCACCTGCATGTAGCGGGCAAGCACGACCAGATCGATCTTCTCCTGCTCCGCGATCTCCAGCAGCCGGGCCTCCTGCTGGGCCTTGCTGTCGTTGGTCACCGGCAGGTGATGGAAGGGAATGTTGTGCCACGCCGCGAGTTGGTAGAAGTCGCGGTGGTTGGACACGATGGCCGGGATTTCGATCGGCAGATAGCCGGTGCGGTAGCGGTACAGCAGGTCGTTCAGGCAGTGCCCGAACTTCGAGACCATGATCAGCACGCGCTGGCGCCGCCCGGCGTCGTGCAGCTTCCACGTCATGCCGAAGCGCTCGGCCACCTGCTCGGCGAAGGCCGCCTGAAGCTCCGCCTGCGACGGCCCCGACGGCTCGGCGGAGAAGTGGATGCGCAGGAAGAACAGATTGGTTCCGCGGTCGCCGAATTGCGCGCTGTCGATGATGTTGCACGACCGCTCGGCCAGGAAGCCCGACACGGCGTAGACGATGCCCACGGCATCGGGGCACGAGACGGTGAGGATGTATTCAGAAGCGGTGCCGGACATACGCGCCTACCGTTGCGACCTGGAATCGAGGGCGGATTCCCTAGCACGATCATCCACGGGATGCATCGTGCAATGTGGGAATACCGGAACGCCCTTCCGGCAGCATTTGGTAAGGATTCCCATGCGATGATGAGCCGTTTCGGCATTGGGCCGACCGCGGAGGCGAACTGGCGGAGGCGAACCATGGGCATGGGCGGCAAGATCATCGGCGAATACGCCAAGGGCAAGGTTGACAAGCTGCTGACGCCGGAAGCGGCGGAAAGCACATCGCGGCACCGGATCATGCACTTCCTGGAGAACATGGAGGCGGCGGTGCTGGAGGCGAACTGCGAGGTGATGGGGCGCGAGCTTCCCAACCTCGACCAGACCTCCTTCCTGCGCATGGCCGTCCGGGTGGCGGAGCTGCGGGCCGACTATCTGCGCGCCGGGCTGAAGGTGGCGGATCACCGTCACCCCAACGCCGCCGCCATCGATGAGCTGGCCCGCGTCCGCCGCGCCTACGAGGAAATGCAGGCGGTCTTCGAGGCGGCCGAACGGGTAATCGAACGGGGGTACGTGAAGCTGGGATGAGGAGCCCCGTCCCCAGCGTCACGGCCCGGTCAGGTGCAGGGCATCAGGCGTCCATGCCGGGGTGGCGGTAGACCATCGGCCCCGGCCCGCCCTCCTCGCCGTTCTTCTCGGGAAGCTGGGGCTGCGGCAGGGCGTAGAACTTGGGCTTGTCGGGGTCCAGCGTCTTCTCGAAGGGCAGGGTCATCGCCATGCCCGACCGGTTCCTCTCCGCCTCGCGCATCGCCTGCTGAAGCTGCTCGGCCAGCTTCTGGTCCCAGGCCAGCTTGTAGTAGCGCGGCTCCATCCCGCCCTCCAATTGGAGCCACAGGTAGATCCCCTGCCCCTCCTTGATCTGGGCGCCCAGGATGGTGGCCTGGGCGGTGGCGCTCTGCGCCCATTCCATGCGGACCGGCTTCGGCTTGCTCAGCAGGTCGGCCATGCCGGCGTAGGCGACGGGCATGAAGCCGATGGAGACGGCGACCGCCGACACCTTCACCCACAGCCGGCGCGGCGCCCAGATGGCGATGGTGGCGAGCGTGGCGGCCAGCGCGACCGCGGCGACCTGGAAGTCGAGCAGTTGGGTCATGATTTCCTCCCGCTGCGCAGGGGCTTGTAGAGGCTGTGGACGCTGTCGCCGACCAGATCGCCGGCCTCCGTCAGCTTGAAGCGGAAGACGGTCAGTTCCTGCCCCTCCCGGTCGAGCTGGACGGTGGTGGCGAGGAGCTGGCGGGCGTTGTCGCCGTCCGGCCGCTTGGCGCTGACCACCACGGTCACCGGCACCGGGAAGACCATCGCCTTGTTCCGGTAGAGATGCAGGTTCACCGCGTATTCGCCGGGCGGAATGCCGCGGCTGTAGCTGGCCTCGTAGTTCAGCTTCGTCGGGTCGGCGTTGCGACCGAGGTCGTCTCGCAGCAGGTTGAAGATCACCCCGGACTTGTTGGAATAGCCGACCGGCACGTCGCCCGGCGCCTCCACCCACAGGTCGACGTCGGCGTCCAGCTCGTCGGGCCAGCGGGCCTCCACCATCACGTTGCCGGGCGCTGCGACGCCCGCCGTGTCGGCCTGCTTGGCCTCCGGCCGGATGTGGGGAAGCAGCAGGATGACCACCGCCACGAAGCCGCAGAGCGCCAGCGTGATGACGTCGCGGAAGACGGTGCCGGCGTCGTCCTCCTCGAACTGGTCAAGGGCCTGCATGGCGTTCCCCCACGGCGACGATCTCGGTGATCAGGTTCACCGTGGCGCCGGACAGCAGGCCGATGTTGATGTTCAGCCAGATGTTCAGGACGCCGCCGACCAAAGTGGTGTAGAGCGCGACCGCCATGCCCTCGATCAGCTTCGACACCATCGGGCCGATGGCGGCGACGTCGCCGGCCTTCTGCGGGTCCACCCCCGACAGGGCCATGATGAAGCCGATGACCGTGCCGATCAGGCCGAGGATCACCAGGGTCGAGGAAATCTGCCGCACCGTGCCGATGCGCGCCGACAGCTTGAACTTGAGGGACGAGGCGGCGATCGACCGCGCCCCGGAATCCCGTCCGCGGACCTCCGCCAGATAGCGCGCGGCGCGCGACGGGACGGAGGGGTCGAATTCCTTGGCGCGGTTCAGTTCACGGCTGGTGCGCAGGATGCGCTGGGCCGACAGCCCCAGCCCGGCCAGAAAGACCAGGAAGATCAGCAGGCAGAGATGCGTGCTGTCGGTGGCGACGATCGGGTCGATCAGCCCTTCCGCCCAGGCGGCGGCGAGAAGGGCGAAGCCCGCGGCGTTGACGACCGCGAAGCGCAGGAGCAGCAGGTAACGTTGCGACACCAGCGACAGTCCGGCGGCCA
This sequence comes from Azospirillum brasilense, assembly GCF_003349955.1. GTDB lineage: Bacteria > Pseudomonadota > Alphaproteobacteria > Azospirillales > Azospirillaceae > Azospirillum > Azospirillum brasilense_B. The sequence goes on from NZ_QLKQ01000069.1 coordinate 26,705, forward strand.
GCTGGCCGCCGCGTCGGCGGCGCACGGTGGGCACGAGGGAATGAACGGGGACGTTCTGGGCGTCATCGGCCATGGCGTCCGAAACAGCGTCCGACATCGGGCAGCCCTCCATCCAGGGAGCAGGGAGCGTTCGGGTTGGCACTCCGCAACCGGCGTGCCAGCGGTTCGTCGTCGGTCCCACCCAATCCCGCAGCCCGCCGCTCCGGCCCGTTCATGTGCTTGGCCGGATGGGATAAATCGCCCCTGTGACAAACAGGCTACCCCGGAAGTCTGAACGGCAAGTCCACAGCCCCCATTGCTTTGGATCAACGGATTCCACGATTTCGGGCGATGCCTTGATTAAATTCTGACCAAAGCCCAGGACTCGACCTACCCACTGCTCATTGAATAAGCAAATTTATATTGCGGTGCAGCATGAAAATGCGGCTTCACCAAAGGCACCGAAAATTCCGCGCGAATACAGAAAACCCCTTTCCCGCCATTGCGGGAAAGGGGTTCGCGGACAAAATCGTTCGTATTCGATGAATCAAACGTCGCGATAGTGTTCCAGCTCGCGCCGCAAATCGGTAACCTCGCGCTGCAGCGCAACCACCCGGCCGACATCGGGAGCGGTGCGACGCTCTTCCTTTTCGAGTTCGTCTTCGACCTCGCGCTGCTCCTGCCGGATGATGTTGAACAAGGCTTTCCTCAACATCGCCACCTCCCGAGCTTATTTCTAAAATTTTAGCGCTTTCGGCCATCATCATCAAGGAATTCTTGGAAAGAGTCGAATCTTCATAGGGTGGCGACGCTCTCCACGACGGCTTGGCCGCGACAATTGGCGGAGCTAACCCGGGCGGCCTTGACAACCCTTTTGCGCGTCCCCATTGGTTAACGCTCACACCTTGGGCTCAACCTCAGGCCTGTTCGGGCCGGACGCCGCCTTTCCGATCGCGCTCAGGACTTTTGGTTTCGGCGGCCCCAACTCCTTGCGGAATCAGGGGCGAATGGAACGCAGACGTCTTCTCCAGCTGGCGCTGACCGTCCCCCTCGCCGGGGCCGGCGCCTTGCTGTTCCCGCAAGCCGCGGATGCCCAGACCAAGCCCCGCCCGGCTTCGCGTCCGCGCATGGTGGTGCTCGACCCCGGCCATGGCGGCATCGACCCGGGCGCCATCGGCGTGCGCGGCACCCGGGAAAAGGACATCACCCTGCACATCGCGCAGGAGGTCGGACGCCTGCTGTCCCGGCAGCACAAGCTGGGGGTGACGCTGACCCGCGACGGCGACCGCTTCCTGGCGCTGGGCGAGCGGGTGGACGCCGCGCGCGCGGCGCGGGCCGACCTGTTCGTGTCCATCCACGCCGACAGCGCGCCCAACCGCGAGGCGCGCGGCCTGTCCGCCTACACCCTGTCCGAGAAAAGCTCCGACTCCTTCGCCGCAGCACTGGCGCACAAGGAAAACGCCGTGGACCGGCTGGGCGGCGTCGACGTGAAGGACGCCAAGAAAGCCGTGAAGGAGATCCTGCTCGATCTGACGGCACGCCACACCAGGCACGCGGCGCTGGTGGCCCGGCACGCGATCGTGAAGGGGGCGGGGAAGGACATGCCGCTGCTCGACAACCCGATGCGCTCGGCCAACTTCGCGGTGCTCAAGGCGCCGGACGTCCCGTCCGTTCTGCTGGAGACCGGCTTCCTGTCAAATCCGAAGGATGAGGCGATCCTGCGCGACCCAAAGGCGCGGCAGAGGATCGCCCGCGTTCTCGCGCGCGAAATCGCCGGGCTGGTGACGCGCGCGCCCTTTGCCTAGCCCGGATTCCTTCGCGCTCGCAGCGAGTGAAACATTCGTGCATCACCCCGGGACAAAACCACGATGAAGCCGAACACCCCCAAGATTACCCATTGCCAACGCACCTGCGGCATGACTTTTTCCGCCCGCCCGTTCTTTCGGCGGGCCGGGGATCGGAGGCAGAGCGTGTCGGGGTTTGGCCGCCTTTGGGCGCTGGTCGGGATGGCCGCTGTGGCGGGCCTTGCGTCTGGCTGCGCGCCTGTCGTGCTGGGCGCCGCCGGTGGCACCGCCGTCGTCGCGGCCAGCGAGCACCGGGGCCTGTCCGGCTTCGCCTCGGACACCGAGATCAAGGCCCGCATCAACCATCTGTGGTTCCAGCACTCGCTGGAGATGCACAGCCGCATCGGCCTGACGGTCGACCAGGGCCGCGTGTTGCTGACCGGGCGCGCCACCGACGCGCAGATGCGCCTCGACGCCGTGCGCCTGTGCTGGCAGGTGGAGGGTGTCAAGGAGGTCATCAACGAGATCCAGGTGGACACCGACTCGGGCATCATGGACAGCGCCCGCGACACCTGGATCACCACGCAGCTGCGCACCAAGCTGACCTTCGATTCACAAATTCATAGCCAGAATTTCAGCATCGATACCGTCAACGGCGTCGTCTATCTCATGGGTCTGGCCACCCACCAGGGCGAGCTCGACCGTGTGATCGAGCACGCCCGCACGCTGCCGAACGTCCAGCGTGTCGTCAACTACGCCCGCGTCCTCTAGCGCACCAGGGTCTCCGCACCGCCATGGCCATCCTGCCCGCCCCCGCCCGCCGTCTTGCCGCCTCCGCCGCCATGAGCCTGTTCATGGCGCTGGCGGCGTTCACCGTGGCGGCGGGGGGCGCCGGCAATCCGGCGATGGCGCAGCAGTCGCCGCAGCCCGACCAGGGGCCGGCCAACCGCCTGTTCGTCCAGGCGATGCAGATGATCCGGCAGGCGGACAACACCTACGACATCGCCGAGGAGAGCCGCTTCCTGAAGGAGGCCGACCGGCTGCTCAACGAGATCGTCGTCAAGTATCCGGACAGCGCGCTGGCCGTCCAGCTCGTCACCAACCAGTTCGTCGGCGACTTCGACTTCTTCGAATTCCGCTCGCGCATCCGCTCGCTGGTGTGCAACGAGCCGATGACCTCGCTGTGCTTCCTGCACCGGGTGGCGGAGATGCTGCCCCCGGTGGAAACGCCGATCACCGCCGCCCGCTGGGACTGGCTGTCGCTGGCCGTCGCCTACAACACCATCGGCGACACCGCGCGGGCCAAGGAGATCATCGCCCCCTTCGTCAGCGCGGTGCGGCGCGGCGCGGCGTCCGACGGGGCCGGGCAGGATCTGTTCGTCGCCCGCGCGCTCGCCCTGATGGGGCAGAACCAGCTCGCGCTCGACATCACCCGGCAGATCCCGGAATGCTCGACCCGCATCTACAACCTCGCCGACATCGCCAAGGCGGCGGCGTGGCGCGGCGACACCGCGCTGGCCGGGCAGCTCGCCGAGGAGGCCAAGGCCTACGCCACCGCCCGCAACTGCAGCTGGGAGCTGGGTCTGGTCGCCCAGACGCTGCTGCGCGCCGGCAAGGAGGGGGCGGCCCGCACCCTCTTCCTGAACACGGTGGAGACGCAATTCTCCAAGTTCCGCGAGACCAAGACCGACTGTTGCCCGCCGGAGCTGGCGGTGGCCGCGGCGGAACTGGGCGACACCAATCTGGCGCTGGGCCTGCTGCGCACCGTGCAGGATGAGAATCCCTGGACGATCCCGGCGGTGCTGGGCCGCATCGCCCGCCGTTCCGACGCGTCGGTCGCGCTGTCCTACGCCGAGCAGGTGCAGGACCTCGACATCCGCGGCGAGGCCCTGGCCGAGCTGATCGAGGCGGCGCTGAAGCGCGGCGACCCGACCAGCGCCAACGAGCTGATGAAGCGGCTGACCCGTCTGGTGGACGACTCCGCCGGACGCCGCCCCGGCCTGCTCGCCCAGAAGGCCAAGGCGGAGAAGGTGATGTACGGCGACGACCGCTGGCGCAAGAGCTTCCAGGGGTCGCTGAACGCCGCGGACCGGGCGAGCAACTTCGTCCGCCGCGACATCGGCGCGCCGCTGCTCGCCGCCCTGGTGCGGATCGAGACCGGCCTGCCGATGCTCGACTGAGACCGGCTTGCGACCCGTCAGGGCCGCGTTGCCAGCACCACCAGCCCGGCCACCGGCGCACCGCTCTCGTGGCGCAGGGTTTCCGGGGCGAGGCTTAGGACGGTCAGCCCCGCGGCGCCCAGTCCGTCCCGCACATGGCTCTCGGTATGGGCGTAGCGGCCGTGCGGGCTGACCCGCCAGGGCGCCCCGCCCTCCTCCAGCCGCTCCACCGTGAAGGCCAGACGCCCACCGGGACGCAGCGCCGTGGCGGCCTGTGCCAGCACTCCGTCCAGCGCGCCGAAGTAGCACAGCACGTCGGCGGCCACGATCAGATCGAAGGCCGCCGGGCGCTCCACCAGGAAGGCGCCGAGTTCCGCCTCCTCCAGCGCGTCGTACAGGCCGCGCGCGGCAGCGCGCTCCAGCATGCCCGGCGACAGGTCCACCCCGACGAGACGCCGCGCCGCGCCGCGCAGGAAGGGAGCGCACAGGCCGGTGCCGCAACCGGCGTCCAGCACGTCCAGCGTCCCGTCCGCGGCGCCCCCCGCCTCGGCCAGCGCCTCCGCGAGCAGCGTCGGCGCGCGGTAGCCCAGCTCGCCGAGAAGCTTGTCGTCGAACTCCCCGGCGAACAGGTCGAACACCTGCCGGACGTAGGCGTCGGACGCCCGCTCCCCGGCCTCCAGGCCGGCGATGGCGGCGCCGATGTGACGGGCCACCGGATGGCCGGGATGGTCGCGCAGCCACAGCCGGGCGAACCACGCCGCCTCCTCGTGCCGTCCCTCCTCGTGAAGCAGGTAGAGGGCGCCGGACAGGTTGTCGTGCGCCTCGTCCCAATCGGGCCGAACCGCCAGGGCACGGCGGTAGGCGATGGCGGACTCGGTCAGCCGGTCGCCGTCGCGCAGCAGGTTGGCGAGGTTGTTGAAGGCTTCCGCATAGGCCGGCTCCTCGGCCAGCGCCCGGCGGAAATGCCGCTCCGCCGGCGCCGCGTCGCCCGCCGCCTTCAGAGCCGAGGCCAGATTGTAGTGGACCAGGGGATGGTCGAGACCGCAGGCCAGCGCCTCGCGGTAGGCCGCCACCGCCTCCTCCGCGCGGCCCAGGGCGCGCAGCACGTTGCCCAGGTTGTTGTGCGCCTCCGCGAAGCGGGGGTTCAGCGCCAGCGTGCGGCGGTAGGCGGCTTCCGCCTCCGCGGCCAGCCCGTCCGAGGCCAGGGCGTTGGCCTCCGCATAGAGGCGCATGGCCTGAGCGGCCAGCCCGCCGAGCCTCCCCGCGCCACGGGCGAGCAGGCCCGGACGCGGCGGCGGGGGACGGGGCGGATCGCTCGGCTCGGACACGGAACGGCTCCTGAATTGGGGGCATGGGCTAACAGCATCTTTACCGGGAACCGGCGAACATGGCACTCCCTTCCAGCAAAGGACCGGCGGCAACAGACCGGCGGAAGGCCCCGCGCTCCGGGGCCGCATCGGGCAGACGGAAAAGGCGAACCCCATGAACCAGCCCACCGACCCGGCGTCGCCGACGCCGCCCGATGAGGTCGCCACCCGGCTCGGCCATGCCGTCGCCCATCATCGCGCGGGCCGCCTGACCGACGCCGAACGGGACTACCGCGCCGTCCTGGGGGCCGACCCGCACCACCCCGACGCCCTGCACCTGCTGGGCGTGCTGGCGCTCCAGGCCGGGCATCCCGGCCCCGCCGTGGAGTTGATCGAGGAAGCCATCCGGCAGGCGGGCGGCGTCGCCGATTACCACGACAATCTGGGAAGCGCGCTCGCCGCTCTGGGCCGTCACGCCGATGCGGCGGGGGCGCACCGCGTGGCCGCCGCGCTGAGCCCGCTATCGGCCCGGCCGCGCCACAATCTCGGCAACGCCTTCCAGGCCCAGGCGCTGCCGGGACTCGCTGCGCTCGCCTTCACCACGGCGGTGGAGCTTGAACCGGGCTACGCCAAGGCTTGGTACAATCTCGGCCACGCGCTGCGCGCCCAGAACCGCCTCGATGACGCCTTGCGGGCCTTCGCCCGCGCCACGGTGCTGGTCCCCACGATGGTCGAGGCCCACGCCAATCTCAGCGACGCGCTGAGCGCCGCCGGGCGGCTGGACGAGGCGCTGGCCGAGGCCCGCGCTGCGCTGCGGCTGCGGCCCGACGATCCGAAGGCCCACCACAATCTCGGTGGCATCCTGCAGCGCAAGGGCGCCTATGAGAGCGCGGAGATCGCCTACCGCGAAGCGCTGAAGCGCGCGCCGGACAATCCGATGACGCTGAACGGTCTGGGCGGCGTTCTCCTGAAGCTGGGGCGCCCCGCCCAGGCCGAGCAGTGCTTCCGCAGCGTGCTGGGCCGGAACCCTCACGCCGTCGAGGCCATCCACAACCTCGGCGACGCGCTGCGGGCGCAGGGGCAGTTCACGAAGGCGGAGGCCTGCTACGAGGAGGCGCTGGCCCACGACCCGGACCTTGCCAGCGCCAGCGACAACCTCGCGGTCATCGCCCTTCTGCATGGACGGCTGGAACGCGGCTGGGAAGGCTATGAGCGGCGTTTCGCCGCCGGCCGGGTCCAGCCGGACCGGCGGATCGCCGCGCCGCGCTGGCGGGGCGAAGGGCTGCGCCGGCGGCGCCTGCTGGTCTGGCGGGAACAGGGGATCGGGGACGAGATCCTGTTCGCGTCCTGCTATGGCGACGTGATCGCCTGGGGCGGCGGACCGGTGACCATCGAGACCGATCCGCGGCTGGTCAGCCTGTTCGCCCGCTCCTTCCCGCGCGCGACGGTGCGGGCCGAGACTCGGGACGCCGAAGGGCGGGAAACGGTGGTTCCCCCGGATGCCGATCTCCAGGTGCCGGCGGGAAGCCTGCCCGGCCTGCTGCGGGGAGCGCTGGACTCCTTCGACCAGTTCGCCCCCTGGCTGAAGCCCGATCCGGCCCGCACCGCCCAATGGCGGGAGCGGCTGGACAGGCTGGGGCCGGGGCTGAAGATCGGTGTCGCATGGCGCAGCCATCTGGCGAGTGCCGAGCACAAGGGCGCCTACACCACGCTCGATCAGTGGGGGCCGCTGCTCGCCCTCCCCGGGGTGGTTCTCGTCAATCTTCAGTATGGCGACTGCGCTGCGGAGATCGCCGCGGCGGAGGAGCGGTTCGGCGTGACCATCCACCGCTGGGACGATCTCGACCTGAAGGATGATGTCGAGGGGGCGGCGGCGCTCACCGCCAATCTGGATCTCGTCATCGCCCCGGCGACGGCGGCCGGCGAACTGGCCGGCGCCGTCGGCGTGCCGGTCTGGCGCTTCGGGCACCGCGACTGGACCCAGCTCGGCACCGGCGTCCGCCCCTGGTTCCCATCCATGCGCCTCTTCCAGCCGCGCCCCGGCGAAACCTTCGACGACGTGCTGGCGGGCATGGCGCGCCGCCTTGCCGCGATGCGGCCCGCTGCGGCCCCCGAACGCGCAGCCGCCCCGCCCCAACCACCGCCACTGCCTGCCGATCCGGACGCGTTGCTGAACGACGCCATCGCCCTGCACCGGGCGGGGCGGCTGGACGACGCCATGGCCACCTACCGCACGGTCCTCGATCTGTCGCCGACGCACGGCGACGCCCTTCACCTTCTCGGCCTGATCCAGCATCAGACGGGCCGGAACGCGGAAGCGGAGCACCACATCGCGGCGGCGTTGCGGACCGATCCGGACTTCCCCACGGCCTGGAACCATCTCGGCCTCGTCCGGCAGGCCCTGGACCGTCCGGACCAAGCCCTCGCCTGCTTCCGCCAAGCCATCGCCCTGCGTCCGGACTTTCCCGAGGCGATGACCCATATGGGGCTGAGCATGAACCGGCCGGACCAGCGGGCTGCGGCCAAGCGCTGGCACCGCCGGTCCATCCGTCTCGCTCCGGCCAACCCGGCCGCCCACACCAACCTGGGCTACGTCTGCGAGGTCGAAGGACAGCTCGAAGCCGCCGCGCGCCATTACCGGCGCGCGCTGACCTTGCGGCCGGACTCCGCCGACACCCTGAACAACCTGGGCACCCTTGCCAAGATGGCCGACCGGACGGCCCTCAGCCGGCGTTTTCTCGACCGCGCCCTGCGGGTGGCCCCCGGGTTGGCGCTCGCCGCCTGGAACGTCGGGCTGCTGGCTTTGGCCGACGGCGACCTCGCCACCGGCTGGGCCGGTTACGGCCGCCGGTTCTCCGCCCGCCAGCTTCAGCGGGCGCGCCGCATCCCGCTGCCCGTTTGGACCGGCGACCCCTTGCGCGGGCGTCGCCTGCTGGTCTGGCCGGAGCAAGGGCTGGGCGACGAAATCCTGTTCGCCTCCGTCTTCGGCGACCTCGAGGACAGCGGCGGGACCGTGGTTCTGGAGTGCGACCCGCGGCTGGCGCCCCTCTACGCCCGCGCCTTTCCCTGGGCCGTCGTCCGGGCGGAATCCGTCACCGCCGACGGACGGGAGCGCTTCGACCCGCCGGATTGCGACCTGCAGATCGCCGCCGGCTCCCTGCCCGCCCTGTGGCGCGACCGGCTGGAGCGCTTCCCGGTGCGCCCGTCCTTCCTGACACCCGACCCGGCGCGGGCCGCCTTCTGGCGTGAACGGGTGGACGCGCTTGGCCCCGGTCTGAAGGTGGGCATCAGTTGGCGCAGCCAGATCGTCACGGCCCATCGCGAAGGCGCCTACACCCGCATCACCGACTGGCTGCCGCTGCTGGAGATGCCGGACGTCCGCGTCATCAACCTTCAATATGGAGACTGCGCCGCCGAACTGGCCTCGGTCGAGCCGGACGGCGTGCCGCGCGTCCATCGCTGGGACGATCTGGACCTGAAGAACGACCTGGAGGGGGTGGCGGCGCTGATGGCGGCGCTGGACCTCGTCATCCTGCCCGCCACAGCCGCCGGCGAACTGGCGGGTGCCCTGGGGGTGCCGGTCTGGCGGCTGGGCAGCTGGGACTGGACATGGTTGGGCAGCGGCGCGCGGCCTTGGTTCCCCACCCAAAGGCTGATCGCCCCATACCCCGGCGAGACCTCCGCCGACATGGTCCATCGGATCGCCCGAATGCTGACCCGGATGGCTGAGCCCCCTTTCCCCAACGAGGTATGACGACGCAAGGACGTTCAACCTTTTGGTATAGTCCCGCAACGAACGGAAAAAGGCAGGCATATGCGGCGAATTGTCCTACCCTCCATCGTAAGGGGCGGTCACTCCCCGTCTTTGGAGTACTAGGACAAAAGTTTGGGGTTGTTTGGCGGCACGGATGAGTGAACACTATGGTTTCCGGCCTGCCGGACTTGGCAGGAGCCGGTTCGATCTGACGGAGAGCAGCCCATGCACACTGATGCTCGCCTATCTTCCCTGCAGGAAAAGCACCTGCGTCTCGACCGCGCCATCCTCGACGAGGAGAAGCGTTCGTGGCCTGACGATAGTGCCATCAAGCGGATGAAGCTTGAGAAGCTCCACCTCAAGGAAGAAATTGACCGTTTGGCCAGAACCAGTCACAGGGTGAATTAACACCCTTCCGGATCGATCCGATTCGTAAAGTCGGGGGCGACGGACGGTTCGCTCCCGGCTTTCCTTTATCCGCCCGGCGTGGTGACCGGCCCAGTGGTGACCGGCGCAGACACTGGTGTGCCAGCGGGATGGAGCTTGGCCAACCGGCGCGCGATCGTCGGCAAGGCGCCGGAGGCCGATTCTCCCGGTGGCGCGGAAGTCAGCGTCATGGTCGGGAACCATGGCCGCACCCCCGTACCAAGCGCCGTCCAATCCCCCCGTGGCCCGAACCGCCAGACCGGCACGCCCAGCGCCCCCGCCAGTTCCCCCACCGAACTCGCCGGGGTGATGACGAGGTCGAGGGTCGTCATGAGAGCCGCCACGCCGTCCAGATCGTTCTTCAGGTCCAGATCGTCCCAACGGTGGATGGTCACGCCGAAGTGGCGCTCCGCCTCGGCGATCTCGGTTGCGCAGTCGCCGTACTGGAGGGTGACGAACACCACCCCCGGCAGCGCGAAGACCGGTCCCCAGGCGTCGAGCGGCGCGTAGACCCCGCGGCGCTCCGCCGTCATCAGCCCGCTGCGCCAGGCGATTCCCACCCTCAGACCGGGGCCCAAGGCGGCCATCCGCTCCCGCCAGAACGCGGTCCGTTGCGGGTCGGCGGTCAGGAAGGCGGGGCGCGATGGAAAGCGGTCCAGCCGGGGCCGAAACCAGCGTGGCAGTGATCCCATGGCGACGTGGCGGTCGATGCCGGCGCAGGGCGCCTCCGGGTCCGCCGGAGCCGGGCGCCATTGCGCGCGGGGAAAGGACCGCGCGAACAGAGGCACCAGCCGATGGTCGCACTCCACAACCACGGACGCGGCCCGCGCGATCAGCTCGTCCAGGCAACCGGCGAACAGGATCTCGTCGCCGATCCCCTGCTCGGCCCAGACCAGCAGGCGCAAGCCGGCGGGATCCTCCCCCACCCAGGCAGGGACGGGGACGGCCCGGGCGCCGCCGGACAATTCACGGGCACGGAAACGGGCGTCATAGCCGGCCCAACCCGCTTCCAAACGGCCACGGGCCAGATCCAGCAAGCCGAGGTTGAACGCCGCCGCGGGGTGCTCCGGTTCCACCGCCAGGGTTCGGCGGCACCAACGCTCCGCCGCCGCAGCTTCGCCGCGGTCGCGCAGCAACCGCCCCAGATTGGCCAGCCCATCCGCCTGCGCCGGGGCCAGGGACAACGCGCGGACCAGCGCCCACCGGGCCTCGTCCAGTTGTCCCGCCCGGCGCAGCGCCACCCCCAGATTAAGCCAGCCGTCCTCGCGGTCCGGGGCCAGGCGCAGGGCGTGGCGATGGCGCTGCCCGGCCGCCTCCAGCGCACCGAGACGGGTCAGCACAGCGCCCCAGTTGTCGTGCGCCTCCGCCAGTCCCGGCTCGGCCAGGGTCGCCCGGCGGTGGGACTCGGCGGCGGAGGGCAGATCGTACGCCGCCTCCAGCGCGTTGCCGAGGTTGGTCAAAGCCGCCGCGGCGGCGGGTTGCAGGGCGAGCGCCAGCCGGAACCGGCGCACCGCCTCCGGCGCACGGCCGAGGGCCAGCAGCACGCTTCCCAGGCTCGAATGGGCGGCGCCGTACGCGGGCAGGACCTCCAAGGCACGGGCAATGCGCGCCGCCCCGCCGACGGAATCACCGGACTGGTGCGCCAGCAATCCCGACAGGTGGAGCGCGACCGGGTGGTCCGCCCGCGCCGTCAGCACGCGCTCGTACAGCGGCGCCGCCTCGGCCAGCCGACCGTCCCGGTGATGGGCGGCGGCGGTCTCCAACAGCGTGTCCGGATCGACCGGAAGACCGCCGGACGGTGGTTCGTCGCTTCCGGGCATGAGCCGGCACAGGGCGAGGGCCATCCGCCCCATGACCGCATCCAGCCCTTCACCGGGCCGCGGCTGGAACAGGCGCATCGACGGGAACCAGGGGCGGACGCCGGTGCCGAGCTGCGTCCAGTCGCGGTGCCCGAAGCGCCAGACCGGCACGCCCAGGGCGCCGGCCAGTTCGCCGGTCGACACGGCGGGCGTGAGGACGAGATCCAGGTTGGCGGTCAGCGCCGCCGCCCCCTCGACATCATCCCTCAGGTCCAGCTCGTTCCAATGGTGGATGGTCACGCCGAACCGCGCCTGCGCCGCGGCGATCTCCGCAGCGCAGTCGCCGTATTGCAGATTGACGAAGACCACTCCCGAGAGCGCGAACAGCGGCGCGAAGGCGTCCAGCGTGACGTAGGCGGCCCGGCGTTCCCCATCCATGATCTGGCTGCGCCACGCGATGCCGACCCTCAGCCCCGGCCCCAAGGCGGCCAGCCGGTCCCGCCAGCGCTCCAGCCGCCCCGGTTCCGGGACCAGCCAGGGCCGGGCCGGAAACCGTTTCACGTCGGACCGCAGCAACCGCGGCAGGGACGCGGCAGCGACCTGGACCTCGACGTCGCGCGGCTCCACGGTCGGCGGGCGGACCGTCGCGCCGGGGAACGAGCGCGCGAAGAGCGACACGAGACGGCGGTCGCATTCGATCACCACATGACCGGCGCGGCGCATCAGGTCGGGATAACAGGAGGCGAAGAGGATTTCGTCCCCGACGCCCTGCTCCCGCCAGACCAGCAGACGGGCGGCGGCGATGTTCTCACCCCGCCAGGGTTTTACGGCGAAGCGGCGCTTCTGGTCGTGGAACTGAGGGGTGTCGAACCGCCATTCATGCTCCGCCCACCCGGAGCGAAGCTCTCCCCGCTCCAGCAGAAGAAGCGACAGGTTGTAGTGGGCGGTGGCCAGCGCCGGGTTGATCCGGATGGCTTGGCGATAGGCGGCGACGGCCTCGGCCGGGCGCTGCCGCCGCGCCCAATGCATGGCGAAATTCGCCTGGGCCTCCGCCATCTCTGGCGCGCGGTCGACGGCCCGGCTGTGGCAGGAGAACGCCTCGTCGATGCGCCCGAGCCGGTCGAGCGCGCTGCCCCGATGGGTCCAGGCCGCGGCGGAATCCGGCGCAACCGCCGTGGCGCGGCGCAGCAGCCGCTCCGCCTCCGCGGGCCGGTCGGCGGTCGTGTGGAATGCGCCGAGATTCACCAGCGCGTCCAGCTCCGACGGCGCCAGCGCGACCGCCCGCCGGTGGCTCCGCTCCGCTCCCGCGGGATCCCCGCGCTCGGCAAGCAGATGCCCCAGATGGACGTGCGCCATGCCCAGCGACGGGCGCGCGTGCAGGGCCCGCCGCGCGCAGGCTTCCGCCTCTCCGCCCTCGCCCCACCGCCGCAGGAGGGCGGTTCGGTTGAGCCAATGCTCCGCCCCGTCCGGACAGAGCAGGACGGCGTTGCGTTGCGCCGCCAGCGCCGCGCCGTGCCGGCCCGTCGCCTGGCAGGCGTCGGCCAGGGCGGCATGCGCGGCGGCGTTGCCGGGATCGGCCTTGACCGCCAGGGCCAGAGTCGCCGCGGCGTCTCCGGCGTCGCCTTGGCGAAGCCGCAGGATCCCCAGGAGATGGAGGGCCACCGGATGCTCGGAAACAGCCGCCAGCACCGTCCGGCAATGCTCCTCCGCCTCCGACAGAGCGCCGGCGCGGTAGCGGGCGATGGCCTCGGCGATCAGAGGCGCGACATCTATGGGTGCCGTGGGTGCCGCCGACGGATGGCTCGGCACGGCCTCGGCCGGCCGCGCCAGATCGCGAAGGGTTTGGGCAACGCGCGCCATGACGCCGTCGAGCGTCTCGCCGGGGCGGGGCTGGAACAGGCGCATCGTCGGGTACCAGGGACGGACTGCGGTGCCGAGCTGCGTCCAGTCGCGGGCACCGATGCGCCACGCCGGCACGCCGACGGCCCCGGCCAATTCACCGGTGGAGACGGCGGGCGCGATGACCAGATCGAGCGAAGCGGTCAAAGCGGCCGCGTTTTCGAAATCGTCCTTGAGGTTCAGGTCGGCCCAGCGGTGGATGGGCACGCCGAACCGCGCTTCCGTCGCGGCGATCTCTGCCGCGCAATCGCCGTACTGAAGATTGATCAGCACAACCCCGGAGACGGCGAACAGCGGCGCGAAGGCATCCAGAGTGATGTAGGCGGCCCGTCGTTCGGTCGTCATCAACTGGCTGCGCCAGGCGATGCCGATCTTCAGGCCAGGCCCGAGGGCGGCCAGCCGCTCCCGCCATGTGGCGAGGCGTACCGGGTCGGGCATCAGCCAGGGACGGGCTGGAAAGCTCGCCAAATCCGGACGCAGACGGCGCGGAAGGGCCCCCGCGGCGATCTGGGCGTCGCAATCCGCCGGGACCAGCGTTTCCATTCCATCGGCCGCCGTGGTTTCCGCCCGGACCGTCGCCCAGGGAAAGGAGCGGCTGAACAGGCTGACCAGCCGGCGGTCGCACTCCAGGATGACCTGACCGATCCGGCCCGCCGCCACCCGATCCTCCAGGGCGGGATAGCAGGAGGCGAACATCAGCTCGTCCCCCACCCCCTGCTCCCGCCAGACCAGAAGGCGTGGAACGACCGCTCCGTCATCCCGCCAGAGCGGCGCCGTGATCGTCCGCTCCGGATACTCCTTGGCCTTGAAACGGTCCTGATAGGCGTCCCAGCCTTCCCGCAGGTTGCCGGTCGCGAGACTGACCAGGGCGAAGTTCAGCCGCGCCGCGGCCAGGGCCGGATCGATGCGCAGGGCGCGGCGCAGGGTTCGCTCCGCCTCCGCCACCCGCATCGATTGCCATTGCAACATACCGAGGTTGGCATAGGCCTCCGCCTGCCCCGCGTCGATGGACAGCGCACGCCGATGCATGGCCTCCGCCTCCCCGTTCCGACGCAGCACATTCAGGGCAAGGCCGAGGGTGGTCAGCGCGATGGCGCTCTGCGGCGCCAGACGCACCGCATGCCGGTGCAGGCGCAGCGCAGCCTGCCAGTCGTCCCAATCCTTCAGGACGTTGCCGAGGTTGGTGTAGCTGTCGGAATAGTCCGGTTGGACGATCAGCGCTCGCCGGTAAAGCGCCGCGGCGGCATCGGTCCGGCGGGCGGCCCGGTGAGAATTTCCAAGGTTGTTCAACGCCTTGCCGTAGTCTGGCCGGATCGTCAGGGCACGCTGGAAAACGCGCGCCGCCTCCTCCGGCCGGTCCATGCCGTCAAGACCGGTGCCCAGGTTGTTGAAGGCCACCGCATCGGCGGCCCGCAACGCGATGCAGGTCCGCAGCGCCGCCACGGCGGCGGCATACTCACCCAGATCGAGCAGCGCCACACCCAGATTGTTCCACGCCCCCGCCAACAGCGGGTCCTGGAACAGCGCGTCGCGATAGCGGGAAACCGCTTCCGCCAGCCGCCCATCCCCCTGAAGCGCACTGCCCAAATGGAAGAGCAGGAGCGCGTCCCTGCCGGTGTCGGCATCCACCGCCGGAGCCAAAATCTCCGCGGCCTCGGCGAAGGCGCCACGCTCGTTCAGGAGCGTCCCCAAATCGCGTGCCACCTCGCGGTCCGCCGGGTCATCGGACAAGGCGCGGCGCAGGCACAGCTCCGCATCGGGATGACCCAGGGCGCGCAGCACGAGCGCCAGGTTGCGCCATGCCTGCGCATGGTCCGGCTGGGTCTGGACGACTCGGTAAAAGGCCATGGCCGCCTCGTCGAGACGGCCATGGCGCCGATACAGAACCGCCAGATCGAAGCGGGTCGCCGTGCGTCCGGGATCGGCGCGCAGCGCCTCCTCATAAGACAGGATGGCGTCGCCGATCCGCTCCTGCGCCTGCAGAAGGAGACCGAGATTGCCCAACGCCTCGGCATAACCGTCCTGAAGCGCGATGGCGCGGCGGTAGGCGCGGACCGCCGCCTCCGGATCGCTTCGGTCGGCGAGGAGATTGCCCAGGCTGTTGTAGGCCGGGGCGAAGGCCGGGTCCGCCGCCAGGACCACCCGGAAGCACGCCGCCGCACGCTCGGCCTGACCGGCCTGATAGGCGGCGATGCCCGACAGGTGACGGGCATCGGCGTGGGTTGGATCGGCGGACAGGATGTGACGGTAGAGTTGGCGCGCTTCGTCCAGGTCACCCGCCCGGTGCCGGGCGATGGCGTCGGTCAAAAGCGCGTCGACCCCGTGGCCGTCCCGACCCTCAACGGCCCTGTCGATCACGGCGCCGGATCGGTCGCCGGGCTTTCCGCCCCATCGGAGGCGCTGGACGAGCCCTCGGAGCCACCCTTGAACATCTTCCGGCAGATTTTCAGCGCACGGTAATAATTGCGCGCTTCGACCAGCCGTTCGATCTCCTCAAGGTCATCACGGCAATCCGGCCGGGCATCGCGCGTCTCGGCGAGGATCGCAGCGAAACGTTGCAGATTGAGAACCGCGTCTTCCGGGAAGATGTAGATGAGCTGAATGACGAAGTAGAGCTTCTTCTCGATACAATCGATCTGCTCTTCCTTCAACACCTCGCGCCCGCGAAGGAAGTTGGCGGTGTTGTAAAGAAAGAAAGAGCCGGGACGGTCACCGGCCCCGATGACCGCACCGTTAATGATGACCTTTTCATTGGGGCGGAGAACGAACTTCAAAGGCATGAAACGGACCCGGTCCTTGTCTCGGCAGCGCGCGGAAGCGGAAAGCCGCATCCGGGAGCGCCGCACCAAATGGAACGGGCGGCGGCTTGCGCCGCCGCCCGCCGGGCGTGATCCTACCCGAAGTCTCAGGCTTAGAACAGACGCAGGATCGACTGCTGCGACTGGTTGGCCAGCGAGAGGGCGATG
>NZ_QLKQ01000007.1 GCF_003349955.1 Azospirillum brasilense
GCGGGAGAGGGTGCCTTCCGCGACGCGGCGGCAGTTCCCTCCACCTCGCAGAGGGGGAGGGTTAGGGAGGGGGCAGAGGTCGCCTATTTTTCTTCGACCGACTTTTGCTCAGCCGACGCCCCACCCGCCACTCGCCCCTGCCCCTCCGGACACAACTCCAGCAGCACACAACGCTCGCAAGCCGGGTTGCGGTAAAAGCAGACCCGCTGCCCGTGCAGCATCATCACCTCGTGATGGTCGTAGATCTGCTGGGCTGTCCATTCCGGAGGCAAGCGCGCCTCCAGCACGCTGTGCGACGGGCCGACCGCCACGCTGGAGGGGATCAGCCCGGTGCGCACCGCGACGCGGTGATGGTGGCTGTCCACCGGCAGGGCGGGACGGCGCAGGCTGCTGAAGCTCATCACCGCGGCGCTGGTCTTGGGGCCGACGCCGGGAAGCGCCTGCAGCCAGGCCCGCGCCTCCGGCACCGTCATCTCCGCCAGGAAATCCAGGGAAAGCTCGCCGCGCAACTCGGTGATCCGCCGAAGGATCGCCTGGATGCGCGGCGCCTTCTGCTCCGGCCATGTGACGCCGGCAATCACCGTCTCGACCTCGGCCGGATCGGCGTCGCGGACAGCCGCCCAGTCCTCCCCCCAGCGCGCCCGCAAGGCGCGGAAGGCCGCCCCGGACGCCGCGTTGCGCGTGCGGTGCGACAGCAGCGACGACACCAACTCGCTCAGCGGGTCGAGCGCACGGAAATAGGCGATCGGGCAGCCGAAGATCAGGCAAAGGCGGCGGTGGATCTCCAGCAGCTTCTCATCGGGCAAGGCTATGGGCGACAGGGCGAAGGACGCCTGATCGTCGCTGGCCTTGAGACGGCGGTTCACGGGGCGGTCACGCCGCCCGATCGGCCGCCGTCCGGCAGCATCAGCCCCTCGTCCGCCGCCATGGCGCGGGCGCGGGGGTCGGCCTGCACGGCGCGCGCGGTGCAGCGGGCGCGCTCCTGGACGCGGCGGAAGGCGCGGAGCAGGGCCTGGGCCTCCGCCCGCTCCTGCGCGTCGCGTCGCGATTCCGCCGCTTCCGACGCGGCGATCTTGCCGGCGGTGGACCGCTGCGTCTCGCTGTAGCCGAACAGGCCGGGCTCCCAGCGCTTCAGGTTGGCGTAGGCCAGGGCGCGGGCGGTGCCGTCCAGCCCCTGCCCCCCCTCCCAGGCGGCGCGGGCGGCGTGCAGCTCGTCGGCCAGCACCCGCTGGGGCGGGCGCGGCGGCGGCGGCGGCGGCTGGTGCAGCCGGGTGCGCGCCGCCCTCAGGGCGGCCACGCGGTCCGGATCGTCACGCCAACGGCGGGCGTCCGCGGCGGCGTCGCGCCACGCGCCGATGAGCCGTTCCGGATCGGGTGCGGTGTCCCGCTTCGTCGATGCCATGGCCCTCCCCGTTGCAAGGGAAACGAACGCGATGCTTTCGTCGTCAAGGATCTATGCCATGGCGCCGCAAAGGCCAGACCGGGAAGGGCGGTAATCCCGAGGGTGCGGTCAGTCCGCCGCCCTACCCAGCAGATAGTCGATGTCTCCGCCTTCAAGGGCACTGATGAGACCGGTGCCCTCGATGGTTGCGTCGGACAGGTTTCCTTTGCGCCGTTGCAAGTCGAGGATGCGCTCCTCCACCGTGTCGGCGGCGATCAGTTTGTAGACGAAGACCGGCTTGTCCTGCCCGATTCGGTAGGCGCGGTCGGTCGCCTGATCCTCCGCCGCCGGGTTCCACCAGGGATCGTAGTGGATCACCGTGTCCGCCGCCGTCAGGTTCAGGCCGCGCCCGCCTGCCTTCAGGCTGATGAGGAAGACCGGCACCTCGCGGTTCTGGAACCGGTTGACCGGCTCCGCACGGTCCAGCGTGCGCCCGGTCAGTTCGACATAGCCGACCTTCGCCTCCTCAAGCCGCAGCTTGATGAGGTCGAGCATGGAGGTGAACTGCGAGAAGATCAGGATGCGCCGGCCTTCCGGCACCATCTCCAGCACCATGTCGGTCAGGGCGTCGAGCTTGGCGGTCTCCTTCACCTTGCCGGCGGCGGGGATCTTGACCAGACGCGGGTCGCAGCAGACCTGACGCAGCTTCAGGAGCGCGTCGATGATGGTGATGGCGTTGCGCGACACGCCGCTGACCGCCAGCGCCGCCCGCACCGTCTCGTTCACCGACAGGCGGATGGTCTCGTAAAGGTCGCGCTGCGCCGGCTCCAGGTCGATGCGCACCACCACCTCGGTCTTCGGCGGCAACTCCTTCGCCACCGCCTCCTTGGTGCGGCGCAGCAGGAAGGGGCGGATGCGCCGCATCAACTGCTTGGCGCGGGTGCCGTCGGCGCGCTTCTCGATGGGCGTGCGGTAGCGGCGCCCGAACTCCTTGCGGTCGCCGAGCAGGCCGGGCATCAGGAAGGCGAACTGGCTCCACAGCTCGCCGAGATTGTTCTCAACCGGCGTGCCGGACAGACAGAGCCGGTTGCGGGCGTTGAGCGCGCAGACGGC
This sequence comes from Azospirillum brasilense, assembly GCF_003349955.1. Classification (GTDB taxonomy): domain Bacteria; phylum Pseudomonadota; class Alphaproteobacteria; order Azospirillales; family Azospirillaceae; genus Azospirillum; species Azospirillum brasilense_B. The sequence continues at coordinate 2,495 of NZ_QLKQ01000007.1, forward strand.
GCGGGTCGCCTTGCTGTCGGGATTCTTGATGGCCTGCGCCTCGTCGAGGATCAGCATGTGCCAGTCCCGGCGCTTCAGCACCTCGACGTCGCGGCCGACCACGCCGTAGGTGGTCACCACGATGTGGGCGCGGTCGAGGTCGCCCAGCTTCTCGTGCCGGTCCAGACCGTGCAGCACGACCACCCGAAGATGCGGCGTGAAGCGCTGCGCCTCGGCCACCCAGTTGGGGACGAGGCTGGTCGGCACGACGACGAGGCAGGGATCGGTCAGCCGGCCCTCCTTCTCCTCCAGGGCGATGTGGGCCAGCGTCTGGGCCGTCTTGCCCAGGCCCATATCGTCGGCCAGGATGCCGGCCACCCGGTTGGCCCTCAACCCCTGCATCCAGGCCAGACCGACACGCTGGTAGTCGCGCAGCGTACCCTGGAAGCCCGGCGGCGGGTCCATCTCCGCCGGCATCTCCTGCTCCTGGATGGTGCGCAGGTAGCGGTCGATCTGGCCGGTGTCCTCGGTGCGCCGCGCGATCAGGTCGTCGATGTCCAGCAGGCCGTCGGCCTCGGTCAGCGGCACCTTCAGCGTGTCGTCGAGCCGCCGCCCGCTGTCGAGCATGGATTCCAGGACGCTCATCAGCCGTTCGACCCGCTCCGCCGGCAGGGCCAGCACGTTGCCGTCGTCCAGCACCAGATGGGCGCGCCCGTCGATGACGCGGGTCGCCTCCATGCCGCCGCGCTCGATCAGCGTCGCCAGGATGGGCAGCAGGGCGCGGCGCTCCCCGTCGATCTCCACGCCGACGTCGAGGTCGAACCAGCCGTCGCCGGAATCGCGCACGGCGACCGCCACCTCCTCGTTGGCCTCCACGACGCGGGTGCCGAAGTCGGCGCCGATCTCGACGGTCCAGCCGTCCTTGCGCAGGGCCGGCACCTCGGTCTTCAGAAAGGCCGCCCAGCGCTCCTCCGCGTCCTTGCCGGTCAGCCAGTGGACGCGGGTGCCGCGGGCGTTCAACTGACCCTTGGGCGGCTCGATGCGCGCCTGGGCGAAGCCGAAGGCGGCCAGCTTTTCCAGCGCTCCCTGCTCCAGCGCCTTGTCGCGGCGGACGAAGACCGCGCCGGCGGGTTCCTCGACGCGGGCGAACTGGCGCTGGTCGTCGGGCTCGATCTCCGAGGGCGAATCCTCCTCGCCATAGTCGAAGGCCAGCCGCAGCACGTCCACCAGACCGCCGTCCGGCGACACCACCCGGCCCAGCCGGGCGACGACGCGCGGGTCGCGTTCGACGATGGTCGCGGCGGGGTCGGAGCCCATGCGCACGCCGCCGGGCATTCCCGCGGCGAAGGCCGAGGCCGCCGGGAAGTCCGGTCGCTCCGGAGCGGCGCGGGACGGCGCCGGCCGGGCGGAGGCCTTGGGGGCCACCGCCTTCGAGGAACCCGCCTTTGCGGCGGGCGGGGGAACCGCGGCCTTGGGCTTCGGCACCTCGACAACCTGCAACTCGACGGGGCAGACGGTGCCGGCCTTCGGGTCGACGCACCAGTAGCCCAGCCCCTTGATCAGCGCGGCGCCGGGCGGCAGGCCGGTCGGGCGCAGCTTGCGCGTCGCCGGGTCGCGGAAGGCGCGGACGGTGATCCCCGCCCCCTCCCCCAGCACCGTGCCGCCGCGCCAGCGCAGCCGCCCGCAGCCGAGCAGCCGGCGCAGGATGCGGTCCACCACGTCGCCCCGGCTCTTGGCGACCGGCGTGCGCACCACCCCGCCGCCGCCGAGCAGCCGGGCGATGGCGCGGTCGACGTCGCCGTCCAGGCTGCGCGGCGCGCGGGCCAGCACGTCACGCGGGCTGGCCGGGGTGGAGACGTCGTCGCCCTCCCCCGCCCCCTCGACCGCGATGACGGCGGACACGAACATGGCCGCCTCGTCCTTGCCCGGCTCCAGGGTCCAGCGGACGCTGAGCACCGGATCGGGGGCAGGCGGCGGCGGCGGTGGCGGTGGCGGCGGAGGTGGCTCCGGGACCGGTTGCGGCGCGAGGGGCGCGTTCGGAACCGCCTGGAGACCCGGCGCCACCGCGGCAGGAGGCGCGTCGAACAGGGACATCTGGCGCCCTTCCGGACGGGCGTCGAGCGTCATCAGCGCCGCCGCGGCCATGTGGGCGCAGGCGTTGCGCCCGCAGGCGCAGCTCTTGTCAAAGACCACCCGGCTGCGCCCGCGCACCGGGACGACGGTCACCGACAGGCTCCGCCCGAGGTCGGTCACCGTCGCGGCAATCCGCGCCTCCGCCTCGTGCAGCGTCACCGCCCCGGTCAGGATGAGCGTGCGGCCGCGCTGCAGCGTCTTCGCATCGAAGACGCGCGCCAAGTCCTCCTGCGAAAAGGAGACCGTCGCGCTGGCGGTGGCGGCGGCGCGAGGAAGGGAACCGAACAGCGACATGGGCCGGAAGGGATACCGAGATGGCAGAACGGGTCAGGAACGGGGGCGTCGGTATAAGCCCACACCATGCCCCGTCGCAAGCCCGCTCTCAACCCTCAACCGACTCCCCAAGGCAAACATTCCGGTTGCCAAGTGCCGGGAAGACCAGACACGGCCGACGGCGCCGTCCGGAAGGACAAACACCGGTCAGAGCCGTTCCAGGAAACTGTTCAGCGGCAGCATCGGGCCGCAGACCGGGGATTCCTCACGGAGCAGATAGGCGAAATGCTTCAGCATCGGTTCGGCGTTGGTGCGGTCGCCGAGCGCGTAGGTGGCGACGCCGAACAGAACGACCAGGGCGAGGACCAGCGGGCTGAGGTTCAGACGCGACGGGGTCAGCCGGTTGAAGCTCTGCGCGAAGGCGGCCACCGCCAGCCCGCCGAGGACGAGGCCGACCACCACCTCCGTCACCGAATGGTAGCGCAGCAGGATGCGCGAGGCCGCCACCCCCACCACCAGACCGAGGGCGCCGAGGACCACCACGCCGCGCCGCCAGCCGTCCAGCGAGCGCGCCGCCATCACCCCGACCGCCCCGTAGACGGCGGCGGCGAGGGCGGCGTGGCCGCTGGGGCTGGTCAGCCGGTCGTCGAACAGGCGGATGCCGCAGGCGTGTCCCAGGATCTTCAGAAGCGCCACCGAGCCCATCAGCATGGCCAGCACCGCCAGCCAGCGCGCCGCCGAGACCGCCGAATGGCGGCGCCACAGCATCACGATCAGGATTCCCGCCACCGGAAGCACGAAGGACGTGCTGCCAAGAAGCGAGATCGCCTTGTTGACGTGCCAGAGGTTCAGATGTCCCACGGTCCTCGCGGCTCCCTTTCCATTCAGCGCATGCGAACGAGCATTCCGTCCCGGTAGTTCCAGGCCGCCGTGCTCTTTCCGTCGGTCGCCGGCAGCGAGACGGTCAGCGTGCGGTCGGCCTGCTCCACCTTCGGCGCGTCGCTGCAGGTCCCGAAGGGCAGCGAGACGGAGGCCTTGGTCCCGCCGAGGTCGAGCACGCGGAAGCGCGCGGCGCATTTGCCGTCCACGCTCTCCTGAAGAAGCACCAGCCAGCGCCCTTCCATGTTGTAGGCGTTCACGAAGGACAGGGTGCGCCCCTCGCGGTCCTCATAGACGACGCGGTCGTTGACGGTCACCTGGATCACCTTCGGGCCGAGTTCGACCATCTGGACGACCTCGTTGCCGATGGCCGCGGACACCAGCACCGCGGCGCCGGACCGGTCGTCCGCCGCTTGCGCCGTCGCGATTGCCGCCGCCCCGATCGTTGCCGTCACGGAAAGCGCCGTCAGCAACCCCGCCGGCCCCATAACGGCGCGGCTCAGAAACGTCATGCCCATAGCTGTTCTCGAATGCCCTTCTGGCTGGTCGTTCTCCACGCCAAGGTAAGCCCAACCGCCGCCATTCTGTAGTCCGTCAAAGGGCTGACATCCGCTTGCCGGAAAAATTTCACGGGCCGGACGATTTTGGTTGCCTTCCGGCCACGGCCCGATTAAAAACCGCGCCACCGCAGACGACGGCCCCGCCGACGCCGCGGCAGAGAGAAGCGCCCGTAGCTCAGCTGGATAGAGCACCAGACTACGAATCTGGGGGTCAGGAGTTCGAATCTCTTCGGGCGCGCCACTCTCCTCTTCCCAAGGGAATGCTCCCTACTTTTTCGATGAACGCGGTTGGATCCGATGATCCGACGGCGTTATTCTTGTTTTGGGGAATTTTCGGGAATCCGGCGCACCCTCCGCGGGCGGGCCGAAGGGGAGGAAGCCACCATGACGGGACCATGGACGGTCACGCCGCTGGCGAAGCCGGCGTTGCCGGCCCTCGCGGCCCTTCTCGCCGCGGAAAATCTGCCGAATCAGGACATCGCCGAGGCCGGGCGGCGCTTCTGGCGCGTGGACGCCCCCGATGGGCTCCTGGGCTACGGCGGCTTGGAGGTCCATGGGCGCGATGGGCTGCTCCGCTCGGTCGTGGTCCTGCCGGAGCGGCGCCGCAAGGGCAATGGTCGAGCGGTCGTGGACGCGATCGCGCGGGAGGCGACGGCGTCTGGTCTGGAGCGGCTGTGGCTGCTGACCATCGGCGCCGCCGGCTTCTTCGAACGCATCGGATTCGCGCGCGCGGAACGGAGCGAGGCACCGCCGGGCATCCGGGCCAGCGCGCAATTCGCCGGCCTCTGCCCCGGCAGCGCCGTCTGCCTGCGTCGCGACCTTGCGTCGCCGCTGGCGGAAAGCGCCGCGAATGACGCCGCTGCGGCTATCCCGTCAGAAATCGCTCCAGTCCGGTGATGGTCGCCCGATCGCGATAGACGACGGGAAGGGCGGCGGACTGGCGGGATCCGCGGGTGGCCCGCGCCGCCGGGTCGAGCCCCAGGCGAACGGCGTCGGCAATGAAGTCGTCCGGACCTTGGGCGACCACATCGGCCATGCCGAGGCGCTCCAACAGGGCGGCGGCCAGCCGTCCGCGCATGAAGCCCCCCCGCAGGGTGACCACCGGAAGCCCCGCCTCCACCGCCTGCAGGGCCGTATTGAAGCCGGAAAAGCCGATGCTGTCGAGATAGACGTCCATCGCCCGCAGCGTCGCCAGATACGCGTCATGGTCGAGCGGGTCGCTGAAGACACAGCGCTCCCGGCTGTCGATGCCCTGGAGAGCGAAGGCCCGCTCCAGCCGATCCTCGAAGACGCGGGTGACGGCGGGCTGGCTGTGCCGGAAGAACAGGAACCGGCCGCTCGGCACGGCGGCGGCGATGGCGGCAAGAACATGGTCGTGCTGCGGCAGGTACTTGAACAGGCTTTGGCTGCACAGGAAGGCCGGCGCCCCGTCGGACAGGCCGAACCGTCCACGCGTGACCGACGCGGCGGGCCGCCGCGTGGGCTCGACGTAGCAACCAAGGTTGGGCAGGCGGTGCAGGCGCTCGCTGTAGAAGGCGTCTCCGCCCGGCGGCTCCAGCAGGTCTCCCGACAGGTAATGGTCGAGCGTGGGAAGTCCCGTCGTGTCAGGGTGCCCCCAGGCCACGGCCTGCAGCGGGGCAAGGCGCAGCGCCGCGAGCCGATGGGTCATCGGCTCCATGCCGACCTCGGGGAACAGCAGCGCGTCGGTCCGGTCGGCGACGATGGTCTCCGCCCAGCGCTCCACGGTGCCGAGGCCGCGACGGAACACCGCGCACCGCGACGCGGCCAGAGCGGTGCACGCGTCCTCCTCGCCGGTGACATGGTATCCCAGAAGGGTGAAGCGCTCCGGATCGAGCTGGGTGAGCCAGCCGGCCAGGATCGCCCGCCACACCGAATGGTCGTGGAAATACGAGGAGACGATGCCGATACGCAACCGCGCCCGGACCGTCCGGGGGCGGGCCTTTTCCGGGATGGCCGGGATGCGGCTCCCCAATCGCGCCTGCATCAGCCCGGCCATGATGCCGCCATAGGTTTCCTGCAAAGCCCGGTTGTCCAAGCCCTGGTAAGCCAGCAGGAAAGGCAGATGCGCGCCCGCGAGGTCCGCGGCGTTCCGTCGCGCCTCGGCCGGAGCGCCCGGACCGATCAGCCCGTCGAGCGCCGCGAGATGGTGCGCGTAGGCCTTCCGCCTGGAGTCCAGTTCCGCCTCGTCGGCGTAGACGTGGCGGAGTTGCGCGACGCACAAGGCCATCCGGCACGCAGCGTCCCACGGCGCGACTTCCACCCCTCGGCTCAGGAAGCCGACGGCCAAAGCGTCTTCGTCGCGACCGGCGTGGAGCACCCCCAAGGCGTAAAGCAGCCCCGCATGGTCGGGAGCGGCGCGCACCCCGTGGCTCAACACCCGCAGACGGTCGGCCGGGCAAGGCCCGGATGACGCGCCGCCCAGCCCGACATAAGCGTCGCCGTTGTCGGGCTGGCAGGCGACCGCCCGACGGAACGCCGCCATCGCCGCCTCGGTGCGCCCCAGATCGGCGAGCGCGGCGCCGAGATTGACCAGCAGCGTCGCGGAGCCGGGCGAGAGCCGCGCGGCGCAGCGGAAGGCGATCACCGCCTGGGCCACGGCGCCGCCGGCGCGCAGGAGGTTGCCCAGATTGTTGCAGGCCGCGCCATGGCTGGGGTCGAGCGCGATGAGACGGCGATAGGCCGCCGCCGCGTTCCCCCCCTCCCCCCGCGCCCGCAGCATCCGCGCAAGGGTGAAGCACAGGCCGCCATCCTCGGGCCTCAGGCGCAGGCATTGCCGGAGCACCGACACGGCCTCGTCGGTCGGAGGTCCTTCAGCGAGCAGCGGCGCCAGGCCCGCCAGCGCATCCGGGTGGCCGGGGCGCAGCGTCAGCGCCCGGCGGTGGAGCGCGGCCGCCTCGTCCGTCCGGCCCATCGCCAGGACCAGCTTGCCGGCGTTGGCGTGGAAGTCGGCGATGTCCGGAGCGCTGGCGATCGCGCGGCGAATCCGCGCCATCGCCTCCCCAGGGCGGCCCTGCTGCCCGTCGAGCACACCCAGCAAATGCAGCGCGTGAGGCTGGTCCGGCTCGACGGCGAGGATTCGTCCGTAAAGCTCCCTGGCCTCCGTCAATGCACCTTGGAGATGATACTCGACCGCAAGCCCCAGCGCTTCCTGCACCGTCGCCATGGAGAAGCCCCCGCGCGCACCTTGGCCGATCAGAGCAACCTAGGGTGATTGCTGTTTTCCGGACGGCTTGTCGGCGCGGCAACCCATTGGAAAGCTTGGTGGGCCCGGCCGGATTCGAACCGACGACAACACCGTTATGAGCGGCGCGTTCTAACCGCTGAACTACAGGCCCCCACCAAGGGATGCCGAATGTGCCCAGAACCGGGAGCTTATGCAACCCCGTTCGATAGAGGCCGCCGCCAAAATGAAGGGGCCCGAAATGAAAAGGGGGACCCGAAGGTCCCCGCTTTCCATACGATCGCAGTCCGTATCGAGCCTGCCCCGAAACCCTCAGGTGTCCAGGAAGCTGCGCAGCTTGCGCGACCGCGACGGGTGCTTCAGCTTGCGCAAGGCCTTCGCCTCGATCTGGCGGATGCGCTCGCGCGTCACGTTGAACTGCTGGCCGACCTCTTCCAGCGTGTGGTCGGTGTTCATGCCGATGCCGAAGCGCATGCGCAGCACACGCTCCTCGCGCGGGGTCAGCGAGGCCAGGACGCGGGTCGTCGTCTCGCGCAGATTCGCCTGGATGGCGGCGTCGAGCGGCAGCACCGCGTTCTTGTCCTCGATGAAGTCGCCGAGATGCGAATCCTCCTCGTCGCCGATCGGCGTTTCGAGGGAGATCGGCTCCTTGGCGATCTTCAGGACCTTGCGGACCTTCTCCAGCGGCATCATCAGACGCTCCGCCAGTTCTTCCGGGGTCGGCTCGCGGCCGATCTCGTGCAGCATCTGGCGGCTGGTGCGGACCAGCTTGTTGATCGTCTCGATCATGTGGACCGGGATTCGGATGGTCCGCGCCTGGTCGGCGATCGAGCGGGTGATCGCCTGACGGATCCACCACGTCGCGTAGGTCGAGAACTTGTAGCCGCGCCGGTACTCGAACTTGTCCACCGCCTTCATCAGGCCGATGTTGCCCTCCTGGATCAGGTCCAGGAACTGCAGGCCGCGGTTCGTGTACTTCTTCGCGATGGAGATCACGAGACGCAGGTTGGCCTCGACCATCTCCTTCTTCGCGCGGCTCGCTTCCTTCTCGCCCTTCTGGACGGTGGAGACGATGCGGCGGAATTCGCTGATCGGCAGCTTGGCCTCGTCCGAGATGCTCGACACGCCGTCGCGCGTCTTGCGGATGTCGGCCTCGTACTTGTCGTAGAACTTGCCCCAGGTCTTGGGGTTCAGGCCGCGGATGCGCTCCAGCCAGTTCGGGTCGAGTTCGTGCCCGAAATAGTGGTTGAGGAAGTCCTCGCGCTTCACGCGGCAGTCGGTCGCCATGCGCAGCAGCTTGCCCTCGAAGCCGGTCAGCTTGCGGTTCAGGGCGTAGAGCTGCTCGACAAGCTGCTCGATGCGCTGGTTGTTCAGGCGCACCGTGTTCATCAGCTCGACCATCTCGGTCTTGAGCTTGTCGTACTTCTTGTCCGACTGCTTGGCCACGTCCTCGCCGCGCTGGATGGCCGCGATGCGGCCCTCGTGCAGCTTGTGCAGCTTGTCGTAGGTGGTCTTGATCTTCTCGAAGGTCTCGATGACCTGCGGCTTCAGCGCGGCTTCCATGGCCGACAGGGACAGGCTGTTCTCGCCGTCCTCGTCGCCCTCTTCCTCGCTCTCGCCCTCGGGACGCGGCGGGCGCTCCTCCTCGGTCTCCTCCGGGGCGGCTTCCACCGTCTCGGCCAGACCTTCGGGGATCTCCTCACCGTCCGGGCCGCCGCCATAGGTGGCGTCCAGGTCGATGATGTCGCGCAGCAGCATCTTCCCTTCCATGAGGGCGTCGTGCCACTCGAGGATGGCGCGGATGGTCAGCGGCGATTCGCAGATCGCCCCGATCATCATCTCGCGTCCGGCCTCGATGCGCTTCGCGATGGCGATTTCGCCCTCGCGGGACAACAGCTCCACCGAGCCCATCTCACGCAGATACATGCGCACGGGGTCGTCGGTGCGGCCGATGTCGTCATCGTCCAGATTGCCGGCGGACCGGCCTTCGCCCTCGCCGTCGGCGTTGGCGTTGCCTTCCGAATCCTGCTCTTCCGATTCGACGATGTTGATGCCCATCTCGGAGAGCATGGCCATCGTGTCTTCGATCTGCTCGGAAGACGACGTATCCTGCGGCAGGGCGGCGTTCAGCTCGTCATAGGTGACGTAGCCACGCTCCTTGCCGCGGGCGATCATCTTCTTGACGGCAAGACCCATGCCGTCCATGAGCGGGCCGTCGCCGGCCTCGTCCCGGGCTTCGGAAACTTCAACGCTGTTCGCAGCTTTCGTGGCCATGCGATCGATGCCCCCGCATTACCCCATTATAAAAACCCATAGCACGCATCGCAGCGGCCCCCCGCTGTCGATCCGCACCTGCTTAAACCGGTTGTGAACCGTTCCGGACCGTGTCCGGACAGACCCCTCCAGGTCTCATTCCCTCCGGCCCTTCCCTTCCGCACCACGCCCGGCGGCGCCGGTCGCTATGCATCGTCGAGATCCTCGTCATCCGTCATACCCATTCCGGACCTGATGACCTCCTGTTGAAGGGCCACGACCCGCGCGAAGTTCGCCTCGCTGTTGTCACGGGCCAAAGCCGCCTCCGCTTCTCTCAAATCGGCCATCACCTGCCTGTGATGCAGGTGATGCCATGTCGGCCACCACCCCCGTTTCGCGTCCAAGGAGGACGCGTCCGGGCGTGCAAAGCCGGCATGGACATAGGTCGACTCGCTGAGCAGAGAGCGGACAATGGTATCATAGCCGGCGGAAGACAAGTGGCGACAAAGCGATGCGGCGTCAAGTCCCGAGTCGTTTTCCCGCCGTTCGGCAAGCAATCCAATGACCGCTTGGCGCAATTCCTCCAATTCCTGGTCGGGAAACGGCAGCATGCCCAGCGATTCGCCCAACTCGTCGAACAGGTCGGGGTGGTTGATGATCACGGCGAGCAGAACGCGCTCCCGCGCGGCGGCGAGATTGCCGGGATTGCGGCGGCGGTGGCCGGGCGGCGGCGCGGTGCGCAGGCCCGGCAGGCCCGGCGTGTGCCGGCGCGTCTGCTGGCCGAAACGCCCCCCGCCTTGCCCCCCGCCTTGCCAGGAGCCTCCCGGGACCCAGGGGCCGCGCTCGTTGCGTTGGCGCGGCGGCGGGGCGAAGGCCTCGTCGACGCGGCGGCGCATCTCCGTGCGGTAGAAGACCTGCACGTCGCGGTCGGCGATCTGCGCCACCCGCGCGTCCAGGGCGGCCTTCACCGCCGCCTTCGATTCGGGCGTGCCGGTGGGCTTGCCCTCGGTCTCCATGCGCCAGACCGCCTCGGACAGCGGGATGGCCTCGCCCAGCACCTCCTGCATGGCGCGGGGACCGTGCAGGCGGATCAGGCTGTCGGGGTCCTCCCCCTCCGGCAGGAAGGCGACACGGGCGGAATGGCCGGGCGCGAGGTGGGGCAGGATGCGCTCCACCGCCCGCCACGCCGCCCGGCGTCCGGCGTTGTCGCCGTCGAAGCAGAGGAAGGGGACCTTCTCCGCGTCGGGGATCAGCTTCCACAGCTCCTGGACCTGTGTTTCGGTCAGGGCGGTGCCGAGCGGCGCCACCGCGCCCTCGAAGCCGGCGCGGACCAGCGCGATGACGTCCATGTAGCCTTCGGCGACGATCACCGGCTTGCCGTCCGCCGCCGCCTGCCGCGCCCGCGACAGGCCGTACAACAGCGTGCCCTTGTGGAACAGCGGCGTGTCGGCGGTGTTGACGTATTTCGGGCCGTCGCCCTCCAGGATGCGCCCGCCGAAGGCGACCACCCGGCCGCGCCGGTCGGTCACCGGGAAGATCACCCGGTTGCGGAAGAAGCTGTAGGGCGCGCGCCCGTCGTCCGGCCGCTTCAGCAGACCGGCGGTCACCATGTCCTCGTCCGAGAAGCCCTGCTTCAGGAGCTGGCTGCGCAGCGCGCCGGAATCGCCGGGGGCGAAGCCCAGGCGGAAGCGCGCCATGCCGTCGGTGTCCAGCCCGCGGCGCTGGAAATACTCCAGCCCGGCCCGGCCGGCGGGGGCGTGGAGCTGCTGCTCGAACCAGCGGGCGGCCTGCTCCACCAGATCGTGCAGCGTCTTGCGCCGCTCGTAACGCTGCTTGTCCTCCTCGGTGGCGCGGGGGACCGGCAGCCCCGCCTCGCCGGCCAGCGCTTCCACCGCCTCCGGGAAGGCGAGGTTGTCGTGGCGCATGACGAAGCCGATGATGTCGCCGTGCGCCCCGCAGCCGAAGCAATGGAAGAAGCCCTTCTGGTCGTTGACGTAGAAGGATGGCGACTTCTCGTTGTGGAAGGGGCACGGCGCCTTGTACTCGCGGCCGGCGCGGATCAGGCGCAGGCGCTTGCCCACCACGTCCGACAAGGCGAGACGGGTGCGCAGCTCTTCCAGGAATTGCGGCGGGAAGGCCATGGGCGGGAGGCCCCCGTTCTAGATCGGAAACCGCAAGGTCAGCAGGCCGAAAGCTGCTGCTTCACGGTGCCGCTGACCTTGGCGAAGTCCATCTGGCCGGCGTAGCGGGTCTTCAGCTCCGCCATCACCTTGCCCATGTCCTTGATGCAGGTGGCGCCGATCTCGTCCACCACCGTCTTGACGGCGGCGGCCACCTCCTCCTCCGACATCTGCTTGGGCAGGAAGCCCTCGATGATGGTGATCTCCTCGCGCTCCTGCTCGGCCAGCTCCAGGCGGCCGCCCTGCTCGTACAGCTTGATCGACTCGCCGCGCTGCTTGATCATCGTCTGCAGCATGGAGAGGATCTCGGCCTCGTCGATGCCGTCGGTGACGCCGCGCGAGCGCGCCGCGATGTCCCGGTCCTTCAGCGCGGCCAGGATCAGGCGCACGGTCGAGACGGCGCGCTGGTTCTTGGCGAGCATCGCCTGCTTCAAAGCCTCGTTCAGGCGCGTGCGCAGCATTGCGTGTGTCCTTCGTGTTCGTCAGGTGTGTTCGTCAGGTCGAAACGATCAACGGCCGCTCGGCGGCATCCGCAGCGCGCCCATCCGTGGGATGGCGCGGGTGACGCGGCGCGAACCGGCAATATTCCTAAATTTGCGCCGGATTGCCACGTCAATTCCGAAGGGCCGCCTTTCCCCCGCCAACCGTCAAGCCCCACCGGTGAAGCACGGCGATTATGCAAACGCGCCGCTGGAAATCGGGGTACCAATCGTCATATACGGTTGACCGGCTCACCCGTCCCGACTAATCGATCCAGGCTCAGACACCCGAACCGCAAGGAACCGGGATGGCGGGGCACGGACCGACGACGACGCGTGCGCCCAGCGGGGCGGGACGCGGCGCCGACGCTCCGCAAGGCAGGAATATGTGGCCCGCGGCGGCTCTTGATAAGGTCTGAAGGATGGCTCAATCGACTCTCCCGGCGGGCGATGCCGGCGCTTACACCGGTGTCCTGGTTCTGGCCGACGGCACCGTCTTCAAGGGCCGAGGCATCGGTGCGGTGGGGGATTCGGTGGGCGAGGTGTGCTTCAACACCTCGATGACCGGCTATCAGGAAATCCTGACCGACCCCAGCTACGCCGGGCAGATCATCACCTTCACCTTCCCCCACATCGGCAACACCGGCGCCAACCCGGAAGACATCGAGACGGTGACCCCCGCCGCGCGCGGCCTGATCCTGCGCGCCGACGTCACCGACCCGTCGAACTGGCGCGCCACCCGCCACCTCGACGACTGGCTGAAGAGCTACGGGCTGGTCGGTCTGGCCGGGGTTGACACCCGCCGCCTGACCCGCCGCATCCGCGACCTGGGCGCGCCGAACGGCGTCGTCGCCCACGCGCCGGACGGCAAATTCGACCTCGACGCGCTGGTCGCCAAGGCCAAGGGCTGGCCGGGGCTGGAGGGCATGGACCTCGCCAAGGACGTCTCCTGCCGCCAGACCTACGGCTGGGACGAGGGCGCCTGGACGCTCGGCGCCGGCTACGCCACGCAGGGGAGCCCGCGCTTCCACGTCGTGGCGATCGATTTCGGCGCCAAGCGCAACATCCTGCGCTGCCTCGCCGCGGCCGGCTGCAAGGTGACCGTGGTTCCGGGCACCGCCACCGTCGAGGACGTGATGCGCCACAAGCCGGACGGCGTCTTCCTGTCCAACGGCCCCGGCGACCCGGCGGCCACCGGCGAATACGCCGTGCCGACGATCAAGGGCCTGCTGGACACCGGCCTGCCGATGTTCGGCATCTGCCTGGGCCACCAGATGCTGTCGCTGGCGCTGGGCGCCAAGACGAAGAAGATGCCGCTGGGCCACCGCGGCGCCAACCATCCGGTGAAGGACCTGGCCTCCGGCCGCGTGGAGATCACCAGCCAGAACCACGGCTTCGTGGTGATGGAGGAGACCCTGCCCGCCGACGCCGAGGTGACCCACGTCAGCCTGTTCGACGGCACCAACGAGGGCATCCGGCTGAAGAACAAGCCGGTCTTCTCGGTGCAGTACCACCCGGAAGCCTCGCCCGGCCCGCAGGACAGCCACTATCTGTTCGACCGCTTCGTGGCGCTGATGGACGGCAAGCAGCCGGCCTGACCCCTGACGGACACACCCGCCGATGACGAGAAGGGAGCCGCTTGCGGCTCCTTTTTCTTTTCAGGCACGCCGTCCACGCGGGACCCTCGCCCTCCCTGCCCTCCTCGCCGGCGGCCGCCCCAATCGATCGAAGGGGTTAGCCGGATTTCCACCCCCTTCGATAAAAACCCTGCTCCGTCAAAGGTGTGTCCTTTGCTGCCGGACTCTGCGATGGTTACGGACGCGTCCATCGCTATGCATACCGGAGCATGACATCCCTTGCCTGTGCACGCTCAGGATGACAACGCACCCGCCGTGAACGACGGCGTGGCGGGCGATGACCAGTCCCAAGCCAGCGGCCTGTCGCTCCGCACCGGGCTGGTGCTGCTGGTCATGGCGGCGCTGCTGCCGATGCTGGGCTTCGCCGGCTGGACGGTCTTCCGCATGGCCGAGACGCAGAGCGCCGCCATCGAGCGATCCGGCCAGGATCTGGCGCGGACGCTGGCCGTCGCCGTGGACCGCGAACTCATGGCGATGGAGACGGCGCTCCAGGTTCTGACCACCTCCCCCCACCTGGAAAAGGGCGATCTCGCCGCCTTCCACCGGCAGGCGACCGAGGTGCTTCAGCACAGGGGCAGCCGGCGCGAGGGCGTCCACATCGTGCTCAGCAACGCCCAGGGCCAGCAACTGATCAACACCCGTCGCCCGTTCGGCGAACCGCTTCCCCGTGCCGCGGTGACCGGCCTGATCCGGCGGACGGCGGACAGTGGCCAGACCCAGATCTCCGAAATCTTCACGGGCGCCGTCGCCCAGCGCCCCCTGGTCGCCGTCGCGCTGCCGATCACGCGGAACGGACCTTCGGAACGCGTGCTGACCATGAGCGTCCCAACCGAGATGTTCATCGAGGTGCTGCGCCAGCAGGGCCTCCCGGACGGCTGGATCGCCGCGCTGTGGGACCGGCAGGGCATCGTCATCACCCGCACCGCCTCGCACGACACCTTCACAGGCACGCCGATTTCGGCGGACGTGTTCCGCCGGACCGCCTCGACCAGTTTCGGCTCCTTCGACATCGTGGCGCGGGACGGCACGCCGCTGTTCAACGCTTTCGCCCGATCGGAGCTGTCGGGCTGGACCGTCGCCGTCGGAGTCCCGCAGGCGCTGATCGCCGAGCCCATGCGCCGCTCGGTCGCGCTGGTGTTGTGCGGCGGCGGCATCCTGTTGCTGGTCAGTCTGGCGATGGCGCTGGTGGTCGGGCGGCGCATCGCCGATCCGGTCGCGGCGCTGGCCGGCTCCGCCCTGGCGCTGGGGCGGGACGGCCCGCACGCCGCGCCGATGATGACCGCCCCCGCACCGATCCGCGAGGTCAACGCGGTGGCCGGCGCGCTGAACCGGGCGGCCCGCCGCCTGCGCGACAGCGAGGCGCAGCAGCGGCTGGTCATGGAGGTCGTCGGGCTGGGCGTCTGGCGCTTCGACACGCGCAGCCGCCGCTTCCACGGCTCGGATCACACCGCGGCCCTCCTGGGCGTGCCGGTGCTCGACGGCGCCTCGGTCGAATCCTGGATCCGCAACGTCGCGGCGGACCACCGCAACGCCATCCGCGCCGCCCTCTTCCGCGACGACCCGTCGAAGGGCGAGCTGGAGGCGGAGTTCCCCGTGGGCTCGCCCGACGGGCAGGTGCGCTGGCTGGCCATGCGCGGGTCCTGCCTGACCGACCCGGACGGCACCACCCGCGCCGTCGGCATCCTGGAGGACGTGACGGAGCGGCGGCGCGCCCATGAGATGCAGCTGGGCGAGCTGGTGGACCGCCACGCCTCCGACCGCCGCCTGTTCGCCGCGATCATCGAAAGCTCCACCGACCTGATCGTCGCGGTGGACCAGGAGTGCCGCTACATCCTGTTCAACGGCGCCTACCAGCGGGAGGTCGAGGCGCTGTACGGCCACCGCCCGGCCATCGGCCAGCGCCTGCTGGAGATGTTGGAGCATCTGCCCACCGCGCAGGCCACCGCGGAATCCCTTTGGAACCGCGCGCTGGGCGGGGAACGCTTCACCATCGTGGAGGAGCTGGGCGACCCCACCCTGCAGCGCAAGCGCTACGAGCTGGCCTTCGGCACCATCCTGGACTCCAGCGGCCGGCGCATCGGCGCCTATCACGTCGGCCGCGACGTCGAGGAGCGGGAGCGCACCGGCCAAGCCCTGCGCGAGATCGAGGAGACGCTGCACCAAGCCCGCAAGATGGAGGCCATCGGCCAGCTCACCGGCGGCATCGCCCACGACTTCAACAACCTGCTCCAGGCCATCGGCACCTCGCTCTACCTGCTGCGCGCCGCGGGGGAAAGCGGTGGAGCCAGCCACCCCCAGGCCCTGGACATGGCGGAGAAGGCGGTGGAGCGCGGCGCCACCCTGACCCAGCATCTCCTCGCCTTCTCCCGCCGGCAGCGGCTGGAGCCGAAGACGGTCGACGTCGGCGCCCTGGTCACCGGCATGGGCGGGCTTCTGGAACGCACGCTGGGCGGCACCACGCGCATCGTGACCGAGACCGATCCCAGCCTGTGGCCGGCGCGGGTCGACCCGAACCAGCTCGAAATGGCCATCCTCAACCTCGCCATCAACGCGCGGGACGCCATGACGGCGGGCGGCACCCTGACCATCCGCACCGGCAATTGCCCGGACGACATGGAGGGACGGCCGCTCGACCTCGCCGCCGGGGACTGCGTGTCCATCGCCGTCACCGACACCGGCAGCGGCATGAGCGAGGAGACGGCGGCCCGCGCCTTCGAGCCCTTCTTCACGACGAAGGGCGTCGGGCACGGCACCGGCCTGGGCCTGTCGATGGTGCACGGTCTGGCCGCGCAGTCCGGCGGGACGGTGGTCCTGACGACCCGGCTGGGCACCGGAACGACGGTCACGCTCTATCTGCCGCGCGCCGACGCCGAAGAGGAGGCGGGCCACGATGCCGAGCCGCCCGCCGCCGTCCAGTCCCCACCCCGCCCCGCCACCATCCTGCTGGTGGAAGACGAGGCGCTGGTCCGCATGGCGACCGCAACGGTCCTGGAGCACGCCGGTTTCCGCATCATGGAGGCGTCCAGCGGCCCCGACGCGCTGGACGCCTTCGCCCGCGAACCGGAGGTGGACCTCGTGCTGACCGATTACGCGATGCCCGGCATGACGGGGCTGGAGCTGGTGCGGGAGCTGCGCGCCCGGCGCCCCGGCCTGCCGGTCCTCATGGTCACCGGCTATGCGGAGATCCAGCGGGCCTCGGCGCTGGACGGGCTGCCCATCCTACAAAAGCCCTATCAGGCCGACGAGCTGGTCGCGCGCATCCGCGCCGCCCTGCCCCCGGCGCCCCCGACCTGACGGCCGCCGCCCGACCGGACGCTCCATGCCGCCTGCCGCCCCGTCCCATCCGCCTTGCCCGCTCTGCGGACGTCCGATGGTGCCCGGGCCCAGCCTGAACGAGCACCACCTGATCCCGCGCACCTACGGGGGACGGGACACCGTGACCATGCACCGCATCTGCCACGCCAAGATCCACGCGGTGCTGAGCGAGGCGGAGTTGCGCGACCACTACCACACCATCGCCAGCCTGCGCGCCCACCCGGACATCGCCGCTTTCCTGCGCTGGGTGTCCCGCAAGCCGCCGGAATTCATCGACCGCCACGCCTCCGGGCGCGGGCGCCGTCGGTGACGCACCGCTCGATAGGTTCACACGCGCCCGAGGTAGCGGTTGATCTCGCCGTCGCAGGACTGGCCGATGCGCTCGTACTCGGCCGGGGTGTCGATGCGGGCCTGACGCGCGTTGCGCTCGCGCCCGAACTCGTCCATCAGCTGACGCATCGCCGCCTTGATCGGCTGCTCGATCGCCGCCATCACCTGCCGTTCGGAGCGCCCCTGGACCGGGCGGGAGCGGCCGACCACATCCTCCAGCCGGCGTTTCAGGACCGGCACATACTCGCGCAGAAGCTGCTCGTCCACCGCGACGTGGCGCATCTCGTGGGCCAGGACCTCGCCGTGGATGCAGCTGCCCTGCGGCAGTTCGCGGGCCACATAGACGGTCCGCTCGTCGTAGCCGAAGGTGACGGTCAGGGTCTGCGCCGCGCCGCAGTAGCGGCCCTGCCCCAGCGACGCCGTCATGACGCCGGCCTGCCATTGCTGATTGTATTGGATGGCCGCCAGACCCAGCGTGTGGGAGTTGGCGGTCCGCCCCGCGACCGGCCGCCGCCCCGGCTTCTGGGCCAGCTGCCGGATCGACTGGCTGTAGTCGGTGCGCAGCGGGGCGATCTGCAGATCGAGGATCACCCGGCCCGGCGCGAAGTCCGGACAGGTGGCGACTCCGCTCTGGGCAACAGCGGTTTGCGCCGCCGCGGGCGCTGCGAAGCCAAGCCCCCCGCCACCCAGGCACAGGAGCGTCAGGAGGCCGGCGCGCAGACGCGGTCGAAACGGGCGGAAGGTCATTCCGCCTATGTCGGTGCGGCCCCCGCCGAGGGCAAGGGCCGCAACGTCTCAGCGCTTGCCCGGATAGAGGAACCGCGCCTTCAGCGTGCCCTCGATGGCGCGCAGGTCGTTCGCCACCTCGTTCTCCTCCACGTCGCCGTCGACATCCACCACGACGTAGCCCAGCTCCGGGTCGGTCTGGAGATACTGAGCGGCGATGTTCAGGTTGCGGCCCGAGAACACCTCATTGATCTTGCGCAGCACGCCCGGACGGTTCTCGTGAACGTGCAGGAAGCGGGTGCAGCCGGCGTGGACCACCGGCAGGCCGACCTGCGGGAAGTTCACGGCGCCCAGGGTCGAGCCGTTGTCCGAATACTCGATCAGCTTCTGCGACACCTCGGTGCCGATGTTGGCCTGCGCCTCCATCGTCGAGCCGCCGATGTGCGGGGTCAGGATGACGTTGTCGAGCCCGCGCAGCGCGCTCTCGAACACCTCCTTGTCGCCGCCCGGCTCCTTCGGGAACACGTCGATGGCCGCACCCAGCAGATGCTTGTCCCTCAGGGCGGCGGCCAGCGCCTCGATCACCACGACCTTGCCGCGGGCGGCGTTGATCAGGTGGGCGCCCTTCTTCATGGCGCGGATCTGCGCCTCGCCGATCATGTCGCGGGTCTGCGGCGTGTCGGGGACGTGCAGGGTCACCACGTCGGACACCGCCAGCAGCTCCTCCAGCGAGTGGCAGGGCTGCGCGTTGCCGAGCGCCAGCTTGTTCACGACGTCGTAGTAGCGGACCTTCATGCCCATCGATTCGGCCATGATCGACACCTGGGTGCCGATGTGGCCGTAGCCGACGATGCCCAGCGTCTTGCCGCGGATCTCATAGCTGTCCTTGGCCGACTTCATCCAGCCGCCGCCATGCACGAGGTTCGACTTCGGGAAGATGCCGCGCATCAGCATGATGACCTCGCCGATCACCAGCTCCGCCACCGACCGGGTGTTCGAATAGGGCGCGTTGAAGACCGGGATGCCGAGTCGGCGGGCGGCCTTCAGATCGACCTGATTCGTGCCGATGCAGAAGCAGCCGACGCTGAACAGACGGGTCGCGGCCTCCAGCACCTTGGCGGTCAGATGGGTGCGCGAGCGGATGCCCAGCATGTGGACGGACCCGATGCGCTCCAGCAGTTCCGATTCGTCCAGCGCGTGCGGCAGACGCTCCACGGTGGCGTAGCCGCCATGCGCCAACTCGTTGATGGCGTTGTCGTGAACGCCTTCGAGCAGCAGGATGTTGATCTTGTCCTTGGAGAGCGAGAGCTTCGTCACGGCCGGAATCCGTCGAAATGAATGGCCCCGCGCGCGGCGGGCCGCCAATAATGCGAGCGCGCAAGGTAATGCCAAGCGCCGGCCTTGTCACGCGAGGGATGTTGCGCCGCCGCCGCCATTCCGCATGGCGGGTTGGCGCCGCACGCGGAGCGGGTGTATTCCTGCCACCGACAAGGTCATGGCTGGGACGAGCGAGGGAAACACCGGGATGAGCGACGTCACCATCTACCACAACCCGCGCTGCACCAAGTCGCGCCAGACGCTGGAGCTTCTGAGGTCCAGGGGCGTCGAGCCCACCGTCGTGGAGTATCTGAAGACCCCGCCCGCCCCGGCGGAGCTGAAGGCCATCCTGGCCAAGCTGGGCAAGGGCCCCCGCAACATCCTGCGCGCCAAGGAGGCGGCGGAGGCCGGGATCGCCAAGGATCTCGACGGCGACGCCCTGATCGACGCATTGTCCGCCAACCCCGCCGCCATCGAGCGGCCCATCGTCGTCACGGGCGACAAGGCCCGCGTGGGCCGTCCGCCGGAAAGCGTTCTGGAGATCCTGTAAGTGACCAAGCCCTCCCTGGACCTCACCCCCGCCGACGCGGCGACCGAGCTGCGCACCGTCCGCGACCTGATCCGCTACGGCGTCAGCCGCTTCACCGAGGCCGACCTCGACTACGGCCACGGCACCACCAACGCCCATGACGAGGCGGTGTTCATGGTGCTGGAGGGGCTGAGCCTGCCCATCGACCAGCTCGACCCCTATGTGGACGCCCGGCTGACCCTGGCGGAGCGCCGCAAGGTCGCCGACCTGCTGCACGCCCGCGTGGAGACGCGCAAGCCGGCCTCCTACCTGCTGAACAAGGCCTACATCCAGGGCATCCCCTTCTATGTGGACGAGCGGGTGATCGTCCCGCGCTCCTACATCGGCGAGATCCTGTTCTCCGACCTGATCGGCGGCGACGACTTCACCCTGGTCGAGGACCCGACGGAGGTCGAGCGGGTGCTCGACCTGTGCACCGGCTCCGGCTGCCTCGCCATCCTGGCCGCCCAGATCTTCCCGGAGGCCCATGTGGACGCGGTGGACCTGTCCGCCGACGCGCTGGAGGTGGCCAAGCGCAACGTCGCCGACAGCGGGTTCGAGGACCGCATCGCCCTGCACCATGGCGACCTGTTCGCGCCGCTGAAGAACCGCAAGTACGACGTCATCATCACCAACCCGCCCTATGTGGACGCCGAGGCGATGGCCAACCTGCCGCCGGAGTTCCGCCACGAGCCGCAGATGGCCCTGGCCTCGGGCGACGACGGGCTGGACATCGTGCGCCGCATCCTCAAGGAGGCGCCCAAGCACCTGACGCCGGAGGGCGGTCTGCTCTGCGAGTTCGGCACGGGCCGCGAGATCCTGGAGGCCGAGTATCCGGACCTCGACTTCTTCTGGGTGGAGACCGCCAACAGCTTCGGCGAGGTCTTCTGGCTGACCCGCGACCAGCTGAAGCCGGGAAAGTAAGCTAGACCGGGCGCCGGAGCAGCACGCTTCCCCCCTGGTGCGGCAGCCGCTCGTGCCAGGGGATGTCGGCGCGGCCGATCTCGGCGAAGCCCTCCTTGGCGTAGAGCCGGCGGGCGTCGGCGTTGTCGGCCCAGACATGCAGCGTCACCCGGTCGAACCGGCCTCGGCGGGCCCGCTCATAGACCCAGGCGAGGAGCTGGCCCGCGATGCCGCGGCGGCGCCACGCCGGATCGACGGCCAGCGCCGACAGGAAGTAGCTGCCCCAGTCGTGCACCCGGTTGAAATCCTCCATGTGGGCCAGCCGGTCGACGGGCAGCCCGCTGTAATCCTGGGTCTTGATCCAATCCACCGGGTAGGCGTGGGCGACCCCGACAATCCGCCCCGCCACCTCCGCCACGCCCGAATGGCGGTGGGAGAAGGATCCCGACGTGCCCGCCAGCCCCGGCACCAGCATTTCCGCCGCCGTCTGGCCGGGCACCAGCCCGTCGAGCAGGAACTCGTAGACGCCGCCGCCGGCCATGTCGATCAGCCGCGCCAGCTCCGGCGCGTCGTCCGGCTCGGCCGAACGGATGTGGATGCCGTTGTCGTTCATGGCTTCGCGTGTCCTGTCGGATGGAATTTATTGGTTGCCGCCGCCTATATCCCCTCTCCCCTCCGGGGAGAGGGCTAGGGTGAGGGGGTTGCGCTTTTGCCGGACGTGCTGGAAACGCGCATCCCCTAACCGGCTCTCAGCGGATGCCATAGGCATCCGCCTGACGCCGTCAGCGCTGGCCTTCGGCCAGCGCGAGAGGCCCTTGGGGCCACCCTCTCCCCGCTTTCGGCGGACCGGAGGTCCGCCTGTCGCGTCAGCGCAAACGAAGTTTGCGCGTGAGCGGAGGGGAGAGGGTTAATGGGCTTCACTCCCCGACTCCATTGACCGTGGCCGCCCATCGCCCTATCCTGACGCCCATGATGGACCGTCCCCTTACCCTGGGTCTGCGAATTAGCAGCCCGGTTCTCCTGTGAGAGCCGGGGTTTTCGCGCGTCTGCAGGTCTGACCCTGCACTCAATCGACTCAAGACCAAGGTAAGAGCTATGTCCACCGTCACGTTGTCCGCCGTCACGCTGGCGGCGCCCGCCGCCGAATCCCGTCCGACCGATCCGAACCGTCTCGTCCGCTTCGCCGTGCAGGCCGACGCCGATCCCGGCACCCTGCCCCGCGTGCTGGAGCTGTTCGCCAAGCGCGGCCTCGTCCCCCTGTCGCTGAACAGCCGCCTGCTGGGCGAGACGCTCACCGTCGAGGTCGAAATGACCGGCATGGTCGCCGCGGAGTCGAACCATGTCGGCAATTGCCTGCGCCAGATCCCGATGGTCCTGGCGGTCGCCGTGACCGAGCGGACCGTCCCGCTGGACCTGCCCGCCGCGGCCGAGTGACGGCGACGGCGGGCGTCCGGCGTCAGTCGGACGGCGGCGTCCTGGTCTTTTCAGACACCATCTCAGGCGACGGGGGCGGCACGTCCGAAGCGGCGACGACTGCCTCCTCGGCCGAGGTCTCTTCCGTCTCCTTCATCAGCTGGGCGGCCTGCTGCAGCTTGCGGAACTGCGCCACCGAGAAAGGCAGGCTCGCCAGATAGGCCAGCCCGAGGAAGGCCAGCGTCCACCAGGGCTGGCTGACCAGCGAGGCGGCGAGCAGGCCGACGCCGACCAGACCCGGCACCACATACTGGGTCGGCACCCGCATGCCCTTGAAGGAGAAGGTCGGCAGCGTGCTGACCATCAGCCCGCCCATCGCCAGCGTCCAGGGCACGACGACGGCCGGGTGGCCGGCGATGTCCGGCCCGGCCTCGAAGCCGATGACCATGGGCAGCACGGCCAGACCGGCGCCCGCCGGGGCGGGAACCCCGGTGAAGTAGTTGAAGGCCCAGGGCGGCAGGTCGACGTCCAGGCGGGAGTTGAAGCGGGCCAGCCGCAGCGCCGCGCAGACCGCGTAGGCCATGGCGGCGATCCAGCCCAGGCTGCCGGCGCCGTTCAGCGCCCACAGATACATCATGAAGGCGGGGGCCACGCCGAAGCTGATGACGTCGGACAGGCTGTCCAGCTCGGCGCCGAACTTGCTCTGCCCGTTCAGCAGGCGGGCGATCCGCCCGTCCAGCGCGTCGAAGATCGCCGCGATGACGATGCAGACGACCGCCTGCTCCCACCGCTCGTGCATGGCGAAGCGGATGGCCGTCAGGCCGGAGCACAACGCCAGCACCGTCAGCACGTTGGGCAGAAGATGGTTGATCGACAACCCCTTCAACCGCGGATGCGGGCGGCGCGCCCGGCGCTTGCGGAACACTGCCGGCTTGAAGACCGGACGCTTCATCGGCGGACATCCCCCTGCCGTTGCGGTTCGGTGGCGGTCAGGTCGGCCAGCACGGTCTCGCCGCCGATCGCCGTCTGCCCGACGCAGACCAGCGGAACCACGCCGTCCGGCAGATAGACGTCGGTGCGGCTGCCGAATCGGATCAGGCCGAACCGCTCGCCCGCCTTGACCTCCTGGCCGGCCTTCACCCAGTAGAGGATGCGGCGGGCGACGAGGCCGGCGATCTGCACATAGGCAATCTCACGCCCGTCGGGAAGACGGTGGCGGAAGGCGGCGCGCTCGTTCTCCTCGCTGGCCTTGTCCAGCGCGGCGTTGACGAAGGTGCCCTTGTGATACTCCGCCGCCACCACCGTGCCGTCCGCCGGCACGCGGTTGACGTGCACGTTGAAGACGTTGAGGAAGATGCTGACGCGGGTCAGCGGCGTGTCGCCCATGCCCAGCTCCGGCGGCGGAACCGCGGGAACGATCATGGTCACGCGCCCGTCGGCGGGGCTGACCAGCAGGCCGGGCCGCGTCGGCGTCACGCGATCGGGATCGCGGAAGAAATACACGCACCACAGGGTAAGGACGAGACCCAGCCAGCCCAGCGGTTTCGCCACGGCAAGCCCGAGAATCAGGGAGACCACGGCGAAGGCGGCGATGAACGGCCAGCCGGCGCGGTGGATCGGAACGACTACGGTGTTGAGGGCGGACATCGCCGGTTACTTCAGCCTCGGATCGTTGGAGCGGCGCATTCTAGACAGCATCCCCCGCCCTTTACAGAATTTTAGCAGGGAAGGAGCAGAGTGACGCCACCGACACCACAGGAATGAGCGAGCCCCCGTGTCCGTTCCCGCCGCCCGCCTTCAGGCCATGCCGTCGCTCGCGCAGGTCTCGCAGACCGCCCTGCCCTTCAGCCCCGACACCTTCGTGATGACTCCCGAGGGCGTGCTGGGCATCGCCCAGCCGCCGCGCCCGGCGCGGCTGCACTTCATGGCCGACGGGCTGCCCTTCAGCATCGCCGTCAGCTTCGACGGGGAAACGTCGCGCTCGCAGGTGTGGGCGGAGATCGGCCACATCCCCTACACCGCCCAGTCGCCGGAACGACGGCGCCAGCTCCTGGCGATCCTGCGGGGCATCCAGGACCGCCGGGGAACGCGTTTCCTCATCCAGGAAGGCCAGAAGATCCTGCTGTTCTCCGAGGCGGAGTATGAGGGGCAGGCGACGCCGGAGGATCTGATCCACCAGACCGTGGTCGCGCTCCAGCAGGCGCGGCCCTTCCTGCGCCTGCTCGCCCCTTACCTGTAACTCAGTTCGGAAAAACTCAGTTCGAGACCGGCAGCGCGAAGATCTGGCCCGGATAGATCAGGTCCGGGTCGCGGATCTGGCCGCGGTTGGCCTCGTAGATCAGCGTGTACTGCACGCCGTGCCCGTAGGTGGAACGGGCGATCCGCCACAGGCTGTTGCCGGGCTGGACGACCATCGAGCGGCCGTCCGGCAGGTTGGCCGGAACCTCCGACACCTGCACCGGCAGTTCGACGCGGGCGGTGACCTTGCCCGAGTCGGTGACCTGATCGGCGCGCAGCGTGTAGACGCCCGGCGCCACGGCGCGTTCCGGGCGCAGCCGCCATTGGCCGTTCGGGTCGGTGTGGGCGCTCCCGACCAGCAGGTTGTCGAGATAGAGCTGCACGGCGCTCCCCGGCTGCGCCCGCCCACCCATGGCGACCTGCCCCGCGGCGTCGTAATCCATGCTTTCCAAAGACACGCCGCCCGGCGGCGGCGGGGCCGCAACGCCGCGGGTCGTCGGAGCGGCCGGCCCCTTCGGAGCCTGCAGGATCGTGCTGCCCAGCCCATCGCGCGGCATGGCGACGGCCAGCGGACCTGCCAGCGGACCTGTGGGCGCTTCCGAGGATGCCCCGCCGGTGGCCGGCGGCGGGTCGGGCACCACGACCACCACGACGCGCTCCGACGGCGTCGGTTCGGCGGCGGGGGTCGCCTTCTCCGACAGGCTCAGCTCGCGGGCGCCGGGGGCCAGGGGCTGGTCGGGAAGCAGGACCCACTCGCCCCGCGCGTCGGCGCTGACGGAGCCGAGCGCGCGCTCCCCGTCATGGACGGTCACCGACGAGCCCGGCGTGGCCCGGCCGGCCATCACAGTGGCGCCGTCCGGGGCGACGCGCACGATGTCGAAGCGCGGACCGGCGGGCTCCTCCGCGGCTTTCGCCGGGGCGGGGGCGGTTGCCGGCGGCTTGGCCGGGGACACGCTGCCCAGCGCGACGGTTGTTCCGGACCCGGCCGTTCCGGCGCGGGAGCCCGGCGCGGGCGCCGGATCGAAGGCCAGATACGCGACAACGGCGGCCGCGGCGACCGTCGCCGCACCGCCGAACAGGAGAGCTTGCTTCACCGGAGCACCGCCGCATCATTGCCGGCGGACACGCCGGCCTGCGGAAGGATAGCAGATTGCGACGGTGGAACTGAACACCGCCGATGGAGCAGACGCATAGCCGCATCGGGACCCGCGCACCGCCTTCGCGCCGCCGGCGGCAGGGCCCCCGTCCGCAACGGCGGACTCACTTCTCCAACTTGGCGACCGTCTCGGAATGGCGGCCCGAGGAAAGGTCCCCTGGAGAAACATCGGCTGCGGAGACGCTGGTTTCCGTGGCCTGAACCGCCGTGGCGCCGCCCGCGTTCGCCTTGCCCCCGCCGGTCAGAAAACCGATCCCGCCGCCGAAGCCGAGAAACAGGAACGTGGCCACCGAGATGGCGGCCAGGGCGTTGACGACGCGCGAATCCATAATGATCCCTCCCGATGGGCTGAAGTCCGATGTCCGGGTAGACGTCGCCCCGGCTTTGCTATTCCCTTGCTTTAGGTGATCCTGCCGGACGCACCGGAACAGTCACCGGAACGTGTACCCAACCGACGAGAAAGGGTGAGCGATGAAAGCCCTGAATTCCGTCTGCGTCTATTGCGGCTCATCCAGCCGCGTCGCCGCCGTCCACAAGGAGGCTGCCCATATGTTGGGCGACGGGCTCGCCCGGCGGGGCATTCAGCTCATCTATGGCGGCGGGCGCGTCGGGCTGATGGGAATCGCCGCCGACGCGGCGCTGGCGGCCGGAGGTCAGGTCGTCGGCATCATCCCGGAGCACATCCAGTCCGCCGAGATCGAGCACACCGGCCTGACCGAGCTGCACGTCGTCGACAGCATGCACACCCGCAAGCGCATGATGGTGGACCGCGCCGACGCCTTCGTGGTGCTGCCGGGCGGACTCGGCACGCTGGACGAGGCGTTCGAGATCCTGACCTGGAAGCAGCTGGGCCTGCACGACAAGCCGGTGGTGATCGCGGATGTGGATGGCTACTGGCGCCCCTTGCTCGGCCTGATCGACCATACGGTGGCGCAGGGCTTCACCCAGCCGGCGCACCGCGCGCTGTACACCGTCGTCGATGACGTGGACGACGTGTTTGACGCGCTGGCCTATGAACCGGAGCCCGCGCTGAAGATTCCCACACAAAAGCTCTGAAAAGGCCAAGTGGTAGGACCAGATCGCGCAAATTGCGCCGTTTTCAGCGCGATATCGTCTGTTTTGATGCCCCGCGGTCCTTTCTTTCGGCGGTGCCCCGGTGCTATATAACCGCCATCCGTTTCCGTCCGGGGAACCGGGGCCCGTCTTCGGATGGACGCCCCGGCCCGTGCCCTCGCACAGCGCGCCCGGCGTCCAAGCATAAGACAACCCCTACCCGTTCGGGGAGAACTCGCACCCATGACGAAGATCAAGGTAGCCAATCCGGTCGTCGAACTCGACGGCGACGAGATGACGCGCATCATCTGGCAGTTCATCAAGGACAAGCTGATCCTGCCGTACCTCGACATCGACCTGAAATACTATGATCTCAGCGTCGAGAACCGCGACAAGACGGACGACCGGGTGACGGTCGAATCGGCCAACGCGATCAAGCAGTACGGCGTCGGCGTCAAGTGCGCGACCATCACCCCGGACGAGGCGCGGGTGACGGAGTTCAATCTCAAGAAGATGTGGAAGTCGCCGAACGGCACGATCCGCAACATCCTGGGCGGCACCGTCTTCCGCGAGCCGATCGTCTGCTCCAACGTTCCGCGCTACGTTCCGGGCTGGACCAAGCCGATCATCATCGGCCGCCACGCCTTCGGCGACCAGTACAAGGCCACCGACTTCGTCGTTCCCGGCAAGGGCAAGCTGACGATCAAGTGGGTGCCGGAGGGCGGCGGCGAGCCGATCGAGCACGAGGTGTACGATTTCCCGGGCGGCGGCGTCGCCATGGGCATGTACAACCTGGACGAGTCGATCGAGGGCTTCGCCCACTCCAGCTTCATGTACGGCCTGGAGCGCGGCTACCCGGTCTACCTGTCCACCAAGAACACGATCCTCAAGGCCTATGACGGGCGCTTCAAGGACATCTTCCAGAAGGTGTTCGACGAGCATTACGCCGCCCAGTTCAAGGCCAAGGGCCTCGTCTACGAACACCGCCTGATCGACGACATGGTCGCCTCGGCGCTGAAGTGGGAAGGCGGCTTCGTGTGGGCCTGCAAGAACTACGACGGCGACGTGGAGTCGGACGTGGTGGCGCAGGGCTTCGGCTCGCTGGGCCTGATGACCTCGGTGCTGATCACGCCGGACGGCAAGACCGTCGAGGCGGAGGCCGCCCACGGCACGGTGACCCGCCACTACCGCGAGCACCAGAAGGGCAAGGAGACCTCCACCAACCCGATCGCCTCGATCTATGCCTGGACGCAGGGCCTGTCCTACCGCGGCAAGTTCGACAACACGCCGGACGTCGTGAAGTTCGCCGAGACGCTGGAGCGCGTCTGCGTCGAGACCGTCGAGTCGGGCTTCATGACCAAGGATCTCGCGATCCTCATCGGTCCGGAGCAGCCCTGGCTGACCACCAAGCAGTTCCTCGACAAGCTGGACGAGAACCTGCAGAAGAAGATGGCCGCCTGGGCGTAACGCCGGTTCCGCGTCAGGTGCGACGACGCGTCCCGGTCAAACGGGACGCCGGGTCGATGTAAGGTTGCGGCGGGGAGTTTCGGCTCCCCGCTTTTTTCTTGCCCGCGCGGCCACGGCGGCAGCGCGGACCCGACGAACCGGAATTCGAGACTTTTACCATGGCCAAGGACATCTTCCGCATCGCCGTGATCGGCGCCGGCGAAACCGGAACGCCCCTGCTGACGCAGCTTCTGGACGCGCCCTTCGTCGAGATCCTCGGCGTCGCCGACCTGGACGCCGAGGCGCCCGGCATGCGGCTCGCCCGTGATCGCGGCGTCGCCACCACGACCGACTTCATGGACCTCGCCCGGCTCGGCGAGGCGGTGGACGTGCTGATCGACGTGACCGGCGTGCCGAAGGTGCGCGAGGCGCTGCGCCAGCACATGCAGGACAGCGGCAACAGCCACACGCTGATCGTCCACGAGATGCTGGTGCAACTGATGCTGTCGCTGCTCAGCGGCCGTCTGGTGCAGGTGAAGCACGAGGTCGAGGAGTACTGACCCCCGCCTTTGTCCCCCTTCCCCTTTCCTACGGGCCGCCGCGCCCCCACATCCACGCGGCGACGATGGAACAGGGAATTGGGACAGGTCATGGAGACGACAGACCCGGCACGGGCGTCCGCGCTGCTCAAAAGGCTGCACGGGCGCATGACCGGCGACAAGCCTTCGCTGGGCGAGGTGCTGGGCCATCTCGGCGACCGGGCGCCGGGCTTTCTGCTGCTGGCACTGGCAATCCCCGCCGTGGTGCCGACGCCGGGGCTGCCGGCGGGTCTGATCTTCGGCACGGTGCTGGTTCTGGTGGCGATCCAGATGATCGTCGGCCGCGACCGACTGGAGCTGCCGGGCTGGATCGGTCGCCGCCGTGTGGCGCGCACCACCCTGGAAAAGATCGTCGAGAAGGGAACGCCGCTGGTGGAGCGGCTGGAGGCCCGGCTGCGCAGGCGCTGGCCGTCGCTGACCCATCAGGGGGTGCTGCGGCCGCTGGGCCTTTTCGTGCTGGTGATGGGAATCCTGATCGCCCTGCCCATTCCGTTCGGCAACACCCTGCCCGGTCTGGCGGTGCTGGTGATCGCGCTGGGGCTGATCGTCAAGGACGGTCTGGCGGTCGCCGCCGGTCTGGGGCTGGGCGTGGCGGCGGCGGGAGTGTCGGCGATGCTGATCGCCGGGAGCTGGTGGGCGATCGCCTCGGCGCCGATCTGAAACCGGTCATGCCGGTGATCGCATCGGGCGGGCGCCCGCGTGAAGAGCGCCCGAAATCCGGAAATCCGGCGGAGAAAGCCGACAGAGTCTAGGCGGCGCCGACGGTGCGGTCGCCGGTGTTGCGGTCCTCGTCGCGCTTCTTGCCGGAGGACGCCGGCTGGTAGGCCACCGCCGCGTGCTCGGCGCAGTAAGGCAGGCCCGGCAGCGAGGGCTTGCCGCAGAAATGGAAGTCCTGGTGCTTCGGGTCGCCGACCGGCCATTTGCACATGCGCTCGGTCAAGGCGAGGATCGTCGCGCCGCGGGTCGGCTTCTTCTTGATCGGCGACGGGCGCCCCGACAAGCCAAGGCGGTGCGCCTTCCCGATCACCGCGTTGCGGGTGATGTCGCCCAGGATGTCCGCGATTTCACTCGCGCTCAGCCCCTGGGCCCAGAGGTCCTTAAGCTGCTGAACCCGCTCGTCCGTCCAACTCATCCCCTGTCTCCCGTGGTCCGGTAACCGGTGACTTGGTTAACCAATATACCTTCCGACCAGACGGCCGTTTTCCATAAGGCGCAATATTTTGTGCCCAACGCCGGCCAACCTACCAGATGGCCGGATAGAGGGATAGGGGGCTTGAGCAACATTCCTGTGCATAAGTCTGTGGGTGTTATGAGTTCAACGCGCCGTACACCTCCTCGGCTATGGCCGAAAGGGTCACGCGGTCGAGGTCGCCCGTCACCGCCCACGCCAAACCGTTGTCCCGCCAGTAGAAAGCCTGGACGTTGCCGTCCTGGGCAAACCGGAAGGAGGTGTCCGGCGCATCCGAGGCCGGCCGGATGTAGAGGGTGATGCGGCGACCGGCCGCATCCTGGTACATGAGCTGGGCCGCCGGCCCCCGCGCATCGGACAGCAGCCGCCCGCCCACCAGATCATAGCCCGTCGCCGCCAGCCTGGGCGCCCGCAGGGGCTTGCCCAGGCGCTTGGACAGCCAGCCCACGAGATGCGCCTCCTGGTCGGCGCCGACCTCGACGGGATGGCGGACCTCCACCGCGAAGACCCGGTGCGCCGCCACCGCGTCGGCGACGAAGGCCGCACCGCCGCCGCCCGCTCCGCCCGACCAGCCGCGCAGCCACCAGCCCCCCGCCCCGCCGGCGATGAAGACCAGCAGGACCGCCGCCGCGGCCAGCGCCGGCAGCCAGCGCCGCGGGCGCACCGCCGGCCGGCCCGTCGCGCGGGCGTAGGGCGGCACCAGGGCCGCCGGCAAGGGACGGTCGATCAGCGGGCCGAAGGTGTTCTTGAGCATGGCCCGCTGGGCGCGGTAGCGGTCGAAACGGCGGGCCAGATCGGGGTTGCCCGCCAGATGGCGTTCGACCTCGCCGCGCCGCTCCTCCGGCAATTCGCCGTCCATCCAGGCGTGCAGTTCGGCCTCGGTCACCGGGCTGTCGGGTTCGGTGTCCATCACTTGATCCTCCTCACCGCCTGCTCCGTCCCGCCGTCCAGCAGGACGCGCAGCTTCTCGCGGGCGCGGGCCAGCCGCGACATGACGGTTCCCACCGGAACCCCCAGCACCTCCGCCGCCTCGCGGTAGGACAGCCCTTCCAGTCCGGTCAGCAGAAGCACGGCCCGGTGCTCCTCCGACAACTGGTTGAAGGCGCGCACGAAATCCCGCACCTCCGCCCGGTCGGCGGGGGCGGCGCTGAGCGCCAGATCGTTGGCGAGATCCTCCACCGGCACCTCCGGCCCGCGGCGACGGCGCCAGCGCAGGCCGGAGACGTGCAGGTTGTGCAGGATCGACAGCAGCCAGCCGCCGAGCCGGGTGACGTCCCGCAGCGTGTGCCGGTTGGCCAGCGCCTTCTCGACGCAGTCCTGCACGAGGTCGTCGGCGTCGGACAGGTTGCCGGCCAGAGCGGCGGCATAGCGGCGCAGCCGCGGCACCTGCGCGGCGATGGCCCGCTCGTCCACCGTTCCGTTCGCTGACGGGCCATTCGCTGACGGGCCAATCGCTGGCGGGGGATCGGGAGGCGGCTTTGGCAGAGGCATGCGGCGGCGCTCCCCTTGGAAGGATGTCCTGCCCGTCTGGACGCCCGGCCGCGGCGGATTATTCCGCCTCCTCGCGCCTCAGGTGGCCGAGAAGCCGGACTTGCCGTCGAAGTTGCAGAGATTCTCGGTCTGGGTGAAGTCCAGCCCGGCGCGGGCGAGGCCCGACAGCAGCTCGACGATGTCGGGGTGGCCGACCGCCACGCCCTCCGGCGCCAGGAAGCGGCAGCGCCAATGGTCGGTGCAGAAGACGCCGATGTTGCCCTCCGGCCAGACCTTCTGCGAACGGTTGGAGATGCTGGACAGGCGCAGCGCCGGTGTCGCCACCGGCAGGACCAGCCCGGCCAGCTCGTCCGGATTGCCGCCCGGCCAGTGCAGGAACACGTCCACCCCCACCAGTTCCTTCACCGCCTTGCGACGGGGCGACAGCCGCACCCCGGACTCATAGGCAGGGCGCGCGGTGACGGCGTAGCCGACGGTGGGCAGGGTCACCGGCATCTGGCCCAACCGCTCCACCACCGCGTCGGCGAAGGCGTGGGTGCCGACGCGCTGGCGGCTGACCCCGCGGTTGAAAATGTCCACGGTGTGGACGCCGTCCTCGACGGTCTTGAGCCAGGCGTTGTGAATGCGCGCCGCGACATCGCCCTGCCCGATGTGGACCAGCATCATCACCGCGGCCATCAGCAGGCCCGACGGGTTGGCGATCCCCTGCCCCGCGATCATCGGCGCCGAGCCGTGGATCGCCTCGAACATGGCGCAGGCGTCGCCGATGTTGGCGGAGCCGGCCAGCCCGACCGAGCCGGTGATCTGGGCGGCGATGTCCGACACGATGTCGCCGTACAGGTTCAGCGTCACGATCACGTCGAACCGCTCCGGCTGGTCGGCCAGACGGGCGGCGCCGATGTCGACGATCAGATGGTCGGCCTTGATCTCCGGGTATTCGGCGGCGATCTCGTTGAAGATCTTCAGGAACAGCCCGTCCGTCATCTTCATGACGTTGTCCTTGACGAAGGCCGTCACCTTGCGCCGGTGGTTGGCGCGGGCGTAGTCGAAGGCGTAGCGCACGATGCGCTCCGACCCCGGCCGGGAGATCAGCTTGACCGACTGGATCACGTCGTCGGTCTGGCGGTGCTCGATCCCGGCGTAGAGGTCCTCCTCGTTCTCGCGGATGATCACCACGTCCATGCGCGGGTGCCGCGTGCGGACATAGGGATGGTGCGACACGCAGGGCCGCACGTTGGCGAACAGCCCCAGCGTGGTCCGCGCGGTGACGTTCAGCGACTTGTTGCCATAGCCCTGGGGCGTGGTGATCGGCCCTTTCAGGAAGACGCGCGTGCGGCGGATCGAGCCCCAGCCGGCGGCGTCCAGCCCGCCCAGATGGCCGCGGCGGTAGACCTGCTCGCCCGCCGGCACCTCCTCCACCTTCAGGCGGGCGCCGGCGGCCTCCATCACGTGAAGCACCGCGTCGGTGATCTCCGGACCGATGCCGTCGCCGCGGGCGACCGTGATGGGGGTGGTTTCGCGCATCCATTCACTCCTGGGGGAACCCTCGAAGGAACGACGCCGGAGGGACCGCGGCGACCCTAGACGAAATCAGGCCCGGAGTTCAATGGCCGGTGCTTTTTTCCACCTGCAAAGCCGGGACCATTGATGCGGCGACTTGACGCTGATCTGCAATGCTTGCGTTTTCCCCATGGCGGCAATGGCAAAACGGCGGGGGCGTCCGCCGGGTTGGGCTTCTATCTTCCCGCACCCTTCGACCTTGCGACACGCCACGATGCTGCAATCGCTCCCCCGCACCGCACCCAACTCGCTTCTCGAACAGGGCCTGATCCGCGCCCTGAAGTCCTTCAACGGGCTGCTGCACGTCGTCCTGGCGATCGCCCTGGTCGCGGCGAGCGCCATGGTGGTCTGGGAATTCTTCATCGAAGCCTGGGCGGCCTTCCAGAAGGACCAGCTGGCGCACGGCTTCCTGCACGCGCTCGGCGTGCTGTTCATCGTCTGGACGCTGTCCGCGCTGATCTCCGCCGAGGTCGACTATGTGCGGACCAACCGCTTCCACCTGCGGGTCTTCCTGGAGGTGGCGATGATCACGCTGCTGCGGCAACTGATCGTGCGCCCGGTCCAGGCGGTGGCGGGCGACGTGCAGACGGGCGATTGGTCCAGCCTGTGGCAGTACGGCCTTCTGCTCGCCGGCCTCATCACCGTCGCCATCGCCCACCGCCTGATCGGCGACGAGGACGCTTTGAAAGGCTGAGCGCACCCGGCGGCTCAGCCCTCGCGCTCCACGGTCTGCCCCACCACGGTCTGGATCACCTCGAAGCCCTCGAACTGCGGCGGGCCGAGATAGAGCGGCTTGCGGTCGCCCGCCCCGCGATGGGCGGCGCGGAACTCCTCCGAGCGGGTCCAGGCCTGGAAATGCGCCTCCGACTCCCAGACGGTGTGGGAGGAGTACAGGCGGTGGTCCTCATGGCGCGGTCCGCGCAGCATGTGGAACTCGACGAAGCCGGGGACCTTGTTCAGATGGACCTCGCGGTTCAGCCAGAGGTCCTCGAAGTCCTGCTCCGACTCCGGACGCACGCGGAAACGGTTCATGGCGATGTACATGGCGGAGCCTCCCGATGCCGTCCCTGAAAGCGGACCCTTCGACCCGAGCCTTCAAGGTGACGACGGAGGCCCGCCCCGTCAACCGCCCGCCGTCAGACCTCGCCCTTGGCGAGATCGCTGTGCAGCCGTCCGATGGTGTCGGCCAGATTGATGCCCAGATCGAACAAGACGTCATCCCACGGGATGGCCTTCCACTTGCCCTGATCGGCCGCCTGCTTGCACGCTTTGCGGGTTGCCGACTTGATGTTCACCTCCTTGGGCGCCTTGCTGTCGACGTATTCCTTATAGGCCTTTTCCGACGCGTCCTCCTTCGAAAGCTTGCGCTTCAGGATCAAGTCGTACAGCTCGATGTTCTCCATCGAGAATTCCTTCTTGGCCTGCTTCTGCAGCAGCTTGAACCAGTAAGGCGACTTGAAGTACCCGTCGACGTCCTTGGGCAGATCGTCGAACCGCTCCAGATCCGTCACGACGTTGGCGGCGATCTTGCTCAGCGACGCCACCATGGCGGCGCACGCTTCGGCGTAGACCGTGTCGCCGTCCTGCTTGGCGGCCTTGCCGGCCGCGTCGAGCGTCGGGATGTAGTTGCCCGCCGCGCTCTGGAAGGCGCGGGCGTGCTTCTGCGCGTCCTTGATCGTCGCGGCGGCGTCGTAGCTCTTCAGCGCGCTTTCCAAGCCGGTCGAGCTGATTTTGCTGAACAGCTTGCCGAAGCGGCTCTTGGGGTCGGGCTTCTTCTTGCCCGTTGCCTTTTCGAAGCGGTCCTTCGCCTTTTTCCAGGACTCCAGATAGGATTTCGCCACGGCCTTCTCCCTTCGAACGCTGGTTGGCCGTGACGATAGAAACGGGAATTCGGTCCGGCAAACGCCGTTCGGTCCGTTCAGGAGGAAATGGGCGGGAGGCGTCCGGCGCCTCCCGCCCGCCCCGCCCCTCACGCAGCGCGGATGCCGGCCAGGAAGCGCTCGACCTCGGACCGCAGGACCTCCGACTGGCGGGACAACTCGCCGGCGGCGCCCAGCACCTGGGTGGCGGCGGAGCCGGTCTGGGTGGCGCCGTCGCTGACCTCGGTGATGTTGGTGGTCACCAGATGGGTGCCCTGAGCGGCCTGCTGCACGTTGCGGGCGATCTCGCCGGTCGCCGACCCCTGCTCCTCCACCGCCGAGGCGATGATCGTGGCGATCTCGCTGATGGTGCCGATGGTGTCGCCGATCCCGTTGATGGCCGCCGCCGCCCCGCCGGTGGCCTCCTGCATGGAGGCGATCTGGGAGGCGATCTCCTCCGTCGCCTTGGCGGTCTGGTTGGCGAGGTTCTTCACCTCCGAGGCCACGACGGCGAAGCCCTTGCCGGCCTCCCCGGCGCGCGCCGCCTCGATCGTCGCGTTGAGGGCCAGCAGGTTGGTCTGGCTGGCGATGTCGGTGATCAGCTTCACCACGTCGCCGATCCGCTGCGCCTGCGCGACGAGGCCCTGGACGCGCTCGTTGGTCTGCTGCGCCTCGCCCACCGCGTGGCTGGCGATGGTGGTGGAGCGCGTCACCTGACCGCTGATCTCGTTGATCGACGCGCTCAGCTCGTTGGTCGCCGCGGCGACGGTCTGCACGTTGACCGACGCCTGTTCGGCCGCGGCGGCCGTGCTGGCCGCCTGCCCCTTGGTCTGGTCGGCGGTCGTCAGCATGCTCTGCGCCGTGGCCTCCAGCTCCGTGGCGGCCGACGCGACGGTGCGCAGGATGCCGGAGACGTTGCGGTCGAAGGACTGCACCAGCTCCTCGACGGCGTGGGTGCGCCGCTCCTTGGCCTGGCGCTCCGCCTCCTCGGCAACCCTCATGCGCTCGCGGTCCACGGCGTTGTCCTTGAAGACCGCCACCGCCTTGGCCATGCCGCCGATCTCGTCGCCACGGCCGAGGCCCGGCACCGTCACCGAGGTGTCGCCGGTCGCCAGACGGGCCATGACGCCGGTGATTCCGGCGATCGGGCGGGAGATGCCGACGCGCGCCACCAGGACGCTCAAGGCCAGCGCCCCGAGGCCGCCGCCGATGCCGACGACCATCATCAGCGTCGTCATCAGGCTGTTGACGGCGCTCAGTTCGTCGTTGGCCTGAGCGATGCCCTGCATGTTGCGTTCGGAGGCTTTGTCCATGAACTGGCCGAGCTTGCTGCGGAGCGCGCGGGCCTCGGGCGTGTCGCCATGGGCACGCGCCTTGTCCGGACCGGCCTCCATCCCGAGACGGGCCACCTCGTTGCGGTGCAGGACGAAGGCGCGGGCCGTCTGCTGGATCTCGCCGAAGGCCACCTTGTTTTCCGGCGGCTGCAGCGCCTCCAGCTTGCCCATGAGCTTTTCCAGTTCGCCGGTGGCGCCGAGTATGTTCTTGGCGTAGGGCGTGGCGTCGGCCGTTCCGTCCGCGGCGTAGATGCCGCGGCTGTCCATGACGACCTTGTAAATCAGGCTGTTGATCTGCTCGTTGATCAGGGCGCGCCGGGACCAGTTCTGAATCTGGTCGAACTTGTCGTCGTAGGCCTGCATTCCAAACGAGCCGACGCCACCAATGATAGCGGCCACCACACCCAGGATCGCGACAACGCTGTAGATTTTGCCGCTGATGCTGATGCGCGCAAGAACACCCTCCATTTTCCCTGACCCTCATCGACTGCATGCTGTGAACGGGAAGCCTCATGCTTCGTAATGCAATCGTATGCGTTCAAGGCAGAACGATTCTCAGCAGGTCTTTGGTCATGAATGTTGCTGGGAAGCCGCAGAAATGACGATCAATGTTTAAAACCAGTCAAAACATAACCACGATTGTATCATATAGTAATACAAATCCAAATAATGTTCAGATACTTAACTTTGCGACTCGGATATCTTGATCTGGGGAAGCCGCAAACTCGCTCCGTTTTCAAAACAAATCAGTTCGAGTGTACGGATATTGGCAAGCTCTTCTCAGCCAGCGATTGATAATCCATCCCATCTGAAATCATCAACACATATCATCCATTTCGGCGCACGCCGATGGATTGAAAATCCGCAGATTTGGATTGGATTTTTGAGAGGCGCGGTTGTCGGAGGACGCTTAGCGCACCAGTTCGCGCATCGCCGCGTCCAGCCCCTGCAGCGTCAGCGGGTACATGCGGCCGCCCAGAAGCCGCTGCAGCATGCGCGTGCTCTCCGTATAGCCCCAGCGCGATTCCGGCGTGGGATTAAGCCAGACGGCGCGGCTGTAAACGGACAGCATCCGCTGCAGCCAGACCTGCCCCGGCTCCTCGTTCCAATGCTCGACGCTGCCGCCGGCATAGGCGATCTCGTAGGGGCTCATCGCCGCGTCGCCGACGAAGACCAGCTTGTAGTCGGCGGGATAGGTGTGCAGCACGTCCCAGGTCGGGGTGCGCTCGTCGTGGCGGCGCCGGTTGTCGCGCCACACGCTCTCATAGACGCAGTTGTGGAAGTAGAAGTGCTCCAGATGCTTGAACTCGCCCCGCGCCGCCGAGAACAGCTCCTCGACCAGCCGGATGTGGTCGTCCATCGAGCCGCCGATGTCGAGGAACAGCAGCACCTTCACCGTGTTGTGCCGCTCCGGCACCATCTTCAGGTCCAGCCAGCCGGCGTTGCTGGCGGTGGCGCGGATGGTGCCGGGCAGGTCCAGTTCGCTGGCCGCTCCGGTGCGGGCAAACTTGCGCAGGCGGCGCAGCGCCACCTTGATGTTGCGGGTGCCGATCTCGACCTGATCGTCGAGATTCTTGAACTCCCGCTTGTCCCACACCTTCACGGCGCGGCGGTGTCGGGATTCCTTCTGGCCGATGCGCACGCCCTCCGGGTTGTAGCCGTAGGCGCCGAAGGGCGAGGTGCCGGCGGTGCCGATCCATTTGGAGCCGCCCTGGTGCCGCCCCTTCTGTTCGGCCAGCCGCTCCGCCAGCGTCTCCATGAGTTTCTGCCAGCCGCCCAGGGCTTGTATCTGCGCCTTCTCCTCGTCGGTCAGGAAACGTTCGGCCAGCTTGCGCAGCCATTCCTCCGGCAGATCGACCACGGGAATTTCGTCGCCCCCGGCGCCCTCCGCCCCTTCCAACCCTTTGAAGACCTGCCCGAACACCCGGTCGAAGCGGTCGAGATTGCGCTCGTCCTTCACCAGACAGGCCCGGCTGAGGTAATAGAAGTCTTCGACGCGGAAGTCGGCGACGCCGCGCTTCATGGCTTCCATGAGCGTCAGGTACTCGTTCAGCGAGACCGGCACGCCCGCCTTGCGCAGTTCGAAGAAGAAACCCGTGAACATGCCGCCTCCCCCCGTGGGGTTTCGCCCCCATCCGCCCTCATCGTAGCGCCGACCCGCCAGGAACGCCATGACAGCCCTTCTCGACTTCGCCCGCGCGCTGGAGTTCGCCGCGCACAAGCACATCGACCAGCGCCGCAAGGGCGTGCGCGCCGAGCCCTACCTCAACCATCTGTCGGAAGTGGCGTTCCTGTGCGCCGAGGCGACGGCGGGCAAGGACCCGGTGGTGGTCATCGCCGCCCTGCTGCACGACACGCTGGAGGACACCGACGCCTCCTATGAGGAGATCGAGCAGCATTTCGGGGCGGAGGTCGCTGGCGTCGTGGCCGAGACCACCGACGACAAGCGCCTGCGCAAGGCGGAGCGCAAGCAGCGGCAGATCGACGCCGCCCCGACCGCGTCGGCCCGCGCCAAGCTGGTCAAGCTGGCCGACAAGGTGTCCAACCTGCGATCCATGGCGCACAGCCCGCCCGCCGACTGGCCGCTGGAGCGCAAGGTCGAGTATTTCGAGTGGGCGCACGCGGTCGTCGCCGGGCTGCGCGGCACCGACGCGCGGCTGGAATCGCTGTTCGACCGCGCCTATGAGGACGGTCTGGCCGAACTGCGCGGCGACGCGGTCTGACCCATTTTGCCGCTGCGGCGGCTGATTTACCGCAGTGTGACTACATCACGGAAGGCTTATAAAAGAGGGACTAGGTTGACCGCCGCGTCAAAGCAAGGTCGCACACCATGTCCCTCACCTCTCCGGCACCCGCCGCCCGTGATGCCGACCAGCCGCGCGAGCGCTGGTTCGTGCAACGCCCCAAGGTCTACGCCGCCGACGTCCATGGCCGCTTCCGCCGCCTGAAATGGCTGGCGCTGGCGGTTCTGCTCGGCGTCTATTACGTCACGCCTTGGCTGCGCTGGGATCGCGGGCCGGGCATTCCCGACCAGGCGGTGCTGGTCGACATGGTGGGCCGGCGCGCCTACTTCCTGTGGATCGAGATCTGGCCGCAGGAGGTCTATTACCTGACCGGCCTGCTCATCATCGGCGCCTTCGGCATCTTCTTCGCCACCACCCTGCTCGGCCGCATCTGGTGCGGCTACGCCTGCCCGCAGACCGTCTGGACCGACCTGTTCATGTGGGTGGAGCGCAAGCTGGAAGGCCCGCGCACCGAGCGCATCCGGCTCGACAAGGCGCCCTTCTCGGCGCGCAAGCTCGGGCTGAAGGCGTCCAAGCACGCCATCTGGCTGGTGATTTCCCTGGTCACCGGCGGCGCCTGGATCTTCTACTTCAACGACG
This sequence comes from Azospirillum brasilense, assembly GCF_003349955.1. GTDB lineage: Bacteria > Pseudomonadota > Alphaproteobacteria > Azospirillales > Azospirillaceae > Azospirillum > Azospirillum brasilense_B. Next base: position 41,950 of record NZ_QLKQ01000007.1, read on the forward strand.
CCCCGACCCTGCTGCGTGAGATCGCGACGGGCGAGGTGTCGTGGAAGGTGCTGGCCTTCGCCGGGCTGTTCACCGCCACCACCTATTTCTTCGCCGGCTGGGCGCGCGAGCAGATCTGCATCTATGTCTGCCCGTGGCGCAGCTTCCAGGCGGCGATGGTCGACGAGGACACCTACGTCGTCACCTATCAGGACTGGCGCGGCGAAGGGCGCGCGCCGCTGCGCAAATCGCAGAGCTGGGAGGAGCGGACGGCGGAGGGTCTGGGCGACTGCATCGACTGCAAGCTGTGCGTCCATGTCTGCCCGACCGGCACCGACATCCGCAAGGGCCAGCAGATCTCCTGCATCGGCTGCGGCTTGTGCGTGGACGCCTGCAACGACGTGATGGCCCAGATCGGGCGCCCCGGCGACCTCGTCCTGTTCGACACCCGCTCCAACCAGGTCGCCAAGGCCGAGGGTCAGGCCGCCCCGGTGCGGCTGCTGCGCCCGCGCACGGTGATCTACGCCCTGATCATCCTGGTGGTGGCCGGCGCCATGGCGATCTCCCTGGCGCTGCGCCCGACGCTGGACGTCAGCGTGCTGCGCGACCGCGCCCCGCTCTACGTGCAGCAGTCGAACGGCGACGTGCAGAACGCCTACACCATCAAGATTCTCAACAAGACCCACGAGGCGCGGACCTACCGCCTGTCGATCGAGGGTTTGGCGAACGCCGACCTGTCTGTGGCCAGCGTGGATGCCCAGTCGGGGAGGTCGTTGACGCTGAACGCGGAGGCGGATTCGGTGGCGACCTACCGCATCTTCGTCCGCGTGCCGCGGGGCGCCGCGATGCCGGGCTCCACCGACGTGACGGTGCTGGCGTGCGACCTGACCAGCGGCGAGATCGGCCGGCACCGCAGCGTGTTCATGGCGCCCTGAGCGTCCCTCCCCCGGGACGGGGAAGGGACTGTCAGCACCCGTTCAGTGCATCGTGTGCCCGCCGGCCGCGGCGGCACCGGTGAGGATCGTCGGGTCCAGCATGCCGAAGATCATGGCGATGTGGGCGACAATCAGGAACAGCCCGACCAGGGCGGCATGGATCGCCATGCGGCCATGCTCGCCACGACCCCGGCCGATCAGCCCGAGGTCCAGCAATGCGATGCCGCCGAGCGGGACGATGCCGGCGAGGTAGAAGCCCACCGCCAGCACGTCCGCCGGCCCGCGCCAGCCGCCGGACGCGGTCAATGGAACGACCGCGTTCTGCATCAGATGGATGAAGACGCCCGTGAAATAGATGCCGACGGTGATGCCGGCCCAGCGGTTCAGCCGCCGCACCGGGCCGTCATAGTCGCGGGTGTAGAGCAGGTAGAGTTCGCTGATCGCCACCGTCTCGGCCAGGATGACGGGGACCGCCATGAAGATCAGCAGGTTCCAGGGCTGGTTGACGGCCAGCAGTTCCATATAGTGGGTCATGGTCATGGGGTGACTCGCGCGTGTTCGGCGGGCGCGCCGATGCCGCGATGGGCGTAAGACCGGGCGCGTCCGCAGGTCGGAAAAAAAGCGACGGAACGGCGGGAATCAGGCGCGCGGCGGTGGCAGCGGCGGCGCATAGGCGTGGGCGGCGGGCTCGGCGTCCGCGCCGGGAAGCAGGGTCGCGAGGCGGTGGCCGAAGGGCACACCGATCGGGGCCGGCAGACCGGTCAGGTCGCAGGCCCCGCTCAGGCAGACGCACCCGGCGGTGCCATGCGCGTGGGTCTTTCCCGGAACCGGGCTGTCCGTCGGATGGTGGGTGTCGCAGTCCATGGCATCCGGCACCGCGGCGGATTCACAGTGCGATGCCGGGAGGTCCGCCATGCGCAGGGGTGCGGCACCGCCGAGAAACCCGACGGCCAGAGCCACAAGCGCGAGGAGGGACACCAGACGAGCCACGGGGACAACCGGCCTTTTGCCTGCAAGGCCACCGTCCTCCGGACGGTGCGCTCGCAGGATGATCCTGGGCCTGTCCCGGCCCGCGGTCGTTGATGCCGATCAAGCGGCGGCGAGCGTCCGCACCAGCGTGTCGGAATCCACGTTGCGGCCGGACAGCACGGCGACGGTCCGCCCCTCCGCCGGCACCTTCCCGGCCAGCAGCGCCGCCACGGCGGCAGCACCCGCGCCTTCCGCCACCATGCCGAAAGAGGCGTGCAGGGTTCGCATCGCCGCCGCGACCTCGCCCTCCTCCACCTCGACCAGGGCGTCGACGAAGCCGGCCAGCAGCGCTTGCGGCAGCTTGCCCAGCGCGTCCACCGCGATCCCGTCGGCCAAGGTCGGCCCCCGCCGGCGCGCCAGCCGCACCCCGACCACGGTGACGGAGGGCTTGCGCGCCTTCACAGCCGCCGCCATCCCGGCCAGCAAACCGCCTCCGCCCACCGGAACCACCAGCCTGTCGAGGTCCGGACGGTCGGCCAGCACCTCCAGCCCCACCGTCCCCTGTCCGGCGATCACGTCCGGGTCGTCGTAGGGGTGCACGAAGGTCAGCCGCCGTTCCGCCGCCAGTTGCAGCGCGCGTGACTTCGCCTCTCCCACAGTGGCCCCGGACAGCACGACCTCGGCACCCAGCGCCTCGGTCCGCTCCACCTTGCAGCGCGGCGCGGTGACCGGCATGACGATGGTCGCCGCCACGCCGAGCCGCTGGGCGTGCAGCGCCAGCCCGGCGGCGTGGTTGCCCGCCGACATGGCGACGACACCCGCCGCGCGTTCCAGCGCCGTCAAGCGCAGCAGGCGGTTCAGGGCGCCGCGCTCCTTGAAGGCACCGGTCGCCTGGAAGGTCTCCGCCTTCAGCCAGACGTCACGCCCCAGCACCGGGGCGGGCAGCAGCGGCGTGCGGACGATCCGCCCGTGCAGACGCTCGGCGGCGTCCTCGATGGCGGAGAGGGGAAGCCAGGGCGGCAGGCCGTCTTTGGTTTGGCCGTCTTTGGTTTGGCGGTCTTCGGTGTCGCGGCGGCAGGAAACGGCAGGCAGACGGGTGGCGTGCGCGGACGGCATCGCGGGAGTCCTCGGGCGGAGGGAACGAACGGGGGCGGAAAAGGAAGGCGCGAAACCCGGCCCGCGTCAGCGGACCGGGACGATAATTCGCGCGGAGCCCCGCATTCGCTCCGCCGGATGGCGCAGCGCACGCGTGAAGCAGCGGGTCAGGGGATAGTGATGAACCGGATTGCGGGTTCCGGAAGACCCAGGGCGCACGGACACGCCACACTCCACACCAGATTGCGAAAACGAACGCTCGCGGTCCGGCGCCCTCTGTCAGAGCGCCGGGGCGGTAATTCGCATTCGGTTCAGGGGCGGAGTCGATTGCATGGGGTCAGGCTGCCCCAGAAGGGCGGCCGCGGTCAAGCGCTTCCTAAAGCGAATTTTCGTTCGCTTTAGATTCATATTGCCTCACTTGCCGGCGGGCTCCGGTCGCATGTGCGACCGGGACCGCCGTCGCGGTCCAAAGCGGATCGCAATCCGCTTTAGCGCCCTTCCCGCTTGGCGAGAAAAGCCAGCCGTTCCAGCAGGTGAACGTCCTGCTCGTTCTTCAGGAGCGCGCCGCACAGCGGCGGGATCAGGCTGCGGGCGTCCTTGGCGCGCAGGGTCTCGGGGTCCACGTCCTCGACCATCAGCAGCTTGATCCAGTCGAGAAGCTCCGAGGTGGAGGGCTTCTTCTTGAGGCCGGGCACCTCGCGCAGGCTGTAGAACAGCGTCATCGCCTCGCGCAGCAGGCCCTGCTTCAGGCCGGGATAATGGACGTCCACGATCCGCTCCATGGTGTCGCGGTCGGGGAAGCGGATGTAGTGGAAGAAGCAGCGACGCAGGAAGGCGTCCGGCAGCTCCTTCTCGTTGTTCGACGTGATGATGACGAGGGGGCGCCGGGCCGCCTTGACGGTCTGCCGCGTCTCGTAGACGTGGAACTCCATGCGGTCGAGTTCGAGCAGCAGGTCGTTGGGGAACTCGATGTCGGCCTTGTCGATCTCGTCGATCAACAGCACGGGGGGCTCCGGCGCCTCGAACGCCTCCCACAGCTTGCCGCGCACGATGTAGTTGCCGATGTCGTGCACCCGCTCCTCGCCGAGCTGGCTGTCGCGCAGGCGGCTGACCGCGTCGTATTCGTAGAGGCCCTGCTGCGCCTTGGTCGTGGACTTGATGTGCCAGGCGAGCAGCGGCTTGTTCAGGGCGCGCGCGACCTCTTGGGCCAGCACGGTCTTGCCGGTGCCCGGCTCCCCCTTCACCAGCAGCGGGCGCTCGAGCGTGATGGCCGCGTTGACGGCCACCATCAGGTCGTCGGTGGCGACGTAGGAGTCGGTGCCGGTGAAGCGCATGCCAGTCGGTTCCGCGGTATTGTTCGTTGACCCGCGCATCCTTCCAGCACGGCGGGCGTCATGCAAGACGGAACCGCCGCGGGCCGCCCCGCGTTCCCCCGCGGAAGGAGACCGCCATGGCGACCGATCCCAATTCGACCGATCCCAATTTCTGGCCCGATTATCTGGAACAGCACCGCGACCCGACGAACCGGGCGCTGCACGTCGCCGGCACGCTGACGGCGGCGGCCCTGCTGGGGGTGGGCTTGGCCCGCCGCGACTGGCGGGCGCTGGTGGCGGCGCCGCTGGTCGGGTACGGAGCGGCGTGGCTGGGCCATTTCCTGGTGGAGCGCAATCGCCCCAAGACGCTGGACGCGCCGCTGGCCTCGCTGGCCGCGGACGTCCGCATGGCCGGGCTCGCCCTGACCGGCCAACTGGCGCGGGAATACCGGCGCTACGGCATTCCCGACCGCCCCGGCCTCGTCATCCGCCGGCATCCACCGAACGCACCCGCCCCCGCATTGGAGGCGGTGCGCTCGGAAGAAGGACGCGGTTAGGAGGCGGCCTTCGCCGCCACCGCCTTCTCAATGGCCTCGACGGCGGCGGGCGCCAGCGCGGCGTCCGGACCGCCGGCCTGGGCCATGTCCGGACGGCCGCCGCCGCCCTTCCCGCCCAGAGCCTCCGCGCCGACGCGCACCAGATCGACGGCGCTGATCTTGGCGGTCAGGTCGTCGGTGACGCCGACGACGATGGACGCCTTACCCTCGTTGGAGGCGATCAGGACGACGACGCCGGAACCGACCTGCTTCTTCAGCTCGTCGGCCATCGGCTTCAGGTCCTTGGCCGGCAGGCCCTCGACCACGCGGGCGGCGAACTTGACGCCCGCGATGTCCTTGGCCTCGTTGCCACCGTCCGCTTTTGCGCCGCCGCCCATGGCGACCTGACGGCGGAGTTCGGCCAGCTCGCGCTCCATCTTCTTGCGTTCGTCGACCAGAGCGGCGAGGCGCAACGGGACGTCTTCCGGACGGACCTTCAGGACGGACGCGGCCTCGGTCAGGAGATGATCACGCTCCGACAGCCACGCCTTGGCGCCGGTGCCGGTCAGCGCCTCGATGCGGCGCACGCCAGCGGCGACGGCACCCTCGGCGACGATCTTGAAGAGGCCGATGTCGCCGGTGCGGCGGACGTGGGTGCCGCCGCACAGCTCGATCGAGTAGTCGCGGTCCAGCTCACCATGCGGGCCGCCCATGGAGACGACGCGCACCTCGTCGCCGTACTTCTCGCCGAACAGGGCCATGGCGCCGGACGCGCGGGCCTCGTCCGGGGACATCAGGCGGGTGACGACCTCGCTGTTGCCGAGGATGCGGCGGTTCACCTCGTCCTCGACCGCGGCGATGTCCGCCGGGGTCAGGCCGACCGGCTGGCTGATGTCGAAGCGCAGGCGCTCCTGGGCGACCAGCGAGCCCTTCTGGGTGACATGCTCGCCCAGGCGGCGGCGCAGCGCCTCGTGCAGCAGGTGGGTGGCCGAGTGGTTGGCGCGGATGGCCGAGCGGCGCTCCGTGTCGACGCGCAGTTCCACCACGTCGCCGACCTTCAGCGTGCCCTTGGTGACCGTGCCGACATGGGCCCAGACGGCGCCCAGCTTCTTCTGGGTGTCGGAGACGGCGACCTCGGTGCCCTCGGCGGAGAAGATCACGCCGGCGTCGCCGACCTGACCGCCCGATTCACCGTAGAAGGGCGTCTGGTTCACGATGACCAGCACCTCGTCCCCGGCGGCGGCCTGCTCGACGCGGGCGTCGCCCTTGACGATGGCGGTCACCTTGCCCTCGGCGACCTCGGTGTCGTAGCCGAAGAATTCCGTGGCGCCCAGTTCGTCCTTCAGCTCGTACCACAGCTTCTCGGTCGTCGCCTCGCCCGAGCCGGCCCAGGACTCGCGGGCCTTGCGGCGCTGCTCGTCCATGGCCGTCTTGAAACCGGCCTCATCGACCGGGCGGCCCTGAGTGCGCAGCACGTCCTGGGTCAGGTCGAGCGGGAAGCCGTAGGTGTCGTACAGCTTGAACGCCACATCGCCGGGCAGCGGCTGCCCCTCGCCCAGGCGGCCGACCTCGTCCTCCAGCAGGCGCAGGCCGCGCTCCAGGGTCTGCTTGAAGCGGGTCTCCTCCAGCTTCAGCGTCTCGACGATCAGGGCGCGGGCGCGGTTCAGCTCCGGATAGGCGTCGCCCATCTGCTGGATCAGCGCCGGGACGAGGCGGTGCATCAGCGGCTCGGAAGCGCCGATCATGTGGGCGTGGCGCATGGCGCGGCGCATGATGCGGCGCAGCACGTAGCCGCGGCCCTCGTTCGACGGCAGAACGCCGTCGGCGATCAGGAAGCAGCAGGAGCGCAGATGGTCGGCGATGACGCGGTGCGAGACGGCGTGCGCGCCGTCCGGCGCGGTCTTCGTCGCCTCGGCGGAGGCCACGATCAGCGCCCGCATCAGGTCGATGTCGTAGTTGTCGTGCTTGCCCTGGAGCACGGCGGCCAGACGTTCCAGCCCCATGCCGGTGTCGATCGACGGCTTCGGCAGGGCGATCAGGTCGTCGGGACCGCGCTGCTCATACTGCATGAACACGAGGTTCCAGATCTCGATGAAGCGGTCGCCGTCCTGGTCGGGCGAGCCCGGAGGACCGCCGGCGATGTGCGGGCCGTGGTCGAAGAAGATCTCCGAGCACGGACCGCAGGGACCGGTGTCGCCCATGCGCCAGAAATTGTCGTCGGTCGGGATGCGGATGATGCGGTCGTCCGACAGGCCGGCGACCTTGCGCCAGATGCCCGCCGCGTCCTCGTCGGAGCTGTGGACGGTAACCAGCAGCTTGTCCGCCGGCAGCCCGAACTCCTTCGTCACGAGGTTCCAGGCGAAGGCGATCGCGTCGTCCTTGAAGTAGTCGCCGAACGAGAAGTTGCCCAGCATCTCGAAGAAGGTGTGGTGCCGCGCCGTGTAGCCGACATTGTCCAGGTCGTTGTGCTTGCCGCCCGCGCGCACGCACTTCTGCGAGGTGGTGGCGCGCGAATAGGGCCGCTGCTCCGCCCCGGTGAAGACGTTCTTGAACTGCACCATGCCGGCGTTCGTGAACATCAGCGTCGGGTCGTTGCGCGGAACCAGCGGCGACGACTCCACGATCTGGTGGCCGTTCTTCGCGAAAAAGTCCAGGAACGTGCGGCGGATGTCGTTGGCGGTCTTCATAAGCGGTCCAGGCTCCGGCTACGGTCGGCTACAATCGGCGGCGCGGCCTTGTTCGCGGCCGAACCGTGCTTTTAACGTGACTTGCGGTGGCTGTCCACAGAGTGCCCGCGACAGGCCCCCGCGCGGCGACAGGCCGCGAGGACGGAGCGCCACACATTTGCATGATCGTCGGCGCGGACGGGCGGTGGAATAGGCCACCGCCCGTCCAATCTTTATGAGGCGTTCATAAGGAGATGAGAGGATGCGGAAAATCCTCGAACTCCTGATCCTGCTGTTGCGGGCGCTCAAGCTGCCGCTTGAGATCCTGAACCGCTAAGACCGGGCCGGCGGACGGGTGCTGGAACACCCGTCCGCCCAGCTTGAATGTGAGGTGCTTGGCAAAAGAATCAACGCATCATTGCTTCGGAGAATTTTGACGACCCCCAGCCCACCAAATCATGAAACAGCCCTTTTCAGCATTGGCGTGACTTGCCAAATCCTGCGGACCCGACCAATTTCTTTGGAAGTGCGCACATACCCTCGATCTTCCAAATAGTCAATTACAAATACCGAAACTCTATGCGGTATATTGAATTTACTAGCAACAGAAATACTATCACTTAATTCACCAGATGCAATGCAGACACAGACATCACGAAGAACTTCGTCAAAATCACTGATGTAACTCCTGCAAAACGCAAGATATCCACTTACGCTTACACTTACAAGAGGAACCCCTCCCCCCATGAACTTTTTTAATTCAACGTATCCACAGTGCTGAAGAACATCGAGAGAATCGATGACATTATCAATTATCATGCCTTCTCTTTCTGCATAGTCCACAAGGTTTTTTCCTTGAACGAGGCTAGAGTCGTTGTCAATTTCCACCTCACAGCAAATTTTTAAAACATGCGCATCAAATTCACTGAGGTCAGCCCCTAAGTTCATGCGGTTATGTATATACGAAGGAGCATGACCGATTGGAGGCTTGGACGAGGCATCAAATATTGATATCAAAATCCTTTGCAGTGATGCCTCATAGTTTGCCAAGTTTTCAATTTTCTCATAAAGAGTCGACTTGAGCGCTTCAGGTACTTCACAATCATCGATTAAAACTGGAACAAGCTTACATTTACCCGATATTTTCTTCACTACCGCCGCATTTAACTCTTCTTTAACCCACTGAGAGTCACAGCTGTTAATAGAAATAACAACAATAAATACCGACGCATCCTTAATGCCAGATTCAAATATTTTATCAACCAAACTATCACCTGGCAACATTTCCCATTTATCAAGCCATGCATCCACGCCATTCAGCCGAAGGCTATTTGCAAATCCCATTACAAATCTCTCTTTATCAAGAGAGGAATGGCTGATAAAGGCTTTTGGTGGAATAGCATTCATAATGATCTCCTAAAAATACGTAGCCCCAATAATTTAAGAAAGGCATTTCCAGATTCAAGAGATTAGCCAAAATAAGATTAATGATATCACAAATAATTTAGTCTTTGCATGCATACAAAAGCCCCTCTCCGGTGGACCGGAGAGGGGCTTTCACACAGAGAAACCGGCTTGCCGCCCCGGATCACTCCGGCGTGGCGGCCTCGCCGTCGGCTTCCGGGGTGCCCATCATGGCGTCGGCGACGAGGCCGGCGTTGCCGCGGATCTTCGCCTCGATGGCGTCGGCCGTGGCCGGGTTGTTGCGCAGGTAGTTCTTGGCGTTCTCGCGACCCTGGCCGATGCGGGTGCCGTCGTAGCTGAACCACGCGCCCGACTTCTCCACCACCCCGGCCTGGATGCCGAGGTCGAGAAGCTCGCCCACCTTCGACACGCCCTCGCCGTACATGATGTCGAACTCGACCACGCGGAACGGCGGGGCCATCTTGTTCTTCACCACCTTCACGCGGGTCTGGTTGCCCACCACCGTCTCACGGTCCTTGATCGCGCCGATGCGGCGGATGTCCAGACGGACGGAGGCGTAGAACTTCAGCGCGTTGCCGCCGGTCGTCGTCTCCGGGTTGCCGAACATCACGCCGATCTTCAGGCGGATCTGGTTGATGAAGATCACCAGGCAGTTCGACTTGGCGATGGAGCCGGTCAGCTTGCGCAGCGCCTGGCTCATCAGGCGGGCGTGCAGGCCGACGTGGCTGTCGCCCATCTCGCCTTCCAGCTCGGCGCGCGGCACCAGGGCGGCCACCGAGTCGACCACCAGCACGTCGATGGCGCCGGAGCGCACCAGCGTGTCGGCGATCTCCAGCGCCTGCTCACCGGCGTCGGGCTGGGAGATCAGCAGCTCGTCGACATTCACGCCCAGCTTGCGGGCGTAGGACGGGTCCAGGGCGTGCTCGGCGTCCACGAAGGCGCAGGTGCCGCCGCCCTTCTGGGCCTGGGCGATGGCGTGCAGCGCCAGCGTCGTCTTGCCCGAGCTTTCCGGCCCGTAGATCTCGATGATGCGGCCGCGCGGCAGGCCGCCGATGCCCAGCGCGATGTCGAGGCCGAGCGAGCCGGTGGAAACGACCTCCGTCTCGACCGTGTTCTCGCGGGCGCCGAGCTTCATGATCGAGCCCTTGCCAAAGGCGCGCTCGATCTGCGCCAGAGCGGCATCCAGGGCCTTCTGCTTATCCATGGAATCCTTCTCGACCAAACGAAGCTGTGCGGACGACATGCCCGTCTCCCCTTGTTTAGATCACATCCGCGGCCCCAGGGCCAACGATCTCACCAACGGTCATTCGGTGAGAGGGAATGTACCAGCTTTGTTCCTCGGCGCAAAGCCCAAAGTTCCGCTAATGTTCTCATTGAAGGTCAGGAACGATCCGGCGTTGCGCAATGTCCGTGCTATGGCGGCGTCCGTGCTTGGGCGGCGCCCGCCATTGGATCGGAGCGCTGGCCCTATCACGGCTGGCGGGCCGGATAAGGCCCCGCCCTATTCCACCCACCCCGTCACTTCCCGTCGCGGATGACCTCCTTCACCTTGGAAGCCAACTGCTTCAGGGAAAAGGGCTTGGGCAGGAAGTGGGCGACCTCGACTCCGTCGATCTCGCCCAGCCGGTCCTCGGCGTAGCCGGAGATGAAGATCACGCGCATGTCGGGCCGCATCCGCCGGACGTGGCGGGCCAGGGTCGGGCCGTCCATCTGCGGCATCACCACGTCGGTGATCAGCAGGTCGATGCGGTTGCCGTCCGTGCCGATCTGCTGCAGCGCCGCCTCGCCGTTCTTGGCCTCCAGCACCTGATAGCCCTTGTTGCGCAGCGCGCGGGCGGAGAAGACGCGCACGGCGTCCTCGTCCTCGACCAGCATGATGGTGCCGGAGCCGGTCAGGTCGCTGCCGCGCCGCTCGCGCGGCTCGCCCTGGTCGGGGCGGGCCTCGCCCTTGTGGCGGGGCAGCAGGATGGTGAAGGTCGTCCCCTCCCCCTTCTCCGACTCGACCAGCACGAAGCCGCCGGTCTGGCGGACGATGCCATAGACGGTGGACAGACCCAGCCCGGTGCCCGACCCCACGCCCTTGGTCGTGAAGAAGGGTTCGAAGATGCGCTGGAGATTTTCCTTGGGGATGCCGCAGCCGGTGTCGATCACCTCGATGGACACATACTCGCCGGACGGAATCGTCTCGTGCTCGCGGCGCTGCGCCTGTTCGACCACATGGTTGGAGGTGACGATGGTCAGCCGCCCGCCCCCGGCCATGGCGTCGCGCGCGTTGACCACAAGGTTGATGATAACCTGCTCCAGCTGGTTCTGGTCGACCTTCACATAGCCGATGTCCCGGCCGTGGAGCATCTTCAGCTCGATGTTCTCGCCGATCAGCCGGCGCATCAGGTTGCCCAGTTCGGCCAGCACGTCGGTCACGCTGAGGATGCGCGGCTGCAGCGTCTGCTGGCGCGAGAAGGCCAGGAGCTGGCGCACGAGGTTGGCCGCGCGGTTGGCGTTCTGCTTGATCTGCATGATGTCGCTGAAGGACTGGTCGCCCGGCTTGTGCCGCAGCAGCAGCAGATCGCAGAAACCGATCATCGCGGTCAGCAGGTTGTTGAAATCATGGGCGACGCCGCCGGCCAGCTGGCCGACCGCCTGCATCTTCTGCGACTGGGCGAACTGGGCCTCCAGCCCCTTCCGCTCGGTCATGTCGATGAAATGCAGGATCAGCCCGGCCGCTCCCTCCGGCCCCACCCCGCCGAGCCGCCGCGCGTAGAGCTGGGCCACCAGCTCGCGCCCGCCGGTCAGCCGCACCTCCAGCGGGGCCGCGGGGTCGGAGCCGCCCTGCACGGCGGTCAGCCGTTCGGTCACCATGGCCCGTTCCGCCGGGACGATCAGGTCGGCCATGCCCCGCCCGAGAACGTTGCCGGCCTCGCTGCCGATCAGCGCCAGGAAGGCCTGGTTGCACTCGGCCAGCCGCCCGCCCTCGTCCACCAGGGCGATGCCGATGGGCGCGTCCTCGAAGAAGCGCTGGAAGCGCTGCTCGGACAGGCGCAGGGCCTCCTGCCACTCGCGTTCCGGCGTCAGGTCGCGCACGACGGAGCGGGTGTGCGAAATCCGCCCGTCCTCGCCCCTCACCACGCTCTGCGCGACATAGGCCTGGAAGCGGCGGCCCTGGAGCCCGTCCATGGCGATCTCGCCGCGCTGCTCCAGCCCGCCGCCCTCCAGGAGGTCGTAGGGAGCGGCGGCGGCGGGCGGATGGGCCAGCACGTCGTGAAGGCGGCGCCCGCCCTCGACCAGATCCTCCGGCGTGCAGCCCAGCCACTTCGCCAGGGTCGCGTTGACGAACTGGAAGTGCCCGTCCTGGTCCACCGAGAAAAAGCCGATCGGCGCGTGGTCCATGAAATCGACGAGTTGGGTCTGCTCGCGCCGGGTCACCTGCTCCAGCTCGCGCCGCGCCGTGATGTCCTCGACACGCCACATCACCGCCCCGGCGTGCCCGTCGATGGGCTGGCCCTGGATGCGGCGCCATTCGGCGGCGCGCCCCTGCTGGCGGATGGCGAGTTCGATGGAGCCGGAATAGCCGCCCTTCACCCGCTCGCACAGGCGGCGGAAGGCGTCGGCGCTGTCCGGATCGTCGGCGAACTGGCGTTCGAGCGCGCGCAACGGCGGCTCCCCTTCGCTCCAGCCGGTCAGCGAGCGGAAGGTGCTGTTGACGAACACCACATGCCCGCCCCCATCGCAGACGAGCTGGCCCGACGGAAGCCCCTCAAGCGCGCTACCCAGCAGGGAACCGACGCGGGCCACCCGCCGCCGCGAGCGGACCATGCGGATCGCCAGGGCCAGAGCCCCCGCGCCCGCGGTGGTCAGGCCGGCCCAGGCCAGCGGGTCGCGGTCCAGAACCACCCCGGCCCCGGCCGCGACCAGACCGGCCAGAAGAAGGACCGCCAGAATTCCGGTGGCGAAGGCGCCGCCCGGCCGTTCCCCCACCCCTGCGGCACCATCGGTGCGCCGTCCGGCGGGAGCGCTGTCGGCAAAGGAAGAGGTCGTGTCGTCCACCGGAACTCCAGGTCAGCCGTTCGCCGCGCCGTTCACCGCTAGGAAAGGTCCGGGAACGGTCCTCAGTTCCGCACCGCGCGTCCTTTCAGCTTGAAGACATAGGTAATGACTTCCGCCACCGCGCGATAGTGCTCGGACGGAACCTCCTCGTCGATATCGCATGCGGCATAGAGCGCACGGGCGAGGGGCGGATTTTCCATCACCGGCACGCCATTCTCCTCGGCGATCTCACGGATCTTGAAGGCGACGGCGTCGGCGCCCTTCGCCACCACCATCGGCGCCCCCATGGTCTGGGCGTCGTATTTCAGCGCGACGGCGAAGTGGGTCGGGTTGGTCACCACCACGTCGGCGCTGGGCACCGCCGCCATCATGCGCTTGCGCGCCCGCTCGAACCGCAACTGGCGGATGCGGCCCTTCACATGCGGGTCGCCTTCGGCCTGCTTGTGCTCGTCCTTCACCTCCTGCTTGGTCATGCGCATCTTCTTGTCGAAGCTGTGGCGCTGCCAGAACAGGTCGGCCCCGGCGATCAGGGTCAGGATGGCCAGCACGCCGGCCAGCAGCCGGAAGGTCAGGCCGTCCATCTCGCGCAGAAGCAGCATCATGTCGATGCCGATGAAATGCCCGATGGTGAGCATCATCGGCTGGAGCGCGATGTAGGCGACGACGCCGACCACCGCGACCTTGGCCAGGCTCTTCAGCAGATCGACGCCCTTCTGGGCGCTGAACAGGTTGGCGATGCCGGAAATCGGGTTCAGCTTGCTGAATTTCGGCGCGATCAACTGCCAGGAGACGTTGAAGCCCTTCTGCCCGATGGTGCCGATCACCCCGGCGAACAGCAGGAACAGGATGGGCAGCCACAACGCCCACAGGATGTCCTTCATCACCCGCATCAGCACCGCGCCGACCCCGCCCTGGTCCATGGGGATCTGGTCCAGGTTCTCGAAGAAGAAATTCAGGCGGGGCACCATGCCCTTCAGCGTTCCGGGCAGGATCGTCACCAGGATCACCAGCGCCGCGGCGATCATCAGCCAGTTGCCGATTTCCTGGGTCATCGCGTACTGGCCCTGCTTGTGTGCCTCGTCGAGCTTCTTTTGCGTCGGATCTTCTGTTTTGGATGATTCATCCGCGTCTTCGGACACCGGATCTCTCCCCGCTCAGCCCGGTCTCAGGAAATCGACGAAGGCGGCCTCGAAATGGGTCAGCCAGAACATCATCATCGCCGCCAGCGTCAGGGCGAACATGAACAGCCCCAGCGCAACCTGGAGCGAGGTGAAGAGGAAGAACACCTGGATCTGCGGCGCCAGCTTGTTCAGCAAACCCAGCGCCAGCGCGAACAGCATGCCCGAGATCAGGAACGGCGCCGCCATCTGCACGCCCAGCACGAAGGACTTGCCGACCAGCTGCCCGACCACGTTCGCCATGTCGTCGATGGGGATCGCCGCTCCCGGCGCGAAAGTCAGATAGCTGTCCACCACAGCCATGATCAGCAGATGGTGCAGGTCGGTGATGAAGATCAGCAGCAGACCCAGCCACCCCAGCAGGGCGCCGGGCAGCGAACCCTGAGACGCCATGGCCGGGTTGAACATCTGGGCGTTCGACAGGCCGGACTGAAGCGCGATGATCGTCCCGGCGACCTCCAGGGCGCCCATCAGCAGGCGCGCGACGGTGCCCATGAAGATGCCGACGGTCACCTCCCCGGCGATCAGGACGAACAGGCGGAAGATGTTGTCGGGCATCGGCGGCATGCGGTCGCCCAGCACCGGCGCCACCAGAACGCTGACCGCGACGGAAAAAAGAAGGCGCGTGCGGGCGGAGACGAAAGCGTCGCCGATGGTCGGCATGATGCTGAAGGCGGTCCCGACGCGCGCGAACACCAGCAACCAGAGGAAGATCTGGTCGCCCAGAAACTGCTGAAGCAGGTTCATCCGCCGCCGCCGGGCAGATTTCCGGCGTTGGGGACACTGTTCACGCCGGTGCCGATGGCGACGATGCGGTCGGCGACCTCATGCTCGAAGAAGGAGCGCAACTCGCCCAGCATGAAGGGCATCAGCAGGATCGACAGGCCGAAGACCAGAAGCACCTTCGGCACCATGGCGAGCGTCTGCTCGCTGATCTGGGTGACCGCCTGGAACACCGAGATGATCGTGCCGAGCACCATCATGGCGACCAGCACCGGAGCCACCACGAACACCAGCGTGACGATGGAGGTGCGGCAGATCTCGATGACGTCGGTTTCGCTCATGATGCTTCGCCCGGGGCGCTTCTTATCACGTGGCCGCAAGCCGCCGTCAGATCGGCATGCGCAGGATTTCCTGATAGGCCGACAGCACCTTGTCGCGCACGGCGGTGACGGTCTGCAGCGTCACCTCGGCGTTGGTGACGGCCTGGACCACGTCGGTCAGGTCGGCCTGTCCGACGGCGGCCTTGGCGGTCATGGTCTCGCCCTGCTTGAGGTCGCCGATGACCTCCTTGGCGGTCTGCTCCAGAACGTCGCCGAAGCTGACGCCGTTGCGCGGCGCCATGCCCGGCCCGGTCGTGGAGGCGGCCGTGTTCGCGTAGGCCGCGGCGGCGTTGATCGGGTTGACCATGGGACGTTCGTCCTTCCTTCAAAAATGCGTCGCCGCGTCAGGCGCGGAGGATGTCGATGGTGCGCATCAGCATCTGGCGGGCACTGTCCACCGCCGACAGATTGGCCTCGTAGGAGCGCTGCGCCTCGCGCATGTCCATCGCCTCGACCACCGAATTGACGTTGGGCAGCAGCACATAGCCGTCGGCGTCCGCGGAGGGGTGCGAGGGATCGTAGCGCCGCTCGAAATCCTTCTTGTCCACGTCGATCTTGGCGACGCGGACGAGATCGACCCCCATCTGGCGGTCCAGGGCGTTCTGGAACATCACGACCTTGCGCCGGTAGGGCAGATCGCCCGGCGTTTCCGCCGTGGTGTTGGCGTTGGCCAGATTTTCCGCGATGGTCTTCAGGCGCGTGCCCTGCGCCTTCATGCCGGACGCGGACACCGCCATCGACGTGTAGAGATCCATGTTCCGCCTCCTTCGCCCGAACCCCGCCGCCCCTTAGCTGCCGCTGCGGATGGAGGAGCGGATCAGGTTGACCTGCTTCTTGTAGAGGTTCGTGATCGTCTGGTAGTCCATGCCGGTCTGGCCCTGCTTCAGCATCTGCTCTTCCAGGACCACGTTGTTGCCGTCCGGCGCCGTCTCGTAGGGGTTGCGCTGGCGCTGCTCCTGGTTCAGCCCGCCCGTGCCGCGCGTCCCCTGGAGGTGCGAGGCGTTGGTCGCGGCGGGCTGGAGGCGCCGGCTGTCGGACAGGGCGTCGCGGAAGGTGAAGGGCTTCAGGTCCCGGCCCTTGTAATCCGGCGTGTCGGCGTTCGCGATGTTCGCCGCGATCACGTTCTGGCGTTCGGTCAGCCAGCCCATCTTGCGCGACATCAGCTTGAAGAGGCCGAGATTATCGAGATTCATCGCCGGGTTCCGGTCTGAGGGCCTGCCACCCGGCCGCGCGAAGGCGCGCGGCAAGGCGGGCGGGATGCATCACAGCCTTCCGATCTTCCGCCGTTTCAGTTAATCAAAGATGAATCCCGCCCATGGCATTGCTCCGCCCGTTCCCGCCGCGCTTGAGCTTCATGCTTCGTTAAGCATGTTCCGCCAGGATACGCCCATCGACACAGGCCATCCGGCAGGAGCCCCTTGTCCGAGCCGACTCCCAACCACCGCCCTCTTCCCAACCGCCCCGTCGCGGTCGCGCTGAAGTATGAGCTGGGCGACCAGTCCCTGCCCCGCGTGGTCGCCACCGGCAAGGGCCATGTGGCCGAACAGATCCTGGAGCTGGCCTTCGCCAACGGCGTGAAGGTGCGCGAGGACGCCGATCTCGTGCAGATTCTGTCGGCGGTGGACATCGACTCGGAAATTCCCATCGAGGCCATCGCCGCCGTGGCCGAGATCCTCGCCTACGTCTACCGCGCCAACGGCACGCTGCCGCCGTCCGCGCAAACCGATCACGGAGAAGCGCCGTGACCGGCACCACCACCCTCCTCCGCGACATCCAGGCGCTGGCCGCCGCGCTTGAAGACACCCGCGACCAGATGGAGGCCGGGCTGACGGCGGACCTCACCGGGCTCGACACCCGTGTCGCCGCCCTGTGCGCCGAGGCGCAGACGGCCCGCGGCGACGCCGAGCTGGCCGCCGCCCTGGAACGCCTGCTGCCGACTCTGGACGCCGTCGCGTCCGCGATGACCCGCCAGAGGGAGACACTGGCCGCCGCCGCCGAGGGGCGCCACGACCTCCACACCGCGCGCCAGCGCGCCAGCGCCGCCTATGGCCGCGGCACCTCCGCCGCGCCCGGCGACCTTCCGCCCGACCCGCCGGCCACGCCGTCCCGACAGAGCTGACCTGATCCATGGGCCTCGACCAGTACATCCAATTCGTTCTCGCCCTCGCCTTCGTCATCGCGCTGATCGTGCTGGTGGCCTGGGTGATGCGCCGCATCGGCTTCGGCGGCATGACCGCCACGTCGGGGCGCCAGCGCCGGCTGGGCGTCGTCGAGGTGCTGCCGCTCGACGGCAAGCGCCGGCTGGTGCTGGTCCGCCGCGACGACCGCGAGCATCTGCTTCTGCTGAGCGCCTTCGGCGATCAGGTGGTGGACCAGACGCCGCGCGGCGGCTTCCGGGACGCTCTGGCCGAGGCCGCCGCGCCGCCGTCCGCAACCTCGCCGTCCGCCGGGGACCGGTCATGAAAACCGGCACGGGCATGACCAAGCGGCTGGCGCTCGCCGGCCTGCTGGCCCTGGCGTTCGGCATCGCCGGAGCGCTGGCCGCCGGGCCGGCGCTGGCGCAGAGCATGACCTTCGACCTGGGCGACGCCGGGGGATCGACCACCGGCCGCATCGTCCAGATGGTCGCGCTGATCACGGTGCTGTCGCTGGCACCGTCCATCCTGATCATGATGACGGCCTTCACGCGCATCATCATCGTCCTGTCCTTCCTGCGCTCGGCGTTGGGCATCCAGCAGGTGCCGCCGAACACGGTGCTGATGTCGCTGGCGGTCTTCCTGACCTTCTTCGTCATGGCTCCAGTGTTCGAGCGCTCCTACAACCAGGGCATCCAGCCACTGATCAACCAGGACATCGACGAGACGGAGGCGTTCCGCCGCACGGTCGCTCCGTTGCGCGAGTTCATGCTGAAGCACACCAGCGAAAAGGACCTGCGCCTGTTTATGGACATGGCGCGCATCGAGAACGTGACGGAGGCCGAGCAGACCCCGCTGCACGTCCTGGTCCCCGCCTTCATGATCTCGGAGATCAAGCGGGCCTTCGAGATCGGCTTCCTGCTGTTCCTGCCCTTCCTGATCATCGACATGGTGGTGTCGTCGATCCTGATGTCGATGGGCATGATGATGCTGCCGCCGACCATGGTGGCGATTCCGTTCAAGATCATCTTCTTCGTGCTGGTCGATGGCTGGTACCTGATCGCGGGGTCGCTGGCCCGCAGCTTCGGCACGCTGTAGGAGCGGGAATTCGGATTGCCGATGGCCCAGATCGTCGCAGGTGAAACGGCCTGCGGACGGGCGCATCGGCTTGCGCTAGTATCGGATCCGGGAAGAGCGTAAGAGGATCGGCCCGCGCGAGCGCACCGACCGCCGCCGTACCCGCAGCTTGTGGCTTTCTCGTCCCCCGCTCGGACTCCCAACGGACCTCCTCCACGTCCCACATGTCAGACACCACCCTGAAAGCCGCGGCACCCGACAAGGGCAGGCTGGCCGCGCTCACCCTCGGTGCGCTTGGCGTCGTTTACGGCGACATCGGCACCAGCCCGCTCTACACCCTGCGCGAATGCTTTTCGCCGGAGCATGGGCTCGCCCTGACGCCGCAGAACATCCTGGGCATCATGTCCATGGTCTTCTGGGCGCTGGTGCTCGTGGTCACGGTGAAATACGTGCTGTTCGTCATGCGCGCCGACAACAAGGGCGAGGGCGGCATCCTGGCCCTGCTGGCGCTGGCCACCAACAGCCGGCCCGACTCCACCGGGCGGCTGTCCGGCCTGATGGCGATGGGCCTGTTCGGCGCCGCCCTGTTCTACGGCGACGGCATGATCACCCCGGCCATCTCCGTCCTCTCCGCGGTGGAGGGGCTGGAGGTGGCGCAGCCGGCGCTGGAGCGGGTCGTCGTGCCGGTGACCGTGGGCATCCTGATCGCCCTGTTCGCGATCCAGAGCCGCGGCACCGAGAAGGTGGGCCGGCTGTTCGGCCCGATCATGGTCGCGTGGTTCGCCACGCTGGGCCTGCTCGGCCTGATCGAGCTGGTCAAGGAACCGCAGGTTCTGGCCGCGCTCGACCCGCGCCACGCCGTGCATTTCTTCGCTTCCAACGGCTGGATCGGCTTCCTGGTGCTGGGCGCCGTCGTTCTGGCCGTCACCGGGGGCGAGGCGCTCTACGCCGACATGGGCCATTTCGGCCGCCGCCCCATCAAGGTGGCGTGGCTGGCCGTGGTGCTGCCCGCGCTGCTGCTGAACTATCTCGGCCAGTGCGCCCTGCTGCTGAGCGACCCCGCGGCGGTGCGCAGCCCCTTCTACCTGCTGGTGCCGGAGTGGGGCCTCTACCCGATGATCCTACTGTCGACCTGCGCGGCGGTGATCGCCAGCCAGGCGGTGATCTCCGGCGTCTTCTCGCTGACCCGGCAGGCGGTGCAACTCGGCCTGTGCCCGCGGCTGGACATCCGCCACACCTCGCAGGAGGAAGGCGGGCAGATCTACATCCCACGCGCCAACTGGGGCCTGCTGGTCGCGGTCATCGGATTGGTCCTGTGGTTCGAATCCTCCAGCCGGCTGGCGACGGCCTACGGCATCGCGGTGACCGGCGACATGGTCATCACCACCATCCTGGCGCTGGTCGTGGCGCACCGCCGCTGGCACTGGAGCCTGCCGGCCTGCCTGGCGCTGGGCGCGCTTTTCCTCAGCGTCGATCTGGCGCTGTTCCTGGCCAACGCGGTGAAGATCCCGCACGGCGGCTGGGTGCCGCTGGTCATCGCCGCGGTGACGCTGGGGCTGATGTCGACGTGGCGCCGCGGCCGCGCCGTCCTGAACCGCCGGCTGGCCGAGGATTCCCTGCCGCTGGACAGCTTCATCAAGCGGCACGCCAAGTCCTCGGACATTCAGCGGGTGAAGGGCACGGCGATCTTCCTGACCTCCAGCGCCGACACGGTGCCCATCGCCCTGCTGCACAACCTGAAGCACAATCAGGTGATGCACGAGCGCATCGTCTTCCTGACCGTGATGGTCGAGGACGTGCCCCGCGTTCCGGCCAAGGAGCGCGTCGTCCTGGAAGGTCTGGCCGACGGCTTCTACCGCCTGACGGTGCGCTACGGCTTCTCGCAGGAGCCGAACATCCCCAAGGCGCTGCGGCTGTGCAAGGCGTTCGGGCTGGAGTTCGACGTGATGACGACCTCCTTCTTCCTCGGCCGCGAGACGCTGATCCCGCGCATCAACCCGCAGATGGCCCAATGGCGGGAGAAGCTGTTCGTCGTGATGTCGCGCACCGCGGTCAGCGCCACCGACTTCTTCAAGATCCCGCCGAACCGCGTGGTCGAGCTGGGCACCCAGGTTCAGCTCTGAAAGGTTCAGCTCTGAGGGTTTGCCGCCACGCCGATGAAAAAGCACCTTTCCGATGGAGAGGGGCTTTTTCGTGGGAGAGCAGCATTAGGCCGCGGGCTTGCGTGGTGGATTGACTGGCGCCATCAACGCCGAAAAACGCTGATCCATGGATTGCAGCCACGTCAGCATGATGGACATCTGCCCCTTCAACTCGCGGAGGTCGCCCTCCATGGCGCGCTGACGCTCGCCATCAATCCGTTGGGTGGCGATGATCTGGTCCAGCTTCGACAGGATTTCCGATTCACGGTCCATCACCGAATCCCCTGGGACGCATGCATTCCGATGCAAAACCCTAACATAACTTCCCGCCCCGGTCGAATCCGGAGAAGGATCTAGTTGATCGCCGCGCTCTGCTTGCCGCGGTAGTTCTTCAGGAACTTCTGGAACACGTCCACCTCGGCGACGCGGGAGCGGACGGTGTTGACGTCGATCAGGCCCAGCGCCTGCTCCGGCCGGGTCAGCACGCGGAAGGCGTCGGCGTCGGGACCGTTGGTCATCGCCGAACCGAATTCCTTGCGCAGCAGATTCAGGTTCGTCCCGTCCCCGGCCAGGGCCAGCGCCACCGCGCGGTTCAGGACGAGCTGCGAGGTCGCCGGGTTGATCGGCTGGGTCGGCGGTGGCGGAGCGCCGATCAGCTTGTTCAGGGCGAAGGCCGCGGCCTCCCACTTCTGGGCGCGCCACGCGATGTCCACCCGCAGCGAATTGGCCGGCTTGCTGTCGTCCTCGGCGAGCAGCAGCAGCGCCTCGTCGCCGCGGCCCAGTTCAGCCAGCGCCTTGGCCTGCATCAGCCGGCGCTCGCCCACCAGATCCGCCGGCAGGTTCGGCACGTTGGACAGCTCCAGCGCGCGCAGCGCGTCCTCCGGCTTGTTGTCGAGCAGCCGGACGGAGGCGAGCCGGGTGCCGACCCGCGCCTTGTCCTCGCCGGACAGGCGGTATTCCACCTGATGCTGCAGCAGGTCGGCGGCGCGGTTCAGCAGGTCCACGGAGATCAGCCGCTCGGCAAGCTGCCGGATCACCTCGTCGCCCGCCTCTCCCACCGGGGTCAGTTCGCGGAACTGGTCGTAAAGCTGGAGCGCCTCGATGGTCGGCAGCTTCTGCGCCCCGTCCTTGTAGAGGTCGGCGAAGATGCGCGACATCTCGCGGGTGATCTCCTCCGCCCGCGGCGTGTCGGCGACCAGGGCGGCGGTCTCCTTCATGGCGTTGAAGCCGTCGGCGTACTGGCCGGCGGCGATCAGCACCTCGCCCATGCGCTGGCGGATCTGCATCTCCAGCTCGTCGCCGCGCCACGTGAAGGTCAGCCCGGCCAGCCGCTCCGCGGCGGCGGGGGGCGACATGCGGCCTTCCGCCAGTTGCAGGTTGACCAGAGCCAGCCCGGCCTTGGCCCGGTAGTAGCGGTCGAGGCTGTTGTAGGAGGCGGTCAGCTGCTCCAGCGCCCGCTCCGGCTCGTTGGTCTGGGCGTAGTAGAGGCCGCGGAGATACTGGACGTCGGGCCGCTCCTCGGCGTCCGGGCCGCCGCGCTCGGCGATGCGGTCGAGCAGCCGCTTGGCAAAGGGCGCATCGCCGGTCTTCAGCGCGGCCTCGGCGGCGCGGGTCGCCAGCTTGGTCAGGATCGGGTCGGGATAGGAGTTCAGGATCGGCGCCGCCGCCTTGAAACCGGCCTGGGCCGCCGGCCAGTCGTTGCGATCCGCCGCGATGGCGGCGCGCCACAGCGCGGCCTCGCCGTTGTTGGCGAGGTTCGGATGGGCGAAATCCTCCGCCGCGGCGTCGGTGTTTCCGGCCAGGAAACGCGCGGCCCCGCGCAGGGCGCGGAACTCCGGCCAGCCTTCCAGGTCGGGCTGGGCCTCCTGCAGCACGTCCATCATGCCGATGGCCTCCTGCCCGAAACCGTTCGCCAGATAGAAGCGGGCGAGGTCGAGCTGGGCGCGGGGGCGTTCGGACTCCGGCGCGTTGACGATGTTGAGCTGAAGATTCTGTCGCGCCTCGGTGTAATGGTCGAGGTCGCCCTTCTTCCAGGCCGGCAGGTCGAACAGGCGGCGTCCGGAGGGCACCGGCTTCGGGTCGGTGGGCGGCGTCAGCGTGTTGGAGGCGCCGCCGGGGGACGGCGTCGGCGGAAGCGACGCCGTCTGCGCGGTGGCCGGGCGGCTTCCAGCGTCGGCCACGGGCGACAGATGCAGCCCCCCCGCTGCCGTCACTTCCACCCCCTCCTTGACCGGACGCACGGTGACCGCGTCGGCGATGGGCCGCACGACCACGCCCTGGTAGCTGGGCAACAGTTCCAGATCGGCGTAACGGTGCGATTCGGGGATGGCGTTGCCGGGAACCGGCAGCGGGACGACCTGGAGACGGTCGCCGACGTCGGGGTCGGACAGCGTCACCACGGTCGCCGCGTCCGCGGCGCGCACCAGCAGACGGGCGCCCAGCAGAAAATCCGGCTCCGGGTCGATCCTCAGCTCGAAGGGCGGCGTGCCGGTCAAACGGCTGGTCGGCGTGATCTTCCAGCTCGTCCCCTGCCGTTCGATCTTCGGCCAGACCAGCGGCCCGATCTTGGTGCGGAAGGCGCTGCCGCCGGTGGCCGGAACCGGCTCGATCGCGCCGACGGTTCCGGCTCCGGCCCCGATGGCCTTGCCGGCGCCGATGGGCAGGGGCTTGTCGAACACGATGTAGAGATGGCCGGCGCGCGGGTAGACGGCGATGGACGCCGGACCGCCCGCGTCGAACACCAGCGTCGGCCCCTGCGGCTCGGCCTTCGCCGGATCGGGTTTGGCCACCTCCGGTTTCACGGCTTCAGGCTTGGCGGGCGTGGTCGCCGCCGCGACCTCCTTCGCCGGGGAAGGCGCCGCCACCGGCTTGGCCGTCGGCGCGGCGGCCGGGGGTGCCACCGGTGGAGCCGCGACTTCGGCCGACGGCGGGCGCACGGTGGTCGTGGTGGCGCCGGGCGGGGCGGCACTTGCCGCGTCGCTCGTCGGCAGACCGGCGCGCGTGCCCGGATTCTGCACGTCGATCACCACGGACCGGCCCGACTTGCTGTCCTTGATCTCGGCGTCCTGCGGCACGGCGAAGGTGAAGGCCAGCGCGCCGTTGGCCTGCCGGAACTGCTCCACGTTCTGGATGTTGCGCAGCGTCGCCTTGGCCACCGGCGTGAGATCGGCGGTGCCATTGCGGTCGAACAGCAGCGTGGCCGAGGCGCCGTCGCGGCGCAGCGTGTAGTTGGCGCCCTCCGGCCAAGTGAAGGACAGGCGGCTCTGTTCCGGCGTGTCGGCCGCGCTGACCGTCACCCGCCCGGCGGAGCGCGCCGGAGCGGGTGCGGCCGGTGTCTCGGCCTTGGCCGCGGGAGTTGGAGTGGCGGCCTGGGCCGGCGTCTGGCTCTGGGCCGGCGCTTCCGCGGCAGGGGTCAGGTCGAGCGCCACGGCGTTGCCGTTGCGGAAGCTCTTCAGCGTCACCGGCCGCTTCAGGTCGAAGGTCACCGTCTTGCCGTCGCCGCCGATCCTCACGCCGGACAGATAGCCGGGCAAGGCCGCCACGGTGCGATCCAGCGCGGCGTTGATCGGCTCGTCGAAGCGGACGACCAGCGTGTTGCCCTCCACCGACGCGCTGTAGCCGGTCTGGCGCGGCCAGTCGAAGACCATGCGCCCGAAGGTCTTGTGGGTGGCGGCGCGCACCGGAACGTCGACGGCCCAGGCGGCCGGGGGAGCGGCGGTCTGGGCGGCGAGCAGGGCCGTGGCGGCCACGAAGCCGCTCAACCAGCGCCGGTATGCTCCGCCCCGCCCCATCCGTTTCACTCCTCCGGCTCCGCATCGGTGGCCGCCCCGGACACCGGCGGACCCGCCGTTTCCTCGCGCACCACCACATCGACCCGCGCCCCGCCGGGCACCGGATCGATGCCGGGCGCCTCGCTCATCAGGCTGCGCGCCACAAGGTCGCGCTTGTAGCCCGTTTCGCGCAGCAGCGCCGCAACGGCGACCGCGCGCGTCAGGGCGCGTTCCCAGGCCAGCCCGGCGGACTGGTCCTCGCGCTCGGCGTGGCCGACCACCTCGATCCGGTTGCCGATCCGGCCCACCGCCGCGCCCAGCAGATACAGCACCCGTCGCCCCTGGTCGGTGAAGCTGCCGCCGGTCGGGTCGAACATCACGTGGGCCGGCAGGCCGATCACCACGCGGTCGTCCTCCCGCCGCACCTCCACCGCCGCCAGATCCTCGTTGGCCGCGGTCTGGGTACGAAGCAGGGCGCTGAGATAATCCAGATTGATCGCCGAATATGACTCCACCGTGGCGGCGTTGAAGGCGGCCTTCGGCTCGGGCGGCGTCGCGGAGGGGGTGACCGCGGTGGAGCGGGCCGACGACAGCGACTTGACCAGCCCGGTCCAGCGCTGCGCCTCCGGCTCGCTCATCGAATACATCAGGACGAAGAAGGCGAGCAGCAGCGACATCAGGTCGGTGAAGCTGATCAGCCAGATCGTCCGGTTGTGGCCACCGCTCTTGTCCTCGGCCCTGGGCAGTTTGGGGAGGCGGATCATCGGCGCCCTCCCCCCGGTGAATCGTCCGTGGCGCGCAGGCTGAACAGCAGGCGGACGGCGCCCGGCGCCCCGCGCTCGATGCCGACCGTCACCGCGTCCGACGGCGCCCCGTCGGCTATCAGCAGCCGGGCCAGCGCGCCCGCCCGCACCACCGGGCCGGGGGGCTGGCTGGGGCCGCCCGCCGGGCCGATGGACAGAAGCGCGTCCAGCTCGATCCGCTCGCCGGGCCGGTTCTGCAGAAGCGCGTCGGCCACCCGGTCGATCAGGCCGATGCGGTCCGGGCGCAGATCGGCGGTGCCGGGCAGGAACAGCTCGTCGGCGGGAAGACGGACCTCCAACAGGCGGCCCGGCGTCACGCTGTCCACCTTTGCCACGGCGATGGCGGTGGCGAACAGGTTGCCCAAGCCCTCCAGCCGCTGCACGGCGAAGACGGTGCCGGCGCGCGAGGCCAGCGGGTCGGCCGGCTCGCGCAGGCGGGGGTCGATGTAGAAGGCGGGGAAGCTGCGCTCCAGCGACACCAGCACCGTGCGCACCCGCTGGGCGGTCTGCACCGACTGGGCGTTCAGCACGATGAAGAAGACGAGCAGCAGCAGGAACAGCGACAGCAGAAGCACGATGCTTCCGTTGTTCGGGTTCGGCCGGCTGCCCGACAGGTCCGGCTTCCTGTGGCCGGGCGCAGCCATGGGATCAGTCGAAGCTCGCCAGCAGGCGGTCGATCTCGTCCTGGTCCATGGCGGCGCTGGTCATCTGCGGCCCGTGCAGCAACCCGGCCTCCGGGTCGTCCGCCGGGCGGTCGGTGGCGAAGTTCGGCGACGGATCGGTGTGAACCTCCGCCGCAGCGGCCGCGGCGGGGCGCGTGTGGTTCTGCCGCACCTCGTCGCCGAAAGCCGCGACGATCATGTCCACCTTCGACTCGATGTGCTTCAGCGTGCGCACGACCTTGGAGATGCGCTGGCCGGTGATGTCCTGGAAGTTGCAGGCCTCGAAGATCTTGGTCACCTGCTCGGTCAGCTTCGCGGAGTTGTCCGGGTCGATCTGGCCGGAGATGCCGGTGATGACGTCGCAGGCGTCGAAGATGGCGAAAGTGGCCTGCTCCGTGGCGCCGACGACGGCGTCCAGCTCATCGGTGGCGTTGGGGATGTGCTGGTCGCGGATTTCCGCGGGCTGGAGCGCCGCCAACTCCTGCTTGGCGCTCTCGATGAAGCGGGCAAGGTCGACCACCTCCTTGTAGAGGCGCAGGTCGGTGGCGGAGATGTCGCCGTCCATGGTGCCGAGGATGGAGCGGACGATGTCCGTCACCTCCTCGCGGCTCAGCGGCTGGGCCGCTTCGGCATGGGCGGCGTCGAGCTGCTGGCGCAGAAGCTTCTGGTCGGCGAGCGAGGTGGAAACGGGCGGGGCCATGTGCGTTCCGATGTGAGCGTTCCGTGGTCTTGTCCGGCCTGCGTGCGATCGGGTGCGTCGGCCGGCCCGGACGCAGACGCCCGAAGCGGGTTAGACCCAACCTCGCGTCCTCGCACGGCCGCCGCCGACTCGGAGCCTCGTCAGCCTTTCCAACCCTAAATTCGCTCGGTTAACACGCCGTTAAGCGCCTGAAACGTCGCAACGCAAAGACGGGACGGAATCGCGTGGCCGGAAAGAAAGAGGAAGCGTTGTTCTGCGCCCCGATGCCTTCAACCGGCGCTCGCCATTGTCGAACTTTAAGGAGAGCTGCGGCAATTTGTTTCAATTGGAGTCCACAAACGGACAAAGGGCCGCCTCGGAGGGCGGCCCTTCTTCACCGTGGCGCAGACCAACTGTTCCGTTGGGCTAAGAAACCGTCGGTGAATTCGTCAGGGATGACGGACTCCCGGAGGTCAGCTCCCGCTGCTCCGTCCGCCGCCATGGCTGTGTTCGCCGCCCTTGCGGCCCGCTTCCGACGCGCGCTCCGGATCGTTCTTGAAGTTGCCACCCGACGCTTGGCCACCCTTGTGGCCGGCTTCGGAGGCACGCTCCGGATCGTTCTTGAAGTTGCCGCCCGACGCCTGACCGCCCTTGTGGCCGGCTTCGGAGGCGCGCTCCGGATCGTTCTTGAAGTTGCCGCCCGACGCCTGACCACCCTTGTGGCCGGCTTCCGCCGCACGTTCCGGATCGTTCTTGAAGTTGCCGCCGGAGTGCTGACCGCCCGAGCTACGGCCCTGGTTCTGGTCGTTCATCTTGATTCCTTCCTTCTTGCTGTTGGGCAAACTTGCGTTGCCCGAACACGCCGGAGCCAACACGAACCGCAGCCGACCGTCACGGGCCCTCTACCTTCCTGACAGTATGTGTACGTATATTCAGTAGGTGCGCCACGGGCGATGGGTATGACCAACCGCACGGTCATACCCACCCCGCCATCACCTCAATCAAAGAGCGTATTCAGTTCTTCGGCGCCGCGGGCACGCCGCGCCGCTCGATGAGCGCGGAGGTCAGTTCCTTGGCCTTCAGCGGGTCCATCGCGGCCAGGATCGGCGCCGTCTTGGTTTCCTTCATCTTCTCCACCACACCCAGCAGGACCGGCATGTCCAGCTCCTCGAAGATGCGGGCGGCTTCCTTGGGCTTCATCGTCTCGTAGATCTTCACGAGGCTTTCGAGCTGAGCGGTCTGCTTCTCGTCGCCCTGGCGCATCAGCTTCTGGATGTCGGTGCGGACCTTCTCCATCTCCTGCACCTTCTGGTCGATGCGCTTCTCGGCGGCGGTCAGCAGCGCTTCACGCTGCTCCAGCTCCTTGGTGCGGCGCTCGATCTCGGCGCGGCGCTCGGCGAAATGCTGGAGAAGCTCCTCGTTCTTCACCGGGCCGAGGGCGGCGTTGTCCGGTGGCGTCGGGTTGGGCGGCGCGCCGTTGCTCGACCCGCCCTGGGCCGGCTCGGGCGAGGGCTTGGCGCCGTTGGCGGCGAGCTGCATCGGCGCCGCCGGAACGGCGCTCTGCCCCTGCGCCAAGGTCGCCGGAAACTCCGGAAGGCGGGCGTCGCGCGTGGTGATCCGCCACAGGTCGCCGACCCGCACACCCAGCATCAGGACGGCGACGAAGATGGTCAGCGGCAGGATGCGGAAGCGCCACGCCTTCATCGTCTGGCGCATGCGCTCCGACAGCGGACGGCGCGGGACGGCGGGCTTGCGCTTCGCCTTGGCCTTCACCTTGGCCTTCGGCTTCGCTTTGGCGGCGGCCTGGACAGCGGCCTGCGCGGCGCCTTGAGCGGCCGGCAGGCCGGCAACGCTCTGGCTGGTGCGGACGCCGGTCGGGGTGGCGCCGGCGGGACGGATCACAACCTTCGGCTCCCCGCCTTGCGCGGCGTTCGCGCCCTTCGTGGTGGTGGCGTCGCTCATCCGACCCCCTTGCCGGCGTTCTCGATGGCTTGCAGAAGTTCACGTTCGGCGCGGGACAGGCTCTCGCCCTCGCGCAGGATGGGATCGGACGGCGGCGCCGGGCGGCGCACCAGGGACTCGGCCCGCGACGGATCGGCCCGCAGCGGCTCGTTCCGGAAGACGGCGGAGCGCAACGGCGGCAGGTCGTCGTGATCGTCGTGGTCGATGGGACCGTGATCGTGGAGATCGTGGTCGTCGTGATCATGGTCGTCGTGACCGTGATCGTCCTCGACGATCGGGCGCGGGACGACCGGGCGGGAGGCCACCGGCGGGCGGGCGGACAGACCCGGACGCGCCGCCGGACGCGCCGCGGGGCCCGGCTTCGGGCGCTCCCCACCGACGTTGCCCAGCCGGTTGGCCATGGCATCGGCGGCCTCGATCATGAACTCCAGCTCGTCGCGCAGGGTCTGCGCCTTGGCGACCGTACGCTGAAGATCCTCGCCGGTCTCGTGGGCCGTCTTCTTCAGCCCGCGCACGCCGGTTTCGGCGCGCGACATGGCCTCGTTCAGGCCACGCACCAGCTCGGCCATCTCGCCGCGGCTCTCGCGCAGCTTGATGATCTGCCGGTTGAGGATGATCGCGTAGGCGATGGTCGCGGCAAGCAGCCCCACCATCACCAGATCGAGGACGAGCGTGAGGGTCGGGCTCATAGCCGCATGACCTCCTGCTTGGGCAGCTCCCGCTCGATCCGCACGGCGATGTGCCCGCCCTTGCGGCCCATGCGGCCTTGGAACATGGAAACGTCGCCGCAGCGCAGCTCGATGGTGCCGTCCGGGGTGGCGTTCAGAAGGATTCGCGTGCCGACGCGCCAGTTCAGCACATCGTGCAGAGTCATCGTCACCTCGTCCAGCACCGCGGAGATGTCCACGTCGGTGACCAGCAGCTCCGAGGCGAGGTGGGTTTCCCAGATCGAGTCGCGGCCGAACTTCTCGCCCATGAACATCTGGAGCAGAAGCTCGCGCACCGGCTCCAGCGTCGCGTAGGGGATCATCAGCTCCAGGCGGCCGCCGCGATCCTCCATGTCGATGCGCAGCTTGACCAGCACCGCCGCGTTGGCCGGACGCGCGATGGTCGCGAAGCGCGGGTTGGTCTCCAGCCGATCGAAGCGGAAGGTGACGGGCGACAGCGGGTCGAAGGCGGCGGACAGGTCGGACAGCACCACATGGACCATGCGCTCCACGAGGTTGCGCTCGATGGT
This sequence comes from Azospirillum brasilense, assembly GCF_003349955.1. Classification (GTDB taxonomy): domain Bacteria; phylum Pseudomonadota; class Alphaproteobacteria; order Azospirillales; family Azospirillaceae; genus Azospirillum; species Azospirillum brasilense_B. Next base: position 71,659 of record NZ_QLKQ01000007.1, read on the forward strand.
CGTGTAGGGGCGGCCCTCGATGCGCATCGCCGCGGTGCCGCGCCGTCCGCCCAGCAGCACGTCCACGATGGAGTAGATCAGCGCCGAGTCCACGACCATCAGGCCGTAGTTGTCCCACTCCTCCGCCTTGAAGACGGACAGCATCGCCGGCAGCGGGATCGAGTTCAGATAGTCGCCGAAGCGCACCGAGGAAATCTGGTCGAGGCTGACCTCGACGTTGTCGGAGGTGAAGTTGCGCAAGCTGGTGGACATCATGCGGACGAGGCGGTCGAAGACCACCTCCAGCATGGGCAGGCGTTCGTAGTTGACCAGCGCCGAGTTGACCAGCGCCATGATGCCGGAGTTGTCGCCGTCCCCGGCCCCGCCCTGGTCGAAGCCGAGCAGGCTGTCGATCTCGTCCTGGTTGAGGACGCGGGTCGAACCGCCGCCGCCCATGTCCGCCATCTCGCCCATGTCGCCGCCGTCTTCGGCGAGGGCGGCCCATTCGGCGGCAAGGCGTTCTTCTTCGCTCAGTTCCTCGGTGTTGCTCATGGCCCGTTTCCGCCGCCCCTACTGGACCAGCATTTCCTTGAACAGAACGTCCTTGACCTTCACCGGATGGGCGGAGGCGGTGATCCGCATCAGCAGCTCCTGGCGCAGGCGGTACATGCCCGCCGATCCCTTCAGATCCTCCAGCCGCAATTCGCGCAGATAGACCTGGAAGTTGTCGATGATGCGCGGCAGCACATGCTCGATCGCTGGTATGTCCTCGCCCTTCGCGAGCTGGATCGAGATCTTGATCTTCAGGAAGGCCGGACGCTTGCCGCTGCTGTTCAGGTTCACCAGCATGTCCGGCAGGTCGTAGAAGACCGGGGCGGCGTGGGGATCGGGCTGCGCCGGCTCCGCCGGCACCTCCGCGTGCTCCTCCTTCTTGCCGAGCAGCGAATCGAGCAGGCCGCTGAAATACACGCCCGCCCCGGCGCCGATCAGCAGAACCAGCGGCAATATGACGAACAGGACCAGCTTCTTGCCGCTGAATTTCTTGCGCGGCAGGCCATCGGTCGAAACGTCGTCTTCAGCGTGCGCGGTCATGGAATCCTAAGCGCGAGCGGTGGCGGAGCGTGGCCTTACCAGCCCAGCAACCCTATCTTTCGGATAGTTAACAAAGCCTTTCAGGCATGGGCCGGGGCTGTGACAGAAGCGCAACCACAGACAGCGGCACGGTTCTTGATTGGGGCGTCGCCGGAGAACCCTGTCGACCGAGGAGCGAACGCCCGAACCACGCCCGCCATCCCCTTTCCCACGATCCCTTCCGCGCCCCATGCCCGCCGTCTCCGGCGGCGGGAGCCGTCCTGACCCGCGCGCCGTCCGCGCCGCGGCAACGGGACGCTTTTGCCCGGCGCCGGGCGGCAGCCCTTGCCATCCCACCGGCAGTTCTTGCCCGGCAGGCGGTTCCCCGACGCCGAGGCCGGCCCTCCATGCCGCAACTCCGGCTCCTTCCCGCTCTGGCACGCGCCGTGCATTGCCATTTGCGCCGGTCGGGACGCTCCCCCCGGCCCGAATGGAAAGAGGCCGCCGATGGAAAACCCGATCTACGTGTCCCTGTCGCGCCAGCTCACCCTGCGCCGCCAGCTGGACGTGATCTCGAACAACATCGCGAACATGAACACCACGGGCTTCAAGCAGCAGCGCATGCTGTTCACGGAGTTCCTGGAGCGTCCGGGCATGCACGAGCAGATCAGCTTCGTGCAGGACCGCGCCGTGGTGCGCGACCTCTCGGCCGGCGGGATGATGCAGACCGGCAATTCGCTGGATCTGGCGCTGACCGGCCATGGCTACTTCACGGTCGATACGGCCAGCGGCCCGCGCTACACCCGCGCCGGCAACTTTCGCCTGAACGACCAGCGCCAGATCGTCGACGGCGGCGGCCTGCCGGTCCTGGGCGACAACGGCCAGCCGCTGGCCATCCCGAACGGCACCAAGGACATCATGGTGTCCGGCGACGGCACCGTCTCCACCGAGCTGGGCCAGGTCGGCCGGCTGAACATCGTCACCTTCCGCAACGAGCAGCTGATGACCGAGGTCGGCGCCGGTCTCTACGTCAGCGACGAGGAGCCGCAGGCGGCCCCCGCCGACACGAAGGTGGCACAGGGAATGCTTGAGAATTCGAACGTGAAGCCGGTGGTGGAGATGACGGCGCTGATCGAGATCCAGCGCCAGTACCAGTCCAACCAGAAGCTGATCGAGAACGAGCACGAGCGCATCCGCAGCGCCATCCAGAAGCTGGGCCGCACGGCCTGATCGACCGCGTTTAAGGAGTAAGGACCATGCGCAGCCTCGCCATCGGCGCCACCGGCATGATCGCCCAGCAGCTGAACGTCGAAACCATCTCGAACAACATCGCCAACGCGACGACGACCGGCTTCAAGAAGCAGCGGGCCGAATTCCAGGACCTGCTGTACCAGAACTTCCGCCGCATCGGCTCCACCTCGTCGGACGCCGGCACCATCGTGCCGACCGGCGTGCAGGTGGGTGCGGGCGTGCGCGTCGCCGCGGTGGCCCGCGTGCTGGAGCAGGGCAACCTGACCGTCACCGACAACAAGCTGGACGTCGCCATCAACGGCTCCGGCTATTTCCAGGTGCAGCTTCCCAGCGGCGACACGGCCTACACCCGCGCCGGCAATTTCAAGCTGTCGCCGGAGGGCATCATCGTCACCGCCGACGGCTATCCGGTGCAACCGGCGATCACCATCCCGGCGGAAGCCGTGGACGTCGCCATCAACGCGTCGGGCGAGGTGATGGTGAAGCTGGACGGCCAAGTGGCCCAGCAGAATGTCGGCCAGCTCCAGCTCGCCACCTTCGCCAACGCGGCCGGCCTGGAAGCCGTCGGCGACAACCTGTTCCTGCAGACCGGCGCGTCGGGCGAGGCGGTCGGCGGCAACCCCGGCGCCCCCGGCTTCGGCCGCGTGGTGCAGGGCGCGCTGGAGACCTCCAACGTCAACATCGTGCAGGAGATCACCACCCTGATCTCGGCCCAGCGCGCTTACGAGATGAACTCCAAGGTCATCAAGACCACCGACGAGATGATGCAGCAGGCCTCGCAGCTCCGCTGATGTCGGCATCGCCGTAAGGCTCGTTTTTGCAAGGAAGTTCCGCCATGTCCCGCCCCGCCCTGCGCATCCTCGGCACCGCCCTCCTCGCCGCCGCCCTCGCCGGCGGCCCGGCGGCCTTCGCCCGGACGGCCTTGGCTGAAACGATGGAAGGTGCCGCTCCCGCGGCGGCGCAGGCGGTGGTCTACAGCCCGGCCCATGTCGAGGCGGTGCTGTCCGACGCGCTGTCCCGCCAGATCACCACGGGCCGCCTCCAGATGGAGCTGGACAACCGGGCGGTGGAGCTGCGCGCCCCGGCGGGCGCCGGCAGCCTGACGGTGGAGAACCTCTATTACAACCCGGCGCAGGGCCGCTTCGCCGCGGAAATGATCGTGGCCGACACCCGCCCGGTCGTGCGCTTTCCGGTGTCGGGCCGCGCCTATGGCGTGGTGCAGGTGCCGGTGCTGTCGCGGCGCATCGCGCCCGGCGACGTGATCGGCCCCGGCGACGTGGATTGGCAGGACATGCGCGCCGACCTCGCCGGCAGCGACATCGCCGCCACCGACGCCCAGCTCATCGGCCTGACGCCGCGGCGCGGCGTTCCCGTGAACCAGCCCGTGCGGTTGCGCGACCTGCAGTCGCCGCGGGTCGTGGACAAGGGCGCGCTGGTCACCATCACGCTGGCCACCGAGAACCTGACCCTGTCGGCCCAGGGCAAGGCCCTGCAGGACGGCGGCCGGGGCGACGTGATCCGCGTCATCAACACCCAGTCGAACCGCATCCTCGAAGCGACCGTCGCCGGCCCCAACATCGTCGCCGTGGCAAAGCCCGGCGTCATCGCGAAGTAAGGAGAAAGCTCCATGTGCGCCTTCAAGATGCCCGCCCCCAAGAGCACCGCTCGCACCGCTTTCCGCTTCGCTCTGCTCGCCGCCGTTGCCGCCGGCCTTCCGGCCTGCAACGCCATGTCGCGCGTGTCGGACATCGGCTCCGCTCCCGAACTCACCAAGATCAAGGACCCGCAGGCCCAGCCCGGCTACCAGCCCGTCAGCCTGCCGATGCCCACCCCCCTGCCGACGGAGCGCAACCCGAACTCGCTGTGGCGGACCGGCGCCAAGGCCTTCTTCAAGGACCAGCGCGCGGCCAAGGTCGGCGACCTGCTGACCGTTGACATCCAGATCAACGACCAGGCGCAGATCAACAACCAGACCACCCGCAGCCGCAACAACACTGAGCAGGCCGGCATGCCGAGCCTCTTCGGCTTCGAGGGCCAGGCGCTGCAGCGCGTGCTGCCCGACGGGGCGAACGCCGGCAGTCTGCTGAACGTCGGCAGCTCGACCTCCAACGACGGCAAGGGCGCCGTCAACCGCAAGGAGCAGATCACCCTGAAGGTGGCCGCCCTGGTCACCCAGTCCCTGCCAAACGGCAACATGGTCATCCAGGGACGGCAGGAGGTGCGGGTGAACTACGAGGTGCGCGACCTGATCATCACCGGCGTGATCCGGCCCGAGGACATCACCGCGCAGAACACCATCAGCTACGAAAAGGTCGCCGAGGCCCGCATCTCCTACGGCGGACGCGGCCAGATCACCGACGTGCAGCAGCCGCGCTACGGCCAGCAGCTCTTCGACATCATCATGCCGTTCTGAGAACGGTCAGGGGACACGGAGCGGAAACGCAGACGAAGAACGACACGGACGCGGCACGGGCGTGTTTCGATGGTCGCGCCACGCCCCAGTCACGCGCCGCTCCCGCTGGGCAGGCAGTTTCTGCCGCCCGGCGCCTTCTGCCGTCCCCTTCCCTACCCACCCGGAGCTTGGCACCGTCCCGTCCGCGGCGACGGCCCCGGACGCTCGGCGCGCTTGAGCGGGTGTCGTCGCCGGCCTGGGCTTGCGCCGCGCCGGGCACACGCAAGCCGGCTGCACCGGCAAGGTGCATGGGGAGGCATGGCTATCCCTTCCGACGCATCACGATCCGATGCCCAGATCGCGGAAGAGCGCCGGCCGCGCGATGGCCGTGGCGGCGGGTTGGGCAACCGCAAAGCCTGATGTGTCAGGCTTTGCGCTCGATGACAGCGGGGGGCCGCTTTTTCTACTTGAGACCGAAAGCGAGATATCCGTTGCCCTCGACCTGGCCCGGAGTGGTCAGGATCGAACCGGAGGATTGGCCGGAAACAGTCATGCTCATATCGATGCTGCCGTTGCCATCCAGGTCGATGTGAGCCGTGGCGCCCTTGTAGCCTTCGGCGCCACCCATCTCCTGCCAAGTCAGTTTCGAGACTCCCTCCTTCCAACCCCAGGCGGTCACCCACTCCCCCGCCTCCAGGTCGGTGACGGTGGACCAGGTCACGCCGCCGCTGCGACCGTCGACGAAGAATGTGTCCGTGCCCCAGCCGCCGGTCAGGAAGTTGGAGCCCAAACCGCCGTCGAGGACGTCGTCGCCATTCCGCCCGTCGATCGCGTCATCGCCCTCCAGCGCGTTGATGAAATCGGCTTGGCTCGAGCCCCGGATCGCTTCGCCGGCAGCGGTGCCAATGTGCTGGTTCACCACCCCCGCCACCGGACCGTAATAAGCGGCCATCGTAGTCTCGACACTGGCACCGCCGGTCGTGATGGCGACACGGTTGGTCGGATCATTTCTGTAGTCGATGGTCGCTCGAGTCTGGAGCAGGGATTCTCGGTTCAGGTAGTAGCCCAACGCCTCGTTGATATCCGAAGTGTTCAGACGCGCAATGTTCATCCGATCCGTAAACGCTTCCCATGAAAAATTCCCAAGAAAACCTGGAGCCTTGGGAAGCAAAGAAATAATACTGTCATATGAATGGACCGAATCGGACAAAGTTATTTGTTCGATCTTGAATCGGGGATCAAGATAATTGAGGACATACACCAACTGACCGGACTTCGTGTCACCGACCACCAAATGGCGTCCATCGATCGTTGCCGCGTACGTCGTCGGTCTGCTGACGCCGATTCCCGATGCGATCAATTGATCGAAAGAACCATCCGAATCGGCAATCACAATCGCTCCCGACGTTTGAAGCGAATACGTATCGTTTCCAGCGCCCCCAAGGAAAAAAACGAAATCAACCCCGTATTGACCGTAAAATACATCATTGCCTTGCAGACCGAAAAACACTGTATTTCTCGAGGCCGCCATGGTATCGCCGCTTTTTGAACCGATGCGCTCGGAAAACCTCAGTGTCATTTCTCGATCCTCTTGTTATCAAATGACCATCTTGCCAGCGCTCGACTTGCCCTTCAGCGCTCGGCGTTCACCGGCCCGCACCCGACGTTGCGATCCGCGTCGGAATCAGGACCGGCACCGCCATGACTCGTTGTTGGGCATACCGAGGCGCTTACACCCGCCATCAAGCTCTACCAAAGAGGGTGTGAAAAGGAAATTCAAAACAGTTTATGACCAATGGCGGATGTTGGCGGCGTGATGCGTCCCTCAAGAATTGAAAGGATACGCTTCTGGAGAGCGGGACCGGGCAGCAGCGGCCATCATTCCAAAGGGGGCGGTCCTCTTTGCGCCGGGCCCGTCACCCGCCCCCGGCCAGAAGCGCCTCGTAACGCCGGACGGTTTCCCGCATCTCCTCAAGGATCTGACGCTGCTCCTCGTTCACCGCCCGGACGCGCTCCGCGTCGGTGCGCGCTTGCTCGGCATGGAGCCGGGCCTCCTCGGCGTAACGCCGGGTCCTTTCATGGAGCCGCCGCGCCCGCTCCTCCGAGAGGCGCGCCTCCTCCGCCGACAACCGGGCCATCTCGGCGGATTGGCGAAGCTCCTCGTCCAGGATGCGCACCTCCTCCGCTTCCTGGCGCCGCGTTTCTCCGGTGATCCGCCCCTCTTCCGCGATCAGCCGGGCCCCTTCCGCTTCGACATGGCGCTGGAAATGCGCCGCCCGCTCCTCTTCGGCCTCCTCCCGCATCCGCTCAGCCCCGGCGCGTGCCTCTTCGGCCCGGCTGCGCCGCACCTCGCTGCGCCGACGCCAATCCTCGGCATCGGGGGTCCGCGCCTCAGGGTGGTTCGTGGGATGATGAGCCTGGGTCATGGGGCTTCCCTTTCAGCAGGCGGTGAGACCCTTCCAACGCCTTCTCGGCGGAGCGCAGGCGCTCATGGGATCGGTCCAGGAGGCGCGTCCTGCGTGCCTGCGCCTCCCGGACCAGGGCCTGCAATGTCTCGATCCGCTTCAGGACATCCATTTCACCGTCAACAGGCCGTTCTGGCAACCCGCACCATCGGGTTGTGAAGAACCGACCCGGGCGGACGGGCGGACGCGCGAAAGCACCACACCACAAGGCGATGCGTCACCGGAAGACGCTCGCCTTTTGGTGGCGCGGCGGCAGAGAGGGGCAAGCCGTTTCCCGGGCTGGCCGGCGCCGGCCGGAACCGGTAGCGTGACGGTTCCTTGCAGCGGGCCCGCGGCCGGCCCGAGCGAACCAAGCCCCGACAGAGGGGCGGGCCGCAACCCCCTCAGCACGCCGTCGGACATTCACCCCGACACCGTCCCCGAACGGACAAAAGCCCCCGCCGGGATCGGAGGGGGCCTGTCCAAGGCGCGGCCGGAGACGCGGGCAACCGCCGCGTCAATCGTCCCGCTGGGTGCGCTCCATGCGCTCGTGCCGTTCCTGGGCTTCCAGGCTCAGCGTCGCGATGGGACGGGCGTCGAGGCGGCGGACGGAGATGGGCTCCCCCGTTTCCTCGCAATAGCCGTAGGACCCATCCTGCAACCGCTCCAGCGCCGCGTCGATCTTGGAGATCAGCTTGCGCTCGCGGTCGCGGGTGCGGAGTTCCAGCGCCCGGTCGGTTTCGGCCGACGCGCGGTCGGCGATGTCCGGTTCCTGGATGCCGCCTTCCTGAAGGCTGCTCAGGGTCTCGCTGGATTCAGCCAGCAGCTCCGCGCGCCAGCGCAGCAGCTTCTGGCGGAAATATTCCCGCATCACGGGATTCATGAACTCCTCGTCTTCCGACGGGGTGTAGTTCTTAGGCAGAAGCGGAGACGACATCCGAGAGCATCCAACGCAAAAGGGTGATCCGGGCGGCGCGGAGTATAGGTAGGCGCATCGGCAACCGCAACCCCGCGCTTCGCCTATCGAAGCGCGAACAAGCCCTTGGAGAAGCAAAGTTTTGTGAAAGGTTCGGCGATGGCCGTACGGCCGATGCCGAAAAGCCGGTCCTATGGCCGGAAACCGCGCTCAGGGGGTGAGCTTCGCAAGCTCGACCTGGGCGCGCAGGTCGATCTGGTCGAGGATGTCGGCCAGACGCGGATCGTCCACATGGACGCGGCGCGACTGCACCACCTTCACGAGGTCCATCAGCTTCTGCGCCGGAAGCGTGCCGGCGAGAAGCCCGTGCTGGATTTCCTCCAGCTTGTCGAGCATCTCCTCGGCGCGCATCTTGCCGCGCGACGCGCGGGCCGTGGCGTCGTCCACCTCCTGCAACGCCAGCACGCTGGCGATGCCGGCCAGCGGCGCCGCGGCATGGACGCCCTGGGCGGTGTTGGTCTCGCCGACGAGCTGCTTGGAAAAGGACGCACCGGACGAGCCTTCGGCCTTCCCCGTGCGCCGGACCGAGCTGCTGCCGCGAAGTTTTCCGGGGCCTTCGACTTTCATGTTCCGTGCAACCGGTTTCGGAAAAGCGCGATACTCTAGATGGAAGCACCTTAACATCCGGTCAAGGTTTGCCGCAATCGGGCAAAAATTGCCCCGCTTCCGTGACATAAAGCGGTCCGGCGCGGTGCCAATTTCCGGCCTTTTCATCCGGCGGCGCCGCTTCCCCTTGCCAATCCTGCCCTTCGCCTGCCATCCGCGGCTCTGGCACGCTGTTTGTATAGGAAGGGACAGCCCGTTGAGGAGTGTCCCCGCATGACCGCCACCGCCCTGACCCGTGCCACCATGCCGCGCACCGCCGTCCTGCTGCGCGCGGTCGCGATGCTGGCTGCCCTGGCCGCGGCCTTGCTCGCGCTGTCGGGGCCGGCCTCGGCCTCCTCGGCGCGGATCAAGGACATGGTGGACGTCGAGGGCGTGCGCGACAACATGCTGATCGGCTACGGCCTGGTGGTCGGCCTGAACGGCACGGGCGACAGCCTCAACAACTCGCCCTTCACCGAGCAGAGCCTGGTCGGCATGCTGGAGCGCATGGGCGTCAACACCCGCGGCACCAACCTGCGCACCAAGAACGTGGCGGCGGTGATGGTGACGGCGACCCTGCCGCCCTACTCCGCCCAGGGCACGCGCATCGACGCCACCGTGTCGGCGATGGGCGATTCGAAGAGCCTGCTCGGCGGCACGCTGCTGGTCACCCCGCTGCTGGGCGCCGACGGCGAGGTCTATGCCGTGGCCCAGGGGCCGATCGCGGTGTCCGGCTTCTCCGCCCAGGGCCAGGGGGCCAGCGTGACGCGCGGCGTCCCCACCTCGGGCCGCATCTCCTCGGGTGCCATCGTCGAGCGCGAGATCCAGTTCTCGCTGGCCGAGCTGCCGGTGCTGCGCCTGTCGCTGCGCAACCCGGACTTCACCACGGCGCAGCGCGTGGCCACCGCCATCAACATCCAGCTCCGCGGCAACCGCGCGCAGGCCACCGACCCGTCCTCGGTCCTGCTGAGCGTTCCGGAGGCGCGGCGCGGCGACATCGTCGGCCTGATCACCGAGATCGAGCAACTCCGCGTCACCCCCGACCAGGTCGCCCGCGTGGTGGTGGACGAGAAGTCCGGCGTGATCGTGATGGGCGAGAACGTCCGCATCTCCACCGTCGCCATCGCCCAAGGCAACCTGACCATCCGCGTCACCGAGACGCCGCAGGTCAGCCAGCCCGGCCCCTTCAGCCAGGGCCAGACCGCCGTGGTGCCGCGCACCGACATCCAGGTGGACGACCAGTCCAACAACCGTCTCGCCGTGATGAATTCCGGGGTGACGCTCCAGGAGTTGGTACAATCCTTGAATGCGCTTGGCGTGGGTCCCCGGGACATGATCGCCATCCTTCAGTCGATCAAGGCCGCCGGAGCCCTGCAGGCGGAGATCGAGGTGATCTGATGGATACGACGCTTTCCCTTCCCGGCCTTCCGCCTCCGCGCCTGCCCGCGGCCGCCGAGCGCGCCCAGAGCAACGCCCAGCCCGGTGCGCAGGCGAGCTTCCGGACGGCGGTGCGCACCGATCTGGTCGATCCCAAAAGCGCGGAGAGCCCCAAAAGCGCGGAGAGCAAGGTGGACCCGGCGATCCGCGCCAAGATCCGCCAGTCCGCGAACGAGTTCGAGAGCGTCTTCGTCTCCCAGATGCTGGGCCACATGTTCGACGGGATCGAAGTGGACCAGACCTTCGGCGGCGGCCATGCCGAGGAGATGTTCCGCTCCATGCTGACCAACGAATACGGCAAGCAGATGTCCCGCAGCGGCGGGTTCGGCATCGCCGATCAGGTTTACCGCGAGCTTCTGCGCGCACAGGAGGGCACCCATGGATAAGGTCGACGTCCGTTTCCCGCAGCCGTCCAAGGCTCCCGCCGCCAATCTGCCCAAGAACGCGGAGGAGCGCGCGGTCGCGCTGGTCGAGCTGATGAACCGGCTGAGCGCCCATCTGGCGCGCGAGACCGAGGCGGTGATGCGCCACTGCACCAGCGCCGAGCTGGCCCGGCTGGGGCGCGAGAAGCAGCCGATGATGCTGGTCTATGAAGAGGTGTCGCGCCTGCTGCGCGTGGACCGCGAGGGCATGGCCGCCCTGCCCGACGAGGCCAAGGCCGCGCTGCGCGAGGCCACGCGCGGCCTGTACGAGGCGTCCGCCGCCAACGCCGACGCGCTCCGCCGCAACAGCGCGGCGCAGAAGATCCTGGTGGACACCGTGGTCGGCGCCATCAACCGCGCCCGGCAGACCACCACCCCCGCCTACGGCACCGCCCCGGTTCCGCCCCGCGCGACCTACGTCACGCCGAGCCATGGGCCGTCGACCTCAGCCACCCTCAACACCCGTCTCTGACGCCTCTCCCGGCGTCACCGACATCCGCAGCAAGGGCCGTCCGACCGGGCGGCCCTTCGGCGTTGCCGGGTCCGGCAAGAAGCGCCGGCCACCCGGCGGAATTTGCCGGCCGGCGGACGGAACTGCCGGGCGCGGAACGACGGTCCGACGCACCGGCGCCGGCCTGAAACTGGCCCGTTAGTTGCTTCTGGAAGGGGTGCACCTGTCCGCTTCGGGGAACCCGTTCCATGGCCATCCAAACGAACACCGCGCCCACCGCGTTCGAAAGCCTGGTCAGGGGTCAGACCTCGTCCAGCCAGAACACGGCTCCGCGAAGCGACAAGTTCGCCTCGATGATGGACCGGCTGATCAGCGAGGCCGCCACCCGCAAGCGCGATCAGGTTCAGGCGGAGAGCGCGGCCCAGGATCGGCGCAACGCCACGGCAAGCGCGGCCGACCAGGCGGCCGCCGATCGGGCCGCCGCCCGCAAGGCGGCGGAACGCAACCCGCCGTCCCGCCCCGACCCAATCCGCGCGGAGCCCGCCAAGCCGCGCCAGGCCTCCGAAGCGACCACCCAGGCCGAGGCCCGCGCCGCCCGCAAGGACGAGGCCCAGCGCGCCGCCGACCGCAGAGACGCCCGCGCGTCCGATGCGGCCAAGGCCGGCGACTCCGCCCACACGACGCGCACCGAACGGCGCGAGGCCGCCGCGGCCAACCACGCCGCGGCCAAGGATGCGAAGGCCGCCAGCGCCAAGACCGCGCAGGAAGACGCCGCCGCCAAGCCCGAGCCCACCGGCACCGCCGCTCTCGCCGACATGGCGGAGGAGCTTCCGTCGGACGAAACCGGCAGCGCGCTGGGCGATGGCACCGCCCAGGACGGTGCCGGCAATCAGGCCGCGGAGGATGGGAACGGCGATGCCGTGATCCTCGACCTGACCGTCACCGTGACCGAGACCACCGTGGAGCTGGTCACCGCCGACCAATCCGCCACCCTGACCGACAGGGAGGCTGCCCTCTCGCTGGCCGTCGCCCAGGTCGCCGTCGGCACGCCGGACGGCGCTGAGGCCGACAAGGCGACCGAGAACGACGCGGTCGCCTTGTCGGCCCCGGTCGAGGCCACGCCGTCCGGCAGCCCGACTCCGGACGGCGAGAAGGCTCCTTCCGCCGCGGACGCCGCCGCGGAGGCCGCCTTGGCCGCCGCCCTGGCGGCCGCCGGCGCTCCCCATCCGGACGGCAAGGCCAAGGCCGCCGACGAGTCGGTGAAGGCCGCGGGCACGGCCAAGCCGGCCACGGAAGCGCCTGCGGCGCTGGCGGGAGCCGCGCCGGCGCCGGCCGCTCCGACCGACGGCCCGCAGATCGAGGTGCCCGCGCCCCACGCCGAGGCCCAGGATGCCGCCACCAAGGACAAGCCGGCGAAGGCCGCCGACACGCTGTCCTCCGGCGCCCCGCCCCCCGGTGCTCTGCCCATCGCCGACCTGCCGAACGACGACGGCGCGCCGCTGCCGCAATCCCTGACCGATCTCGCCGCCGCCAAGGCCAAGGGCGCGAACCGGACAGGGGCGGACGGCGATGCCGGGGCCAACGCCGGCAACCGCGGCAACCAGGACCCGAGCGGCAACGCCGGCTTGGCGCAACCACCGGCCCCCCAGGCACCGGTTGCCGACCCGGCAAAGCCTGCTGGGCAAAGCGCGTTCCTGACCGCCGCCGCGGACACGCCGCCGCCGGCCGACGGCACGCCACACCCCGCGACCCCCACCCACCCGGTCTTCGCCGGGATCGAGGGGGTGCACACGGCAAGCGGTGTCGATGCGGGGCTGACCACCGCCCAGCTTCGCCCGTCCCGCGGGTCCGCCGGCCTGCCGATGGGCGTGCAGGATCAGGTGGCCGTCCACATCAGCAAGAACGTGTCGGACGGCAACGACCAGTTCACCATCAACCTGCGCCCCGCCGAGTTGGGCCGCATCGACATCAAGTTGGAAATCGGCCAGGACGGGCGGGTCACCGCGTCGGTCGCCGTGGAGAAGGCCCAGACCCTCGAACTGCTGCAGCGTGACAGCCGCAATCTGGAACGCGCCTTGCAAGACGCCGGACTGAAGGCGGACAGCAACAGCCTCAACTTCAGCCTGCGCGGTGAAGGCGGCCAGTCGTTCCAGGACTCGGGACGGCAGGGCGGCTCGGGCCGGCGGGGCCGCAGCCTCGGCGGCGGCGGAGAGGTGGAGGATGCGCAGGCCGCCTACACCCTGACGCTGGCCCCGGGCCGCGTCGACATCCAAGCCTGATTCAGACCAGCTGCAGCCATTCCAGCGAAGGACGACGACCATGGCCACCACCAACACCGACTACGGCAGCAGCTGGAACACCAACCAGACCAAGACGAAGACCGACACCACCACCAAGACCACCAAGACCGCCGACGAGCAGAAGCTCGACACAGCGGTGAAGGGGCTGGGCGACAATTTCGAGCATTTCCTGAAGCTGCTGACCACGCAGATGCAGAACCAGGACCCGCTGAAGCCCATGGACACGAACGACATGACCAAGCAGCTGGTCGATTTCGCGAACGTGGAGCAGAACATCGGGACCAACAGCCGCCTGGACAAGCTGCTGAAGCTGCAGAACGCCTCGACCAACTCGACCAACCTCGCCTATCTGGGTCGCACGGTCACCTTCGAGGGCGACAGCTTCGACTACACCCAGGGCATGACCGCGGCCCCGCTGGCCTATGAGCTGGAGAAGTCCGCCAAGTCGGTGCGCGTGGACATCCTGGACAGCAAGAACCGCATCGTCCGGTCGATGACCGGCGAGACCACCGCCGGCATCAAGCATGTCGTCAACTGGGACTTCAAGGACGATGGCGGCAACGCCGTCCAGCCGGGCCAGTACCGCCTGAACATCGCCCCGGTGTCCGAGAAGAAGGACGACATCATCAAGGCGACCACCTTCACCTTCGGCACGGTCAACGGCATCGGGTCCAACAAGGACGGCGAAACGGTGATGTCCGTCGGCAGCCTCGAGGTTCCGCTGTCCAAGCTTTCGAAGGTGTACTGAGGGTCTCGCCCTCACCCTCATAGGCGTCGTCCAGACGCATGGGAAAAGGCATGGGCATGGGTCCGGATGGGCCTATGCGCCATGCCTTTTATGCTTAAAACATTAACCCTATCGTTTAGGCTTTTGTTAAGCGGAGAAGGGGTAGGTTACCACCAAATCGTGGAATACACTGCTGATGGTGGAGCGTCCGCGCATGTCATCTCGCGAGCTTGAAATGAGCGACGATGGCTCCAGTGGAGCGTCGGTCATCGGTCCAGCAGGACGGCCGATGACAGAAAATGATCTTCCCCCTCCGGACACCAAGCGCTGGGTCATGCGGCGCAAGGCGGAGGTCGTGGCCGGCGTGCGTTCGGGGCTGATCAGCCTCGAGGAGGCGTGCCGCCGCTACACCCTGTCCGTGGAAGAGTTCCTGTCCTGGCAACGGCTGATCGACAGCCACGGCATGCGGGGCCTGCGCGCCACGCGGCTTCAGGACTATCGCGGGAACCAGCCGCCGCCCTCCGTGCGCAGCCGCATGGCCAGCACCGCCGCCGAATAAGCGACACCCGCCACCCCCGACCGGACCAGACCGCCGCAGGCCCGCCCTGCGGCGTCGTTGTTTTGCGTCCCGGCGTGTTCGGTGCATCGGCGTTTCGCCCACGGGCGTTTTCCGGCCCGACATTTTGCGTCCCGGCTGCTTTGCAATTTTTACGTGGCAGGTATCGCTTTCGTTCCCGCCCCGCAAAGGTTAACGCAACGCGACGGTATAGCCACCCACGGGAGTCCGCCCAACGATGCGCTATCTTGACGACCTGACCCCGGGCGACCGCTTCACCGGCGGCCCGGTGACCGTGACGGAGGAAGACATCGTCGCCTTCGCGCGGCAGTTCGACCCGCAGCCCTTCCACCTCGACCCCGAGGCGGCGCTGAACAGCGTCTTCGGCGGGTTGGCGGCCAGCGGCTGGCACACCGCCGGGCTGACCATGCGGATGATCGTCACGGGGGACGGCGCGCTCGCCGGCGGCTTCGTCGGGATGGGGGTGGAGGACATCCGCTGGCCCAAGCCCACCCGCCCCGGCGACGTCCTGCGCATCGAAAGCGAGATCCTGGAGGTCCGCGTGTCGGCCAAGCGCCCCGACCGCGGCATCGCCCGCGTGCGCACCACCACCCTCAACCAGGACGGCGAGCCCGTGCAGCAGATGACCGCGAACCTGCTCGTCCCCCGCCGGCCCGCCGCCGATAAGGGCTGATGGCGCGAGCAGAGCCCCGAACGCGAGCAACCCCAAACGCACAAAGGGCCGCCCGAGGGCAGCCCTTTTGTGTGCGTCTCTGTCATGCCGCTGTCCTGGGAATGGTGGGCGCACAAGGACTCGAACCTTGGACCCGCTGATTAAGAGTCAGCTGCTCTACCAACTGAGCTATGCGCCCATTCCCATCCGGGCATCGAACACCCGGCGGCGTGAAAGGGGTCCTGGGAACGATCCCTTTCGGTCCGGAAAGTGATGGTGGGCGCACAAGGACTCGAACCTTGGACCCGCTGATTAAGAGTCAGCTGCTCTACCAACTGAGCTATGCGCCCATCACTTCGCGTTCACACCGGCACCGGAGCCTTCGTCTCTGCGTCAGGGGGTGCCTGACCGTATCGACTAGGGTTCCTGTCCGGCCAAGCCGTCGTCCCGGCCGGTGTGGCGCGGTTTATAACGAAGGGTCCGGGGCTTGTCGATACCAAAATGGCTAGGGCCGCATTTTTTTCCGGGGCTCGTTCCGGCTGCGGATTCACCCTTCATAACCGCCCGCTTTGGCCGCCTTCTTTGACAGCCGGCCAAGCCCGGCGCTATCACCCATCCCCAGAAGATGACGGAGGGGTTGGGGTCATGCAGGGCTGGACCGAGGGCTATGTGGGCGGGATCGGCTACATCCACGCCTTCTACCGGGAACTGTCGCCGGCGCTGCTGTCCTTCGCGCTGACCCTGCGCGGCTGGCGGTCCCCGATGGACCTCGCCGGGTCCTTCGCCTGCGCGGAGATCGGCTGCGGCCATGGGGTGAGCAGCGCCGTCCTGGCCGGCTGCCACCCCGACGCCCGGTTCGAGGCGGTGGACTTCAACCCCGGCCACATCGCCGGCGCCCAGCGCCTCGCCGCCGAGGCCGGGCTGGGCAACGCCACTTTCCTGGAAGAGAGCTTCGCCGATTACGCCCAAAACGGGGCCAAGGACCTGGACATCGTGACCCTGCACGGCGTCTGGTCCTGGGTCAGCGCGGAGAACCGGGCGATCCTGGTGGACCTGCTGAAGCGTCGGCTGAAGCCCGGCGGGCTGGTCTTCGTCAGCTACAACGCCCTGCCCGGCACGCTCGCCTACATGCCGCTGCGCCGCGTCCTGGTCGAGCATTGCGCCGACCGCACCGCCCCCCTGCCGGAGCGGATCGAAGAGGCCGTGGCCTTCGCCAGCCGCCTGACCGCCCTGAACGCCGGCTGGTTCACCCAGGCCGACGCTCTGCCGGCGCGGCTGGATTCGCTGAAACGCAAGTCGCCCAACTACATCGCCCACGAATATCTGAACCGCGACTGGACCGCCTTCTACCACGCCGACGTGGCGCGCGAGCTGGCCGCGGCCAAGCTGGACTTCGCCGGCCCCGCCGTCCCGATGGAGCAGATGGACGAACTGTCCCTGCCGCCGGACGCCCTGCCCCTGCTGGCCGAGGCGCGCGACCCGGCCTACCGCGAGACCTTGCGCGACCTGCTGACCAACCGCGCCTTCCGCCGCGACCTGTTCGTGAAGGGGGCGGAACGGCTGACCGCGGCGGAGCGGCGGGAGCGGCTGCGCGCCACCCGCTTCGCCCTTCTGATGCCGCCCGACGATCTGCCGGAAGTCGTGCTGGCGCCGGTCGGACGCGTGCCCCTGCCGCAGGACCTGCACGGCCCGCTGGCCGGGGCCCTGGCCGCCGGCACGCCCACGCTGGCCGAGCTGGCCGCCCTCCCCGCCCTCGCCCGCCATGGCGAGGAGGCGGTGCTGCGCGCGCTGATGATCCTGACCAGCCTGGCGCTGGCGGCCCCCGCCCTGCCCGAAGCCGGCCAAGCGGCGCGCGCGGCCCAGGCCGACCGCTTCAACGCCGCCATCCTGGAGCGCAACCGCCGCGACGACACGCTGGACACGCTGGCGTCTCCCGTCCTCGGTTCCGGCGTCGCGGTGTCGCGGCTGGAGGCGCTGTTCCTGCTGGCCCGACGCAACGGCACCGACCCCGCGGCGACCGCCTGGGAAGCGCTGTCGGCGGACGGGCTGACGCTGTCGCGGGACGGCGCGCGGCTTGACGGCGAAGAGGCCAATCTTGCGGAGCTGCGCGCCCGGTTCGACCGCTTCACCCGCCTGCGCCTGCCCACCCTGCGCCGCCTCGGCGTGGCGTAACCGCGAGGCCGCGCGTCAGGTCCGGAACCAGTCGAGGCAGCCGGTCGGCAGCAGCGTGTTGCTGACCAGCAGGGCGCCGTGCCGGTACAGCGCCGTCGGGCTGCCGGTCTCGCCCAGGTCGATGGCCCAGAGCTGTCCGGAGGGGTCCTGCCAGACCGTCCGCCCGTCCACCGCCGCCACGGCGGCGAAGACGTCCGGCGCCGTCGTGCCGGGTTTGAACAGCACCGTCACCGTCGTCACGCCCGGCGGTGGCAGAGCGGCGACCGGTCCGGCGATCAGAACCGCCAGCGTCAGGACGACGGGCGCAGCACGGCCACCGCCGCCCGTTCCCCCGGTACGCCGCAGCCGCCACCCCACAGCGGCGACGGCGACGCCGAAGACGACGAACCACAGCAGGTCCCAGAGCAGCGGGTTCGCCGAGTCCATACGGATGCGGTGGATGCCGAGAATCCAATGGGACAGGACGCCGTCGAGGATGTGCCAGACGCCGAAGCCGATCAGCGCGTTGGCGAACAGGAGACGGTCCGCCCCCGGCTCGGCGAAGCGGCGCCGGCTCCGCCACAGCAGCCACAGGCCGACCGCCGCGACGACGTACATCGCGGCGTGGAACAGGCCGTCCGCCAGGATCTGGACGCGGATGTCCTGCACGGCGGACGATTCGACAGCCGACAGCAGGTGATGCCACTGCAGCACCTGATGCAGCAGGATTCCGTCGAAGAAGCCGCCCAGCGCGAAGCCCAGCAGGTATCCCGCCCAGGAAAGCCCCGCCGCCCGCGCCGGTGAAGGAAGGTGAATCGTGTCGGTGGACATGGCCCGACAACCGCCGCAGACGCGGACGGGTTCCGGCCACGGCGTCCGAAGGGCGGCGGGCTCCTCAGCCCCCGACCAGCCCGGCCTCGTCCGCCGCGCGGTCGAACTGGAGCGCCGCGAGGCGGGCGTAGAGGCCACCCTCGCGGACCAGCTCGGCGTGACGGCCGGTGGCGACGACGCGCCCCTGTTCCATCACCACGATCCGGTCGGCGTTCAGGACCGTCGCCAAGCGGTGGGCGATGATGATGGTGGTGCGCCGGGTCATCAGCTTGTCCAGCGCGTCCTGCACCATGCGCTCGCTCTCCGCGTCGAGCGCGCTGGTCGCCTCGTCGAGCAGCAGAACCGGCGGGTCGCGCAGGATGGCCCGCGCGATGGACAGGCGCTGGCGCTGGCCGCCGGACAGCCGCACGCCCTTCTCGCCCAGGAAGGTGTCCAGCCCTTCCGGCAAGGCCTGCAGGAACTCCAGCGCGTGGGCGGCCTCGGCGGCGGCGAGCACCTCGGCTTCGCTGGCGTCCGGACGGCCGTAGCGGATGTTCTCCCAGGCGTTGGCGGAGAAGACCACGGGATCCTGCGCCACGAGGCCGAGCCGCCGCCGCACCTCCACCGGGTCGGCGTCGCGGACGTCCACCCCGTCCAGTTTGACCGCTCCGGCCTGCGGGTCGTAGAAGCGCAGCAGAAGCTGGAACACCGTGGATTTGCCGGAGCCCGACGGGCCGACCAGGGCCACCGTTTCCCCCGGCTCGATCTCCAGGGAGAAGTCCTTCAGCGCCGCCCAATCCGGGCGCGACGGGTAATGGAAGCGCACGTCGCGGAACGACAGCGCGCCCTGCGCCGGCTCCGGCAGGGCGCGCGGGTTGGCCGGGGCGCGGATTTCCGGCTCGGTGTCCAGCAGGTCGAACAGCCTCTCCGTGGCGCCGGCGGCGCGCTGGAGTTCTCCGGCCACCTCGCTGATCGCCCCGACCGAGCCGGCGACGACCACCGAATAGATGACGAAGGCCGAGAGCTGCCCCACCGTCAGCCGGCCGGCCAGCACGTCGTGCCCGCCGATCCACAGGATCAGCCCGACCGAACCGAACACCAGCACGATGACGATCATCGTCATGATGGCGCGCACGGTCACCCGCCGCCGGGCGGTGGCGAAGGCGTCCTCCACCCGCGCTCCGAACAGGCTGCGGTCGATGGTCTCGTGCGTGTAGGCCTGCATGGTGCGGATGGCGCCCAGCGTCTCCTCGACGAAGGAGCCGAGGTCGGCGATCTTGTCCTGGCTGGCCCGCGACAGGGCGCGCACCCGCCGCCCCAGGATGATGATCGGCAGGATGACCACCGGCACGCCCAGGAACACCAGCCCCGCCAGCTTCGGCGAGGTCACCAGCAGCATCGCCGTGCCGCCGAGGAACATCAGCGCGTTGCGCAGCGCGATCGAGACGGAGGAGCCGACCACGACCTGAAGCACCTCGGTGTCGGTGGTCAGGCGCGTCAGGATCTCGCCGGTCTTGGTGGTCTCGAAGAAACCGGGGGAGAGCTTCACCACATGGCCGTAGACGGCGCGGCGGATGTCGGCCACCACCCGCTCACCGATCCAGCTCACCAGATAGAAGCGCCCGAAGGTCGAGGCGGCCATCAGCACGATGACCACCAGCAGGACCAGCAGCGCCCGGTCGAGCAGCGCCGAATCGCCCGCGACGAAGCCCTGGTCCACCAGGACGCGCATCCCCTGCCCCAGTCCCAGCACGGTCCCGGCGGCCACGGTCAGGGCCAGCACGGCGCCCAGTATCTGCAAACGGTAGGGCCACAGGAAGGGAAACAGCCGGCGCAACGGCGACAGGTTGCGGCGGCGCGTTGCGGCGGAGGGCATCCCTTCGGACACCGGATCGGGCTTCGACGAATGACGGGACACCGGGGCTCCCCAGCGGCAGGACGGGCGGCAGGACAATGTGCGGACGGCACACGGGGGCGAACCCGGCATATAGCAAGGGGGGAACCTATGAACAAGGTAAGGTATGGTGCGGCCGGCCGAATCAACCAAGCCGGCACGACACGGCAGGAAAGCGGCGGCCGTCAAGAACCGCCCGCTTTCCCGTGCAGGAACGCGGTTGCATCATGCCGCATGCTTTGCTATAGACCGCGCTCGCTTTGCAGGAACCCCGGCCATGAAGACTGATATCCATCCCGACTACCACGAGATCAACGTGGTGATGACCGACGGCAGCACGTTCAAGACCCGCTCCACGATGGGCAAGCCGGGCGATACGCTGCGCCTCGACATCGACCCGAAGTCGCACCCGGCCTGGACCGGCGTGCAGAAGCTGCTGGACACGGGCGGCCAGATCGCCAAGTTCAACAAGCGCTTCGCGAGCTTCGGCCTGAAGAAGTAATCTTCTTCGCCCGCAAAACGAAAAGGGGCGTCCGGTTCGCCGGGCGCCCTTTTCGCGTTTGCGGCTTCCGTTTGCGGACGGATTCTGTTCGCGGTTTGCCGGGAAGCCGGCCGTCAGCCGGCCAGCGCCACCGCGTCGCGGGCACGCTCATCCAACCGGGCGACGCGCATGTAGAGCCGGTGGCTGCGCTCCAGAAGGCTGCGCAGACCTTCGGGCAGTTGCTCGTTGTCGGGGCCGGAGGGATCGGTGCAGATGTCCCCGCCCGACAGGGCGAAGTCGTCGCTCGCCGCCTGCTCGCGGGTCATCTCCCCGGCATGAACGGCCTTCTGCGCCAGCAGCCAGGCCATCACCTGGGTCAGGCGGCTGGTCACCCGCATGGATTCGTACGAGATCTGAAGCCGGACCTGGGGCGGCAGCGCCCGATGGCTGACGGCGTCATGATAGGCGATGTAATTGCGCGCCTCGATCAGCAGCGCCATCGTCTCGTCGTAAGTCCCGTTGAAGAAGGTCGGTGTTTCCATCACGGCCGTACCCCTCCCGCGGCCGAATGGCCCGATTCCGAGCCTCGCCGCAACTGATTAACAATCGATGAGTGGTTATGGACCCCCGACATCCGCCCTGCGGACGGTGACGGCGCGGCCCGGCGATTTTCAAAAAGCGCCCTCTTGAACGGGCAAATGGCTCGACTATCTGTCGCGGTGTCGGCGGACGCCCAGTTGGGGTTCGCCGACACCGCAAGCCGGGAGACCGACGATGATCGTGGTCTCCGATCGCTGTATCGCTCATGTGGAGGATATGTCATGCGCTCCTACGACCTTTCGCCCCTGTTCCGTTCGACCGTCGGATTCGACCGCCTCTCGCGTCTCCTGGAGAACGCGATGACCGGCGACGAGGCCGCCGCGTCCTACCCGCCCTACAACATCGAGAAGACGGGCGACGACGCTTACCGGATCACCATGGCTGTCGCCGGCTTTGGCCCGGAGGACCTGGAGATCACCGCTCAGCAGAACTCTCTGGTGGTCACAGGGAAAGCTAAGAAGGAACAGGAGACCGGCCAATTCCTCTACCGGGGTATTGCCGGCCGCGCTTTCGAGCGCCGCTTTCAGCTTGCCGACTTCATCAAGGTGGGCAACGCCAATCTGCTGAACGGGCTGCTCCACATCGATCTGGTGCGCGAGGTGCCGGAGACGATGAAGCCGCGGACCATCCAGATCGGCACCAACGGCATGGCGAAGCCGGCTCTGACCCAGCAGGCCGCGTAACCGGAAACCTCCATACGTCGGCACGGCGCTCCGGGAAACCGGGGCGCCGTTTTTGCGCCCGCAGGAAGGTCTCGCCATCTCCGTCATCCGTCGGCCATGACCCGGCCTGGCGGCAGGACCACGGTCACCGTGGTCCCCTGCCCCGGCGCGCTGTCGATGCGCAGCGTGCCGCCATGCGCCTCGACCAGCCGTTTCGAGATGGACAGGCCGAGCCCCATCCCCTCGTAGCGCCGCGCCATCGACTGGTCGACCTGGACGAAGGGCGTCATCGCCTTCGGCAGATCCTCCGCCGCGATGCCGATCCCGGTGTCCGTCACCGACAATTCCAGCCCGCCATCGCCCCCGCGACGGGCACGGATGAGGGCGGGTTCACCCGGATTGGAGAATTTCACGGCGTTCGACAGCAGATTCACCAGCACCTGCCGCAGGCGCAGCGCGTCGCCGGTCAGCATCGGCAGCCCCGCCTCCAGATCGAGGTGGATCGGCACGCCGCGCTTGCCCGACTGGATGGCGACGAGATTCAGCGCCTCCCCCACCAGGGCGGACGGATCGACGGGGGTTTCGTTCAACCGCAGTCCGCCGGCCTCGATGGTCGTGATGTCCAGGATGTCGTCGATGATCGCCAGCAGATGCTCGCCCGACTGGCGGATCGAACCGGCATAGTCGATGTAGCGGTCCACCTCCGTCGCCCCGAGCAGCCGCATTTCGATCACCTGGGCGAAACCGATGACCGCGTTCAGCGGGGTCCGCAATTCGTGGCTCATGACCTGGAGGAAGGTCGACTTGGCGCGATCCGCCGATTCGGCGGCCTCCTTCGCGGCGATCAGGTCGTTTTCGCTCCGCTTGCGCGCGGTGATGTCGCGGATGATGCCGGTGAAGACGCGGCGCCCGCCCGTCTCGACCGCGCTCACCGACAGTTCGATGGGAAAGCGGTCGCCATCGCCACCCCGCACCGCCACGGCCTCCCGCACGGCCCCGGCGCCGTGGGCCTCTCCGCCCGGCTGGTAGACGGCAAGCCCACCATCCTGCAGCAGCGCGCCGATGTCCGGGATCAGCCGGTCGATCCGGCTCCACAGCATGTCGGCGGCGGGAATGCCGAACATCGCCTCCGCCGCCGGGTTGAAGCTGTGGACGATGCCCTCGCCGTCCATGGTGACGATGGCGTCGGCCGCGGCGTCCACGATGGCGTTGGTCCGGGCTTCCGCCATCAGGAGCGCGTCGACGGTCCGCACATACTCGGTCATGTCGGTCAACGTGCCGACCCAGCCCTGCACCCGCCCATCGGCATCGGTCAGTGGCGAGCCCTGGCACAAGGCGAAGGTGACCGCGTCGCCGGCCCCGCGGAATCGCACGTTCAGCAGAACCGGCTGCGCCGACTCCACGGCCTCCGCCCAATCCGCCTCCAATCGCCTGCGGTCCTCCGGATGGAGCGCCGCGCGCCAAGCATGGCCCCGCAAGGCATCGGGCGGCAGCCCGGCGATGGCGGCGAAACGCGAGTTGGCGGAGACGATGCCGCCGGCACGATCCGTCTGGAACAGGCCGACCGGGGCGGAGCGGGCCAGCGTTTGGTACCGTGTTTCGCTCGCCTGCAGCCGCTCCTCCGCCTCCACACGGTCGGTCACGTCGCGGGCGTTGAGGACGATCCCCCGGACATCGTCATCGTCGAGCCGGTTCTGCGCCGTCACCTCCATGTGCCGCCATTCACCCGCCGCATGGCGCAGCCGGCAGGGGAACGGACCGATGACGCCGGCTGAGTCGCCGCGGCCGCGCAAAGCCAGGCGACGGGCCACCTCATCCCGATCCTCCGGATGGACGCGGTCCAGAGCGACCGTCCCCACCAGCGCCTCCGGCGCAAGGCCAAGCACGCGCAACGACGCGGCTCCCACATCGGCGAACCGGCCATCCGGCGACAGCACGGCGACGACGTCGCCGGCATTCGCCATCAGGGCATGGACGTACCGCTCAAGACTCCGCACCGCTCACCGTTCCGCATCGCCGCTCCAATGCAGAACAGTAAGACGCGAACCTGTTAACGATTCATGACGCCATTGTAATCGGCAAAGAAATAGCCGCTTCAGCGCGCAGAAAACCGCGCGGAGAAAGCATCTGTGGTTGCGTTTGGTGCTTCCGTCATAACCATATGGCCTATGCCAGACAGCTGAATAACTTCAGAACCGCTGACTTTGGCGGCAAGCGCCTTGCCAGATTTTGCCGGGGTCATACGGTCGACTCCGCCCAGCAGGAACAGCGCCGGACAGGACACCGCCGCCGCCGCCTCGCCGCCGCGGACATAAGCGTTGCAGGCGCCCAGATCGACGCCCAGCACACCGGGCCGCGCCCGCTGCATCAGCCGCCGCCCGCCGGGAACCAGGGACAGTCCGGGCGCCGCCGCGCCGCCGACATGCCCGCGCGGGCCATGCCCCCAGCCGATGACCAGCTCGATGGCGGACGGGTCGTTCAGCGCCGCGGCGGCCAGCAGGTCGGGATGGACCGGCATCGTCTCCGCCACCCCCAGCAGAGCCAGCGATTCGACGCGCTCGCCGTGCCGCGCCGCGGTTTCCAGGGCAACCAGGGCGCCCATGGAATGACCGGCGAGCGCGGCCTTCGCCACGCCCGCCGCGTCCAGCAGCGCCACGATCCAGTCCGCCAACGCCTCGATGGACGACAGCGGCGCCCCGGCGGAGCGGCCATGCCCCGGCAGATCGACCGCCAGGACCGACCGCCCGTGATGGGCGAGGTAACGGCTTTGCAGGCTCCACACCGTGTGGTCCATGCCGGCGCCGTGGATCAGCACGATCGCCGGAAGCGCCGGATCGAAGGGCCGCCCGCCGGTGTGGGCGTAAACGCTCTGGCCGTTGACGGTCAGGTCCATGGCAGCCTCCTCACGCCTTGGTGGCGGCGCGCAGCGCCTGGCGCAGATCGTCGATCAGGTCGTCACAATCCTCCAGCCCGATGGACAGGCGGATCATGTCCTCCCCCACCCCGGCGGCGGCAAGGGCCTCGGCGTCGAGCTGGGCGTGGGTGGTGCTGGCGGGGTGGATGACCAGCGACTTGGCGTCGCCGACGTTGGCGAGGTGGGAGAACAGCGCCAGCTTCTCGATGAAGCGCCGCCCGGCCTCCCGCCCGCCCTTGATGCCGAAGGAGACGATGGAGCCGGCGCCGTGCGGCAGGAGCTGGGCGCGCAGCCGGTGGTCGGGATGGTCGGGAAGCTCCGGGTGGGTGACCCAGGCGACGCTGCCGTTCTCCGCGTAAGCCTCCGATTCGAGGAAGCCCAGCACCTTGCGGGTGTTGTGGATGTGCCCCTTCATGCGCAGCGGCAGGGTTTCCACGCCCTGGAGGATCTGGAAGGCGTTCATCGGGCTCATGCAGGCGCCGAAGTCGCGCAGCCCCTCGGCGCGGGCGCGCATGACGAAGGCCGCCGGCCCGTACTCCTCCGCGAAGTCGATGCCGTGATAGCCGGCGTAGGGCTCGGTCAGGGTCGGGAACTTGCCGGACGTCTCCCAGTCGAAGGCGCCGCCGTCGATCACCACGCCGCCGATGGCGACGCCGTGCCCGGCCAGCCACTTGGTGCAGGAATGCATGACCAGATCGGCGCCGAAACTCAGCGGCTTGCACAGATAGGGCGTGACGAAGGTGGCATCGACCATCAGCGGCAGACCGGCGTCGTGGGCGATGGTCGACAGGCCGGGGATGTCGAGCACCTCCAGCCCCGGATTGCCCAGCACCTCGCCGAACAGCAGCCGCGTCTCCGGCCGGATGGCCGCGCGGAAGCCGTCGAGGTCGCGCGGATTCACGAAGGTCGTGGTGATGCCGAATCGCGGCAGCGTGTAGGTCAGCAGGTTGCGGCTGCCGCCATAGATCGAGGAGGAAGCGACGATGTGACCGCCGGCGTCCATCAGCGTCATGATGGCGAGCGTCAGCGCCGCCTGTCCGCTGGCCGTGCAGACCGCGCCGACGCCGCCGTCCAGGGCCGCCAGCCGCTCCTCCAGCACCGCCACCGTGGGGTTGGAGATGCGGGAATAGATGTGCCCCGGCCGTTCCAGGTTGAACAGCGAGGCGGCGTGGTCGGTGTCGTCGAAGACGTAGGACGTGGACTGGTAGATCGGCACCGCCCGCGCCCCGGTGGCCGGGTCGGGCCGCTGGCCGGCGTGCAGGCTCAGCGTGTCGAACTTGAGGAACTTGGCGTCGGCCATTCCCTTCCCCCTGAAAAAGGTAAGGGCCGCCCGTGGTGCGAGCGGCCCTCTGCTGCTTCGTTTTTTTTGCCTGCCCTGCTCAACTCGGTGAGCTGATTTGCGGGGAGGGTATGGCTGGATGACGCAAAGGTCAAGTAGTGGCTTTCCGAAAGTTGCCCCCAATTTCGAAGCAATTCATTCCACCCCGACCATCGTCTCCTCGGTCAGCCAATCGACCACCTGGGCCAAAGCCTCCCAGCCGGTGGCGCCCTGCTCCAGCGCCTCGCGGTAGATGGCCACCTGACGGTGGGCGCTGGTGCCGCGCCGGATGATGTCGCGGGCGTTGGCGACCTCGGCCACGCAATCAAATCGTTCCGCGTCCTCACGGGTCAGCTCGATCAGCTCCTCCATCAGGTCGGCGTAGGGAACGATGGTGCCGCGCCCGAAATCGACCAGCCCCTCATCGAGGCCGTAGCGCTGGGCGCGCCAGCGGTTCTCGCCGATCAACAGATTCTTGTAGGGCCGCCACGTCACGTTCCTCAGCCGCAGCCGCCACAGCATCCGCAGCAGGCAGCGGAACAGCGCCGCCACCGTCACCGCGTCATCGAGGCGGGTGCAGACGTCGGTGATCCGCATCTCCAGCGTCGGGAAGCGCTGGGACGGGCGGATGTCCCACCACAGCTTGCTCGCGTCCTCGATGATCCCGGCGTTGACCAGCACGTTCACCTGCTGCTGGTACTCGCCGAAGCTCTGGAAGCTGTCGGGCATGCCGGTGCGCGGCAGCTCGTTCCACACCGCCAGCCGGTAGGATTTGCGCTGCATGTCCTGCCCCCGCCAGAAGGGCGAGGAGGTGGAGAGCGCCAGCAGATGCGGCAGGAAATAGCGGACCTGGTTCATCAGGTCGATGCGCAGGTCGTCGTCCTCGATCCCGACATGGACGTGCATGCCGCAGATCATCAGACGCCGCGCCGGCGCGCCGAGGTCGCGGGCCAGCATGTTGTAGCGGTCGCGGTTGGTGTGCTTCTGCGGCTCCCACGCGGCAAAGGGATGGGTGGAGGCGGCGATGGGCGCCAGATTGTGGGCGCGCGCCACCCCGGCCACCGTCGCGCGAAGCCGTGCCAGCTCCGCCCGCGCCTCCGCCAGCGTGGAGCACACCGGCGTGCCGACCTCGATCTGGCAGCGCAGGAATTCCGGGTGGATTTGGCCCGGCGCCTGCTCCTGGCAGGCCGCCAGCATCTCATCCGGCGGGTTGCGCGCGATGTCCCGCGAGCTGCGGTCCACCAGCAGATACTCTTCCTCAAGCCCCAGCGTGAAGGCCGGCTCCATGTACGCTCACTCCCGCGGGAACAGTTTGATCTGGTAGAGGTCGGGGTCGGCCAGGATCGGCTCCAGCGCGTCGCCCAGCACCGTCGCCCACAGCGCGGCCCCGTCCGGCATGGCGATCAGGTCCTGGCGCACCTCGACCAGGACGTTGGGCAGCCCGGCGGGGGTGGCGTGGCTTTCCACCGTGCCGCCCAGGGTGGTCCGGCCCGAATAGGGCTCGTTGTCGCCGACACACCAGCGCCCGTCGGCGCGCAGCCGCGCGATCATCGGAATCGGAATGCGCGGGTCGTGGTCCCACAGGATGCCGACATGCCAGGGCCGGGCGACGCCGCGCATGGCGGGCGTGAAGCTGTGGATCGACAGCAGCACCGGCACCTGACCACGCTCGCGCCGCCGGGCGACCTCGGCGGCGACGGCCTCATGATAGGGCCGGAAGATGGCGTCGATTCGGCGCTCCTCCTCGGCCCGGTCCAGGGCACGGTTTCCGGGGATCACAACATCGTCGCTGACCACCGGGATCGCCGTGGGATCGTTCAGCGCGCGGTTCGGGTCGATCACCAGCCGGGAATAGCCGGACAGCACCGCCGTCGCGCCGAACCGCTCCGACAGCCGCCGCGTCACCTCGGCCGCGCCGATGTCGTAGGCGATGTGCCGGCACAGATTCGTCTCGTCCAGCCCCAGCGTCCCCAGAGCCTTCGGAATGGCGCGCGAGGCGTGGTCGCACAGCAGCAGGACCGGACTGTCCGACTCCGGGCGCAACACGGTCACCGGCGGCGGATCGTCGGGACCCAGCAGCGGCGCGGCCGGCGCGGCGCGGGGCGGCGACGGCAGGGTCACCGGTCGGGGATGTTCGGCGGGCTTGCTGGGGGATCGCTGCGTCATGATGGCACAGTATTGCAGGGTCTCGGTCGCGGCGGAAGTTCCCGCCGGCTGGTCCGATGGCAACGGCCGTGACCGGCGGACGATCCCGGGACACAGGCAATGTCCCACAATCCGGGCCTTCCGCAGATGAGCCATGCGGTGGGGGGACGTGGCGCGCGCAGGTTGCGTCCGTTATAACGGACGCCATGCCGGACGCCAGCACCCTCGCCCCCGCCGCGCGCGCCGACGCCGCGCAACGGATCGCCCTGATTGCCCTTCTGACCGGGGCCCTGGGGATCGCCTTCGCCCCGATCTTCGTGCGCCTGTCCGAGCTGGGCCCGAGCGCCACCGCCTTCTGGCGCCTGGCCTTCGCCATCCCGGCCCTGTGGGTCTGGATGGCCATGGAGCCGAAGGGCGGCTCACGGTCCCGCCGGCCCTCGTCGCTCAACGACTACGCCCGGCTGACCGCCGCAGGGCTGTTCTTCGCGGGCGACCTCGCCATCTGGCACTGGTCGATCCGCTACACCTCCGTCGCCAACTCCACGCTGCTCGCCAACTTCGCGCCGATCTTCGTGACGCTGGTGTCCTGGCTGGTGTTCAAGGAGCGGTTCAGCCGCACCTTCCTCACCGGCCTGGGTCTGGCCCTGTGCGGCGCCATCGTGCTGATGGGGCAGAGCCTGCAGTTGAGCCCCGATCATCTGTTCGGCGACGCGCTGGGCTTGCTGACCGCCGTGTTCTACAGCGGCTATTTCCTGATGGTCGGCCGTCTGCGGTCGGAGTTCTCCACCGCCACCATCATGACCTGGAGCGGCGTGATCACTGGCCTCGCCCTCCTGCCCATCGCCCTGATGTCGGGGGAGAGCCTGATCGCCGGCTCGCTCGGCGGCTGGAGTGTGCTGCTGGGACTCGCCCTGGTCAGCCACGCCGGCGGCCAGAGCCTGATCGCCTATGCGCTGGCCCACCTGCCGGCCGCCTTCTCCTCCGTCAGCCTGCTGCTCCAGCCGGCCGCTGCGGCGGTGCTGGCCTGGGCGCTGCTCGCCGAACCGCTCGGCGCGTTCCAGGCGGTCGGCGGCACCATCGTGCTGGCCGGAATCCTGGTGGCGCGCCGCGGAAGCCGATAAAGCGCCACGGGCGGCGCGCACCATACGCCGCCGTCCGGATGCGAGTTGACGTGATTTGCCCGACTCGGGTACGACCTATGACCGATTGCTGATGAAAGGGCATGCCACCGTGTCCGACACTGAAGAACCCCACCACGTACCGGCCTCCTCCCAGCGCATTTCCGAATGGGTGGCGGAGCGGCTTCTCGAGCGGATCGCCCGCGGCGAACTCGTTCCGGGTGAACGCCTGCCCGGCGAACGCCAGCTGGCCGAGCAGCTCCATGTCAGCCGGGTGTCGGTGCGCGCGGCCCTGCAGAAGCTGAAGACCCAAGGCTTCCTGACCGCTGTGCAAGGCGGCGGCACGCGGGTGGTGTCCTCCGCCGGGGCCATGGATGGCGCCCTGACCGAGATGGTCCGGGTGAAGCACGCCAACCTCTGCGATCTCGTGGAGATCCGGCAAGCCCTGGAGAGCTGGGCGGCGCGGCGGGCGACCGAACGCGCGACCCAGGAGCAGATCGACCATATCGGCCGGGTCCTCGCGGCGATGGGCGAGACGGGCCGTGACGGCAAGCAGGCGGCCGACGACATGGACTTCCACCTCGCCGTCGCCCAGGCGGCGGGAAGTCCGGTCTACCTGCATCTGCTGGCGACCATCCGCGACATCCTCGGCCAGATGATGGAGTACCATCACACCGAGCCCTTCGCGCTGGGCCGCGAGGCGCTGATGATCGACCATCACCGCGCCATCTACGACGCCATCCGGCGCCGCGACGCCGATGCCGCCGCCGTCGCCGCCACCGATCACCTCGGCTGGGTGCTCGACCGCTACAACGACCTGAGCCGGAAGGCGGAGGACCTGTCCCGCCCCGACACCGACGCCAATTCATAGAGCCGCGACAACCGCGGAGGACTGCCGGGGAGGACCGCCCTCCCCGCTCCGCCATCGACGCATGAAGCCATCGACGCATGAAAAAGCCGCGGGAGTCCAAAGACCCCCGCGGCTTTCTGTTCAGCGAACCGTGCGTTTCCCGGTCAGGCGGCCAGGATGCCCTCGATCTGCTTGGTCACGTCGTCGATCTCGGCCATGCCGTCCACCGTCTTCAGAACACCGCGGTTCTGATAGTAGGGAAGGATCGGCGCGGTCTGCTCGTGATACTGGGCGAGGCGGGTCTTCACCGTGTCGGCGTTGTCGTCGGCCCGGCGCTTGAACTCCGTGCTGCCGCAGACGTCGCAGACGCCCACGACCTTCGGCTTCTCGAAGACGTCGTGATAGCCCTTGCCGCATTTGGCGCAGGTGTAACGACCGGTGATGCGCTCCACCAGGATGTCGTCGACGACTTTCATCTCGATCACGTGATCGAGCTTGAGCCCCTTCTCCGACAGCATGCTGTCCAGCGCCTCGGCCTGGGCGACCGTGCGCGGGAAGCCGTCGAGGATGAAGCCGTTGGCGACATCCGGCTTGGAAATGCGCTCCGCGATGATTTCGACCATCAGCGCGTCCGGCATCAATTTGCCGGCGGACATGATGTCCTTCGCCTGCTGCCCCAGCGGACCGCCCTCGGCGACCATCGCGCGGAGCATGTCGCCCGTGGAAAGCTGGACGAGTCCGCGTGTGTCTTCGAGACGCCGCGCCTGGGTCCCCTTCCCGGCGCCCGGCGGTCCGAGCAGAATGAGATTCATTACTTTCTCCCCCGAAGCTTCGCTTTTTTAATCAGCCCCTCATACTGGTGGGCCAGCAGATGGGAATGAATCTGCGCGACCGTGTCCATCGTCACCGTGACCACGATCAGCAGGCTGGTGCCGCCAAAATAGAACGGAACCGAATGCTGGGAAATCAGGATTTCGGGGAGGAGACAAACCGCCACAAGGTAGGCCGAACCGATCACCGTCAGGCGGGTCAACACATAGTCAATGTAGTCCGCGGTGTTCTTGCCCGGACGGATGCCGGGAATGAAGCCGCCATACTTACGCAGGTTCTCGGCCGTGTCCGCGGGGTTGAAGACGATGGCCGTGTAGAAGAAGCAGAAGAAGATGATCAGAGCCGAATACAGGATCATGTAGAGCGGCGTGCCGTGCGCCAGATAGCGCGTGACGGTCTGCAGCCACTCCGGACCCTCGCCGCCGGCGAAGCCGACCGCGGTCAGCGGCAGCAGAAGCAGCGACGACGCGAAGATCGGCGGGATGACGCCCGCGGTGTTCAGCTTCAGCGGCAGGTGCGACGCTTCACCGCCGAACACGCGGTTGCCCATCTGCCGCTTCGGGTACTGGATCAGCAGACGGCGCTGCGCGCGCTCCATGAACACGATGAAGAACACGACGCCCACCGCCATCAGCAGCAGGAAGACGATGAACAGCGTGGACAGCGCGCCGGTGCGGCCCAGCTCCAGCGTGCTGACCAGAGCGCGCGGCAGCTCGGCGACGATGCCGGCGAAGATGATGAGGGAGATGCCGTTGCCGATGCCGCGGGCGGTGATCTGCTCGCCCAGCCACATCAGGAACATCGTTCCGCCGACCAGCGTGATGACCGTGGCGATCTTGAAGAACAGCCCAGGTTCCGGAACCGCGGCTCCGGACGCGCCGGTCATCGCCTCGAGTCCCACCGCCAAGCCCCAGGCCTGCACGGTCGCCAGAAGGACGGTGCCGTAGCGGGTGTACTGGTTCAGCTTCTTGCGGCCCGACTCGCCCTCCTTCTTCAGCGCTTCCATCTGCGGCGACACCGCGGTCAGGAGCTGCACGATGATGGAGGCCGAAATGTACGGCATGATATTGAGCGCGAAGATCGTCATGCGGTGCAGCGCGCCGCCGGCCAGCATGTCGAACATGCCCAGGATGCCCCCGCCCTGCTGCCGGAAAATATCGGCCAGGATCTGCGGGTTGACGCCCGGAATCGGGATGTAGGTGCCCAGGCGGTAGATGATCAAGGCACCAAGGGTGAACCAGATCCGCTTCTTCAGCTCGGTCGCCTTGGAGAAGGCCCCGAAATTAATGTTCGCGGCAAGCTGCTCGGCCGCTGATGCCATGGGTCGTATCCCTGTCCCTAATGCACGAACGGGGCGGTCCTGCAGGATGCA
Organism: Azospirillum brasilense; assembly: GCF_003349955.1. Taxonomy (GTDB): domain Bacteria; phylum Pseudomonadota; class Alphaproteobacteria; order Azospirillales; family Azospirillaceae; genus Azospirillum; species Azospirillum brasilense_B. Next base: position 104,069 of record NZ_QLKQ01000007.1, read on the forward strand.
GGCCGCCCCTCGCAACTTCGCTTCATTTAGTGCCGGAAGGTGCCCGCGCGCAAGCGCGGGCTTCCGATCACTCGGCGGCTTCGGCGGCGGACGCGGTCAGCGTGACGCTGCCACCCGCCTTCTCGACCGCTTCCACAGCCGACTTGGAGGCGCCGGCCACGGTGAAGCTGGCCTTCGTCGTCAGGGCGCCCTTGCCCAGCAGACGGATGCCGTCCTTCTTCACCTTCCCGGTGACGCCCGCCGCTTCCAGAGCCACCGCGTCGATGGTCTGGCTGGCGTCGAGCTTGCCGGCGTCGATGAACTTCTGGACCAGGCCCAGGTTCACGACCGAGTATTCCTTCGCGAAGATGTTGCGGAAACCGCGCTTCGGAAGACGGCGGTGAAGGGGCATCTGGCCGCCTTCAAAGCCGTTGATGGCCACGCCGGTGCGCGAGGTCTGACCCTTGACGCCACGGCCGCCGGTCTTGCCCTTGCCCGAACCGATACCGCGGCCGACGCGCATGCGCTCCTTACGGGCACCGGGGTTGTCCCGGAGATCGTTCAGCTTCGTCATGGGTTCAGCCCTCGTTCTCGACGCGGACCAGGTGCGCGACCTTGGCGATCATGCCCCGCACGGCCGGAGTGTCCTCCAGTTCGCGGGTCCGGTGCAGCTTGTTGAGACCCAGACCGACCAGCGTCTCGCGCTGGTCGTGCTTGCGGCCGATCGGGCTGCCGGTCTGGGTGACGATGACGGTCTTCTTCTCGGCCATGATCAAGCCTCCTGCGCACCGGCAGCGCCGGTTTCACGCTTGCCGAGGATGTCGCTCACGCGACGGCCGCGACGGGCGGCGACGCTGCGCGGGCTGGAAACCTGCGACAGCGCGTCGAAGGTCGCCTTGATCATGTTGTGCGGGTTGGAGGTGCCGATGGACTTCGTCACCACGTCCTGCACACCCAGCGCCTCGAAGATCGCGCGCATCGGACCGCCGGCGATGATGCCGGTACCGGCCGGAGCGGTGCGCAGCACGACCTTGCCGGCACCGAAGTGACCGTTGGAGTCGTGGTGCAGCGTACGGCCTTCGCGGAGCGGAACGCGGATCATACCGCGCTTCGCCTGGTCGGTGGCCTTGCGGATCGCTTCCGGCACTTCACGGGCCTTGCCCGATCCGACGCCGACGCGGCCCTTGCCGTCACCGACCACCACCAGGGCGGCGAAGCCGAAGCGACGGCCGCCCTTCACAACCTTGGCGACGCGGTTGATGCCGACGAGCTTTTCGATCAGCTCGCTCTCTTCCCGGTCGCGGTCGCGCGGCTGCCGATCACGGTCGCTCCGCTCGCCTCTTTCACGTGCCATTTCGGAGCCTCCTTAGAACGACAGCCCGCCCTCGCGGGCGGCGTCAGCCAGGGCCTTGACCCGGCCGTGGTAAATGTAGCCACCACGGTCGAACACGACCTCGGTGACGCCCGCCGCCTTGGCGCGCTCGGCGATGAGCGCGCCGATCTTCTGGGCGGCTTCGACGTTCCCACCGTGCTTGAGCTGCTCGCGCAGCTCCTTTTCCACGGACGAGGCCGAGGCGACCGTGCGGCCGTTCTCGTCGTCGATGATCTGGGCGTAGATGTGCAGATTGGACCGGAAAACCGAGAGGCGAGCCCGCCCGCCGGCCTTCTTGGCAATCTGCGCGCGCACGCGCTGCTTGCGGCGCTCGTGGAGTTGCTTTGGCTTGAGCATGGCGGACCTTACTTCTTCTTGCCTTCCTTGCGGATGATCGTCTCGGTGTCGTACTTGATGCCCTTGCCCTTGTAGGGCTCCGGCTTCTTCCAACCGCGGATCTCCGCAGCCACCTGACCGACCTTCTGCTTGTCGAAGCCCGACACCGAGATCGCGGTGGGCTTGTCACACTTGATGGTGATGCCCTCCGGGATCGGGTACTTGACGTCGTGCGAGTAGCCGAGCTGCATGACCAGCTCCTTGCCCTGCACGGCGGCACGGTAACCGACGCCGTTGATCTCGAGGTTGATGGTGAAGCCCTGGTTGACGCCCGTGACCATGTTGTTGATCAGGGTGCGCGAGGTTGCCCACATGATGCGGGCGCGCTTGCTGTCGTTCGCCGGGGCCACCACGACCTTGCCGTCTTCCAGCTTGGCCGTGATGTCGTCGATGAGGGTCAGGCTGAGCGAACCCAGCTTGCCCTTGGCCGACACCTGCTGGCCGTTGACGGAGACGTCAACACCAGCCGGAACCGGCACGGGATGCTTTCCAATGCGCGACATCGAAGGGTCCCCCTTAGAACACGCGGCAGAGGACTTCACCGCCGACGTTGGCGGCGCGGGCCTCATTGTCCGACATCACGCCGCGCGGCGTGGAGAGGATCGCGATGCCGAGGCCGTTGAAGACGCGGGGCAGATCGGTGATCTTCGAATAGACGCGGCGGCCGGGCTTCGACACACGGGCGATCTGCTTAATCACAGGCTCGCCTTCGTGATACTTCAGCTCGATCTTCAGGTTCTTGATGCCGGGGCGCAGCTCCTCCTCGGAGTAGCCGCGGATGTAACCCTCGCGCTTGAGAACCTCAAGCACGTTGCTGCGCAGCTTCGACGCCGGGCTCTGCACAACAGACATACGGGCGTGCTGACCGTTGCGGATGCGGGTCAGCATATCGCCGAGCGGATCGCTCAAAGACATTCTCCGACCCTCCTTACCAGCTCGACTTCACCATCCCCGGGATCTGGCCGGTCGAGGCCAGTTCGCGGAGGGTGACGCGGGACAGCTTGAACTTGCGATAGAACGCCCGCGGACGGCCGGTCATTTCGCAGCGGTTGCGGATGCGCACCTTCGAGGAGTTGCGCGGCAGTTCGGCCAGCTTGAGGCGGGCGGCGAACTGCTCTTCCGGCGGGAGGGAGCGATCGGAGGCGATGGCCTTCAGGCGGGCACGCTTGTTGGCGAACTGCTTCACCAGCTTGGTGCGACGCTTGTTCTTCTCGATGGCACTGGTCTTAGCCATGGGGTCGTGCTCCAGCCAATCAGGCCACAAACGGCATGTCGAAGGCCTTAAGGAGAGCCTTGGCTTCCTTGTCGGTCTTCGCCGAGGTGACGAAAATGATGTCCATGCCGCGGATCTGATCGATCTTGTCGTAGTCGATCTCCGGGAAAATGATCTGCTCCTTCACGCCCATGGCATAATTGCCACGGCCGTCGAAGCTGTTGCCGGGAATGCCGCGGAAGTCGCGGACACGCGGCAACGCGATCGTGACCAGGCGATCCAGGAACTCGTACATCCGCTCACGACGGAGCGTGACCTTGCACCCGATCGCCATGCCCTCACGCAGCTTGAACTGCGCGATCGACTTGCGGGACTTCGTGACGATCGGCTTCTGGCCGCTGATCGCCGTCAGTTCGCTCACCGCATTCTGGATCTTCTTGGAGTCGCCGACAGCTTCGCCGACACCCATGTTGATGACGATCTTCTCGATCCGCGGAACTTCCATGTCGTTCGCGTAGCCGAACTCAGCCTTGAGCGCGGCGCGGATCTTGGAGTCGTACACTTCCTTCAAACGTGCAGCCATTGGTCCGGTCCTCACACGTCGATGACTTCGCCGGACCGCTTGGCGACACGCACCTTGCGGCCATCCTCAAGGACCTTGAAACCGACGCGGGTCGGCTTGCCGTCCTTGGGGTCGACATGAGCAACGTTCGAGACGTTGATGGGCGCCTCGAACTCAACGATGCCGCCCTGCGAGGTGGCGCTCGGACGCTGGTGCTTCTTCACCACGTTCACGCCCTGCACGACGACACGGTTTTCCGCCGGGATGACCTTGAGGACCTCACCGGTCTTCCCCTTGTCCTTGCCGGCAAGGATGACGACCTTGTCCTTGGTCTTGATCTTCGCGGCCATCACAGCACCTCCGGCGCCAGCGAGATGATCTTCATGAACTTCTTGCCGCGAAGCTCACGAGTGACCGGCCCGAAGATACGCGTGCCGATCGGCTCGCCCTGCTTGTTGATCAGCACGGCGGCATTGCGGTCGAAACGGATCGCGGACCCGTCCTCCCGGCGCAGTTCCTTCGCGGTGCGGACGATGACGGCGCGATGCACGTCGCCCTTCTTGACGCGACCCTTCGGAATGGCCTCCTTGACGGAGACGACGATGACGTCGCCGACGGTGGCCACCTTCCGCTTGGACCCGCCAAGCACCTTGATGCACTGCACCCGGCGCGCCCCGCTATTGTCGGCGACTTCCAGGTTGGTTTGCATCTGGATCATGGTTTGTACCCTTCCGTTTACGCGGCGCCGCTAACGGCGGCGGACTCAAGCACGACCGTCCAGCGCTTGCGCTTGGAGATCGGGCGGCATTCGATGATCGAAACGGTATCGCCGACCTTGAACTGGTTGCCCTCGTCGTGGGCGGCGTACTTCTTCGACTGACGAATGAACTTCTTGTACACGGGGTGCATGACGCGGCGCTCGACCAGGACGATAACCGTCTTGTCGCCCTTGTCGCTGACCACCGTGCCCTGCAGAACGCGGCGAGGCATAGGTAGCCCTCCTTACTTGCCGGCTTCGGCCGAGCGCGAACGCTCGCCGAGGATCGTCTTGATGCGCGCGATGTCGCGACGCACCACTCGCACCCGCGCGGTGTTCTCCAGCTGGCCGGAGGCCCGCTGGAAACGCAGGTTGAACTGTTCCTTTTTGAGCTGGAGGAGCTGATCGTTCAGCTCCTCGCTGCTCTTCGCACGAACGTCGACGGGCTTCATGCCGCCACCTCCTCACCGCCGCCGAGGCGGGTCACCAGCTTGGTCTTGATCGGCAGCTTGGCGGCCGCCAGGGCGAACGCCTGCTTTGCCACATCCGCGGGCACGCCGTCCAGCTCAAACAGGATGCGGCCGGGATGAACGCGGGCCGCCCAGTACTCGGGCGTGCCCTTACCGGAACCCATGCGGACTTCGGCGGGCTTGGTGGAGACCGGCAGGTCCGGGAACACGCGGATCCACACGCGGCCCTGACGCTTCATGGCGCGGGTGATCGCGCGGCGGGCCGCCTCGATCTGGCGGGCCGTGATGCGCTCCGGCTCCAGGGCCTTGAGGCCGAAGGAGCCGAAGTTCAGCTGGGTGCCGCCCTTCGCGTTGCCGTGGATGCGGCCCTTGTGGGCCTTGCGGTACTTGGTACGCTTCGGAGAAAGCATCGCTCGTGCCCCTTACTAGCGGTCAGCCCGCTCGGAGCGGTCACGGTCGCCGCGACCACGGCCCCCACGCTCCTCACGGTCACCACGCTCGCGACGCTCGCGCCGCGGCTCGCCATCGGTCGACACCGGCTCGGTGCCCATGCGCTTGTCCTGCGCCATCGGGTCGTGCGCCATGATCTCGCCCTTGAAGACCCACACCTTGACACCGCAGGTGCCGTAGGTGGTCTTCGCGGTCGCGGTGCCGTAATCGATGTCCGCACGCAGGGTGTGCAGCGGAACGCGGCCCTCGCGGTACCACTCCAGGCGGGCGATCTCGGCGCCGCCGAGACGACCGGAGCAGTTGATCCGGATGCCCTGGGCGCCCAGGCGCATGGCCGACTGAACCGCGCGCTTCATGGCGCGGCGGAAGGCCACGCGACGCTCGAGCTGGCTGGAGATGTTCTCGGCGATGAGCTTGGCATCGATCTCCGGCTTGCGGATCTCGATGATGTTCAGGCTCACCTCGCCGCCGGCCATCTTCGACAGCTCGGTGCGCAGCTTCTCGATGTCCGCGCCCTTCTTGCCGATCACCACGCCCGGACGGGCCGAGTGGATGGTGACGCGGGCCTTCTTGGCCGGACGCTCGATGATGACGCGCGAGCAGCCGGCCTGCTGCAGGCGACCCTGCAGATAGCCGCGCAGCTTCAGGTCCTGGTGCAGCAGGTTGGCGTAATCGCGCTTGGCGAACCAACGGCTGTCCCAGGTCCGGTTGATGCCGAGGCGCAGCCCGATCGGATTGACTTTCTGACCCATCTTACTCGGCCCCTTCGGCAGCGGCGGCTTCGCGCTCACGCACGATGATCGTCAGGTTGGAGAACAGCTTCTCGACCCGCGCGCCGCGGCCACGGGCGCGGGCGTGGAAACGCTTCATCACCAGGGCGCGGCCGACCGTCGCCGAGGAGACGTACAGGCGGTCCACATCGAGCTGATGGTTGTTCTCGGCGTTGGCGATCGCGGCCTGCAGGACCTTCTTCACCTCGCCGGCGATGCGGCGCTTGGAGAAGGTCAGCTCGGCCACGGCGCTGCTGGCATCCTTGTTCCGGATGAGCTGGGCGACGAGGTTCAGCTTGCGCGGGCTGGTGCGGATCATCGGATTGGAGGCGATCGCCTCGTTCTCCGCGATACGGCTGGGGTTGGAGGGCTTGCCCATGGCTTACTTCCTCTTCGCCTTCTTGTCCGCCGCGTGCCCGTAGAAGGTGCGCGTCGGAGCGAACTCACCGAACTTGTGGCCGATCATGTTCTCGGTCACCAGAACCGGCAGGAACTTGTGGCCATTGTACACGCCGAACGTGAGACCCACGAACTGCGGCAGGATCGTCGAGCGACGCGACCAGATCTTGATGATCTCGTTGCGGCCCGAGGCCCGCGACTTGTCCGCCTTCTTGAGCAGGTAGCCGTCGACGAACGGGCCCTTCCAAACGGAGCGTGCCATCGTCCGCCCTCCTTACTTCGAATGACGGCGGCGCAGGATCAGGCCATCCGTCTTCTTGTTGTGACGAGTCTTCTTGCCCTTGGTCGGCTTGCCCCACGGCGTGACCGGATGACGGCCACCCGAGGTGCGGCCTTCACCACCGCCGTGCGGGTGGTCGATCGGGTTCATGGCGACACCACGGACGGACGGACGGATGCCCAGCCAACGGCTGCGACCGGCCTTGCCCTTGTTGGTGTTCATGTTGTCCGGGTTCGACACGGCGCCCAGGGTAGCCATGCAGTCGCCACGGACCACGCGAAGCTCGCCCGAGGGCAGCTTCAGCTGGGCGTAGCCACCGTCGCGGCCGACCAGCTGCAGGTAGGTGCCGGCCGAACGGGCCAGCTGACCACCCTTGCCGGGCTTCAGCTCGACGTTGTGCAGCACCGAACCGACCGGGATGTTCTTCAGCGGCATGGCGTTGCCGGGCTTCACATCCACCTTGTCACCGGCGATCACCGTGTCGCCCACCTTCAGACGCTGCGGCGCCAGAATGTAGGACAGGGTGCCGTCCTCATACTTGATGAGGGCGATGAAGGCCGTGCGGTTCGGATCGTACTCCAGGCGCTCGACGGTCGCCGGGACGTTGAACTTGCGGCGCTTGAAGTCCACCAGACGGTAGACGCGCTTGTGACCGCCACCCATCCGGCGCGCGGTGATGCGGCCGGTGTTGTTGCGGCCGCCGGACTTGGTCAGGCCCTCGGTGAGGGTCTTGACCGGCTTGCCCTTCCACAGCTCCGAGCGGTCGACGATGACCAGCTGGCGGAGCGACGGCGTAATTGGGCGATATTGCTTCAGAGCCATCGGATCACACTCCCGCTCAGATGCCCGTGGTCACGTCGATCTTGTTCCCCTCGGCGAGGGTCACGACGGCCTTCTTGAAGTCCGAGCGACGGCCGATGGTGCCGCGGAAGCGCTTGGTCTTACCCTTGGAAACCAGGGTGTTGACCGCCGTCACCTTCACGTTGAACAGCCCTTCGACCGCCGCCTTGATCTCCGGCTTCGACGCCGACAGCGGCACGCGGAACGTCACCTGATTGTGCTCCGACGCCATCGTCGACTTCTCGGTGATCACCGGAGCCAGGATGAGGTCGTACATCCGCTCCTGGCTCACCGCAGGTTTCGACTGCTTGCTCATTTCAGGCGAGCCTCCAGCTGCTCGACCGCGTTGCGGGTCAGGACCAGCGTATCGCGGCGAAGAATGTCGTAGACGTTGGCGCCCTGCTCCGGCAGCACGTCGATCAGCGGGATGTTGCGCGAAGCCCGAGCGAAGTTCTCGTTCAGGTTGGCGCCATCGATGATCAGGGCCGAGGTCAGGCCGAGCGAAGCGAGACGGACAGCCAGTTCCTTGGTCTTGTGGCTCTCGGCCGAAGCGGCGTCGAGGACCAGGAGCTTGCCTTCCGCGGCCTTGGTGGACAGCGCGGTCTTCAGCGCCAGCTTGCGGACCTTCTTGGTCAGGTCGTGCTCGTGCGAGCGGACGACCGGGCCGAAGATGGTCGCGCCGCCACGGAACTGGGCGGAGCGCATGGAGCCCTGACGGGCGCGGCCGGTGCCCTTCTGGCGGTACGGCTTCTTGCCGGTGCCGGAGATCTCGCTGACCGTCTTGGTCTTGTGCGTACCGGCGCGGCGCTTGGCCAGCTGCCAGTTGACCATGCGGGCCAGGATGTCCGTGCGGGACGGGAGGCCGAAGACCTCGTCGGCCAGCTCGATCTCGCCGACGGTCTCGTTGTTCAGGTTCTTAATGGTCGCCTTCATGGCCATCACTCCTGCGGCTCGGCGGCGGCTTCAGCGGCCGGCGCAGCCTTGATCCCGGCCGGGAACGGCAGACCTTCCGGAGCCTTCTTCTTCACCGCGTCGCGGATGCGGAGCCAAGCCCCCTCGGAGCCCGGAACGGCACCCTTGAGGAAGATCAGACCGCGGTCCTCATCGACCGACACGACCTTCAGGTTCAGAACCGTGACCTTCTCGTCGCCGAGATGACCGGCCATCTTCTTGTTCTTGAAGACCTTGCCGGGGTCCTGGCGGTTACCCGTCGAACCGTGCGAGCGGTGCGACACCGACACGCCGTGCGTCGCGCGCAGACCACCGAAGTTCCAGCGCTTCATCGGACCGGCGAAGCCCTTACCGATGGAAGTGCCGGTGACGTCGACGAACTGGCCCGGGACGAAATGCGCAGCCGAGAGCTCGGCGCCGACCTCGATCAGCGCGTCGGCATCGACGCGGAACTCGACCAGCTTGCGCTTGGGCTCGACGCGCGCCTTGGCGAAATGCCCGCGCTGCGGCTTCGTGACGTTCTTCACCTTGATGGCGCCTGCGCCGAGCTGGACGGCGGTGTAGCCATCCTTGTCCTCGGTGCGAACGGCGACGACCTGGCAGCTGTCGACTTTCAGCACAGTCACCGGCACGTGCTGCCCGTCGTCCGTGAAGACGCGGGTCATGCCGACTTTCTGCGCGATCAAACCGGATCGCATTGTTCTTTATCTCCTGACCAGGGACATCCTCAGAGGGAGAGGTCCCTCAACAGCAACGAATTAGAGCTTGATCTCGACGTCCACACCGGCAGCGAGGTCGAGCTTCATCAGCGCGTCCACCGTCTGCGGCGTCGGATCGACGATGTCGAGCAGACGCTTGTGGGTGCGGATTTCGAACTGCTCGCGCGACTTCTTGTCGACGTGCGGCGAGCGGTTCACCGTAAACTTCTCGATCTGCGTCGGCAGCGGGATCGGGCCCCGCACCCGAGCACCGGTCCGCTTGGCGGTGTTGACGATCTCGCTGGTCGACTGGTCGAGCACGCGATGGTCAAACGCCTTCAAGCGGATGCGGATGTTCTGGCTGTCCATGTCCAAACGTCCCTTGCACCTCGTTTCGATGACGCGACTGCGTCACCGGCACCCCAAAATCTGTCCCCCGGGGACCCGCGGCGGCAGGCGAACCGGAGCCGGCTCACCGAAGCGGTGGGCGGCGGTTCGTCTGTCCGATCTGACGGCCGATACGAAAAAGAACATCCCCCGCATCGCAATGCGGATGGATGTTCCTGGCAGCAACCGGTGCAAGTGGAGCTTGCGGTGCCGTTCGTGATCGGGCTGCGTCTAGGCCGGACGTGCCTACTACCAACCCAAATTCCAGAGGGCGTAACGTGTATGCCCTGGGCGCCCCGGTGTCAACCCACATTTTCCCCCTTGTGACAGGAGGGTGACGGGATCGGCCCGGTTCGGCGCGTCACGCCGCATTTTCGCGGATCGGCCATGCAAAAGGGGGCCGGCCCGAAGGCCGGCCCCCTTCCGCAGAACACGAACTTACTTGATGATCGAAGCGACGACGCCGGCGCCGACCGTACGACCACCCTCGCGGATGGCGAAGCGCAGGCCCTCGTCCATGGCGATCGGAGCGATCAGCTCGACTTCCATGGAGATGTTGTCGCCCGGCATCACCATCTCGGTGCCTTCCGGCAGCTTCACCATGCCCGTCACGTCGGTCGTGCGGAAGTAGAACTGCGGACGGTAGTTGGTGAAGAACGGCGTGTGACGGCCACCCTCTTCCTTCGTCAGGATGTAGGCCTCGGCCTTGAAGGTGGTGTGCGGCGTGATGCTGCCCGGCTTGGCCAGAACCTGGCCGCGCTCGACGTCCTCACGCTTCGTGCCACGCAGCAGCGCGCCGATGTTGTCGCCCGCCTCACCCGAGTCGAGCAGCTTGCGGAACATCTCGACGCCGGTCACGGTGGTCTTGACCGTGGTCTTCAGACCGACGATCTCGACTTCCTCGCCGACCTTCACGATGCCACGCTCGACGCGGCCGGTCACCACGGTGCCGCGGCCCGAGATCGAGAACACGTCCTCGATCGGCATCAGGAACGGACGGTCCTTCGGACGCTCCGGCTGCGGGATGTACTGGTCGACCTCGGCCATCAGCTTGAGGATCGCGTCACGGCCGATCTCCGGCGAACGGTCCTCCAGAGCGCACAGCGCCGAGCCCTTGACGATCGGAATGTCGTCGCCCGGGAACTGGTAGGAGGACAGCAGCTCGCGCACCTCCATCTCGACCAGCTCGAGCAGCTCCGGATCGTCGACCATGTCGACCTTGTTCATGAACACCACCAGAGCCGGCACGCCGACCTGGCGGGCCAGAAGGATGTGCTCGCGGGTCTGCGGCATCGGGCCGTCGGCGGCCGACACGACCAGGATCGCGCCGTCCATCTGCGCGGCGCCCGTGATCATGTTCTTCACGTAGTCGGCGTGGCCCGGGCAATCGACGTGGGCGTAGTGGCGGTTGGTCGTCTCGTACTCGACGTGGGCGGTCGAGATCGTGATGCCACGCGCCTTCTCTTCCGGCGCCTTGTCGATCTGGTCGTAGGCGGTGAAGGTCGCGCCGCCGCTCTCGGCCAGCACCTTCGTGATCGCCGCCGTCAGCGACGTCTTGCCGTGGTCGACGTGGCCGATCGTGCCGATGTTGCAGTGCGGCTTGTTCCGCTCGAACTTTGCCTTCGCCATGGTGTGTGCTCTCCGTCTCTTTGTCGTTCCAGCGGTTTCAGGCCATCCTGGCGCGGATGGTCTCCGCAATGGTCTGCGGCACCGGCTCGTGGTGGTCGAACTGCATCGTGTACTGCGCGCGCCCCTGACTCATCGAGCGCAGGGTGTTCACATAACCGAACATCGACGCCAGCGGAACCATCGCCAGGATCGAGCGGGCGTTGCCCCTCTGGTCCATGGCGGTGATCTGACCGCGGCGGCTGTTCAGGTCCCCGATGATGTCGCCCATGTAGTCTTCGGGCGTCACCACCTCAACCCTCATGATCGGCTCCAGAAGCATCGGGCCGGCCTTCTGCATGCCGTCGCGGAAGGCCGCGCGGGTGGCGATCTCGAAGGCGAGCACCGAGGAGTCGACGTCGTGGAAGGCGCCGTCGACCAGCGCCACCTCGAGGTCGATCACCGGGAAGCCGGCGACCACGCCGCTGTGCAGGGAGGCCTCCAGCCCCTTCTGCACGCCCGGAATGAACTCCTTGGGCACGGCGCCGCCGACGACCTTGTTCCGGAAGACGAAGCCGCTGCCGGCGGGCAACGGTTCGAAGACCAGCCTGACGCGGGCGTACTGGCCGGTGCCCCCGGTCTGCTTCTTATGGGTGTAATCGATCTCGGCGGTTCTGGTGATGGTCTCGCGGTACGCCACCTGCGGCGCGCCGACGTCCGCATCCACCTTGAACTCCCGCTTCATGCGGTCGACGATGATTTCCAGATGCAGTTCGCCCATGCCCTTGATGATCGTCTGACCGCTCTCATGGTCGACGGACACGCGGAAGGACGGATCCTCCTGGGCGAGGCGGGTCAGCGCCATGCTCATCTTTTCCTGATCGGCCTTGGATCTCGGCTCGACGGCCACCTCGATGACCGGTTCCGGAAACTCCATCCGTTCCAAGACGATGGGCTTGGCGGGATCGCACAGCGTGTCGCCGGTCGTCGTGCTCTTCAACGCGGTGAAGGCGACGATGTCGCCGGCGTGGGCCTCGTCGATGTCCTCGCGGCTGTTGGCGTGCATCAGCAGCATGCGGCCGATGCGCTCCTTCTCGTCCTTGCCGGCGTTCAGCACGGCGGTACCGGAGGCGACTGTGCCGGAATAGACGCGAACGAAGGTCAGCGCCCCGACGAAGGGGTCGTTCATGATCTTGAAGGCGAGCGCCGAAAAGGGAGCGGCGTCGTCCGGTGCGCGCTCGTCGGCGTCGGGGCTGCCGACGCGGTGTCCCCGCACCGCCCCGATGTCAACGGGGGCCGGCAGATAGTCCACCACGGCGTCCAGCATCGGCTGGATGCCCTTGTTCTTGAAGGCCGAGCCGCAGAGGACCGGCACGAAGCGCAGGCCGATCGTGCCCTTGCGGATGCAGGCGCGGAGCGTCTCCTCGGACGGATCCTGACCGGACTCGAGATAGGCCTCCATGGCCGCGTCGTCGAGTTCCAGGACGGCGTCGAGCAGCGCCTGACGATGGCGCGCGGCGGCGTCCTTCAGGGCGTCCGGAATGTCGGTGTAATAGAATTCGGCGCCCAGCGTCTCTTCTTTCCAGACGATGGCGCGCATGGCGACCAGATCGACGACGCCGACAAAGCTGGCCTCGGACCCGATCGGAAGCTGGAGAACGAGCGGGAAAGCGCCCAGCCGTTCCTTCATCATGGCGACGCAGCGGAAGAAGTCCGCGCCGGTGCGATCCAGCTTGTTGACGAAACACATGCGGGGCACGCCGTACTTGTCGGCCTGCCGCCACACGGTTTCGGACTGAGGCTCCACCCCCGCAACGGAGTCGAACACCGCAACCGCACCGTCGAGCACGCGCAAGGACCGTTCGACCTCAATGGTGAAGTCGACGTGGCCCGGCGTGTCGATGATGTTGATGCGGTGGTCGCGCCAGAAGCAGGTCGTGGCCGCGGAGGTGATGGTGATGCCCCGTTCCTGTTCCTGCTCCATCCAATCCATCACCGCGGTGCCCTCGTGCACCTCGCCGATTTTGTACGACTTTCCAGTGTAGTACAAAATCCGCTCGGTGGTCGTGGTCTTACCGGCATCGATGTGAGCCATGATGCCGATGTTGCGGTAACGGTTCAGGGGATGGGAACGGGGCATGACAAGCACCTGGGCCGGTGGGTGCCTTACCAGCGGTAGTGCGAGAAGGCCTTGTTGGCTTCCGCCATACGATGGGTGTCTTCGCGCTTCTTCACGGCGGTGCCACGCTGGTTGGCGGCATCCAGAAGCTCACCCGACAGACGCTCGGTCATGGTGTTTTCCGAGCGGGCGCGGGCGGCGCCGATGAGCCAACGGATGGCCAGGGCCTGAGCGCGGTCCGTGCGGACCTCGACCGGAACCTGGTAGGTGGCGCCACCGACGCGACGCGAGCGCACTTCGAGGTGCGGCTTCACGTTCAGCAGGGCGTCGTGGAAGACCTGAACCGGCTCGTTCTTGGTCTTGGCCTCGATGCGGCTGAGCGCGCCGTAGACGATGCGCTCGGCGGCGGACTTCTTGCCGTCCAGCATCAGGCAGTTCATGAACTTGGTCAGGACGCGGTCGCCATACTTGGCGTCCGGCAGGACCTCACGCTTCTCGGCGCGACGACGACGGGACATCGTGAATACTCCTTACTTCGGACGCTTCGCGCCGTACTTCGAACGACGCTGCTTACGGTCCTTCACGCCCTGGGTATCGAGCGTGCCGCGGATGATGTGGTAGCGAACGCCGGGAAGATCCTTCACACGGCCGCCGCGGATCATAACCACCGAGTGTTCCTGGAGGTTATGGCCTTCACCGGGGATGTAGGAGGTCACTTCGAAGCCGTTCGTCAGGCGAACGCGGGCGACCTTACGCAGAGCCGAGTTCGGCTTCTTCGGCGTGGTCGTGTAAACGCGGGTGCAGACGCCACGCTTCTGCGGGCACGCCTCCATCGCGGGAACCTTATTGCGCGCGGCCAAGGGCTCGCGCGGCTTACGGATCAACTGGTTGATCGTCGGCATATCTGCCCTTCATCCCTTCAGGTCGATCGGCCGGCGGAGCCGGACCGATTGGAAAATCGCCCGGCGGCACCGGACGATGCAAAAGCCCGCCTGCGAAGCCTGAGGGGCTTCGAGCGGGCCCAATGGTCGATCGCCGTCGGATCGGTCCGCGAGGACCCGGTCGTTCAGCTATGTCGCTTGGGTTCAGCCGGATGCCGGACGGGATGGACGAAAGACCTTCCCGAGGCTCCTTTTGAAGTTCGCGGACTATATGGGTCCGCCAGAGACCCGTCAAGCGCGCAGATGACCGTTTTACGCTAGCTTCAGAGAAGGCTTCCGCACCAGCCCGTTCGCCATCGACGCAAGACATCCCCCGACGCCGTCCACGCTCGTTTTTATTGGCGCCTTCTTAAAGAGGATGGTTCCGATCAATAACATTTGGCTCTCGGCGGCAATGTTGAAACGCGAAAAGGCGGCGATGTGCACATCGCCGCCCCCTGCCATGGCCATGGCTATCGCATCCGTCGACGCGATGAATTTTGTATGCTCTCTCTCATAGTGAACGAGACTGCAGAAAATTGCTCGAGCTCGTCCTCATATGGCGAGGATGTCGCATCTCACTGGGAGCCATAGACATCTGAGAGTCCATGATTACCGGAGCGGACAGGGGTTGCGCGCTGCTCTGGATCATTTCAAAGCGCTGCGACTTTGATTAGTCCGTGAGAATAAGCCCGGCGGCCTTCCTATTTCCCATTCAATCACCCCATTTGATCTCACCGAGTAATCACCTGGCTACTCCATTCCCCCGTTCGTTGCGAGTTTCCATAGATCGTACATCGCGCTACCCAGGTCAAAAGCTGCAACAACGATCCGTATCACTAGCTCAAAAGCTCTCGCATACATTGCTGGCACTCCGGCATTTGCATGAGCACCAAGCCGGCCGGTGCGAACAGCTTGCAGAAAGATCAACTTTTCTGCGAGCCATAAATAGCTAGGACGCGCGGAGCTATCCTTCAAGGACGACTTTTACATTTTTCCAAAGAAAAGGGCGCGTCCCCTGCGGAACGCGCCCCCTCCCCTACCCTATGCGCCGAAGCGTCGGTCCCCGAACCCTCAGGCGGCGGTGCTTTCGCCCGGATGCGGCAGGGCCGGAGCCTCGCCGTCCCCGCCCTCGCCTTCCGCCAGGGCGCGGTCGCGCTCGGCGGCGATCTGCTTCAGGCGGTTGACGACGGAGCCCGTGCCCGCCGGGATCAGGCGGCCGACGATCACGTTCTCCTTCAGGCCTTCCAGGTTGTCGGTCTTGCCCGACACCGCCGCCTCGGTGAGGACGCGGGTGGTTTCCTGGAACGACGCGGCGGAGATGAAGGACCGGGTCTGCAGCGACGCCTTGGTGATGCCCTGCAGGACCGGATGGCCGGCGGCCGGCTTCAGCCCCTCGCCGACGGTCTTCTCGTTCTCCTCGTCGAACTCCTGACGGTCGACCTGCTCGCCCACCAGGAAGGTGGTCTCGCCGGCGTCGGTGATCTCGACCTTCTGCAGCATCTGGCGGACGATCACCTCGATGTGCTTGTCGTTGATCTTCACGCCCTGCAGTCGATAGACGTCCTGGATCTCGTTGATGAGGTAGTTGGCCAGAGCCTCCACACCCATCACCGACAGGATGTCGTGCGGCACCGGGTTGCCGTCCATCAGCAGATCGCCGCGCTCGACATAGTCACCCTCCTGCACGGAGATGTGCTTGCCCTTCGGGATCAGATACTCGCGCTCGTCCCCCGACTCGTCGTTTCGGACGACGATGCGGCGCTTGGTCTTGTAGTCCTTGCCGAACTCCACGCGACCGTCGAGATCCGAGATGATCGCGAAGTCCTTCGGACGGCGCGCCTCGAACAGCTCGGCCACGCGCGGCAGACCGCCCGTGATGTCGCGGGTCTTGGACGACTCGCGCGGGATACGCGCCAGCACGTCGCCGGCCCGGACGTGGGCGCCGTTCTCGACCGAGAGGATGGCGTCCACCGACATGAAGTAGCGGGCCTCCAGACCGTTGGCGAGCGTGATGATCTCGCCCCGCTCGTCACGCAGCGTGATGCGCGGCTTCAGATCCGCACCGCGCGGCTGCTGGCGCCAGTCCACCACGACCTTGGACGAGATGCCCGTCGCCTCGTCCATCACCTCGCGCATGGAGATGCCTTCCACGAGGTCGACGTAGTGGGCGGTGCCCTCGCGCTCGGTGATGATCGGCAGGGTGTAGGGGTCCCACTCGGCCAGCTTCTGGCCGCGCTCGACCTTCACGCCCTCGTCGGCCAGCAGCTTCGCACCGTACGGAACGCGGTGACGCGCCCGCTCGCGGCCCTGCTCGTCAAGCAGGATCACCTCGGTGCTGCGGCCCATGACCACCGGGATGTTGGACGAGTTGATGACGACGTTGCGGTTGTTGATCCGCACCGTGGCATCGAACGCCGCCTCCACCTGGCTCTGCTCCGCACCACGCTGCGCGGCGCCACCAATGTGGAACGTGCGCATGGTGAGCTGGGTGCCCGGCTCGCCGATCGACTGGGCGGCGATGACGCCGACCGCCTCACCGACGTTGACCAGCGTGCCGCGGGCCAGATCGCGGCCGTAGCACTTGGCGCAGACGCCGTCCTTGGTCTCGCAGGTCAGGACCGAGCGGATCATGACGCTGTCGATGCCCGAACGCTCGATCCGGTCGACCGTGGCTTCGTCGATCAGGCCGGCGTTCGGCACGATCAGCTCGCCGTTCAGCGGGTCGATCAGGTCGCCGACCACCGTGCGGCCGAGGATGCGGTCGCCCAGCGGGGAGATGACCTCGCCGCCGTCGATCACCGCCTTGACGGTGATGCCCTTGTCGGTGCCGCAATCGACCTCGACGATGATGGCGTCCTGGGCCACGTCGACGAGACGACGGGTCAGGTAACCGGAGTTCGCCGTCTTCAAGGCGGTGTCGGCCAGACCCTTGCGGGCGCCGTGGGTGGAGTTGAAGTACTCCAGCACGGTCAGGCCTTCCTTGAAGTTCGAGATGATCGGCGTCTCGATGATCTCGCCCGACGGCTTGGCCATCAGGCCGCGCATGCCCGCCAGCTGGCGGATCTGGGCGGCCGAACCACGCGCGCCGGAATGGGCCATCATGTAGACCGAGTTGACCGGCTTGCCGGGGGCGGTGTCGGAGATGACCTTCATCATCTCCGTCGCCACCTTCTCGGTGCACTCCGACCAGACGTCGACGACCTTGTTGTACTTCTCGCCCTGGGTGATCAGACCGTCGAGATACTGCTGCTCGAACTCCTTCACCCGCTCCTTGCTGTCGTTGACCAGCTTCTTCTTCGCCTCGGGGATGACCATGTCATCCTTGCCGAAGGAGATGCCGGCGCGGCAGGCGTGGCCGAAGCCGAGCTTCATCAGGCGGTCGGCGAAGATCACCGTCTCCTTCTGACCGCAATGGCGGTAGACGGCGTCGATGACGTTGCCGACGTCCTTCTTGGTCAGCAGACGGTTGATCAGCGCGAAGGGCACCGCCGGGTTGCGCGGCAGGATCTCGGACAGCAGCATGCGGCCCGGGGTCGTCTCCACGATGGAGATCTTCTCGTCGCCGTTCTCGTCCACGCCCTTGTAGCGCGCCTTCACCTTGGCGTGCAGCGTCACGACCTTGGCGTCCAGCGCCTGCTCGATCTCGCCGACGTTGGCGAAGGTCATGCCCTCGCCCATCTCGCCCGGCCGGTCCATCGTGATGTAATAGAGACCCAGCACGATGTCCTGCGACGGCACGATGATCGGCTTGCCGTTGGCGGGCGACAGGATGTTGTTGGTCGACATCATCAGGACGCGCGCTTCCAACTGGGCCTCGAGGCTCAGCGGGACGTGCACGGCCATCTGGTCGCCGTCGAAGTCGGCGTTGAAGGCGGTGCAGACCAGCGGGTGGAGCTGGATCGCCTTGCCTTCGATCAGCGTTGGCTCGAAGGCCTGGATGCCCAGACGGTGCAGCGTCGGCGCGCGGTTCAGCATCACCGGATGCTCGCGGATGACTTCCTCCAGGATGTCCCACACCTCGGGACGCTCCTTCTCGACCATCCGCTTGGCGGCCTTGATGGTCGAGGCGAGGCCGTACAGCTCCAGCTTCGCGTAGATGAAGGGCTTGAACAGCTCAAGCGCCATCTTCTTCGGCAGGCCGCACTGGTGCAGCTTCAGCTCCGGACCGACCACGATGACCGAACGGCCCGAATAGTCGACGCGCTTGCCGAGGAGGTTCTGACGGAAGCGGCCCTGCTTGCCCTTCAGCATGTCCGACAGCGACTTCAGCGGACGCTTGTTGGCGCCGGTGATGACGCGGCCGCGGCGGCCGTTGTCGAACAGCGCGTCGACGGCCTCCTGCAGCATGCGCTTCTCGTTGCGGACGATGATGTCCGGCGCCTTCAGCTCGATCAGCCGCTTCAGACGGTTGTTGCGGTTGATGACGCGGCGGTACAGGTCGTTCAGGTCGGACGTGGCGAAGCGGCCGCCGTCCAGCGGGACGAGCGGGCGCAGCTCCGGCGGGATCACCGGAATGACTTCCAGGATCATCCATTCCGGACGCGACTGCGACGACAGGAAGGCGTCGATCAGCTTCAGACGCTTCACGAGCTTCTTGCGCTTGGCCTCGGACGAGGTGTCCCGCAGCTCCTCGCGGCAGGTCTTCTTCTCCTCCTCCATGTCGAGCGCCGACAGCATGATGCGCAGCGCCTCGGCACCGATCGAGGCGGTGAAGGCGTCCTCGCCGTACTCGTCCTGAGCGGAGACGAACTCCTCCTCGCTGAGAAGCTGGTGCAGCTTCAGCGGGGTCAGGCCCGGCTCGATGACGACGTAGTTCTCGAAATAGAGGATGCGCTCCAGATCCTTCAGCGTCATGTCGAGCAGCAGACCGATGCGGCTCGGCAGGGACTTCAGGAACCAGATGTGAGCGACCGGCGAGGCCAGCTCGATGTGGCCCATGCGCTCGCGCCGGACCTTCGACAGCGTCACCTCGACGCCGCACTTCTCGCAGATGATGCCGCGGTACTTCATGCGCTTGTACTTGCCGCACAAGCACTCGTAGTCCTTGATCGGTCCGAAGATGCGGGCGCAGAACAGGCCGTCGCGCTCAGGCTTGAAAGTGCGATAGTTGATGGTTTCCGGCTTCTTGATCTCGCCGAACGACCAGGACCGGATGCGCTCGGGGCTCGCGATCTGGATGCGGATCTGATCGAAGCTCTGGGGACCCTGGACCTGGCCGAAAATGTTCATCAACTCGTTCATGACCGTCTCCCGCTGGCAGCGCCGCGTTGTCGGTTAAGGGCAGTTCCCGCCGGAAGGGGCCGACATGGCCCCTCCTCCGGCGGGTTCAAGTCTCTTGGGCTCAGTACGACCGCTGGTTCAGCTCGACGTTCAGGCCCAGGGAGCGCAGCTCCTTGACCAGAACGTTGAAGGACTCAGGGATGCCCGCCTCGAAGTTGTCGTCGCCGCGGACGATCGCCTCGTAGACCTTGGTGCGGCCGGACACGTCGTCCGACTTGACCGTGAGCATCTCCTGCAGCGTGTAGGCGGCGCCGTAGGCTTCGAGCGCCCACACTTCCATCTCACCGAACCGCTGTCCGCCGAACTGGGCCTTACCGCCGAGCGGCTGCTGGGTGACCAGCGAGTAGGGACCGATCGAGCGCGCGTGGATCTTGTCGTCCACCAGGTGGTGCAGCTTCAGCATGTAGATGTAGCCGACGGTCACCTTGCGGTCGAAGGCCTCGCCGGTGCGGCCGTCGATCAGGGTGACCTGACCGGAGCGGTCCAGACCCGCCTTCTCCAGCTGCTGGCAGATGTCCTCCTCGCGCGCGCCGTCGAAGACCGGCGTGGCGAAGGGGACGCCCTTGCGCAGGTTGCCGCCCAGCTCCAGCAGCTCGCCTTCGGTCATGTCGGCGATCTGGTCGTCGTAGACCTTCTCGCCGTAGGCCTCCTTCAGCGTGATGCGCAGCCCGTCCATGGTCTGGGCGGCGTCGCCGCGGCCCTTCATGGCGAGGCGGTACTGGTCGATGGCGCGGCCGATCTGCTTGCCGAGGCCGGCCGACGCCCAGCCCAGATGGGTCTCCAGGATCTGACCGATGTTCATGCGCGACGGCACGCCCAGCGGGTTCAGAACCAGATCGACCGGCTGGCCGTCCTCCAGGTACGGCATGTCCTCCTGCGGCAGGATGCGCGAGACCACACCCTTGTTGCCATGGCGGCCGGCCATCTTGTCGCCCGGCTGCAGCTTGCGCTTCACCGCGACGAAGACCTTGACCATCTTCATCACGCCCGGCGGCAGCTCGTCGCCGCGCTGCAGCTTCTCGACCTTGTTCTCGAAGCGGTTCTGCAGCGCCTGGATCGAGTCGTCGAAGACCTTGCCCAGGCTCTCCACCGTCTCCATCACCTGCTCGTCGGCGATGGAGATCTGGCGCCACTGGCCCTTGGTCAGGTTCGCCAGCTCGGCGTCGGTCAGGACCGTGCCGGCGCGCATGCCCTTCGGGCCGGACTGCGCGGTCTGGCCGAGGATGACCTCCTTCAGGCGGGTGTAGAAGCTGCGCTCCAGGATCGCGCGTTCGTCGTCGCGGTCCTTGGCCAGCTTCTCGATCTCGGCCCGCTCGATGGCCAGGGCGCGCTCGTCCTTGTCGACGCCGCGGCGGCTGAACACGCGGACCTCGACGATCGTCCCGGCGACGCCCGGCGGCAGGCGCAGCGAGGTGTCGCGGACGTCGGACGCCTTCTCGCCGAAGATGGCGCGCAGCAGCTTCTCTTCCGGAGTCATCGGGCTTTCGCCCTTCGGCGTCACCTTGCCGACCAGGATGTCGCCCGGACGGACCTCGGCGCCGATGTAAACGATGCCGGCCTCGTCGAGGTTCTTGAGGGCTTCCTCACCGACGTTCGGAATGTCGCGGGTGATTTCCTCCTGGCCCAGCTTGGTGTCGCGGGCCATGACCTCGAACTCCTCGATGTGGATCGAGGTGAAGACGTCGTCCTTGACGATGCGCTCGTTGATGAGGATCGAGTCCTCGAAGTTGTACCCGTTCCACGGCATGAAGGCGACGAGCACGTTGCGGCCCAGCGCCAGCTCGCCCAGCTCCGTCGAGGGACCGTCGGCGATGATGTCGCCGGCCGCCACGCGGTCGCCCACCTTCACCAGCGGGCGCTGGGTGATGCAGGTGTTCTGGTTGGAACGCTGGAACTTCAGCAGGTTGTAGATGTCCACGCCCGGCGCCGTGGCGTCGGACGAGTCGGTCGCCCGGACCACGATGCGGGTCGCGTCGATCTGGTCGACGATGCCCTTGCGCTTGGCGACGATGGTCACGCCGCTGTCGCGGGCGACCGTGGCCTCCATGCCGGTGCCGACCAGCGGCGCGTCGGCCTTGACCAGCGGCACCGCCTGACGCTGCATGTTCGAGCCCATCAGCGCGCGGTTCGCGTCGTCGTTCTCGAGGAACGGGATCAGCGCCGCGGCGACGGAGACGAGCTGCTTCGGCGACACGTCGATCAGGTCGATGGCCTCCGGGCGGAACATCAGGTACTCGCCGCCCTGCCGGCACGACACGAGGTCGGCGGCGAAGCGGTTGTCCGCGTCCAGCTCGGCGTTCGCCTGGGCGACGACGTAGCGGCCCTCCTCCATGGCGGAGAGATAGACCACCTCGTCGGTGACGATGCTGTCGCGCACCTTGCGGTACGGGCTCTCGATGAAGCCGTACTGGTTCACGCGGGCGTAGGTCGCCAGCGAGTTGATCAGGCCGATGTTCGGGCCTTCGGGCGTCTCAATCGGGCAGATGCGGCCGTAGTGCGTCGGGTGCACGTCGCGCACCTCGAAGCCGGCGCGCTCGCGGGTCAGACCGCCCGGGCCGAGGGCCGAGAGACGACGCTTGTGCGTGATCTCGGACAGCGGGTTGGTCTGGTCCATGAACTGCGAGAGCTGCGACGAGCCGAAGAACTCGCGCACGGCGGCGGCCGCCGGCTTGGCGTTGATCAGGTCGTGCGGCATGACCGTGTCGATCTCGACCGAGCTCATGCGCTCGCGGATCGCGCGCTCCATGCGCAGCAGGCCGACGCGGTACTGGTTCTCCATCAGCTCGCCAACCGAGCGGACGCGGCGGTTGCCGAGATGGTCGATGTCGTCGATCTCGCCGCGGCCGTCCTTCAGGTTCACCAGAACCTTGAGGATCGACATGATGTCCTGCTTGCGCAGGACGCGGACGCTGTCCTCGGTCTGGAAGTTCAGGCGCGCGTTCATCTTGACGCGGCCCACCGCCGACAGGTCGTAGCGCTCGCTGTCGAAGAACAGGCCGGCGAACAGCGCCTCGGCCGACTCCAGGGTCGGCGGCTCGCCCGGACGCATGACGCGGTAGATGTCGATCAGCGCGTCCTCGCGGGACGCGTTGCGGTCGGCCGCCATCGTGTTGCGGATGTAGGCGCCGACGTTCAGGTGGTCGATCGCCAGCACCGGCAGCTCGTCGACGCCGGCCTTCTCCAGCTTGTCGAGGTCGCTCGCCGACAATTCGTCACCGGCTTCGAACAGGACTTCGCCGGTCCGCTCGTTGATGATGTCGACGGCGAGGTAGCGGCCGGTCAGCTCCTCGGTGGAGACGAGCTGCTCGGCGAGGCCACCCTCGACCAGCTTCTTGATCAGGCGCGGCGTCATCTTGGTGCCCGCCTCGGCGACGACCTGGCCGGAGGCCGCGTCCACGAGGTCGGAGGCGACCTTCACGCCCTTCATGCGGTCGGCGTTGAAGGGGGTCTTCCAGCCGCCCGACGCGCGGGTGTAGGTGATGGTGTCGTAGAAGAAATTGAGGATCTCTTCCTTCGCCATGCCCTGCGCCTCGTAGGGCAGCAGGTCCTTCTTCTGGGCCTTCCGCTCGGCGCGCAACGCCTCGGTCTCCGCGCCGTCCAGGGCGAACAGCAGCGTGGTGGCCGGCAGCTTGCGGCGGCGGTCGATGCGCACGTAGACGAGGTCCTTGGCGTCGAACTCGAAGTCCAGCCAGGAGCCGCGGTACGGGATCACGCGGGCAGCGAAGAGATACTTGCCCGACGAATGGGTCTTGCCCTTGTCATGGTCGAAGAAGACGCCCGGGCTGCGGTGCATCTGCGAGACGATGACGCGCTCGGTGCCGTTGATGATGAAGGTGCCGTTGGCCGTCATCAGGGGCATGTCGCCCATGTAGACGTCCTGCTCCTTGATGTCGCGGATCGAGCGCAGACCCGTGTCCTCTTCCACGTCGAAGACGGAGAGGCGCAGGGTCACCTTCAGCGGGGCGGCGAAGGTCATGCCGCGCTGCTGGCACTCCTCGACGTCATACTTCGGCTGCTCAAGCTCGTACTTCACGAAGTCGAGGACGGCGCGGTCGGAGAAGTCCTTGATCGGGAACACCGACCGGAACACCTCCTGCAGACCCAGGTTGGCCCGCTTCTCCGGCGGGACGTCCATTTGCAGGAAGTGGTCGTAGGAGCTGCGCTGCACCTCGATGAGGTTGGGCATCTGGGTGACTTCCGGGATGCGCCCGAAGCTCTTCCGAACACGCTTTCGACCCGTAAAGGATTTGGCCATGGATGTCCCCAAACGTCAGAATCGTGAGTACGCTCGACCAGAAGCACGCGAACCAGGGTGCTCGCCGCGACGCGGCGATGATCGCGCGGCCCGCCCCTTATGCAGGGACGGAAAGAGCCGGACCGAGAAACCCGGTCCGGTGGAAGGCAGAAAACGCCGTGCGGCGGCAGGCCCCCTCGGGGACCGGCCGCCGTCCGGCGTGGATATGTCTTATCCGTCGCAGCAAGACGGGTCTTACTTAATATCGACCTTGGCGCCGGCCTCTTCAAGCTGCTTCTTGATCTTGGCGGCCTCGTCCTTCGACACGGCCTCCTTGACCGGCTTCGGAGCGCCTTCGACCAGGTCCTTGGCTTCCTTCAGGCCCAGGCCGGTGATGGCGCGGACTTCCTTGATGACGTTGATCTTCTTGTCGCCGGCGTCGGCGAGGATCACGTTGAACTCGGTCTGCTCTTCGACCGGGGCGGCGGCGGCGGCCGGACCGGCGGCGGCAACGGCCACCGGAGCGGCGGCGGAGACGCCCCACTTCTCTTCCAGCAGCTTCGACAGCTCGGCGGCCTCGATGACGGTCAGGGCCGAGAGATCGTCGACCAGCTTCTGCAGATCAGCCATTTTAATGCTCCAACAACTCGATGTTCTGGGATGGGTAGACAGCTAGACGGATGCGGCTCAGGCCGCCTCGTCCTTCTTCGCGTAGGCCGCCAGCACACGGGCGACCTGGCCGCCCGGAGCCTGGAGAACGCCGGCGATGCGGGTCGCCGGAGTCTGGATCATGCCCACGAGCTTGGCGCGCAGTTCGTCCAGCGACGGGAGCGTGGCGAGAGCCTTCACTCCCTCCGCGTCGAGGATCTGGTCGCCGAGAGCGGCACCGACGATCTTCAGCTTCTCGTTGGTCTTCGCGTAGTCGGCCACCACTTTGGCGGCCGCGACGGGATCCTTCGAGTAAGCGATCGCGGTCGGCCCCTTGAAGAGACCGTCCAGACCTTCGAACTGCGTGCCCTGAAGGGCGCGGCGGGCGAGCCGGTTCTTCGTCACCTTGAAGCTCGCGCCCGCGGCCCGAATCTTGCCACGCAGGTCGGTGACTTCCGCCACCGTCAGGCCCAGATGGTGGGTGACCACCACCAGGCCCGTCTCCTGGAGCTTCGACTGCAGGTCCGCGATCGTCGCTTCTTTTTGTGTACGATCCACGGATCGCCTCCTTGCACAGAGGTTTACAAGGGACCCCTTCCCTTTCGGTGGGGAGCCCCGGCGAACCTGTCCCAGAAGTTCGAGCCGTTCCTGAACCGCGGGCGAGCCCGCGTGGTTAACGGTTCAACTCCTGTCTGCTCTGGCGGGTTTAAGCCGTTGCCTCCGGAGAGACGCGGGCGCCAGCGGTCTTGGACAGGGTGGGCGCCCCCGCAGGGACACCCGATCACCGCCGCCTCCCGAAGGAGCCGGCGGCGAAACTCAGGTCACTCAGGCCGTGGCGGCCAGAGTGGACAGGTCGAGCTTGAGGCCCGGGCCCATCGTCGAGGACAGCGAGACCTTCAGCAGGTACTGGCCCTTGGCACCGGTCGGCTTGGCACGGGTGATGGCATCCACGAAGGCGCGGATGTTCTGCACCAGAGCCTCTTCCGAGAAGCTGGCCTTGCCCACACCGGCGTGCACGATGCCGGTCTTCTCGGCACGGAACTCCACGGCGCCGGCCTTGGCGGCCTTGACGGCGCCGGCCACGTCGGGGGTCACGGTGCCGAGCTTCGGGTTCGGCATCAGGCCGCGCGGGCCGAGGACCTTACCGAGCTTGCCGACGACGCCCATCATGTCCGGGGACGCGATGCAGCGGTCGAAGTCGATGTTGCCGGCCAGGATCTTCTCGGCCAGATCGTCGGCGCCGACGATGTCCGCGCCGGCGGCCAGGGCGTCGTCCGCCTTGGTGCCCTTGGCGAACACGGCGACGCGCACGGTCTTGCCGGTGCCGTTCGGCAGGTTCACCACGCCGCGGACCATCTGGTCGGCGTGACGCGGGTCGATGCCCAGGTTCATGGCGATTTCGATGGTCTCATCGAACTTCGCCTTGGGCAGGCCCTTGATCAGGGAGACGGCGCCTTCCAGCGAGTAGAGCGCCTCGCGGTCGACCTTCTTGTAGGAATCGGTCAGTCGCTTGCCGAGCTTCGCCATGGGATCAGCCCTCCACCACTTCGAGGCCCATCGAGCGGGCGGAACCAGCGATCATGCTGGCGGCCGCCTCGACGTCGTGGGCGTTCAGGTCCCTCATCTTCTTCTCGGCGATGTCACGAATCTGGGTCTTCGTGATCTTGCCGGCGAAAGCGCCCTTGCCGGTGGTCTGCGAGCCCTTGTCGATGCCAGCGGCCTTCTTCAGAAAGTAGCTGACCGGCGGGGTCTTCGTGACGAAGGTGAAGGTGCGGTCGCCGTAGGCGGTGATGACCACCGGGATCGGCATACCGACTTCCAGGTCCTGCGTCTTGGCGTTGAACGCCTTGCAGAACTCCATGATGTTCAGGCCGCGCTGACCGAGCGCCGGGCCGATGGGCGGCGACGGATTCGCCTTGCCGGCCGGAACCTGCAGCTTGATGAAGCCGACGATTTTCTTTGCCATGTCACAACCTCCAGATACGACGCCTCGATACGCTGTCCGGCGTCGCGGGGCTTTGCGGTGCGGCTATGGCGGGCCTTCCGCAGCAGAAAGGAGCACGTGACTTTCAATCACGTGCTCCGGGAAAACGGTTGGTCTCAGACCTTCTCGACCTGGGTGTATTCCAGCTCGACCGGCGTGGAGCGGCCGAAGATCGACACCGCCACCTTGAGGCGGGCCTTCTCCTCGTCGACTTCCTCGACGGTGCCGTTGAAGGAGGTGAAGGGGCCGTCGCTCACACGAACCTGCTCGCCCACCTCGAAGGTGATCGAGGGCTTGGGGCGCTCAAAGCCTTCCTGCACCTGATGAATGATCCGCTCGGCTTCGCGCTGGCTGATCGGCTGCGGTTTGCCGCCACCACCCAGGAAGCCGGTGACCTTCGGCGTGTTCTTCACGAGATGCCAGGACTCGTCCGTCAAATCCATCTTGATGAGGACGTAGCCGGGGAAGAACTTCCGCTCGGTGTTGATCTTGGAACCCCGGCGCACCTCGACCACTTCCTCGGTCGGCACCAGGATCTCTTCGAACTTGTCTTCCAGACCCTTCTGAGCCGCCTTTTCGCGGATGGCCTGGGAAACCTTCTTTTCGAAGCCCGAATAGACGTGAACGACGTACCAGCGCGCGGCCATGGCGATCAGGCTCCCAGCCCAAGGATCATACGGACGGCGAAGGCCAGCACCTGATCCACGACGAGGAAGAACAGCGAAGCCAGCACCACCATGACGAACACCATGGCGGTCGTCACGCCGGTTTCCTTGCGGGTCGGCCAGGTGACCTTGGCCACCTCGCGGCGGACGTCGCGCGCGAATTCTGCGGGGTTCACTTTAGCCATCGTAGACCGTGCGGGCTCCGGTGCGACGTGTAGGGCGCGGTCAGCGACCCGTTCTGGTTCGGTACGGCGTGGCAGGAGTGGAGGGGCTCGAACCCCCAGCCCCCGGTTTTGGAGACCGGTGCTCTACCAATTGAGCTACACTCCTATCGCCGCAGGCTCTACCCCCTGCGGGGAGCGGAGCTTATAGCGCATAGCCGCGTGGCTTGCTAGCCTTTTTATCGGCCGGCGTGCCGAAATCGACGGGGATCGACCCCACCACCGAACCGGGAGGAAACGGCGGTGGGGTCGGGCCCTTTAACTTACTTGATGATCGAAGCGACGACGCCGGCGCCGACCGTACGACCACCCTCGCGGATGGCGAAGCGCAGGCCCTCGTCCATGGCGATCGGAGCGATCAGCTCGACTTCCATGGAGATGTTGTCGCCCGGCATCACCATCTCGGTGCCTTCCGGCAGCTTCACCATGCCCGTCACGTCGGTCGTGCGGAAGTAGAACTGCGGACGGTAGTTGGTGAAGAACGGCGTGTGACGGCCACCCTCTTCCTTCGTCAGGATGTAGGCCTCGGCCTTGAAGGTGGTGTGCGGCGTGATGCTGCCCGGCTTGGCCAGAACCTGGCCGCGCTCGACGTCCTCACGCTTCGTGCCACGCAGCAGCGCGCCGATGTTGTCGCCCGCCTCACCCGAGTCGAGCAGCTTGCGGAACATCTCGACGCCGGTCACGGTGGTCTTGACCGTGGTCTTCAGACCGACGATCTCGACTTCCTCGCCGACCTTCACGATGCCACGCTCGACGCGGCCGGTCACCACGGTGCCGCGGCCCGAGATCGAGAACACGTCCTCGATCGGCATCAGGAACGGACGGTCCTTCGGACGCTCCGGCTGCGGGATGTACTGGTCGACCTCGGCCATCAGCTTGAGGATCGCGTCACGGCCGATCTCCGGCGAACGGTCCTCCAGAGCGCACAGCGCCGAGCCCTTGACGATCGGAATGTCGTCGCCCGGGAACTGGTAGGAGGACAGCAGCTCGCGCACCTCCATCTCGACCAGCTCGAGCAGCTCCGGATCGTCGACCATGTCGACCTTGTTCATGAACACCACCAGAGCCGGCACGCCGACCTGGCGGGCCAGAAGGATGTGCTCGCGGGTCTGCGGCATCGGGCCGTCGGCGGCCGACACGACCAGGATCGCGCCGTCCATCTGCGCGGCGCCCGTGATCATGTTCTTCACGTAGTCGGCGTGGCCCGGGCAATCGACGTGGGCGTAGTGGCGGTTGGTCGTCTCGTACTCGACGTGGGCGGTCGAGATCGTGATGCCACGCGCCTTCTCTTCCGGCGCCTTGTCGATCTGGTCGTAGGCGGTGAAGGTCGCGCCGCCGCTCTCGGCCAGCACCTTCGTGATCGCCGCCGTCAGCGACGTCTTGCCGTGGTCGACGTGGCCGATCGTGCCAATGTTGCAGTGCGGCTTGTTCCGCTCAAACTTTGCCTTCGCCATCGCTTTGGTCTTTCGTTCCCGACGTTCCGGACGCACACAATGGCCCGGCCGAGACCGACATTTCCCTTAGCGCGGGGGGATTGGAGCGGGTGAGGGGAATCGAACCCCCGTCGTAAGCTTGGAAGGCTTCTGCTCTACCATTGAGCTACACCCGCCATGCCCCGCCCGGCGCTATCGACCGGGAAACGCGATCACGGACAAGCCGTGGAATGTAGTGGTGGAAGGGGCTGGATTTGAACCAGCGTACGCTTACGCGGGCAGATTTACAGTCTGCTGCCTTTAACCACTCGGCCACCCTTCCTCAGGCCCGCTGCGGGACATGCCCGCCGCGGAGTTCGGCACTATGAGAATTTTTCAGGCCTTGTCAACACGTCTGAAGCAGTCCAAACCAGAAAACTGTGAATAACCGCGGCGGGCTTAGCCCTGCCCCCTCCAGCCGGACACCATGACCCGTTCGAAGAAGCCATCCGCGCCCCACGGCCAGCCCCCTGCCCCGGCCAAGAGCCATTCCGCATCCAACCGCGAGTCGCGCGGCGACCGCCCCTCCGGGCGCGGCGCGCAGGGCGTCCTGCTCTACGGCCTGCATCCGGTGTCGGCCGCCTGGCTGAATCCGGAACGGCGCATCCACCGCCTGATCGCGACGGAAGCGGGCCGCGCGGCACTGGAGCCGGTTCTGGCCCAGGCCAAGGCCCGCGGTCTTCAGCGACCCAGCCCGATGCCGGCCGACCGCAACGACCTGGACCGCATGCTGCCGCCGGGCGCCGTGCACCAGGGCGTGGCGGTCGACGCCGCCCCCCTGGAGGAGACCGGGATCGAGGACCTTTGCGCCGAGGCGGATTCGGACCCGTCGGCGCTCATCGTCGTCCTCGACCAGGTGACAGACCCGCACAACGTCGGCGCCATCCTGCGCTCCGCCTCCGCCTTCGGCGCCAAGGCGGTGGTGGTGACCGAACGCCACGCGCCGGAGACCACCGGTGTCCTCGCCAAGAGCGCGTCGGGTGCGCTGGAGTCGGTGCCTCTGGTCCGCGTGACCAACCTCGCCCGCGCCTTGGCCGACCTTCAGCAGGCCGGCTTCTGGACCGTCGGCCTTGCCGAGTCGGGGACGAGCACGCTGGCCCAGTGCAACCTGACGGGCCGCACGGCGCTGGTGCTGGGGGCGGAAGGCGCCGGTCTGCGCCGCCTGACCATGGAGCGTTGCGACGTCATCGCCCGCCTGCCGACCCAGGGACCGGTGGGCAGCCTGAACGTGTCCAACGCCGCCGCCGTCGCCCTCTACGAGGTCGCCCGGCTGCGCTGAGGCGTCGCCGAACGCACCGCACAGGTGAGGCTTGCCGCGGACCGCGCGGGACGCTAGTGTAGGCGCCCGCCGCGGTCCGGCCGGGCGGCACGCCGGTTTAGCTCAGTTGGTAGAGCAGCGGTTTTGTAAACCGAAGGTCGCGGGTTCGAGCCCTGCAACCGGCACCATCTCCCCCCTGGCAGAGCGACGCCCGGCCCCGCCCATGACGCACGCTCCCAACGGCGGCTCCCTCATACCGACCGGTTCCGGCGTCATCGACGCGGAGCACGGCGCCATTCTCGATCTGCTCTCGGCGATGACCGCGGGCGGTCCCTTCGGACTCGCGGAACTGACCGCGCTCCGCCACGAGGTGGCGGAACATTTCGCCACGGAGACGGCGGAGATGGCCGTGCTGGCCGCGGACCGGCGGGAGCGGCACGAGCAGGCCCACCGAAGTTACCTCGCCAACATCGACACCCTGATCGCAACCGCCGAGCGTGGCAATCCGCTCACCGGTGACGACGCGAATCGGCTGATGCTGTGGTTCATCGTCCATTCCAACACCGCCGACACCGAACTGGTCGAAGCCAGCCGGCGGGCCGGCGACGAGCCCCCGGTGATCTCCATGGACGACTGGCTCGACAGCCTGGACGAGGCGGACCGGGACGCCCTGCGCTCCTGAAACGGCCTTGTGGCCCCGTCCGGACGGAACCGTGCCTCCAGACCCCGGTTGGCAGAAGGGACGATCCCCCCTCGCAACCGACCCAGGGTTCCCCAATGGACAAGCCCGACACCCCCAACGCCGGGGCGCAGCGCCTGCGTGACGCCATCGACAAAGGTCTGACCGGCGACAAGATCCCCGCCTCCGACCCCGCCGCAGCCCCTCTGGGCACCGACGACGAGGCCGCGGGCACTCGGCCGCCACCCGCCGCC